>JAMFSU010000045.1 GCA_026225475.1 Duganella sp.
CCGCAGCGCCGGGAACCCCGTAGGGGCGATGCAGTAGCGGTCGCCTTTCTTTGCTTACTTATCTTTGGGCGAGACCAAAGAAAGTGAGCGGCTGCCGGGCCGCCCCCGGCTAGGTCGTCCGAAGAAAACACAGCATCAGCAACCAAGAAAGCCAAGAAAACCACACTGGCCTTTTCTTAACGGAACTGCATTAGAGCGGATGAGGCTCTTTTTTCGTGGGCTACGATCAGATCAAAATACTGGAAACGTGCTGCAAACCGGCTGTGTATTGCGGGAAAATCTGTTGCAGTGCATTGTCGTGGATGCGCATATGCTTTTCTGCCAGCGTCGACATGACGGCACGGAAATCAGTGGTGATTGCTAGATCGCGTCCTTCATTGAGTTGTGCCTGTTGCAGGCCCGGCCATTGTCCGTAAATTGTGCCGCCGCGGATATTGCCTCCCAATAACCACATTACATTGCCATGGCCATGGTCGGTGCCACCATTACCATTTTCTCGGAAAGTGCGGCCAAATTCCGAGATCACTACAATGACGGTGTCATTGAAAGCCGGACCAAGTTCTTGCGCCAGCGTGCTTAGACCTGTGGCCAGTGGCGCCAGACGTCCTGCCAGTTGACCAGTACCATTGCCTTGGTTGGTATGGGTATCCCAACCGCCCACGGCCAGGAAACCGAGGCGAATGCGCGGGTCGCTGCGCATGAGCCGTCCCAGGCGTGCGGTGTCGATCGACAAGCCATTCGGCAGCGGTGCGCCATTGTTGGCCATGCGTTGCTCGCTGCTACTCAGTTCTGCCAGCAATTCTTTGCGCGCGGTCACGCCATCGCGGTAGGCCTTGCTGAGTTCGCCATTGCCGGCATACAGTGCTGCAAACGTCTGACTTACCTTGGGTTGATCAATCAAAGTTGGGCGCGTCGCATCGCGCCCGGTCGGCATGTTGGCCACCACCTGGTGGCCGCTGAGAATACGTGGAATCGATTCGCCCATTGTCAACGCCTGTACCGGTGAATCAGCACGTGGTAGAAAGCCTTGTAGACGATTCATCCAGCCATCATGGATGCTGTGTTGACCGGGCGTGCCGGTTTCCATGTAATCCTGCGCCTCGAAGTGCGAGCGCGAACCGTCGGGAGATCCCGAGGCATGGACAAAGGCCAGTTGGCCGCTGTCCCAATACGGCAGCAAGGGACGCAATGCTGGATGCAGGCCGAAATAGCCGGTCAAATCGATCGCGCCATTGGGCATGCCAGGGCGCGCCACCGCAATGCCGGGACGTGCCTGGTAATACGCTTGGTCACCATGCGGCACCACCACGTTCAAACCATCGACCGCGCCGCGTAGAAACACCACGACCATACGCGGCGTGCCGTCACCATTGGTGTGCGGACGTGGTTTTGCTATGCCATAGGCAAGTGGTGCAGTGCCGTTTGCAGCGGTTGCGCTTTGCTTGCCGGCAGGCACCACGGCGCAGCCTGACAAGCCGATCGGGATCAGAATGCTGGCGGCACCAGCTAGGCCGGCATAGCGGATGAAGTCGCGGCGCTGCATGTGTTCTCCCTGCGCAACCAAGGTTGCCTAACGTTGCATGAAGGCGGGACTGCCCAGAATCAAGCCGACCTGAAGATTGGTCGGCGCGGCATTGATCGTTGTGACATCTTGTTGGCTCAGCATCGGTGCCAGCGTCTGCAACAACCGCTGCGGATCAACGGCGACGGCGTCATTACCCGCTGGCGCACCTTCTGGTCGTGCAATTGCTGATTTTCCGTTACTCAAACTATTGGCAAAGTTGATGCGTCGTAACAAGGCATCGGGTGTGAGCCAGGCTTCTTGCGAAAACTTGTAGCCTTCCGGCGTCAGCCAGCCATACAAGGGCATGCCATACTGATTGAGAACGTTGCTGACCGGTTTGCCGTTGACCACTGGCGTGGCGCTGGCGCGCAAGGCTGAAACGACATATTGATACGGTGTCTTGAACTGGGTTTGATAATTGCTGCGCGACCAGAATTGCGGGCTGTCGAACAAGCTGCGCAAGACCGCCTTGATATCGCCATCGGTGGCCAGGAAGCGTTGTGCCAGTTGCTGCACCAGCGCCGGGTCAGCTTGATCGGAGACAAAATAGCGGACCAGTTTGGTGGCAATGAAACGCGCCGTGGCCGGGTTGCGCGCCAGCATATCGAGCGCGTTTTCACCTTCTTGTTGACCGGACGGCGCAATTGTACGTCCCAGCAATTGTTTGGTGCCAGCATCATGGCGACGTGCATTGAACTGAAAGCTGGCATCGTCGTTGCCATTTTTGAGGTCTTGCACATCGATGGTCCAGCCGCTCAGGATGCGCGCTAGTGCGATCACATCGGCTTGACTATAGCCGCCGTCGACGCCCAAGGTATGCAGCTCCATCAGCTCGCGTGCGTAGTTTTCGTTGAGGCCTTTGTAGCGGCCCTTGGCGCCGGGCGTATTGACGCCGCTGCTGAGCCAATTGTCGAGGTAATACAGCATGGCTGGATGATGCGCCACGGCGCCAAGCAATTGACGGAAGTTGCCGAGCGCATTGGGGCGGATGACATTTTTTTCGTAGTCGGCGGTCCAGTAACGATCCCACTCCTTGCCTTCAAAGACATTGAAATGATTGAACCAGAATTCGGTCATGACTTCCTGCAACTGGCGCGGATTTTCAGTTGCCAACCAAAGTCGGGCCAGGTGACTTTGCGGGGTGATTTCCTTGCCAGCGCGCTGACGTGCGGCGTTTTTTTCTTCAGCGCTCACTGTATTCGGCGGAAATGATGGTGGGCCGTATTGTCGATACAACTGGGCAGTCGTCAGTTGATACGTATTCAGATCATTGAGACGCTGTTGCAAATCGTCCGGCAAGCTGATGCGTTCCGGATGGAGTTGATCATCGATGTAGCGTTTGACACCAATTTTTTCTACAGCGGCAAGCTCGCCTGGACGTGGGCCATATGCCAGCCGGTTCAGTACATGCAAAGCGCGTTCCTGTGCACTTAAAGCCTGTGCATATGCCATCTGGAAAAGACATAGTGACAGTCCGGTTGCCAGCAATGTCGTCCAGCCAGATCTGGGCCACGTGCGCATGCAAGTTTCCGATCAAAAAAAGGTGGATAAAGTATGGCGATATTTTGATGTCGTCACTGTAATAAAGTGTAATTTTTGACGAAATATTTCATTATGTATTTGGCATTTTGTCAGCGGTTATTTTGCGGTTTCACGCGTAGGATTTTGAAAAAATGTTGAATTTATTGTAGAAGCATTGCCAGGATAATTTTTTTCAATTTTTGATGATTTTTGAGTGAAAACTAAAATTCATATCGTTTCTATGGGTAAGCTTCGGAAAAAGAAGTTATATTTAAGCTAGCATCGTTCTTTTTCCTGGTATCAGTTATTGTTTTTTTTTGCTAAAAAGACGACGTACAGAGGCACGGCTATCGAGTGCCGTTGTCTAGCCTGTTCTCGTTTATTCTCGGATGAATGTTTGATTGTTGGTAGCTCTCAGCGGCAACTAC
Organism: Duganella sp.; assembly: GCA_026225475.1. Classification (GTDB taxonomy): domain Bacteria; phylum Pseudomonadota; class Gammaproteobacteria; order Burkholderiales; family Burkholderiaceae_D; genus Herbaspirillum. The sequence goes on from JAMFSU010000045.1 coordinate 3,514, forward strand.
GGTCATCTTGTGCGGCATTACGCCTATGCCAATTGCTAAATCAGATCACGCCAAGAAAATAACGAAAACCTTTGCTCAGTATCATGTACATGATCGCCCAAGAGCGCAGCGTTTCATTCGCCGGATACGCATGGCAGATGCGTTTTTTTAAACCGCAAACGAACTTCAGGATAGATAGAACGACACATGAACACTACGCCTTTCCCTGTATCGTCTGATCACGACAGCGCGCAGCCATCTTGGCAGCAATTGGTGGTATTGGTTGTTGATGATTCGGCGACCAATCGCGTCGTCATCGAACGGCAATTGAAGAAACTGGGTTGCACCGTATTGAGCGCAGTCGACGGCAGAGCAGGGCTACGTGTTATTGAAGAAGGTGGCGTTGATCTTGTGTTGCTCGATTGTCAGATGCCTGACATCAGCGGTTATGAAGTTGCCAGGCAAGTACGCGAGCAGGCATCGCAGACGTCCGCTACGCGGACGCGCCGTTTGCCCATCATTGCGATTTCTGGCGACACCGACGCCGCACATCGGCAGCATTGTTTTGATAGCGGCATGGATGACATCCTCTGCAAGCCGATTCCACCACAGGCGTTGCGTGAGGCTTTGGTATTCTGGTGCGGCATGGTCAGTATGGGTATCACCGGACCCGAGTCTGTCGTGGTCGACGAAGCACTGCGCGTCGAGTTGAGCAGCTTGTACCGGTCAACTTCGCTGAGCGACATGGCAACCTTGGAGGCGTGCGTCGCACGCTTTGATCTACCAATGTTGCAACGTTGGGTCCATAGGATGAAGGGCGCGGCCTTGGCTATCGGCGCCGCGCAGGTGGTCGTTTCGCTGGACCGACTCGAAGCGATGAGCTTTCCTGATGCAGGGGCCAGCGCCGATGATCTGGAAGCAGTGCTGGAGATACTGCGCCAGCAACTGCATGCGTTCTGATATCGCGCCACGGCTTGCCAATGTTGCTAGGCGCCGATCCAAGGCAAGGCGGCTTTGCACCATCCTTCGACGGTTTTTCGATGGCCCTGACCATCCTTGTTGCCTTCAAATCCTTCCAGAATGTCGTAGCAAGCAGTGTAACCATGTTCGCTAGCCAGTTTGGCTGCATGGCGTGAGCGTACGCCAGAGCGACATAAGAACAGCAGTAGGGTCTGCTGGTTCGCTATGGCGGCCAGTTGTTCTAGAAACTGTGGATTGGGTGTGCCTTCCGGATACAGATTCCACTGCACTGCAAAATGCTGCTCTTTGGCAATCTCCACTTGGCCGACCCAGTCGCGTTCTGCCTTGGTGCGGACGTCGACCAATCTGATAGCAGAATTTCCTTGCAGTAATTCATAAGCTTCCTGTGGTGTCACGGCACCGGCATAGGGAAGTTGAGCGCTTTTGGCACGTTGGTGCGCACTAGCGAGAATGTCGTTGAGCTTGGTCATGGCAAATCCTGATGATGAATGAAAAAAAGCAAAACTGTGTGGCCAACACAAAAAAGTAGATCGCACCAACCCAAATTGGTGCAATTTGAGAATTAAGTCCAAATATAGTGCATTTATTGCGAAATGCACTATTTTGGTTCAATGCGTGATTAGCTTTGCACTGTCCGAAAACGCTTACAGAGCAATAACTCCCTAAAATATGCCATACCTGCCCCCCGCAGATAGTTGATGGCATGGAATCTGCTATCATTGTCCGCTGAGTTCTGGCGCACTATCTGTTGTATTTGTTGTAAACATTAAGTCGCACGTAGTCGGCTCATCCCCCAATTTTTGTACAAATTTATACTACTTCCTCGTTTTAGGAGATTCGCATGGCAAGGACGGCCGCAGAGGTTTTGAAGTTGGTGAAAGACAATGAAGTCAAATTTGTTGATTTCCGTTTTGCCGACACCCGGGGTAAAGAACAGCACGTTACTGTTCCAGTGTCCCATTTCGACATCGACAAGTTTGAATCCGGTCATGCATTTGACGGTTCGTCGATCGCTGGCTGGAAGGGTATCGAAGCCTCCGACATGTTGCTGATCCCTGATCCAAATACTGCCAACATTGATCCGTTCATGGAAGAAACCACATTGTTCATGCAATGTGACGTGATCGAGCCATCCGATGGCAAGGGTTACGACCGTGATCCACGCTCCATTGCCAAGCGCGCTGAAGCTTACCTGAAGTCTTCCGGTCTGGGTGACACTGCTTACTTTGGTCCAGAACCAGAATTCTTCATTTTCGACGGCGTACGTTGGGGTGCGGACATGTCCGGTTCTTTCGTCAAGATCGATTCCGAAGAAGCACCTTGGAGCAGTGGCTCCAAAATCGAAGGCGGCAATAGCGGCCATCGTCCAACCGTCAAAGGCGGCTACTTCCCAGTGCCACCAGTGGACAGCTTCCAGGACATGCGTTCGGAAATGTCGCTGATTCTGGAAGCCTTGGGCATTCCAGTCGAAGTGCATCACCACGAAGTGGCTGGCGCAGGTCAAAATGAACTGGGCACCCGCTTCTCGACTCTGGTCGAGCGCGCTGACTGGACTCAGACACTGAAGTATGTGGTCTGGAACGTCGCACATACCTACGGCAAGACGGCAACCTTCATGCCGAAGCCATTGGTCGGCGACAATGGTTCGGGCATGCACGTGCACCAATCGGTCTGGAAAGATGGCAAGAACCTGTTCGCCGGCGACGGCTATGCTGGTCTGTCCGAGTTCGCACTGTTCTACATCGGCGGTATTATCAAGCACGCGAAGGCGTTGAACGCGATCACCAACCCAGGTACCAACTCGTACAAGCGTCTGGTGCCAGGTTTTGAGGCACCGGTCAAGCTGGCTTACTCGGCGCGTAACCGTTCGGCTTCGATCCGTATCCCGCACGTTGCAAATCCTAAGGGTCGTCGTATCGAAACCCGTTTCCCTGATCCACTGGCGAACCCATACCTGTGCTTCTCGGCACTGCTGATGGCAGGTCTGGACGGCGTCCAAAACAAGATCCATCCAGGCGAAGCTGCTTCGAAGGATCTGTACCATCTGCCGCCAGAAGAAGACAAGTTGATCCCGACTGTCTGTGCTTCGCTGGAAGAAGCATTGGATGCACTGAACAAGGATCGCGAGTTCCTGACCCGTGGTGGCGTCTTCACTGACAGCATGATCGATGCGTATCTGGACCTGAAGGGCCAGGAAGTACAGCGCTATCGCATGACCACACATCCTATCGAATTCGACATGTACTACTCGCTGTAATCGTCGATTTTGTATGGAAAAAAAGGGAAGCTTGCTTCCCTTTTTTTATTGCCGTTTGATTTCGAACGGCGATGACGAGCTGTGATTTGAAATGTTAAATAGTAGTCAGATGCGGATGATTTTGCGTCAGTTTGTGTCAGGTTAGGCGGGGATGCCAGCACCGGAGCAGGCTCGCCCAAATCTTGCTTAGCTGAAGAGAAGCTGACAAGCAAATGGCTGTCGCCGATGCGGCGGCTCGCATCGATCACCAGTTTCTAATGGAATGCATGAAAACAACGTTACCTTCACTTGATGGCCTGGATCTGCTGGCATCGGCCGTCATCATTCTCGATGCCAATGGCGGTATCGTGTATGCCAATGCAGCGGCAGAAAACCTGTTGGAAAGTTCGTTCAAGGTCCTCTCGCAACAAAAGCTGAGCGAACTTTTTCTCAATGGCAAAGAGTTGGCCAATCTGTTTTATCAGGCGGTGGCGCATCAATTCGCCGACAAGCGCTTGGACCTGGCGCTAGAACGTGCCGGACGTGATCCCTTGCAGGTGCATACGATTGTCACCGCGCTCGACAGCCCCGATACACCGGTATTGCTGGAGTTGCGCGAGAACGTGCAGCAACTCAAGCTCGATCGAGAAGAGCGCTTGCTCGACCAGAGTCAGGCCAACAAGGAATTGATCCGCAACCTGGCGCATGAAATCAAGAATCCGCTGGGCGGCATTCGTGGCGCCGCACAGTTGCTGGAACTGGAACTGCCTGAGCGCCATCTCAAGGAATTGCGCGAGTACACGCAAGTGATCATCAAGGAAGCAGACCGTTTGCAAACGCTGGTCGATCGTTTGCTAGCACCGCACCGGCGACCGCATATCGTCGGCGATGTGAATATCCACGAAGTGTGCGAGCGGGTACGCAGTTTGATTCTCGCTGAGTTTCCCAATGGCCTGACTATTCGCCGCGATTATGACTTGTCGATTCCCGAGTTTCGCGGCGACAAGGAGCAATTGATTCAAGCCTTGCTCAACATCGTTCACAACGCTGCACAAGCATTGGCCGAGCGCATCCGTGCCGGCGATGCAGAGCTGGTTTTGCAGACCCGCGTAATGCGTCAAGTGACGCTGGCCAAGGTCCGTTACCGGCTGGCACTAGACTTGCATATTATCGACAATGGCCCTGGTATTTCACCCGACATCCAGGACCGCATTTTTTACCCGCTGGTTTCTGGGCGAGAGGGAGGGAGCGGTTTGGGATTGACCTTGGCACAGACATTCGTGCAGCAGCATATGGGCGTCATCGAATGTGAAAGTCGGCCAGGTTATACGGATTTCAGAATCTTGATCCCGTTACCCTGACAAGATGTCGTTGGGATCGCAGGGAAATGAAAGCAACACGGGCGCATGCCACTAACGCCGTTTACCACACGCAGGAAAAGATAAGACTATGAAACCGATCTGGATTGTTGACGACGACGAATCAATACGCTGGGTATTGGAGAAAGCCCTGGCGCGTGAAAATCTCGCCACACAAAGTTTTTCCAGCGCACGCGATGCCATGCTGGCATTGCAGACCGGCACGCCGCAAGTATTGGTGTCCGATATTCGTATGCCGGGGGCCTCGGGCCTGGAGTTGCTGCAAACGATCAAGGCCAAGCATCCCGGTATTCCGGTGATCATCATCACCGCCTTTTCCGATCTTGATTCGGCTGTGTCGGCATTTCAGGGCGGCGCGTTTGAATATCTGGCCAAGCCCTTCGATGTCGACAAAGCGGTGGAGCTGATCCGCCGTGCGCTGGAAGAAAGTCTGCGCGAAGCCGATGTCGAGCAAGCCTCGGCCAATGCGCCAGAAATTCTCGGCCAGGCGCCGGCGATGCAGGATGTGTTCCGTGCCATCGGCCGTTTATCGCAATCGAATGTGACCGTGTTGATTACTGGCGAATCTGGTTCCGGCAAGGAATTGGTGGCGCGTGCATTGCATAAGCACAGCCCGCGCGCTTCGCAACCATTTGTCGCACTCAATACGGCGGCGATTCCCAAAGATTTGCTGGAATCTGAACTGTTCGGTCACGAACGTGGCGCTTTTACCGGCGCACAAGCGATGCGGCGCGGCCGCTTCGAACAGGCCGAAGGCGGCACGCTGTTTCTGGATGAAATTGGCGACATGCCACTTGATCTGCAAACGCGTTTGTTGCGTGTGCTGTCGGATGGTCATTTCTATCGCGTCGGCGGCCATCAATCGCTCAAGGCCAATGTGCGCGTGATCGCGGCGACCCATCAGAACCTTGAATACCGCGTGCGTGAAGGTCTGTTCCGCGAAGACTTGTATCACCGCCTCAATGTGATTCGTCTGCGTCTGCCAAGCCTGCGTGAACGGCGCGAAGACGTACCGATTCTGGCGCGCCACTTTCTCACGCAAAGTGCGCGGCAACTTGGAGTGGAAGCCAAGCGGCTGTCGCCGCAGGCAATGGTATTCCTGTCGCAACTGGAATTGCCAGGCAATGTGCGACAACTGGAAAATCTCTGCAACTGGATCACCGTGATGGCGCCAGGGCAGACCGTGGAAGTCAAGGATTTGCCGCAAGATCTGGTGGAAGAACGTAGCAATACCTTCCAGGCAGTGCCGACCCAAATGGCCGCAGCGCCAGTAATGCATGCACCTGAGGTGGCGGGTAGCGTGGCCGGATTCGACGGCGATGCCGGCGCTGAGCGTAACTGGATCAGCCTGCTTGAAGTTGAAGCCGCGCAAATGCTGAGCGAAGAGCGTCCGGAAGTGATGGACATTCTTGGTCGTCAGTTTGAAGCGGCATTGATCAAGATTGCACTCAAGCATACCCATGGCCGCAAGAACGATGCTGCAGTACGCCTGGGCATCGGCCGCAATACGATCACACGCAAGATTCAGGAACTCGGCATCGGCGGCGCCGAAGACGATTGAAAATGAGTAATTGAAGGGGAGTGGAAGCGCAGGCTGGAGCGGGGTAGGGCAATAACACAGTCAAACAATAAATTCGGGTCGGGTGCCAGCAGGTACCCGACCCAATTTTTTATTTCACTTTCAAGCGATAGCGAGCGGCGCTCGATGCCAGGAAGCTCAAGGCAGCGCCAAAGATGACGAAGAAGCTGACCGCTAGCTTGTTGCCGGTTACCTGGATCAGCCAGGTAATGATCAGTGCAGCAAAGCCGCCAAAGATCATCACGGCAATGTTATAGCTCAAGGACATGCCGGTGCCACGTGTCTGTACCGGAAACACATCGGCCAGCAAAGCAGGCATCACCGCAAAGTACATGGTCATGAGCACACCGATGACGACTTGCAGCAGCAACAGATTGGTGAACGTTGGTGCATTTGTCAGGAACACGAACATCGGATAGGTCAGCACGATATACAGCAGGCTGCTGGCGATCATGAATGGCGTGCGGCCGTATTTGTCGGACAACTGGCCCACCAGCGGCGAGAAGATCATCATGATCAAGCCCGATACCAGCATGGCAACATACGACGACCAGGCCGGCATGCCTAATTGCTTGGTGGCGTAGGTCGGCATGTACAAGGCCAGATAGACCGACACGGTTGCCATGATGACGGCGCCGGTGCCAATCAAGAGACGTTCCTTTTGATGCATGAAGGTATCGCGCAACGGTGTAGCGGTGCGTTCGGTCGAGGCGAATTCTGGCGATTCATCCAGGTTGCGGCGAATGTACAGACCGGCCGGGCCGATCAGCAAGCCGAACAGGAATGGCAGACGCCAGCCCCAGGACAACAGTTGCTCAGTGGTCAGCAGGCCGTTGAGCGCAGCACCAAAGGCGCCCGCCAGCAACAGACTCAGACCCTGGCTGGCGACCTGCCAGCTAGAGAAAAAACCACGGCGATGCGGCGCATGTTCGACCAGAAAGGCGGTCGAGCTGCCGAATTCACCGCCAGCTGAAAAGCCCTGGATCAAACGCGCCAGCACAATACCAGCCGGAGCCCACAGGCCAATGGTGGCATAGCTGGGCATGAAGGCGATCAATGCCGTGCCGACCATCATCAATGCAATTGACAGAGTCAGCGCTGCTTTGCGACCGACCCGATCGGAGTAGGCACCAAGCACGATGGCACCCAGGGGACGCATGAAGAAAGACACGCCAAAGGTGGCGAAGGTCACCAACAGCGATACCGAGTCATTCCCGGTCGGGAAAAACAGTTTGGCAATGACCACGGCAAAGGCGCCGTAGATCAACACATCGAACCATTCCAGCGCGTTGCCGATCGAGGATGAAATGACGGCGCGCCAAGTCTGTGGATGGAGTTTTTGGGATGCGATATTGCTGGTTGCGGACCCATTATTATTCATGCGAGCTCCCTGATTTGAGATAAAGGTGGTTCAACTGCATGTGGTTTGCGCATCCAGAAAATACGTAAACAATATGCGGCTGAAGCGGACAACCGACCGAGAATACGGGTAGGCTGGCGCGGCTGTCAATTGCCAGATCAGCATGTAAGCAGAAAATTGACGGCGGCGTTTGGATGGATTCTTATATTGTGGGAATGTGGATTGCGTTGAGCTTGCGCCAGAGCGTGGTGCGACTGATGCCGAGATAGTCTGCGGTAGCGCTGCGATTGCCGCCAAAGCGCGTCAACACGTCCTGCAGACTTTCTTCTGCCTGGCCTGCTGCCGCGGTCGGCATTGCAGCGTCACGCACCAGTTCCGGTGCGACGCGCGCCAATAGACTGGGGGTCAGCGCCTGCAACGGTTCGGCTGCCAGGAACAGCGCTAGACGCTCCATCAGATTACGTAATTCGCGTACATTGCCGGGCCAGTCATAGTGCGCTAGAAGTGGAATGCAGCGCGCAATCTCGGCATGCAGATTGGCATGCGGGCGCACATCCATTGCCGCCAGTGCATGCTTGAGGCACCATTCGGCCAGTGGCGCCAGATCGTCGGGGCGCGCGCGCAAGGGGGGGAGCGTCATGCGTAATACGCTGAGTCGGTAAAACAGATCGGCACGGAAGCGGCCATCCTTGATGCGGCTATCGAGGTCGCAATGGGTGGCGCTGATGATGCGCACCTGGATTGGTATCGGCCGCGTGCCACCGACGCGCACCACTTCTCGTTCTTCCAGCACACGCAGCAAACGGGTTTGTAATGCCAGCGGCATTTCACCGATTTCGTCGAGCAACAGGGTGCCGCGATGCGCGCTTTCGAACAAGCCGGCACGGCCGCCGCGGCGCGATCCGGTGAAGGCACCTTCTTCATGACCGAACAACTCCGACTCCAGCAAGGATTCGGCCAGCGCACCGCAATTGACCGCAACGAAGGGGTGGTGCGCTTGCAGCTTGCCTTGCATTTGTGGATGGGCGCGATGGATCGCCTGGGCGACCAATTCCTTGCCAGTGCCGGTTTCGCCTTGAATCAGCACGGTCGCCGGTGACTTGGCAAACAGTGTGATTGACTGGCGCAGACTTTCCATTTCGGCAGAGTCACCGCGTAAATCGTTGAGATGGTGTTTGGCGCGTAAGGTATCGGCGACAGGTACGCTACGGCCACGGTGCGATTCCAGTTGCGTCAGTCGTGCCAGTTCCAGCGCATCATCAAATGCTTGCCGGATGGTCGCCGACGAGTAGACAAAAATGCCCGCCAGACCAGCTTCTTCGGCCAGGTCGGTGATCAGGCCGGCGCCGACGATGGCCTTGATACCGGCTGCTTTCAATTCATTGATTTGGGCGCGCGCATCTTCTTCGGTGGCATAAGTGCGCTGCACAATGTTCAAGCCAAAGGTGCTCTGGAACTCGCTCAATGCCGGCATGGTTTCCTGGTAGGTGATCAGGCCGATATCCGGCGTGATCTTGCGTGCACGCGCCAGTGCCTGCATGACGTCGAAGCCGCTGGCCTTGGCGATGATGACTGGTACCGATAAGCGACTCTTTAGATACGCACCATTGGACCCGGCTGCAATCACGGCATCACAACGTTCGTTGGCCAGGCGCTCGCGAATATGCCGCACCGCATCTTCAAAACCGAGCGGGATTGGCTCGATCTCGGCTTGTTCATCGTATTCCAGCGTGATGTCGCGGAACAGATCAAACAGGCGTGACACCGATACCGTCCAGATGACCGGCTTGTCATTGCCATCGTGTTGATCTCTGGGATGGTGGATAGGGTGTTTCATGTTTCATGGTAGGTGTTTCAGATGTTTCAAATGTAACACGGATGCACTCCGAGGTGTCATCGGACCGTGGCAGGGTGGCGCCATGCCAAATTTAGCTAAGTGATTGATTATTTGTGTTTTTATAGCGCAACCCAGCTTGGCCCATCGTGCTACTTGCGACCTAACAACGGGCTTGGCATGTCCATTGCAATCAAGCTAGCCATTCAAATCGCTGAAACAACGGCAAAGGACATTTTCATGAGTAGCGCTTCAAGCAAGACCAAACAACTCCTGCGCGACAAGGTCAATGCGCGCAGCGGCCTGCTGGTGCCGGGCGCATTCAATGCCTTGTCGGCGCGCGTGATTGCCGATCTCGGATTCGAAGCCTTATATGTTACCGGTGCCGGCGTGACCAATATGTACTTCGGCATGCCCGATCAAGGTTTTATCGGTCTCAACGAGTTGGCGGACCACACTGCACGCATCCGCGATGCGGTCGAGATTCCATTGATCGTCGATGCCGATACCGGCTTTGGCAATGCGCTCAACGTGCGCCACGCGATTCGTACGCTCGAACGTGCCGGCGCCGATGCCGTGCAATTGGAAGATCAGGTTTCCCCCAAGCGTTGTGGTCATTTCAACGGCAAGGACGTGATTTCCTGTGCCGAGATGGTCGGCAAGATCCATGCGGCTGTCGATGCACGCAGCGATGAAGGCATGTTGATCATGGCGCGCACTGATGCGCGCAGCGTGCACGGCTTTGAAGATGCGCTGGAGCGCGCCGCCCGTTACAGCGAAGCCGGTGCCGATATTCTGTTTGTCGAAGCCACCGAAACAGCGGAGGAAATCCGTCGCCTGCCGCAGGTGCTGGACAAGCCGCAACTGGTCAATCTGGTCATCGGTGGCAAGACCCCGATCTTCAGCGCCGACGAATTGGGCGCGCTCGGCTATGGCATCGTGTTGTATGCCAATGCCGCCTTGCAAGGCGCAGTCGCGGGTATGCAAAAAGCCCTGACCGTGTTGCGCGACAGCCATAGGCTGGATGAAGATCCACGCATTGTGACGCCGTTCGCGGAGCGTCAACGGCTGGTCAACAAGCCCATGTATGACCAGCTCGAACAGAAATACGCGGACAAATAAGTATGGCGTCAACGCAAGCCTTGCGTTGCTGTAGTAGCCATAGGTCACCACCCATAGGTAATCATCCATAATCAGCGAGGAGATGTTGATGAGCGAGCAACAGCCAACCGGTTTCAAACCGAAAAAATCTGTCGCCTTGTCGGGCGTAACCGCCGGCAATACGGCGCTATGTACCGTCGGCAAAACCGGTAACGACTTGCACTATCGCGGCTACGACATTCTTGATGTCGCCGACAGTTGCGAATTTGAAGAAATTGCCCACTTGCTGGTACACGGCAAACTGCCGACCAGCGCCGAACTGAAAGCCTACAAAGCCAAGCTGAAAGCCTTGCGCGGCGTGCCGGCCAATGTCAAGGCGGCACTCGAATGGCTGCCGGCGGCTTCGCATCCGATGGATGTGATGCGCACCGGCGTGTCGGCACTGGGCTGTGTGCTGCCAGAGAAAGACGACCACAATACGCCCGGCGCACGTGATATTGCCGACCGTCTGATGGCCTCGTTGGGATCGATGTTGTTGTACTGGTATCACTACAGCCACAACGGCAAGCGGATTGAGGTGGAAACCGATGACGAGTCGATCGGCGGTCATTTTCTGCATCTGCTGCATGGTGAAAAACCATCGGCACTGTGGGAAAAAGCCATGCATACCTCGCTGATCCTGTATGCCGAGCACGAATTCAATGCATCGACCTTTACCGGACGTGTCATCGCTGGCACTGGTTCCGACATGTATTCAGCGATTACCGGCGCCATCGGTGCACTGCGCGGTCCCAAGCATGGCGGCGCCAACGAAGTGGCGTTCGAGATTCAAAAGCGCTATGACAATCCCGACGAAGCCGAAGCCGATATCAAACGCCGGGTCGACAACAAGGAAGTGGTGATTGGCTTCGGCCATCCGGTCTATACCATTTCCGACCCGCGCAACAAGGTAATCAAGGAAGTGGCGCGCAATCTATCCAAGGATGCCGGTTCCCTGAAGATGTTCGACATCGCCGAACGGCTGGAAACCGTGATGTGGGATATCAAAAAAATGTTCCCTAATCTGGACTGGTTCTCCGCCGTGTCTTACCACATGATGGGCGTGCCGACGGCGATGTTTACGCCACTGTTCGTGATTGCGCGCACCTCCGGCTGGGCTGCGCATATTATTGAACAGCGTATCGACAACAAGATCATTCGGCCCTCGGCCAATTATGTAGGTCCTGAAGACCTGAAGTTTGTGCCGATCGGCAAGCGCAAGTAACGGTTGATGCAGGATGGTAAAGCGCGACTGACTAGAAAACATGTTGCATTGCAATGGCGAGTAAGACGAGAAAATGGAACGAAAGTTAGTAATATGCCGTCCATAATCTTTTGAGCCTGAAATTGGAATCAACATGTTTAACTTCTACAAAAGCGCCAAAGCGACGCCTGCTTTTACGCTGACCTTCGCGCTTACTCTGCTGTTGGCGGCCTGCGCCGAGCGGGTGCCACTGACCGAAACCAAACCAGTGCCGTCGCTGCTGCAACCGGCAGTGGCCGCGATCCGGCCAGCCTGGGCAGGCAAGATGGCTTCCGGTTCGTTCTCTTGCGAACAGGGTGCGCGGGTCGAGATCAAGGTCGATGGCGACAACATGGCTCTGGTGTGGAAGGGCAGTACTTACAAGATGACACCGGTATCGACCAGTACCGGTGCATTGCGTTATGAAAACCATGGCGATGGACTGGTCTGGATCCAGATTCCCTCGAAGTCGATGCTGTTGAATTCGAAGATCGGCCAGCAACTCGCCAACAATTGCAGGAATTGACGATTCTGTCGGAGCGCATTGCCAGGTTTCGGACAGGATTCGATTTTTAATGATGTTTCGCTAATAGGAAAAATAATGTCCGCGCATATTTCAAATGTCCGTCCCAAGCATGACAAAGTGTTGGTCGATATCGTCGACTACGTCACCAAGTACAAGATCGTCTCCACAGTGGCCTATGACACTGCGCGTAATTGTCTGATTGATACACTGGGTTGCGGACTGGAAGCGCTGGAGTATCCTGCCTGCAAAAAATTGATGGGGCCGGTGGTGCCAGGCACAGTTGTGCCCAATGGCGCCAAGGTGCCGGGCACGCAATTTCAACTGGACCCGATCCAGGCCGCGTTCAATATCGGCACCATGATCCGCTGGCTCGACTTCAACGATACCTGGCTGGCCGCCGAATGGGGCCATCCATCGGATAACCTTGGCGGCATTCTGGCCACGGCCGACTGGCTCTCGCGCAATGCTGTGGCGGCGGGCAAGAAGCCGCTGACGATGAAGGATGTGCTCACCGGCATGATCAAGGCGCACGAAATTCAAGGTTGTATCGCGCTGGAAAACTCATTCAACAAAGTCGGGCTCGATCACGTGGTGCTGGTCAAGGTCGCCTCGACTGCGGTGGTCGCTGAAATGCTTGGCCTGACGCGTGATGAAATCCTCAATGCGGTGTCGCTGGCCTGGGTTGACGGGCAATCGCTGCGGACGTATCGCCATGCGCCCAATACCGGTTCGCGCAAGTCTTGGGCGGCAGGTGACGCAACCTCGCGTGCCGTGCGTCTGGCCTTGATCGCCAAGACCGGTGAAATGGGGTATCCATCGGTGTTGACTGCCAAGACCTGGGGTTTCTACGATGTGTTGTTCAAGGGGCAGCCATTCAAATTTCAGCGCAAGTATGGATCGTATGTGATGGAAAATGTCTTGTTCAAAATATCTTTCCCGGCCGAGTTCCACTCGCAGACGGCAGTGGAAGCGGCGATGACCTTGCACGCCGAACTGGTCAAGACCGGCAAGAAAGTCGAAGACATCAAAAAGATCACGATACGCACACACGAGGCCTGCATCCGTATCATCGACAAGAAAGGCCCGCTCAACAATCCGGCCGACCGCGACCATTGCATCCAATACATGGTGGCCGTACCGCTGATCTTTGGCCGATTGACCGCCTCCGATTATGAAGATGATGTCGCGACCGACAAGCGTATCGATGTCTTGCGCGACAAGATCGTCTGCGTCGAAGATACCGCCTATACCAAGGATTATCACGATCCGAAGAAGCGTTCGATCGCCAATGCGCTGACTGTCGAATTCAAGGACGGCAAGAAGCTCAAGGAAGTCGTGGTCGAATATCCTATCGGTCATGCGCGTCGCCGCAAAGATGGCATCCCACTGCTGGAAGCCAAGTTCAAGACCAATCTGGCGCGTCAGTTCCCGCTCAAGCAACAGCAAAATATTCTGAAAATTTCACTCGACCAGAAAAAACTGGAAGCGATGCCGGTCAATGAGTATGTCGATTTGTACGTCATCTGATTTTGATTTTTGTGAGAAAAAAGGATGCGTTGATGCATCCTTTTTTTTCGTGAGTCCATTGTTCAGTGCGACAAAAAAATGGGCGGGAATTTAAGCTGGGCGTAAGAAAATTCTGCCAAAGTAGAGCGCAATATGCGCGGCAACATAAGTCGCCATCAATAAAATAAAACCTGTGCCGGCGCAGCTTGGCCGCATACCCAATCAGGACGATTGCCATGAGGAGACATCATGAATTTCGCAGCGTTTTACCAGCACTCCATCGACGATCCCGCTCAATTTTGGGCCAATCAAGCCAAACGTATCGACTGGCATAAACCGTTCACACAAACGCTGGATGTGTCGAACCCACCATTTGCACGCTGGTTCAATGGCGGTGAAACCAACTTGTGTCATAACGCAATCGATCGTCACTTGCCGCAACGCGCTGAGCAAGCTGCGCTGATTGCCGTATCCACAGAAACCAACACTGAAAAAACCTATACCTTTGGCGAACTGCATCGCGAGGTCAATGCGATGGCTGCGATCATGCAATCGCTGGGCGTTGCGCGCGGTGATCGCGTGCTGATCTACATGCCGATGATTGCCGAAGCGGTATTTGCCATGTTGGCCTGTGCGCGCATCGGTGCCGTACATTCGGTCGTGTTCGGCGGTTTCGCCTCCAATAGTCTCGCCACACGCATCGATGACGCGCAACCGCGCCTGATCATATCGGCCGATGCCGGCTCGCGTGGCGGCAAGGTAATCGCCTACAAAGGCTTGCTCGATGATGCTATCCGGCTGGCGCAGCACCAGCCGGCGCATGTATTGCTGGTTGATCGCGCGTTGGCCGATATGTCAGTGACGGCTGGGCGTGATGTCAGCTATGCCGCGTTGCGCGCACAGTATCTGGACGTGTCTGTGCCGGTGGTCTGGCTGGAATCGAATGAACCATCGTATATCCTTTACACCTCAGGCACCACTGGCAAACCCAAGGGCGTACAACGCGATGTCGGCGGTTATGCCGTGGCGCTGGCTGCATCGATGCAGCATGTGTTTTGTGGCCAGCCCGGCGAAACCTATTTTTGCACCTCCGACATCGGCTGGGTGGTTGGGCATTCCTATATCGTCTATGGCCCGTTGATTGCTGGCATGGCGACCATTCTGTATGAAGGCTTGCCGGTGCTGGCAACCGCGCCGCCCGACGCCGGCATCTGGTGGCGCCTGGTGGAAAAATATCGGGTCACGCGTATGTTTTCGGCTCCGACGGCGATCCGGGTCTTGAAGAAGCAATCGGCAGAGTTTTTCAGTAAATACGATTTGTCCTCGCTCAAGAGTCTGTATTTGGCTGGAGAGCCGCTCGACGAAACTACCTCCAACTGGATATCGAACGCGCTTGGCGTGCCGGTGATTGATAACTATTGGCAGACCGAAAGTGGCTGGCCTATCCTGTCGATCGCTAAAGGCATCGACGATACACCGACGCGGTTGGGTAGTCCCGGCAAGCCTCTGTATGGCTACAAGATGCACATCATGAATGAGTCGACAGGGGAAGTCTGTGGCGCCAATGAAAAAGGCGTGGTGGTGATCGAGGGACCATTGCCGCCTGGCTGCATGCAAACGGTTTATCGCGACGATGCGCGTTTTGTCGACACCTATTGGTCGAATTTTCGCACTCAGGTGTATTCCACATTTGATTGGGGAATCCGCGACAGCGATGGTTACTATTTCATCCTCGGCCGCACCGACGACGTCATCAACGTGGCCGGACATCGACTCGGCACGCGCGAAATCGAAGAAAGCATTTGCAGTCATCCCAATGTCTCAGAAGTGGCCGTGGTCGGCGTGGAAGACAAATTGAAAGGGCAGGTGGCGATTGCCTTTGTGATTCCGAAGAAAAGCGATGGTATTGCCGATGCCGCCGGTCAGCAGGTTTTGGAAGCAGAAATCCTGCGCGTAGTCGATCAACGCCTTGGCGCAGTTGGTCGGCCTGCGCGCGTGTATTTTGTCAGTTTGCTGCCGAAAACGCGTTCGGGAAAGTTGTTGCGCCGCTCGATTCAGGCGTTGTGCGAAGGGCGTGACCCCGGTGATCTGACGACAATTGAAGACCCGAGCTCCCTGCAACAGATCAAGGCAGTGCTGCGCGGGTAAATCGGTTTTCTGATGAAGGCGCTTGGCGCGTCGGCAATCAATGAGCAGACAGGATGTGCTGGCCGACATCATTTTGGTTACACTATGGATTGTTGCCGATTGGCCTACCTTTTTAACGTCCCATGAACCTCCCGATTCGTCCTGCCGTGCAGGCAGATGCTGCTGCCATTTGCGAAATTTATAATCATTATGTCCTGACGACGAGCATCAGTTTTGAACTTGAAACCGTCTCCGCGGCAGAGATGGCGCAGCGCATTGCGAGCATCTCTGCACAGTTTTCCTGGTTGGTTTATGAAGAAGACGGGCGTATCCTTGGGTACGCCTATGCTGCGCAATGGAAACCGCGCCATGCATACCGGCACGCAGTGGAGGCTTCGATTTATCTGGCTGTGGGTAGCGGCGGCAAAGGTATCGGCGCACAGTTGTATCAGCAATTATTTGCGTTGTTGAAGGCGCGCGATGTCCATACAGTGATCGGTGGCATTGCCCTGCCCAACGCCGGTAGCGTGGCCCTGCATGAAAAAATGGGTTTTGTCAAAGTCGCGCACTTCAATCAGGTCGGTAAGAAGTTTGATCAATGGATCGACGTCGGCTATTGGCAGTTGTTGCTTTAAGGAGGCGAGATGCGGTCAACCAGAGCTACCGGCGCAATTGAGCGTCTCAATATCCGCACCGGCACACGCCAGTATTCGATGGCGCGCACCTCCGGCGAAATGTTTTATTTGCTCCAGCGTACCTCGGAAAACCCCGCCGAGAAGCTTTGCGAGCCACTGCCGCTCGATGCGTTTGTCACATTCGTCAATGCGTATGGGCCACAGAAGCCCAAGCGCGTCAGCAAACTGGACGTGGCGTTTGAAAAACAGTTGATGAAGAAGCCGGAATAATTACGGTAAGTGTTTGTTTATTGTCATAAGGCAATGCCCGCAGCAGCGGGCATTGTTACGTAGGGCACCAGATTAACGATGCTTATCCAAGCGTCGCAATGACCGGGGTATGGTCGGATGGCTGTTCCCATTTGCGCGGTACTTTGTCGATCACGCAGGCGGTACACTCAGCGGCCAATGGCGGCGACAAGAGGATGTGGTCGATACGCATGCCCTTGTTGAGGCGAAAGCCCATTTGCCGGTAATCCCACCAACTAAACAGTTTTTCAGGCTGCTCGAACATGCGGAAGGCGTCGGTGAATCCCATTTTCTGCAAATGGATGAAGGCGGCCCGTTCCGGTTCCGACACCAGATTTTGGCCTACCCAGGCGGCGGGATCATGTACATCGCGGTCTTCTGGTGCAATGTTGTAGTCACCCAGCAGCGCCAGTTTGGCGTGTTGCAGTTGCTCTTGCGCCAGCCATTGATGTAAAGCGGCAAGCCATTTGAGCTTGTACTGGAATTTGTCGGAATCCGGCGCCTGACCGTTGGGAATGTAAGCACAGACGATGCGCACACCTTCGATTGTGGCTGCGATGATGCGCTGTTGTTCGTCTTCAAACAGGGGATTGTTCTTGATCACGTCGGTGATCGGATGGCGCGACAGGATGGCGACGCCGTTGTAGGTCTTCTGGCCGGTAAAGGCGACCTGATAACCGGCGGCATTGATTTCGGCGAACGGGAATTTGTCGTCGGTCAGCTTGGTTTCTTGCAGGCACAGTACGTCGACCGGGTTGTCGCCCAGCCATTGCAGTACTTGCGGCAAGCGGACCTTGAGGGAGTTGACGTTCCAGGTGGCTATCTTCATGTGATATGGAAAAATATGATTGATCAAGTGATTGCGGTGGCGGTCAACTGGAGATATTTGCGCGGTTTGCCAGTTGGGCTGTCAGGGTTTCGAATGTCAACAGCATTGGATTGTTCCCAAGCACGGACTGACACGATTCAATTTTTTCCGCAATGGTCTGATGCAATGCAGTCAGTCATGCTGCAACGAGCAAGCAGAATATTGTAGTGAAGAATTTACTTGAAGCGGTAACTGATTGCGACAAAGCCCAGATTTTCAATATGCCGGTTGACGATGGGGCTTTCGGCGATAGCGGCACCGAGCCACTTGCGGCGATAGGTCAGATTGGCGACCCAGTTCTGGCTGAGTGGTAATTCCAGCGTCAAGGACAGCATGGGGTCGATCGAAGCACCTGCCCGATAGGCGTTATAGCGATTGCCACCGGCCAGCGCCTCGTTCGATGTCACTCCATAGAAGTAATTGTTATAGTTGGCGCTACGCCGTTCGATACCAATTTGTGGATAGAACGTTGCGCTGCCAAGTTTGAATTCAGCTGCATAGACAGCTTCAAGCAAACTGCCGCGTGACTGGTTGACATCGTAGAAGGCATTCAGAAAAAATGCGCCGACGCTGGTTTCCTGGAATGTACCAATACCGAGCGGTATTGCCGAGGAACGTTGGTGCAGACCATGTTCCGAATGGATTACATCGAAGGTTGCGCGCGCGGCCAGTTCCAAGTAACCATTGCCAAGTTTGGCGGTCTTGATACCAAAAGTGTCGACCCGCGCAAAGAATCGACCATAGTCAAAATAGGCATATGGGCGCAACGAGGCGCTACTGCGTTTGCCTAAGACATTGCGCTCGGTACGGTATATGCCCACGCCAAGGTCTCCAACGATACGCTCGGGAAATTCTTCTTCCACTGCCGTTTGCACTGCGGCTTGTTCTGGCGTTTGCGTTAGTGCCACTGGCTGGGCAGGGGATGCATCTTGAACTGTTGACTGCTGGGCTAAGGCCTGGTGGCAAATCAAAAAGGCTGCAGCACACAGCAGTGGTTTTGTCATGGCAATTTTCGACGCAAATTTGGTAACGTTTGTAAAGATGAGAGCCTAACATGCCGGGTAGGACTTGCCTATCAAACAAATGCTGGACAAGTCTTTGCCGTGGCATTTTGGTCGAGAAAGCAGACCTGGGGTGCGAGGCGTAGCGACGCAAATGCTTTTTCGCGCTATTTTTTGATAATGGCATCTTTTGGCGCGACCATTTTGCCGTCACAGTTAAGCAATTCAATTTTTTTGATTGGTTTGCCACTGTTGCGGTCCACCAGCGTGGCGCAAGGTTCGTCCTGCTGATACAAATGACCTTCGCCCCATTGGCGCAAGCTCAGTATGACTGTAAACAACTCCTTGCCTTTGGGCGTCAGCAAATAGTCCTGGTACACGCTGCCATCGGCGGCTGGCGCCAGTGTCAGCACGCCGGCTTCGACCAGATCGCGCAAGCGCGTCGATAGAATATTCTTGGCAACGCCCAGGCTTTTCTGAAATTCACCAAACCTACGCATACCATTGAAGGCATCGCGGATAATCAATAGCGCCCAACGATCGCCGACGATATCGATGCAACGAGCAACCGGGCAAGGATCGTCCTTGAGGCTTTTACGTTTTGCCATGGCGTCGCAGCGGCTCCTTGATGAGAGAAGATGGATGTTAATGCATCCAGTTTGAGGATGGGATTGTAAAACGCGTTATTGTATCCATCAATTGGTTTTATTTTAAAACTAGATGTGCTGATTGTTTGCCTTTCAAGCTGGCACGCCGAGATCCCTGCAATATGAAAAACAGCCCAAGCAGCAGATCTCAATCCGCGTTGTTGGGGGGCATCCGCGGGCCTGTGAATCTCTATAGTGGTTCACTCGCTGGGGATAATTTCGGTGACCGCTTGGACTACTTCCAAAAGTAATTGCGTACGGTTTTCGAAGGAGCCGCCATAGGCATCGGTGCGGGTATGGGGCTTGTCGCGCAAGAACTGATCGAGTAAATCACCATTTCGCCTGGTATGTTACCGGCCTGGGTGTGACTACGCGTGAGTGGCGAGATGACGATGCGGTTCTTCAGTGTAATTAGACCTAGTTTGACGGGATTGAAGAGATCGGTGTTGGGGTATTAGTTGTCATGACTGCTTTATTTTTTCATGCGTTATCGTTAGCTAAAAAGATAAAAATTGTTTCCTTAAAGCAACAAATTGCCAAAATTTATCCACTAAAAATAACTTGACTAGGTTAGTCGGGATTGAGTTTCTCTAGTGACGCTGTAGTAATTTAATGCTGCGCTGCGATGTTAAAAATTAAGAAGAGAGATTCGTGCTGTTCAGTGATAAGGACCGGCAAGAAATACGACGCGACCTAGGACTTCACTATGCTCGGCAGACAACTCTTCTCGGTGATAATGTTTGCGGTTGATATTGTCCGGACTCAGAAACCAGCGACCAACATCGCGTGTCAGTCGCCGGACCACGATACTGCCTTTAAAGTTGAGTAGATAGACACCGTTGTCTACCGGCGTTGTGTCATTGGTATTGATCACTGCAATGTCGCCATCACTGAGCCGCGGGTCCATGGCGGCATCGTCGATGGCAATCGCAATCAACTGCTCGGGTAAGATGCTATGAGCGCAAAGCCAGTCCCGGTGCAGGCAGAGCACGGCATTGGCTTGCATGACTTCTTCGATATCCGGCTGCACATTGCCAGCCTTTATCGTCAACCTGACTTGACGCACGAACACCATGTCATCGGGATTTTTTCCTGAGTCAGATTGTATGCGGTAGGCATGATGCGCCGAGGTTTCGCCGATCATCAACAACTCAAAATAGAGTGGATTCAGACCTAGGCGTTGTTCCAAACGGCGAGCGGCTTTTTCACCAAAACCTTGGCCTCCACGATAGGTGCTCGACAGCAATTGTCCCAAGCGAGATTCGCTCAGATTGCTCTCGTCACAAAATTTTTTGCGATCATTTTTGTAGTGGTCTTGCAGCAGTGCAGCAAGACGTTTGCGTCGGTGTTCATGCATATCCATGAACTTATTTGAACGCAAATTTACCTTTTGGTAAAGACTCAATTGCTTGACAGATTTTCAACAGTTGCTACATTGGCAACATGACTTTCAAGCAATTTCTTAACTCTTTGTCGGTACCACGGCGTGCGGAATTGGCTGCACGATGCGGCACTTCTATCGGATACTTGCGCCAGATCGCCTATGGTAATCGACGCTGTTCACCTAAGCTAGCTGTATGTCTTGAGCGTGAGTCAGGTGGCGTCATTACGCGCAAGGGATTGCGTCCGGATGACTGGGTCAAGCTCTGGCCTGAAATGGCGGACCGCGAACTGCGTCTTGCCTCGGATACGGCCAGTAGCTCGTTGCAGCGGGGTATGGATCCGATCTTCATGGACACGCCGTCGGGGGAGTCGGGGTAAATCCGTTTTTGGGGAGCCAGTCCTGCCGTTGTCAGGCATAAAAAAGCCGCCACTCGAAAGTGACGGCTGGCCTGGTGTGACGGCAGTGGTCCTAGCAAGGCATCATGCGCGTGCTTTTGAGGCCTTCTTGGCTTGGTTCAGCAGATAAGTGCTCAACAACGGCACTGGACGACCGGTCGCGCCTTTGGCGGCACCGCTGCGCCAGGCGGTGCCAGCGATGTCCAGATGCGCCCAGGTGTATTTCTTGGTGAAGCGCTCGAGGAAGCAGGCGGCGGTGACGCTGCCGGCTGGTTGGCCGCCGATATTGGCAATATCGGCAAAGTTGGATTTCAACTGTTCCTGGTAGACATCCTGGATCGGCATGCGCCAGGCAGTATCTCCGCTGCTTTTGCCGGCGCTGAGCAGATCGGCAGCGAGTTGGTCGTGGGCGTCGTCTTCCCTTGTGAACAGGCCCGTGTTGTGATGACCCAGGGCTACCACGCAAGCACCGGTCAGTGTGGCGATGTCAACCACGGCGGCTGGCTTGAAGCGTTCAACATAGGTCAGTGCATCGCACAGGATCAGGCGGCCTTCGGCGTCGGTATTGAGCACCTCGATGGTTTGACCCGACATGGAAGTGACGATGTCGCCTGGCTTGGTCGCGCGGCCAGAAGGCATATTTTCGCAAGTCGGGATGACGCCGATGACGTTCAGCTTCAACTCCAGCTCGGCAATTGCACGGAAAGTACCGAGCACCGACGCGGCACCGCACATGTCGTACTTCATTTCATCCATGCCCAGACCCGGTTTGAGCGAGATGCCACCAGTATCGAAGGTGATGCCCTTGCCGACCAGCACAGTCGGTGCATCCTTGGTCTTGCCGCCCAGGTGTTTGAGCACGATGAATTTGGGCGGCTGGTCGCTGCCATTGGTGACCGACAGGAAACTGCCCATCTTGAGCGCTTCCAGTTGTTTGCGATCAAGCACTTCAATGCCCAGTTTGTAGTCTTTGGCGAGTTTCTTGGCAGTGTTGGCCAGGTAGGTCGGGGTGCACACATTACCGGGCAGATTGCCCAGTTCCTTGGCCAATTCCATGCCGTTAGCCAGTGCAGTGGCTTCTGTCAATGCGACTTTGGCGGCTGCGGTGGCAGCTACGGTAACGCCAATGCTGAATTTGCGTACACCAGTCGGAGCAGGATCTTTCTTGCTCTTCATGGTGTCCGAACGATAGTCGTTGTCACGCGCGCAAAATACCAGTGTGCGAATCGCCCAGGCAGCGTCACGACCTTTTGCGGTATCAAGTGGCAAGGCGATCAGGGCATCGCTGGCGCCGACGGTGGTCAACGCGCGCACCACGGCTTGGATGGCAGAGGAAAAACTCTTTTCTGTGATTTCAGCTTCGTTGCCCAAACCGACCAGCAACACGCGTTCGGCAGTGACACCGGTCAGTCCGCGCAACAGTACGGTGCTACCGGGTTTGCCGCTGATGTCGCCGGATTTGAGCACATTACTGATGGCGCCCATTTTGTCGAGTGCTTGTGCTGCAGGCGTCAATTTGCGGTTTTCAAAGACGCCAACGACGAGGGTGCCGGTCTTGATGGCGGTGACAGAGGTTTTTGCGTCCAATGTTTTTATGCTAAAGTCCATCGCTTGTCCTTTGTTTGATTTACCTCTGCGATTATAAGCCCCGAATGATTTTTGAGCGCGCTCTTCGACGCGAATTGATGAGCACCGCAGGCGCAGTGTTCACGACGCTATTTACAATTACCCTGACGGTGATGCTGATCAAGATTCTTGGTCAGGCTGCCGGTGGACAGGTGAGCTCGCAGGATGTGCTGGCATTGATCGGTTTCCAGGCATTGAACTACATGCCGGTGATTTTGATCCTGACCGGTTTCATCTCGGTGCTGCTGGTGGTCACGCGCAGTTACCAGGATTCCGAAATGGTGGTCTGGTTTGCCTGCGGTCTGAGTCTGACGCGCTGGATCAAGCCGGTGCTGTCATTTGGCCTGCCGATCATTGTACTGACTGCCATCCTCAGCTTTGCTGCCACGCCTTGGGCCAACCAGCAAAGCTCGCAATTTCGCGAACGGTTTGAAAAGCGCGAAGATATCGCACGTGTCTCGCCGGGCAAGTTTCAGGAATCGGCCACGGCGGACCGGATTTTCTTCGTTGAAGGCCTGTCCGGCGATGCCAACAAGGTCAAGAATATCTTTGTCAATACCTTCCACGAGGGCCGCAACAGTATTGTGGTTGCCAAGGAAGGCGAGATGAAAGTGGATGCGGACGGCGAGAAGTTCGTCGTCATGAATCAAGGCCGTCGTTACGACGGCACGCCGACGCAGCCCGACTTCCAGATGATCGAATTTGAACGCTATGGCTTGTCGGTGGCGAACCAGTCACCGACTGCGGCTGGTGAAAAGTCAGTCCGGGCGCTGCAGACCTGGGAATTGCTATCCAAGAACAACAGCTACAGCCGTGGCGAATTGCTGTGGCGTATGGCTTTGCCATTGATGGCGTTGACGCTGATGCTGCTGGCGATTCCTTTATCGTTCGTCAACCCGCGTGCCGGGCGTTCGATCGGTCTGCTGGTAGCCTTGCTGTTGTTCGTGGTGTATAGCAACACGGTCAGCGTTTTCCAATCGTCGGTATCGCAGAACCGCATGTCCTTCATGATGGCCTGGTGGCCGGTGCATTTGGTGGTGGCGCTGATTGTGGTCGGCTTATTCTTCTGGCGGCTCAAGGTCAACAGCAAATATCATCCGGCTATTATCTGGTCCCGCATCCGCCGTGGACAATTTTCAAAACGGCAAGCCTAATGAGAGTTTTACAACGTTATATTACCGCCGAGATTGTGCGCTCGGTAACCTTCGCGCTGGCTGCTTTCCTGGCATTGTTCGCGTTCTTCGAATTGATGGGGCAATTGGACGCGGTCGGCCGCAATGGCTACAAATTGCAGACTGCGTTGCTTTATGTTGCCATGGGCTTGCCCGGCAATGTTTATGAGTTGATGCCGGTGGCAGTGTTGATCGGCACCATTTATGCATTGTCGCAATTCGCTGCGACCTCCGAATTTACCATCATGCGCGTGTCGAGCATGTCGACCAGAATGGCCGCCATGGCACTGGTCAAGATCGGTCTGGGCTTCGCTATCTTCACAATTCTGTTTGGCGAACTGGTCGCGCCCAAGACCTCCGAGTTCGGCGAAAAGCTCAAGTTGCAGGCGCAGGGTTCGTCTCTGTCGCAACAATTTCGCTCAGGTTTGTGGGCCAAGGACGTAATCAAGGATGATGGCCTCGACGGCAATATTATTGGCACACGCTTCCTGAATATTCAGCGCATTCTCGGCGATGGCAGTCTCGACGGCCTCAAGATTTACGAGCTGGACCAAGACTTCCACCTGTCAGACCTGACCGTGGCGGCCAAGGGGACTTATCTGGGGAGTCATGTCTGGCGCTTGACCGATGTGCAACGCACGACTTTCATCGCCAACCACAAGGCGACTGCGATTACGTCGCCGATTTCCACCGAAAAGCTCAAAACTTACGAATTCGCCTCGGAAGTGACGCCGGAAATTCTCTCGGTCTTGTTTGCCGATCCCGACCACATGTCGGCCTATGACTTGCGCGCCTACACCAAGCATCTGGAAGCTAACCACCAGCTCACTGAGCGCTATGAGATCGCTTTCTGGAAGAAAGTGGTCTATCCCTTGTCGATCTTCGTCATGATGGGACTGGCGTTGCCATTTGCCTATCTGCATTTCCGTGCGGGTGGTGTGAGCTTGAAGATTTTCACCGGCATCATGATCGGCGTGTCTTTTCAGTTGATTAATAATCTGTTCTCGCATCTGGGCTTGCTCAATGCCTGGCCGCCGTTCCTGACGGCGGCGCTGCCGAGTACCTTGTTCATGCTCATGGCGATCGTGGCCTTGCGCTGGGTGGAGCGGCATTGATGTCGGCACAGCAGGCATTGATCCTGTTTGCGCATGGTGCGCGCGACCCGGCCTGGGCCGAGCCGTTTCAACGTTTGCGCGCGCTCACGCAAAGCAGTTTGCCAAAGGTCAACGTGGCGTTGGCATTTCTTGAATTGATGACGCCGAATTTGCCACAACTGGTGCAGCAGCAGGTTGCCGATGGCGTGCGGCAGATCACTGTTGTGCCAGTCTTTCTGGGGCAGGGCGGGCATGTGCGGCGCGATTTACCGGTCTTGATTGAACAACTGCGGCAAAGTTATCCGACCGTGACATTTGATGTCGCCGCCGCTGCGGGCGAAGATGCCGGCGTGTTGCAGGCATTGGCGCACTATTGCGTTACTCAAGCGCAGTCAGAATAAACGCGCACCATCGGGCGTCGCTTGATCAGGGGCAAACAAGACCACCTCGCCCTTGGCATCAGGAAACCCCAAGGTCAATACTTCCGACATGAATTTGCCGATCTGGCGTGGTGGGAAATTGATCACGGCGGCAATTTGTCTGCCGATCAATTCATCCAGGCGGTAATGCGCCGTAATCTGGGCGCTACTCTGCTTGATACCAACGCTCGGACCAAAGTCGATGTGCAGTTTGTAGGTTGGTTTGCGTGCCTCGGGAAAGGGATGCGCAGCGACGATGGTGCCGATGCGGATATCCACTTTCAAAAAATCGTCGAAGCTGATTGGCGCCGCTACCGGTGCCGATGGATCGTGGAGCAGATGCATGCAAGGGCCTCGTGCCTGGTTCAGTTGTCGCTGTTGTCAGTGCCGGCTGCTCGTATGGCCAATGCTTCGCCGATCATGACTAGTACTGGACCACTGCACTGTGCCAGGCCGAGTTCGAGATTGCCGAGTTCCAGATCCAGAATGCGTTCATTGGTGCGGCTGCAGTTTTCCACCACAACCACGGGCGTGCTGCGCGCATAACCTAGCGACAGCAAGCGTTGTGCAGTGGCGGCGGCTTCGCGGCCACCCATGTATTGCACCAGTGTGTCGCCGTTGGGCATGATGAATTCGCTCGGTTCATCGGGGGCCGTACTGGAAGTGAACAAGGATACGCTGCGCGCCACGCCGCGTTTGGTCAATGGACGTTGTGCGGAGGATGCGGCCGCCAATGCTGCCGTAATGCCAGGCACGATTTCGTAGGCAATCTGATGGCTGTCGAGCGCGCGCAACTCTTCATCTGCACGGCCGAATAACATCGGGTCACCACCCTTGAGACGCACCACCAGCCGGTATTGCTGGGCGCATTCGATGAGTAGCTGATTGATCATTTGTTGCGCGGTCGAGCGCTGGCCGCTGCGTTTGCCGACTGGAATCTTGACCGCTTGCGGGCATAGTTCCAGCATTTCTGGCGTCACCAGCGCATCATGCAACACAACCTCGGCCTGGCCCAGCAGGCGAGCGCCGCGCACGGTGATCAGGTCGGCAGCGCCCGGGCCGGCACCGATAAGATAAACCTTGCCGGCAATCGCTGCGGGCGTTGGCACTGGCGGAGGCGAAGTTGGCTGGCTCATGCGGTCAAAAAAGAATTGGCCGCGCTTGCACGCGGCACATCGGTTACTGCTGCCGTGATGCCGGGGAATCCGGCGCCACGGCGCAGCCGCGATTATTGCGCATCTAGACGGATCATGCCAGCAGCAACCGTCTGATGGGTGACTTCATCGATCAGGATGAAGGCACCGGTGGCGCGGATTGCACTATAGGCATCGACCGCGAGCGCTTGCTGAACGTTGATCGAGACGCGCGCAATATCATTGAGCTTGAGTGATTCTGCCGGATGGCGTTGTTGCGTGTTGATATCAAGCAAGGTATCGATTTTCGCCACGCGTGCCGTCACTTGCTTGGTAGTGTGCTTGAGCCAGTATTTGCGACGCAAGTCCAGCGCGTCTTCGGACAGCCAGCACAGATCGGCGCTGATGGTCTTGAGCAAAGTCGGCGTCTGGTCCACCGTAGTCAGCATGTCGCCGCGCGAAATATCCAGATATTCATCGAGCAGAATAGTGACTGATTGACCAGCCGAGGCTTCATCGAGCGTGCCGTCGAGTACCAGGATGTCCTTGACGGTAGCGTTCTGGCCGCTTGGCTGCACTTGCAGTTTGTCGCCCTTGCGTACCTTGCCAGCTTCGATACGGCCCATGTAGCCGCGGAAATCGTTGGCTTCATGACCATTGTGGCGCGCCACCAATTGCACCGGGAAGCGGAACGGTTCTGCATGTGCATCTTCATAGACCGAAAGCGACTCCAGCAATTCAATCAGCGTCGGGCCTTGATACCATGACAAATTGTCGCCGACGGTGACGACGTTGTCACCGGCCAGTGCCGACAGCGGGATCGGGCGCACATCCTTGAGTCCCAGTTGCGCGGCAAATTCCAGGTAAGCGCCAACGATGCGGTCATATACCGCCTGGTCGTAGTTGATCAGATCCATCTTGTTGACGGCCACAATCACATGCTGGATTTGCAGCAAGTGCGCAATCGTCGAATGGCGCTTGGTCTGGGTCAGCAATTCCACGCTGCCATCGTCGCCCAGTTTGACCTTGGAGACATCGATGAGGATGATCACGGCGTCGGCCGTCGAGGCACCGGTGACCATGTTGCGCGTGTATTGCTCATGGCCCGGGGTGTCGGCGATGATGAACTTGCGTTTTGGGGTGGCGAAGTAGCGATAGGCGACATCAATCGTGATGCCTTGTTCGCGCTCTGCTTCCAGTCCATCGGTCAGCAGCGACAGGTCGATGGTGTCGCCAACGGTACGCTTGTGTTTGGCACGCGAGATGGCGTCCAACTGGTCGGCGAAGATTCCTTTGCTGTCGAACAGCAGGCGGCCGATCAGCGTGCTCTTGCCATCATCAACCGAGCCAGCGGTGATGAAACGCAGCAGGCCGCGCTCGTGAGTGGTGTGAGCGGATGTGCTCAAGTCTTGTTCGGCAACAGCGGCATTCATCAGAAATATCCTTCTTTTTTACGTTTTTCCATCGAAGCTTCCGAGGTCTGGTCGTCCATGCGCGTGGCGCCACGTTCGGTGATCTGGGTGACAGCGGTTTCGGCAATGATGGCGTCGACCGAAGTGGCGTCGGAGGCCACCGGGCAGGTGCAGGAAATATCACCCACGGTGCGGAAGCGCACGATGCGGTTTTCCACTATTTCACCATCGCGCGCCGGCGTCAGATCGGTCAGCGGCACCAGCAGGCCGTTACGCGCGATCACTTGGCGCTCATGGGCAAAGTAGATCGGCGGCAAGGCCAGTTTTTCGCGTGCGATGTATTGCCAGACGTCGAGCTCGGTCCAGTTGGAAATCGGGAACACGCGCATGTTTTCGCCAGGATGGACGCGGGTGTTGTAGAGATCCCAGAGTTCCGGACGTTGCGCCTTGGGATTCCATTGGCCGAATTCATCGCGGAACGAAAAGATGCGTTCCTTGGCGCGTGCCTTTTCTTCATCGCGGCGAGCGCCGCCGATACAGGCGTCGAACTTGAATTCATCAATGGTTTCCAGCAGTGTCACCGCTTGTGCCGCATTGCGCGAATCGGTCAATGGATTGCGCAGGCGCACGGTGCCGCGTTTGATGGAATCTTCCACTGAGCGTACCACCAGCCGCTCGCCGAGTTCGGCAGCGCGCTGGTCGCGGAACGCGATGACTTCTGCAAAATTGTGACCGGTATCGATATGCACCAGCGGAAAGGGGAATTTGCCGGGGCGGAAGGCCTTTTCGGCAATGCGTAGCAACACCACCGAGTCCTTGCCGCCCGAAAACAGCAGCGCCGGATTGCTGCATTCGGCAGCAACTTCGCGCATGATGTGGATTGCCTCGGACTCTAGCCAGTCGAGGTGACGGCTGCTGGCATTGCCGAGAAATAGTTGTTCAACTGCTGTGTTCATACGATGACCTTTGGTTCAAGTCGGATTGCGGTTGGTTCAGTTCAGAGGTGGCAGGCGTCAAGCAACTGCGGGCAGATTCAATGGGGTGCAACGCTTTGCGATTTGATGCGGATCAGCTTGCCATCGACCACGTGCAGGCCGCATTCCTTGGAGTCGGGATTTTCCCACCACCAGCGTCCGGCGCGCACATCTTCGCCGGGCTGGATGGCGCGCGTGCAGGGTTCGCAGCCAATCGACGGATAGCCCTGATCGTGCAGCGGATTGTAGGGAACCTGATGGTCGCGCAGGTATCGCCAGACATCTTCCTCGGACCAGTCGGCCAGTGGATTGAATTTGACCATGCCATGGGCCGGGTCGTCTTCTTGTACGTCCAGCGTCGCACGCGTGACCGATTGCGCCCGCCGTTGTCCGGTGACCCAGGACTTGTTGCCGGCCAGTGCGCGATTGAGCGGCTCGATCTTGCGGATGCGGCAGCATTCCTTGCGCAGCTCGACACTGTCGTAGAAGCCGTTGAGGCCATGACTGGCGACATATTCTTCAATCGCTAGCGGCTCTGGACGAAACGGTGTGACCTGGTAGTCGTAGGTTTCCTTGATGCGGTCAAGCATGCCCAGCGTTTCTTTGTGCAGGCGGCCGGTTTCGAGTGTGAAAATGGTAATCGGCAGTTTGCTGCGCAAGATCATGTCGGTCAGCACCATATCTTCTGCCGCCAGGCTGGAAGCAAACACGGCCGGTGTGAACTCGGCAGCGATCTGTTCCAGTGTGGCGCGGGTGCGGGCGATCAGGTCTTGCAATGCGGGGTCGGACATGGTGTGCTTTCTGCGTCGATACCGCTGTCAATCACGTGCTGTGACGGTGTCGCGTTTGGCGCGGCGAAACAGCGGATTTTTTTCATCCCAGGAAGTCTGATACTTCTCCGAAAAATCGGTCAGGCCTTTGAGAGCGTCGTGGATGTCCTTGTCGGCACGCACCGCAAACGCATTGAAACCAACGCGCTGCATGTAAAACAATTGATCGCGCAGCACATCGCCAATGGCGCGCAGTTCGCCGGTATAACCGAGGCGTGCGCGCAAGTTGTAGGCGATCGAATAACCACGGCCGTCGGCGAACTTGGGGAAATCCACGGCGATAACCTGGAATGGCGCCAGATCGTCCTTGAGTGTTTCCGGACGTTCATCGCTGGCCAGCCATACGCCCAGTTGCGCACGGCTCTGCAAGGCAGCGCGTTGGGCTTGCCAGACGGCCAGCGGCACGATGATCTTGCCGACAGGCACGCTGACGGTGTCGGCAGTTTCACCTTCATTGAGGCGCAATACGGTCCAGTCGTCGTCGATGACGAGCTTGTCTTTGATCAGATTAGGCACAGACGTCTTCTCCAGTAACGTGATCAGCTTTGATCGGGGTGGCATAGACGAAATCCTTGAACGGCACGACGCCGACGCGGCGTACGGTGTCGATGAAACGTTCGTCTTCGATGCGTTGTTTGACATAGACCTGCAACAGGCGATCAATCACGGTCGGCATCTGATGCGCCGAGAACGACGGGCCGATGATCTTGCCGATGCTGGAATGGTTACCCTGGGCACCGCCCAGCGACACCTGATACCACTCGGCACCGTCCTTGTCGACTCCGAGCACGCCGATATTGCCGACGTGATGGTGGCCGCAGGCGTTGATGCAACCGGAGATGTTCAATTCGATGTCGCCGATGTCATGCTGGAAATCGATGTCATCGAAGCGTTCTGCAATCGCTTGCGCAATCGGGATCGACTTGGCATTGGCCAGCGAGCAGAAATCGCCACCGGGGCAGCAGATGATGTCCGTCAGTAAGCCGATGTTGGGCGTAGCCAGGCCGTGCGCCTTGGCTTCCTGCCACAGCGCATACAGTTCGCTTTGCTTGACGTCGGCCAGCACCAGATTTTGTTCGTGCGTGACGCGCAGCTCCGAAAAGCTGTAGCGGTCGGCCAGATCGGCGACGAAATCGAGTTGGTCAGCGGTAATGTCACCTGGCGGCACGCCAGTTTTCTTCAGCGACAGAATCGCCGCCGCGTAGCCTGGAACCTTGTGGTCCTTGACGTTACGCTTGAGCCAGTTGGCAAAGCCCTTGTCGGTCGCTTTCTTTTGTTCGAATTCAACATCGACTGCTGGCAACGTGGCATACGCAGGTGCAGTGAAGTAGTGCGCTACGCGCTGCAATTCTTCTTCGGTCAACGTGGCCGGGCCATCCTTGATGTCTTGCCATTCGGCTTCGACCTGGCGCGCGAATTCTTCCGGACCAATCGCCTTGACCAGGATTTTGATGCGCGCCTTGTAGATATTGTCGCGACGGCCGTATTGGTTGTACACACGCAGAATCGCTTCCAGATAGGACATGGCATGCTGCCATGGCAGGAAGTCACGGATCTGGCTGCCCAGAATCGGGGTACGACCCATGCCGCCGCCGACCAGCACGCGGAAACCGACTTCGCCGGCCTCGTTCTTGATCACGTGCAGCCCGATATCATGTACGGCGGTGGCCGCGCGGTCTTGTGCGGAGCCACTGATGGCAATCTTGAACTTGCGCGGCAGATAGGCGAATTCAGGGTGGAAGGTACTCCACTCGCGAATCATTTCGGCATAAGGACGCGGATCAACGATCTCGTCGGCGGCGACACCAGCCAACTCGTCCGAGGTGGTGTTGCGGATGCAGTTGCCCGAGGTTTGAATCGCGTGCATTTCCACCGTAGCCAATTCGGCCAGGATATCGGGTGACTCTTCCAGCTTTATCCAGTTGAACTGAATGTTCTGGCGCGTGGTGAAGTGACCATAGCCGCGATCGTACTTGCGTGCGATATGGGCAAACATGCGGACTTGACGCGAGGCCAGCAGGCCATAGGGTACGGCGATGCGTAGCATGTAGGCGTGGCGCTGCAGGTACAAGCCGTTTTGCAGACGCAGGATACGGAATTCGTCTTCGATCAGCTCATCGGAAAGGCGGCGCCGAACCTGGTCTCGATACTGTGCAACGCGCTCTTTGACGATCTGGTGATCGTATTGGTCATAACGGTACATCTTATGGTCCCTGTTAACGTCTTTTCGGAATCTTCAGTGGAGAATCCGTATGATTAAAAAACCAGCTTTAGGGCAACGCTCGTCAGCGTAATTGCCAGCAGGCCACGCAAAATTTTTTCCGGTACCGCACGCGCTGCCAGCGAGCCAATGGTGATGCCAGGCACTGAACCCAGCAGCAAGGCACCCAGCAGACTCCAGTCGATCGAACCCAGCCACCAGTGCCCAACCGCAGCGATGGCGGTCAATGGTACGGCATAGGCAATATCGGTGCCGGCAATTTCGGCCGGCGACAAGCGGGGATACAACAGCACCAGCAAGGTCGCGCCGACGGCGCCAGCGCCAATCGAGGAAATGGTGACCAAAATGCCAAGTACTGCACCCGCCAGCACGGTGGCATTGATCAGTTGACGGCCTTGCAGATGGCGTTCAGGGTGGGCATTGAGCCAGCCCTGCAGTTTGCCTTTAAACAACAAGGCAATCACGGTCAGAAACACTGAAACGGCAATCGAATAACGGATGATTTGACTGATCTCGGCGCTAACCGCGCCGAAGTGCTTGAGCAGCAGAGTCGCGAACACTGCCGCCGGCAGCGCGCCGACACACAGGCGACGCACGATGTCCCAACGCACGGTACCTTTGAAGCGGTGCGCAAAAGTGCCGGCCGTTTTGGTCGCCGAAGCGAAGGCCAGGTCAGTGCCGACCGCCACGCTCGGATGGATGCCGAACAGCAGCGTCAGCAGGGGAGTCATCAGCGAGCCGCCACCGACGCCGGTCAATCCGACCAGCAATCCGACAGCAAATCCACTGACTACATAAGAAACAGTCATAACACCTCGTCTATAACAGGTCGAATCGTAATAAACTTAGGTTTCAAACCAAACTACATACAATTCATTTGCTTATATGCACATTCGGCATATGCAAATTCGTTTGGCAGTCGTTCGTTGATCGGAGCCCCAAGACGCAGGTCAGCCCAGATCTGGATGCGACCGCCTGCAGGTCGACATAATGAGGGAAGGCGCATGAATTTGCATCAATTCCGCTTCGTCAGAGAAGCGGTAAGACAAAATTATAATCTCACGGAAGCCGCCAAAGCACTGTTTACCTCGCAACCCGGGGTATCGAAGGCCATCATTGAGCTTGAAGAAGAGCTCGGTGTGGATATTTTCACCCGTCATGGCAAGCGCATACGCGGCCTGACCGAACCGGGTCGTGCGGTATTGCGCTCGGTTGAACTGATCATGCAGGAAGTCGATGGCCTCAAGCGCATCGGCAAGGAGTTTGCCGCGCATGACAGCGGTAGTTTCACGATTGCCACCACGCATACCCAGGCGCGCTATTCGTTGCCCAAGGTAGTGCAGGCGTTTACCCAGAAGTATCCCAAGGTGCGGTTATCGTTGCTGCAGGGCAATCCAAAGCAGATCACGGAAATGGTTCGTAATGACCAGGCCGATATCGCCATTGCCACCGAAGCGCTGGCCTCGGGCGAGGGCTTGGTGTCCTTGCCATGCTATCAGTGGGAGCATGTGGTGGTGGTGCCGCCTGACCATCCTTTGCTCAAATCCAAAAATCTGTCGCTGGAGGAAATCGCTACCTATCCGCTGATTACCTACGATGCCGCATTCAGCGGTCGTAGCAAGATCGACCATGCCTTCAATCTGCGCGAATTGAAACCGGATATCGTACTCGAAGCGATCGATGCCGATGTCATCAAAACCTATGTCGAGCTGGGCATGGGCGTGGGCATTATCGCCGGCATGGCATTTGACAGCGAACGCGACCGTGGCCTGCGCGCGATGACCGCCGGTCACCTGTTCGGCACCAATGTCTCGCGTGTGGCGCTCAAGCAGGGTGCTTATCTGCGCAGTTATGTCTATACCTTCATTGAACTGCTGGCACCGACCTTGAATCGGAAGTTGATAGCCCAGGTCATGGAAGGCGAAAAAGATATGTACGAATTGTAAGTTTGTAGGGAAGCGTGATGATGTCTTTGTTGAGCGGCTTGCACGGCCATACCTTGCGCCGGGTGCGCCGATTGTGGTTGCAGTACGGTGTGTTGTGGCTAGGGGCGGTGCTGGTCGGGCTGGTGGCGGTCATGTATGCCTGGCTGATTGATTTCGGTTTCAGCCTGTTTCGCGCGGCGCAGCGCGACCACGTCTGGTTACCGCTGATCCTGACGCCGGCCATGAGTGCCTTGTGTGTCTGGCTGACCCGGCGTTTCTTCAACGGTGCCGAGGGCAGTGGTATTCCACAGGTCATCGCGGCACTGGGCGAGCAGGGCGAGACGCGCACCAAGCTGGCACCGAAGCTGCTGTCGTTGAAGATCGTTGCCGGCAAGATCGGCGTGTCGTTTCTGGGCATACTGGGGGGCTTTACGATTGGCCGCGAAGGCCCGACGGTGCAGGTCGGTGCGGCGATGATGCTGTATATGCGGCGGTTTTATCCGCGCCCCAGCGTGATCATGGAAAAGCGCTTGATCCTGGCTGGTGCCGCCGCAGGTTTGTCGGCCGCCTTCAATACCCCGTTGGCGGGGATCGTGTTTGCCATCGAGGAGTTGTCGCGCAGCTTTGAGCAGCGCGCCAGCGGCATCGTCATCACCACCATCATTTTTGCTGGTGTAGTGGCTTTAGGGCTCAATGGCAACTATATCTATTTCGGTGCAATTACTGCCGGTGCCGACAGCGCCGGTCAAGCCATCGTTGCGACCGTTGTCTGCGGCTTGCTTATGGGGGCGGCTGGCGGGGTCTTTTGCTGGTTGCTGCTCAATACACAAAAGTGGATTCCTGCGCCAATACGTATCTTGCGCGCCGAACGGCCGGTCGTGTTCGGTGCCTTGTGCGGTCTGGTGGTGGCAGTAGTTGGTGTGGTTGCCGGTGGCGTCACCTATGGTAGCGGCTACGCTGAAGCCAAGGGCTTGCTGATGGGCCACGAGCAGTTGTCGGCATTCTATCCGCTGGCCAAGATGGTCTCGATGGTGGCGTCGTATCTGCCGGGGATTCCAGGCGGTATTTTTGCGCCGTCGCTGTCGATTGGTGCCGGCTTCGGCAATCTGCTGCACATGGTGTTTGGCAGCACATCACTGTCGATGTTGATTGCGCTGGCGATGGTGGGGTATCTGGCTGCCGTGACACAGTCACCGATTACCGCCTTCGTGATCGTGATGGAAATGATCAATGGCCATGCGTTTGTGATTCCACTGATGGCAACGGCCTTGCTGGCCAGCCGGGTGTCGCGTTTCTTCGCGCCGCCGTTGTATGAAACCTTGTCGGAGCGCTATGCCCAGCCGCATCATTGACGATGCCAGGGATAAGCGCGGTGGTGGGAGAGTAGTGCGGAGTTGCTACTTTCCCGGCGCCGCGCAGTGAGCCTGCGGCACCGGGAAGCAGAATGCATCAGACTTGCGCGACTGCCTTGGCAGGTACTGCGCGGCAGCCTTCGAGCAGGAACGACAGACCAACCACCAGCACCAACTCGCCTTCAGCAGAGCGTGCAGTACCGGTGATGCCGTTGGTGTGAATCGCGGTCAATGGCTTGATCACCAGGTCGGCAGTGCCTTCGACGGCTTCGACGCCGAGGATGTAGGGATGTGGTACAGCCATGACGATGCCGACGCGTTCGTTGCCGGGTTCATAACCGAGTACGCCCGCCAACGAATGCACTGGCAATGGACGGCCTTGATCACGCAACACTGGCGCACCGCCGACTTCGTCGAATTCGTCGGGCAATTCCACCACACGTTCCACGACTGCCATTGGCAACGCCAATGCAGCACCAGCCGTACGAACCAGCATGGTAGGGATGATCGACAGTTCAATCGGCAGACGAATCGAGAAGCGCGTACCGACGCCCAGTGTCGAATCGATGCGGATCGTACCGCGGTGTTTTTCCACCGCCGTTTTCACCACGTCCATACCGACGCCGCGGCCAGACACACTGGAAGCTACTTCCTTGGTCGAGAAGCCGGGCAGGAACACCAATTGCAAGGCTTCGTCGACGCTCTGGGCATCATGCTCGCCGATCAAGCCCTTGCTGATGGCTTTACTGCGCAGCATATCGGGATCCATACCCTTGCCGTCATCGAAAATCTCGATCATGACGCTGCTGGCTTCCTGCCATGCCTTGAGCGAAATGGTGGCCTTGTTGGGCTTGCTGGCAGCGGCGCGGTCGGTTTCGATGCCATGGTCGAGCGAGTTGCGCAACATGTGCACCAGTGGGTCGTAGAGGCTGTCCACCACCACCCGGTCAACTTCAGTTTCAGCGCCGGAGATGGCCAGATCGACATCCTTGCCCAAGTCCTTGGCCAGTTCACGTACCAAACGCGGGAATTTCTGGAACAAACGGCCGACTGGCTGCATGCGTGTCGACAGTGTTGCCCGTTGCAATTCGCTCGAATAGCGCGAGGCGCGTCCCAAGGTTTCCGCCAGCGTCGACATCAAGGCTGCGGCATTGCCTTCAAACTTGAATTGCTGCAATTTTTCCAGCAACACAGCGGCCTGGTTGGCCGCCTGCACTGATTCGCCCGCCACTTCGAGCAAGGCATCGAGCTTGCCGGCATCGATCCGGATGCTTTCTTCCTTGCTGCTGCCGCCGGAAGAGTCGGAGGTGCGCCGAGCCGCAGGTGCCGCAGCAGGTGCTGCAGGTGGCTTTGGATTGGCCGAGGGCAGGGCTTTGGGATGACCATGGTCCGCCGCCGGTGTCTCGACCACTGGTGCCGCAGCTGTAACTGCAGTCGGTGCAGTAGCAGCAGCGCCAGTAACAGCTTGATAAAGTGCATTCCAGTCGAGCGTGCCATCAGCGCCGAGCACACTGTCTCCGCCATTGGCTGAGGGCGCCAATACTACTTCAGCCGCGGCAGTTGCCACTGCCGCAGGAGCCGGTGCAGGTGCCGCCGCCGGTGCTGCCGTATCCTTGCCTTCAATCGCTTGTGTCAGAATGTCTTCAAGATCTTGCGGCATCGACGCCAGGCTGGCAGGATCAGCGCCGTTGGCTAATTCGGTGAGCTGGTCAGCGACAAAGCCGCTGGCCTGCAAGGCTGCTTCAATGGCCAATGGTGTGACCAAGGCTTTGCCGTTGCGCAGCGCATCGAACAGGTTTTCGGTCAAGTGACAGGCCGAAACCATCGCTGGCAGATTGACGAAACCAGCGCCGCCTTTAATGGTGTGAAACGCGCGGAACACCGCGTTCAAAATTTCCAGATCGTCAGGATGTCGTTCAAGAGTCAGCAGATGCTCTTCAACGTTAGTCGCGAGCTCCAGTGCCTCAACGACAAAATCCTTGAGCATTTCATCATCCATTAGAACCCCAAGCTATCAAGTAAATCATCCACGTCATTTTGTACCATAGCCGAACCTGGCGCTGATGGGCCGTTCAACAACTCAGGCGGTTTTTCTATGGCGGCTTTGACTTCCGGCGGAGCGTTGTCGCGTAGCAATTGTGCCAGTTCGCGTTCGGCCACGGCGGTAATAGCCACGATTTTTTTGATCAACTGCCCGGTGATGTCCTGGAAGTCTTGCGCCATCATGATTTCCAGCATGCGCGCTTTTTCCACTTCGGTCGCTGTGATCACCGCTGCCGAGAAGTTCTTGGAGTCGGTTGCCAACAGCTTGAATTGGTCAATGTTCATCTGGCCGGAAAACAGGCGCGCCCAGCGATCATCGATGTCTTTGGCCTTGCTGCCGAGGGCATCCTGCGCCGGCATGCCAGCGTCAATCGTGTTGAGTACCTTGTTGGCTGCTTGTTCGGTCAGCGTGGCGACGTGTTCCAGACGGCCTTGCGCATCGCCGATTTGTAATGCCACGTCCGACAGCGAGCGGTCGTAACCGAGTTCGCGCATGGAGTCGTGCAACAGGCGCACGATACCGCCCAGGCGCTCGTACATTGGCTTGTCAGTCTGATCTTCCTGCTCTTCCTCAGCCGCCGCTGGTGCAGCAACAGGGGTTGCGGCCGAGGTCGCGGCGGGCATGGACTGTGCTGAAATCTCGTCGAAAAGTGCCTCTAAATCTACATCTTCACTCATGATCTTGGTATCTCCATACAAATTTGAAGCGTTACTGGCGTGCGTCGCAAAGGCGGACAATCTGTCACAACTGAATTACATAGTTCGACGAGGTGGTTCGGTGATAAGAAGCTCCTGAAGACAGACGATGCATGGCGGTATGAGCGGAGCGAGCCATCGTGACGTTGCCGATAAGGTAGTTATCGGCAGCCAACGATAAACCTGAAGAGATTTGCCTGGTTCCCTGTTTGCGTCTCTGTCGAAACGCAACTCCGCTAGGTATTGCTGGAATTATATGTTCCTGTCAAGCGGCCCCATCGTTCAAAAAGCGAGGAATATTCCCCGTTTCAATAACGTTATGACGAGCATGTTGGCTTTTGGTAATGTTACTGTATCGATGGTCTGCTTGTCATCACTGATTCTGAAATAGTACTTGTTGCAAGCGGGCTGTGCTCGCATTGCCGCAGGATTTTGTGTTGAGACGGCCTAGTTCAAGTGTATTTAGGGTGCTAATCGTCGTCCGATCGGAAAGAACGTGGCAAAAATCACACTTTGCATATCTTGCTATCCGGCATCTCGCTATAATGCCGCCGGGTCTGGTAAGACTTGTAAGGATAGTTAGTGATCAAAAAACCGAACAGGCACTGAACATGTACAAGCAAGGGGGGATGCTGCTGGCGTCCATGCTGCTGGCCACGACGGCCATGGCACAAAACAAGGTTGATACCGGGATCTATGCAGGTCTGGACGGTGCGTATGCAACGCCATCGAACGGCACCAATCTGCCGCCGGGCTTTCACACTACTTCACACAGCACTGCGGTAGGGGTATGGCGGTTATTGCTGGGTTATCAATTTAATAATAATTTAGGAGTGGAACTGGCCTACCTGAGAACGGGTGATTTCCGCCAGTCCGCCAGCAATGGCGTGGTCAACTATAACGCTAGGATCAGCGCCAAAGGCGAGGATCTGGCGCTGGTGTACCGATTCAGCGAGCTCGCGCCGGCCTGGTTCATCAAGGCAGGTGTATCGCGCACAGAACTTACCACTGCTGTGCAGACAGTGGCACCGGGCCGCACAGCGATGACCTCGTTGGTCAGCAATGGCACCGGTTATCTGGCGGGATTGGGTTATCACCGCAATATCACCGAGGCCGTCGCAGCACAACTGGCTTATACACGCTATGTTGGTATCGGCGGCCAGAACAATATCAAGTTGAATGTATTCTCAGCAGGCCTGATTTACCGGTTCTAGTTTTTTGAGCGGTAGAAGCTGGCAAGGTAAGCTGCGCTTAGTCTGATGGCCCTCAACGGTGCCCATCGGGTTAATACATGGTCATCGTTGACGGAAAGATCGGGCTATTTCGCGTTAAAACGATGACCTGATGGCAGCATCAAATCTCCAGATTGTCGATCAAACGTGTCTTGCCGAGCTTGGCCGCGGCAACGACCACCAAGGGTTCGTCGCGTGCCATGTCTTCAGGCGAAGGCGCCTGCAAGTCACCGCGCTTGCGCAGCGAAATGTAATCAGGCTGCCAGCCGCGTTGCGTCAGCGTTGCCATCGCAGTCTGCTCAAGTTTGGCGATATCGCGTTGGCCGCTGCGCCAGTCGTCGGCAACCTGGTTGAGTGCCCGGTACAGGGCCGGGGCCTCTGCCCGTTCATCGGTCGACAGGTAACCATTGCGTGACGACAAGGCTAGGCCATCGTCGGCACGGAAGGTTTCGGCACCAATGATTTCGGTAGGCAGGGCAAACTGGCGTGCCATGTTGCGCACGATCATTAATTGCTGATAGTCCTTTTTGCCAAACACTGCCACGCGCGGCTGCACACAGGAAAACAGCTTGAGCACGATGGTGGTCACGCCGGTGAAAAAGCCAGGGCGAAATTCACCTTCGAGGATATTGCCGAGATCGTCAGGTGGTCGCACG
This sequence comes from Duganella sp., assembly GCA_026225475.1. GTDB lineage: Bacteria > Pseudomonadota > Gammaproteobacteria > Burkholderiales > Burkholderiaceae_D > Herbaspirillum. Next base: position 43,407 of record JAMFSU010000045.1, read on the forward strand.
CGGTACTCTTGCGGTTCGGGATAGAGGTCTTTTTCGCTCGGCGCGAACAGCACATAGACACCTTCTTTTTCCAGTTTCTCGATATCAGCCTGAAAGGTGCGAGGATATTTATCGAAATCTTCATTGGGGCCAAATTGCAGGCGATTGACGAAAATCGATGCCACCACCGGATCGCCATGGGTGCGAGCCAGTCGCATCAGCGACAGATGGCCTTCGTGCAGATTTCCCATGGTGGGGACGAATGCGGTGCGCAGTTGCCCGCGCAGTTGGTCGCGCAGCTCTTCGATGGATGAGATGATTTTCATGGTTTGATTTTAGTAAATGGCAACGCGGCGCTTCTGAGCGGTATGCGTGAGCAACAGCACAGGCTGTTGCCGCGCTTAGCTCGGGGAATATGACAGCCGCACGTAAATCGGCGCGAACGCTTCGGCCTGGGTGATTTCGATCAGGGTTTCCTTGGCCAGTTCGAGCAGGGCGATGAAGTTGACCACCACCACCGGCACGCCACGCGACGGATCGAACAGGTCGGCGAATTCAACGAACCGCGCCGATTGCAGACGGCGCAAAATGCCGGTCATGTGTTCGCGTACCGACAATTCTTCGCGGCTGATGTGATGATGCGCGGTCAATTTGGCGCGCCGCATGATATCGGACCAGACTGCCTGCAAGTCGTCGAGGTCGACCTCCGGCCAGCGCGTGACCACAGTTTGCTCGACATGGATCTGGGTGCGCACATAGTCGCGACCGACTTGTGGCAAGGAATCGAGTTCCTGTGCCGCCAGTTTCATTTGCTCATATTCGAGCAGGCGGCGGACCAGTTCGGCGCGTGGGTCTTCGGCTTCATCGCTGTTGCTGGCCTTCTTCACTGGCAGCAGCATGCGTGATTTGATTTCGATCAGCATGGCTGCCATCAGCAAATACTCGGCTGCCAGCTCCAGGTTATGTTTGCGGATCTGCTCCACGTATTCGAGATATTGCAAGGTGACCTGCGCCATCGGAATATCGAGGATATTGAAGTTCTGCTTGCGGATCAGATACAGCAACAAATCCAGCGGTCCCTGAAATGCTTCCAGAAACACTTCCAGCGCATCGGGCGGGATGTACAGGTCATTCGGCAGCTTGAACAGCGGTTCGCCGTACAGCTTGGCAAAAGCCACCCCATCGATGACATCGGGTGTACTGTCCGGCTGTCCTGCCAGTGTCAGTGCAGTCGCGTCGGCAGAAGCCTGTCCGGCGTTTTCGATCATGCTGACTGATTAGTGGTTTTGATAGACGTAAGGCTGTTGTTGCACGCGCGACTGTTGGTCGCGTGCGGTCTTGTCCAGATCGATCGGTGCTTTGTCCCACAGCAAGGCACGGCCGTCGCGTTGCTGTTCTTCCAGTTGTGGATTCTTTTGCTTGAGTTCGGCGATGAACTTAGTGGCTTCTGATTCGTATTTGATGACGCATTTTGGGAATAGCATGATATTTCCTGGGAACAGGGCAAACACAATAAACCGGTATGGGTTCCGGTGACAGGCGTTATTCTACCCTGTCTTGCCACGCGATAATCAATTGCATCGGGTCGGACAGGTTGGAATTGACGGCATAGGGAGTGCGGTGTGGACAAGTGGATCAAGGGTATATCAAGCGAAGCGGAGGTGCGCCTTGCCATGGGGCAAGCTGACAGCGAGCATGTCGATGACAACGGCAACCGTGTGCTGGTCTATCCGAGTGGACCGCAGGGAGTGCGGACTTGGATGTTCTGGATCGATCAATGGGGCAAGTTGCTTGATTGGCAGCAAGTGTTGACCATGGCCAACTTTGATCAGGTCCGACAAGGCATGACGCGAGCGCAGGTGGCGCGCATGTTGGGCCGGCCGCGCAGTATGGTGCCGTTCGTGCGCATGGGCGAAGAAGTGTGGGACTGGAAATACGTCCACGTGCATGAAGAGCGCTTGTTCAACGTACATTTTGATCTGCAACGCGGCCTGGTGCTGCGCCTGTCATTGAGCGAACTCGCTGGCGCGTGAATGGCGCCAGCGTGGCATGGCAACGCTCAGGGGGGATGGGAATAATTACTGAGTTTGCTGGGCTGGCTCTGGTACTTTGAGGTCTTCGCCGGTATCCATACGGCTGCGGCGCAGCATGCCGGCCGCATCCAGTACCGCATAGGCAGTTGAGCAGAACAGCGAATGCATGCGTCGCATATCGCTGATCAAATCCAGGTGCAGCGAGCTGGTTTCGATGCTTTGCTTGGTTTCGCCGGCCAGACGAATCAAGTGGGTCTTGGCATAGGCCCGCTCCAGGTCGCGGAACGCTTCTTTTTCGGCCAGCAGTTTTTGCGCGCTCTTCAAATCGCCATCGAGGAAGACCGACAGGCCCAGTTGCAAGCTCGCCACCAGTCGTCCATGCATTTCGCAGACCTCGTTCATGCCTGCATCGGAAAAACTGCGCTGTGGCGCAATTTTTTTGCTTTCGAGGCCTTTGACGATGCGCTCGATAATGTCGCCGGCCTGTTCCAGATTGATGGTCAGCGTGACGATATCGGTCCAGCGGCGTACTTCCTTTTCGTTCAGTTCTTCGCGTGAGACGCGTGCCAGATACATCTTGACGGCGGTGTACAGCTTGTCCACATCATCATCGAGCTTGCGGATCTGCTGCGCGCGCAACTGGTCGTTGTTACGGATTACCAGCAGCAGATTGAGCAGCATTTTTTCGATCAGATCGCCGATGCGTAATACTTCGCGCGCGGCATTGGCTAGCGCCAGTGAGGGCGTTTCGATTGCCGCAGTATCGAGATGGCGGGCACTGATGGCGTGATCGTCGTCTTTCTGAGATTCCGGCAGCAGTCGCTCGCACAAGCGCGACATCGGGCCCACCAGCGGCAGCAGCAAGCCGCAGCGTACGGTGTTATAGAGCACATGGAAGGCCACCACGCCAACCCGCAAATCGAGTGTCAGCAGGCCAATCCATGCTTCCAGATGATTGATGAAGGGCAGTACCACAACGGCCCCCGACAGTCGGAACAGCATGCTGCCCAGTGCCACCCGGCGGCCCGCCACGTTCTGGCTGGCAGCGCTGAGCAAGGCCAGAATGCCGCTGCCAAGGTTGGCGCCAATGACCAGGCACAAGGCCACCTTGAGGGAAATGATGCCGGACGTCGCCAGCGTTGCTGCCAGTAGCACTGCCGCCAGGCTGGAATAGGTCAGCATGGCGAAGATGGCACCAATCAGCGCATCCAGAATAACGTCGCCGGTCAAGGTCGAAAACAGCACCTTGATGCCGGCACCCTGAATCATCGGCTGGGTGGCCGCGGTGATCATCTGCAATGCCAGCAGGATCAGACCCAGGCCGATCGTGGCGCGCGCCATACGGCCGATCGCAGTGTGTCGCCGCGACAGGTAGACCACCACGCCGCCAAAAATCAACAAGGGCGAAATCCACGACAGATCGAAACTTAATACGCCCGTCATCAAGGCCGTGCCAACGTCAGCGCCGAGCATGATGGTCAGGGCTGGGGTCAGGCTGATCAAGCCTTGAGCAACAAACGAGCAGACAATGACGGCAGTGGCGTTACTGCTCTGTACCAGGCTGGTCACGCCGAGGCCAGCCAGAAACGCCAGGCTGCGCCGTTTGATGCTGGTGCTGAGGATACGCCGCAACTGCGCACCATAGACGCGCAGCACGTCGGTACGCACGATATGCGTGCCCCATACCAGCAGGGCCAACGCCGAGAGAAGATTGAGCAGAGTCGTCATAGGGCCGTCAACTGGGGCGCGCTGTCGAACAAAACAGCCGCTGCCCGGCCAGGTGCAATTGGATGAAAGGAATGCATATTCTGATTACTCCTGATCGTTAAAGTTCGGCACTTGTCGGGCCACCCCAATAACGGATTGCTGCATCAGCGCCCAGTTGCTGCGCCGGTCACCGGCTTGCCGTTGGTGAAGTTCTGTTGGAACCAAGTGCTGAATTCGCTGCGTTGCAGTTCGCTCATGTGCAGGCCGCATTTGGTTCGACGCCATAAAATATCGTCCGGCTGACACGCCCATTCGTGCAGGACCAGATAATCGACTTCGCGCTGCGTCAGGCCACCACCAAAGTCGCGTCCCAATTCAGCCGGGGTTTGTGCTTCTTTCAGGATGCCGTGCGCATTGCGGCCATGACGGCCGAACAAGCGGGTCAGGAAATGCACATCGAGCTGTCGATATTTTTGCAGCAGGTAAGTCAATTCCTGGGCACGGTCGCTGCGTTTGAATTTGCCGCCGGGCAAGCTTTCCAGTTTGCTCCAGGAACCGCGGCGGGTTTGCATCCATGGCGCCAGTTTGTCCAGCACCGATTCCGCCAGGCGGCGATAGGTGGTGATCTTGCCGCCGTACACGGAGACGCAGGGAATATTGTCGCTATCTTGCAGCACCAGCGTGTAATCGCGGGTGACCGCCGACGGATTGTCGGAGGCATCATCGAACAGTGGCCGCACGCCAGCATAGCGCCAGACAATGTCGGTGGCGCTGATCGGTTTGGCCAGGTATTGATTGACGGCGCGCAACAGGTAGCCTTCTTCTTCCGTGCTGATCTGCGCGCCATGTTCCATGTCGGCCTGTGGCACATCGGTGGTGCCGATCAGCGTGTAATTGTCCTCATACGGAATCATGAAAACGATGCGCTTGTCGTCGTTTTGCAGAATATAGGCATGCTCGCCCTGGAACAGGCGCGGCACCACGATGTGGCTGCCGCGCACCAGTTTGACGGCGGCGTGCGTGGCACCTGCCTGCAGCGGGTTGAGTTGCTGGTCCAGTTTGGCGACCCAAGGGCCGGCGCTATTGACCAGCGCGCGCGCGCTCACTTGCTGGCGCACACCGGTCAGGCTGTGTTCTAGTTCGCAGTGCCAGAGTTTGCTGGCGACATCACGTTGCGCTGAGACCAGACGTGTCCGCGCCAGTATATCGGCGCCGTGTTCCTGCGCGCTGAGCAGGTTGAGGATCACCAGGCGAGCATCGTCGACCCAGGCATCGGAATAGGCGAAGCCCTTGGTGATGTCGGCGCGTAAGCCGCTGGGGTTGCTCATGCGGTCGAGCGCAATCGAGGCCGAATGCGGCAGGGTGATGCGGCCGCCGATGTGGTCATACAGCCATAAGCCGAGACGGATCATCCAGCGCGGCCGCAAGCCTTTCACATGCGGCATCACAAAACGCAGCGGCCAGGCAATATGCGGCGCAATGTTGAGCAGATGTTCGCGCTCGGCTAGCGCTTCGGCGACCAGGCGGAATTCGTAATATTCCAGATAACGCAGGCCGCCGTGGATCAATTTGGTACTGGCCGACGAGGTCGCGCCGGCGAAGTCGTTCTGTTCGCACAAGGCCACTTTGAGGCCGCGGCCGGCAGCATCGCGCGCGACACCGGCGCCGTTGATGCCGCCGCCGATGATCAGGAGGTCGTAGGTTGTGGCGTTGCTGCTGGTACTCATGGCTTGGCTCGCTTGCGGGTAGCAGTAAGATTGGCGGCAACCGGCGCAATCGCCGTTGCCAGTGTTGATGTTGATGTTGGGGTTGGTGCCGATTCCTGTTCCAGCGCTTGCACTAGCAGCCGGGCACTAGGTTCATCGATTACCAGTTCATTGATATAACCGCCTTGCAGGGCGGCGCGCAGACCGGGAATACGTCCTTTGCCGCTGACCACGCACAAGGAATGCGGCGCGCGCTGGAAGTGGTCAAGGTCGGGGCCGCTGGCACGGGCGTTGAGGGCAACATCGCGCCAGCTGCCATCGGCACGGAAGAATACGGTGGCGATATCGCCGACCACACCATCCTGATGCAGGCTGTCCAGATCCTGTTGATCAAGGTAGCCGCCGGTGTGAATGTGGCTGTCGTTTTCGGCCGCACCGATGCCGAACAACAGAATGTCGGCACTGTTCTGCAAAGCATGTATCGACTTGATGCCGCGCTCGCGCCACAGGGCCGTGCGTGTATCGGCATAGTCGAAGAAGGCCGGCACCGGGAAGCTGTGCGCCTGGGCGCCATAGTTTTGTGCGAAACGGGTGACGATCGATTCGCCGAATTTATCGATCAGATTGCTGCCGGCTCCGGAACCGTTCAGTTGTACCACCTCGACACCATGCACTTGCTTGGCGATCAGATTGTCGGCGATGGCTGCTACCGTATTGCCCCACGCCAACGCCAGTACAGTCGATGGCTGGATCAGGGTATTCAGATAAGCCGCAGCATGGGCGGCCACGCGCTGCATGCTTTCGCGTTCGGTGCTGGCATTGGTGACCGGCACCACCTGGATTGAGTGCAGCGCATAGTGCTTGAGAATGGTGGTTTCGAGACTGCCGGATAGTTCTTGTGGATCGTGGACGCGGATTTCCACCAAACCATTTTCCATGGCGTAGGACAGCAACCGCGATACGGTTGCGCGCGAGGTGCCTATTTCCTCTGCAATGGCCGCCGTGGTCATGTTTTGAACGTAATACAGACGCGCCACGCGCACCGCAGAATAAGCAAGGTCTTGACGATCAGGGCTAGCCATTTTGCTAATAATTCCTCGGATGAACAAATGACCATTTATGATGGACGTTTGTACAATACTAGAAAATATTTGACAAATCAAGCAAGCAAACGGAGACAGTGCTACTGACGATACAGTGGCACTGTCTTGATTCGTGGCGCAGGGAGAGGCGTGAAGACGGCCCAGAGGGGAGCCGAGAGCGGGTGTTGCAGGATTTAGTTGCGCAACCAGCGCCGCATGACAATTGGTGCCGGCTCCAGTGGATTGGCTCGGGTATATTCCAGCTCCGGCGCGATTTCAAAGCCCAGCGCAGCATACAGGTCGACCACTTGCAGTTGATCGACGCGCACGGCCAGCCGTAATTCCTCGATTTCAGTGGCCAGCGCACGATGGATCAGCGCTTCCATCAAATGCTGTGACAAGCGCCCGCCGCGATAATTTGGCAGGATACCCATGCGCAGGATTTCCCAGATCCCGGACTCGGTATCGAGTGGTAGCCAGCGCACCGAACCTGCTGGTAGGTTGTCAAGCAGCAAGACGAAGCCGCCGCCACGCTGCAAGTCTTGGGCAACTCGCTGCGGCGCTTCGTGATGGCCGCTGGAACTGGCCGCCACGCGGTTGGCCCAGCAACTGCGGGTCAGTTCGGCAATCAGTGCGGCATCGTCAGCGGTGGCTTCGCGGATTAACAGGTTCATGGCAGTTAGTGGTGATTAATGTACGCGCATGCCAGGTTCAGCACCAGGCCATGGGTTGAGTACATAAATGCCTGGTTTGGCTTTTTCATCCTTGGCCGAGGCCGCCAGCACCATGCCTTCAGAGATGCCGAACTTCATCTTGCGCGGCGCCAGGTTGGCCACCATGACAGTCAGCTTGCCGATCAACTCCTCTGGCTGATAGGCCGAGGCGATGCCGGAGAAGACGTTACGCATACGGCCTTCGCCGGCGTCCAGCGTCAGGCGCAGCAGCTTGGTCGAACCTTCGACTGCTTCGCAATTGATGATCTTGGCGATACGCAGGTCGATCTTGGCGAAATCATCGATGCTGATTTCCGGCGCCAATTCTTCGATGCCAGCGTCGGCCGGCGCTGTTTCTTCGGTTTCCACTGCTGCCGGTGCTGGCGCATCGAACAGTGCTTCGAGCATCTTGGGATCAACGCGCTGCATCAAGTGCGCATAGACATTGATCACATGGCCATGTGGCAGCGCCTGGCCGATGGCGCTCCAGTCGAACGGTGCAACATTGAGGAAGTTCTCGACCTGGGCTGCCAATTGTGGCAGCACCGGCTTGAGGTAAATGGTCAGAATGCGGAAGGCTTCCAGCAGGCGGCTGCAGACTTCGTGCAGTTGCGCATCTTTGCTGCTGTCCTTGGCCAGTTCCCAGGGCTTGTTGGCGTCGACGTAGGCATTGACGATGTCAGCCTGTTCCATGATCGCCCGCAGTGCCTTGCCGTATTCGCGTTGCTCATACAGCGCCAGGATGTCCGGCGCAATGCCGCGCAGCTTGGCCAGGAAGGCATCATCGGCAGTAGCCCAGGCAGTGCTGAGCTTGCCGTCGAAACGCTTGGCGATGAAACCGGCGGCGCGGCTGGCGATGTTGACGTATTTGCCGATCAAGTCGGCATTGACGCGGGCGACGAAGTCATCCGGGTTGAAATCGACGTCTTCCACCTTGGCATTGAGCTTGGCGGCGATGTAATAGCGCAGCCACTCAGGATTCATGCCGATGTCGAGGTAGCGCAGCGGCGAAATGCCGGTGCCGCGCGACTTCGACATTTTTTCGCCACTGACGGTGATGAAGCCGTGGGCAAACACATTGGTCGGCACCTTGCGGCCGGCGAACTTGAGCATCGCAGGCCAGAACAGCGTATGGAAATAAGTGATGTCCTTGCCGATGAAATGGAATTGCTCGGTCTTGTCATCGGCCATGAAGGCGTCGAAATCACGGCCGGTCTTGTCAAAATAATTCTTCAGCGACGCCAGGTAACCGATCGGCGCATCCAGCCAGACGTAAAAGTATTTGCCCGGTGCATCGGGAATCTCGATGCCGAAGTAGGGCGCATCGCGGCTGATGTCCCAGTCGCCCAGGCCACCTTCGCCATCGAGCCATTCTTTGGCCTTGTTGGCCACTTCCGGTTGCAAGCGGTTGTTGTCGAGCGCCCATTCACGCAGGAAGGCCACGCATTTCGGGTCGGACAGCTTGAAGAAAAAGTGCTCCGACGATTTCATCACCGGCGTTGCGCCCGACAGTGTCGAGTAGGGATTCTTGAGGTCGGTCGGAGCATACACGGCGCTGCAGTTTTCACAGGAATCGCCGTATTGGTCCTTGGTGCCGCACTTGGGGCATTCGCCCTTGATATAGCGGTCCGGCAGGAACATGCTCTTGACCGGGTCAAAGAACTGGTCAATGGTCTTGGTGGTAATCAGCTTGGCATCGTCGCGCAGGGCACGGTAGATTTCTTGCGACAGTTGGTGGTTTTCCTGGCTGTCGGTCGAACTCCAGTTGTCGAAGGCGATGTGGAAGCCATCCAGATACTGCTTGCGGCCGGCGGCGATATTGGCGACGAATTGCTGCGGCGTGATGCCAGCCTTTTCGGCGGCAATCATGATCGGCGCACCGTGGGCGTCGTCGGCACCAACAAAATGCACCTCATGGCCCTGCATTCGTTGGAACCGGACCCAGATGTCAGCCTGGATGTATTCCATGATGTGGCCGATGTGGAATGCGCCGTTGGCGTAAGGAAGGGCGGTGGTAACGAATAATTGGCGTGGCGCTGAGGTGCTCATTGGCAATGCTTGCAGGGTGAATGATCAAAAAAGAGGGTCATTTTAGCAGCCGCCGGGGCTTTGGCGCAGTAGTGGGCAACAAACAGGCTGACGTAGAGCCTCTTTTTAATGCATCAATGGCAACTTTGTCGGGGTTGCCAGCGTGGATTGCGTCAGCCGGTTCGGCGCGATTAGTTTAGACTTGCGGGGTCTATCAAGGAGAAGTAATGAGCATCACCGTCGAAGCAGTCAAAATTGCACTGTCCCAGGTCATCGATCCCAACACTGGCAAGGATCTGGTGACAGGCAAGTCCATCAAGAACATCGAACTGGCTGGCGTCAATGTCAGCTTTGATGTTGAACTCGGTTATCCCGCTAACAGCCAGCTTGAACTGATCCGTCATGCCGCAGAATCTGCCGTGCAAGGCCTGGCCGGTGTCGGGACAGTCCATGCCAAGGTCTATTTCAAGATTGTCGCGCATGCAGTGCAGCGCGGCCTCAAGCTCAAGAGCAACGTCAAGAACATCATCGCCGTGGCTTCCGGCAAGGGTGGTGTCGGAAAATCTACCACTGCCGCCAATCTGGCACTGGCGCTGGTTGCCGAAGGCGCGCGCGTGGGCATCCTTGATGCCGATATCTATGGTCCGTCGCAACCGATGATGCTGGGCATCAGCGGCAAGCCGGAAACGCTCGACGGCAAAACCATGGAACCGCTGGAAAATCACGGCCTGCAGGTGTCGTCGATCGGCTTCATGATTGATCCGGACGAACCCATGGTATGGCGCGGCCCGATCGTCACGCAAGCCTTGCAGCAGTTGCTGGACCAGACCAACTGGCGCGATCTCGATTATCTGATCGTCGACATGCCGCCCGGCACTGGTGACGTGCAGTTGACCTTGTCGCAAAAAGTCCCGGTGACCGGTGCGGTGATTGTCACCACACCGCAGGACATCGCCTTGCTCGATGCGCGCAAGGGTTTGAAGATGTTTGAAAAGGTGGGCATTCCGATTCTCGGCATTGTCGAGAACATGAGCACCCACATCTGTTCCAACTGCGGTCATGCCGAAGCCATCTTCGGTGCCGGCGGTGGCGCCAAGATGTGTGCCGACTTCGGCGTCGACTTCCTCGGTGCCTTGCCGTTGACGATGGCAATCCGCGAGCAGACTGATTCGGGCCGTCCGACGGTGGTCGCGCAGCCCGATAGCGCTGAAGCGGAAATCTACAAGAGCATCGCGCGCAAGGTGGCGATCAAGGTGGCTGAAAAAGCCAAGGACATGACCAGCAAGTTTCCAAGTATTGTGATTCAGAACGATTGATCATGCCATTTGCCAATGGCGCGCATCAATCGTATGGGGGGAGTCATGAGCAAGCGCATCAATATCACCGTCAAGTAAATCACCGGTCGGGCGCAGTCAGATTCCATGGCCGCGGCCGACGCGGTAAAATGGCGGCTTTCCGATCAGACTGATAACGGCTTTGGTGTACCAAGGCCGTTTTTATTTATCATGACATCTACTGCACCCATTCCCGTTCGCACCCGTTTTGCGCCAAGCCCGACCGGCTACCTCCATTTGGGCGGTGCTCGTACCGCCTTGTTTTCCTGGGCCTATGCGCGCCGTTTTGGTGGCACCTTCATTTTGCGCATTGAAGATACCGACCTGGAACGCTCCACACCGGAAGCCGTGCAAGCCATCATCGAAGGCATGCAATGGCTGGGGCTGGCGCATGATGAAGGTCCGTTCTATCAAATGAAGCGCATGGACCGCTATCGTGAGGTAGTGGCACAGATGCTGCAGCAGGGCACGGCCTACTATTGCTATTCGTCGCCGCAAGAAGTCGAAGCGATGCGTGAACGGCAGCGCGCTGCTGGCGAAAAGCCGCGTTACGACGGCACCTGGCGTCCTGAGCGTGGCAAGGCCTTGCCAGCGGTACCAGAAGGGCGTACGCCGGTGGTGCGGTTCCGTAATCCGCTGGAAGGCGATGTGACCTGGAACGACGTGGTCAAGGGACCGATCACGATTTCCAATCGCGAGCTGGACGATCTGGTGATTGCCCGGCCCGATGGCACACCGACCTACAACTTCTGTGTCGTGGTTGATGATTGGGATATGAAGATCACCCACGTCATTCGCGGCGATGACCACGTCAACAACACACCGCGTCAGATCAACATCCTCAAGGCCCTGGGTGGCGAGTTGCCCGCATACGGCCATGTACCGATGATCCTCGGCGCCGATGGCGAAAAGCTGTCCAAGCGTCACGGTGCGGTCAGCGTGATGGATTATCCGGCGCAAGGTTTCCTGCCGGAAGCCATGTTGAACTATCTGGCGCGTCTGGGCTGGAGTCATGGTGACGAAGAGATTTTTTCGATGGAGCAATTCTGCGGCTGGTTCGACCTCGACCATTTGTCGAAGTCGCCGGCGCAATTCAATCCTGAGAAACTAGCCTGGCTCAACAATCACTACATCAAGCTGGCCGACAATGAACGCCTGGCTGGACTGGTGCGTCCCTTGCTGGAAAAAGCAGGTGCGCAATTCGACGGTGCACCGGCGCTGGCAGACACGATTGCCTTGCTCAAGGAACGCGCCAACACCATCAACGACCTGGCCGCAGCAGTGCAGATGTTCTATCGCCAGCCAGCGCCCGATGCTGCATTGGTGACGCAGCACATCACCGACGCCATCAAGCCGGTGCTGCAGGACTTTGCTGCACGCTGTGGTGCTGTCGAATGGAACAAGGCTGCGCTGGCTGCAATGATCAAGGAAGTCCTGGCCGTGCACACGATCAAAATGCCACTGCTGGCGATGCCGTTGCGACTGATCGTTGCGGGTCAATTGCAGACGCCAGCCATTGATGCAGTACTCGAGTTATTCGGTCGCGATGTCGTGTTGGCGCGCCTGAAAAACTATTTGTAATAAAAGAGCGGGGTTTTCAGAAAAGGCGCTTGCTATTTGTTTATGTGTGTTGCATAATCTCGCTTCTTCGCAAGGGGGTATAGCTCAGCTGGGAGAGCGCTTGCATGGCATGCAAGAGGTCAGCGGTTCGATCCCGCTTACCTCCACCAGCGAAAAAGTTGTAAGAAGCAAGTAGCAAACTGTGATGCCACACAGTCGTAGTACAGGTAGCAGCTGCGGGACTAAATGTCCCCATCGTCTAGAGGCCTAGGACATCACCC
>JAMFSU010000168.1 GCA_026225475.1 Duganella sp.
CCTCTTTCCGCTGCCGGCACCGTCTCAAAAAACTACCTCACTCGTCGCCATTGGCGCGACGACAAGCTCACATGGCATCAAGTGCTGCCAAGCTTGCCGCATCGAGTTGCAAAGCACCTGCGGCGACGTTCTCACCCAAATGCGCCAACGAGGAAGTGCCGGGAATGACCAGCACATTCGGCGAACGCTGCAACAACCAGGCCAAGGCCACCTGCATCGGCTTGACCTGTAACGCGGCAGCGGTCTGCGACAACACATCCGATTGCAGCGGTGTGAATCCACCCAACGGGAAAAACGGCACATAGGCAATGCCTTGCGCGGCCAGCAGATCGATCAGGGCGTCATCGCCACGTTGCGCCAGGTTGTACTGATTCTGCACGCACACGATCTCGGTGACCTGCTGCGCTTCGGCCACTTGCTCGGGATTGACATTGCTCAATCCGATATGGCGGATCAGGCCTTCTTGCTTCAACTGCAACAAGGTGCCGAGCGCTTCGCCTATCGAAGAGCCGTCCGGGCCGGTGACGCCAGAAGCACGCAGATTGACCACGTCCAGTGTTTCCAGTCCCAGGTTGCGCAGATTGTCATGCACCGCATCGCGCAATTGCTGAGCCGATGCGGCCGGTAGCCATGACTGGTCGTCACCGCGCTTGAAGCCGATCTTGGTGACGATGGTCAGGCCATCGCGATACGGATGCAAGGCTTCGCGGATGATCTGGTTGGTGACATGCGGCCCATAAAAATCGGAGGTGTCGATGTGGTTGATGCCCAGTTCAATCGCGGTGCGCAGCACTGCCACAGCCGCCGCGCGATCCTTGGGTGGACCCCACACGTGTGGACCGGCCAGTTGCATGGCGCCGTAGCCGAGGCGGTTGAAACGGATGTCGCAATGGGTCGGGATGAATTGGTCGGAGGATGGCAAATAAGATGTCATGAGAAGTCCTGGGTAGATGGTGAGCAACAAGGGTGTGCCATGCTCGGCGCCGACAACACTGGCCGACCAGACATGACTGCATCATAGCGAGTCACCTACTGTGTGATAATCGGGGCAACACCGCACAGGTTGTGCGGAATTACGCACAATGAGCAAGGAGCGTGTCGATGAGCACCGATATCCATTCCATGGCCGACCTGTCGACCTTCGCGCTGGTAGTCCAGCATCGCGGCTTCCGTCAGGCCGCACGCGCCAGCGGACAATCGGCTTCGGCCTTGAGCGAGGCGGTACGACGGCTGGAGAACAAACTCGGCTTGCGGCTATTGCTGCGCACCACTCGCAGTGTCACGCCGACCGAGGCCGGCACCCTGCTGCTGAGCCGGCTGCAACCGGCGTTGGCTGAAGTGGCCAGCGCCCTCGATGTCCTCAATGATTTGCGTGACAGTCCGCGTGGCACGCTGCGGCTCAATGTGCCAGTCAGTGCCGCGCGCTTTTTTTTGCAGCCGCTGGTCAATGCCTTCATGAGCGCCTATCCCGATATTGTGCTGGAACTGGTGGTCGACAATAACTTCGTCGATGTGGTCGCCAGCGGTTGCGATGCCGGCATCCGCTATGGCGAGCGGCTGGAACAGGACATGATCGCCATTCCCATCGGGCCGCACACAGAACGCTTCGCCACGGCGGCCGCGCCAGCTTATCTGGCGCGGCGCGGAGTACCACAGCACCCACGCGATCTGTTACAACATGCCTGTCTGCGCGGCAAGTTTCTCAGCGGTGTGGTGTATCCCTGGGAATTCGAACGCCATGGGCAAAGCCTGACCGTGGAGCCGAGCGGCCCCCTGATCGTTACCCCGACTGTCTCCGACCTCGCCATCAGCGCGGCAGTAGCCGGTCACGGTGTGATCTATCTGTTTGAGGAGTGGCTGCAACCGTATATGGATGCGGGCCAGTTGCAGCCCATCCTGCAGGAGTGGTGGCCGCGCTTTCCGGGGCCGTTTTTATATTACTCGGGACGACGCCTCTTGCCAGCGCCGTTGCGGGCGTTTGTCGACTTCGTGCAGTCGCCGGCCATGCGTTGAGGCGGCGTTAGTCAGGGATGACTGCTGTGGCATCGACTTCCACCAGATATTCCGGCCGCGCAAACGCCGACACGACAATCCCGGTCGATACCGGAAACACGCCCTTGAGCCAGCGTCCCACGACACGATAGACATCTTCACGGAAGCGCGGATCGGAAATATAGATCGTCACCTTGCAGATATGTTCGAGCTTGCCACCGGCTTCCTTGAGCAGCATGTCGATGTTGTACATGGCCTGCTCGGTTTGCCCTTTAACGTCGCCAATGCAGACGCTTTCCGAGGTATCCAGATTCTGTCCGATCTGACCGCGCAGGAACACGGTGGTGCCGCGCGCGACGACCGCCTGACACAGGTCATTGTCGATATTTTGTTCAGGATAGGTATCCTTGGTGTTGAACTTGCGAATGCGTGTGTGTGCCATGAAAACTCCGGAAGACGTAGTTAATGCGGATGAAAAAAAATAAATTCAGATCGTTCAGGCTTTTTTCTTGCGGTCGAAATAGCCGGCGCGAATCACTGAGCCGATCAAATTGACAATCAGACGACCGGCCGTCACGCATGTCAACTTGCTGGCATTGTCCTTGGCGGGTTGTATCTCGACGATATCCATGCCCACTACCCTGCCCTTCTTGACCAGGCCATGAATCAGCTTGCGCGCTTGCAGGAAGCTCACGCCACCGGGCGCGGGTCCATCGACGGCGGGCATGATGGTGGGATCGAGGCCATCAGCGTCAATCGTCAGGTAATAATTGCCACCGTCAGGAATGCGCGCCAGTACGGCGTCCATACCGATGTCGTGCAACTCATAGGCGGAGATCAGGTCGGCGCCATACGCCTTGGCGGCTTCGTAATCAGCAGGCCGGCCGCTGCCCTGAGCGCGCAAACCGATCTGCACGATGTGCTTGACGAAAGGTAGTTCGGAAGCGCGACGGATCACGCTCGACAAGCCATCGCGTACGCCATTGACTTCATCGCGCCAATCCAGATGCGCATCGACATGCACGATGGTGATCGGACCGACTTCATCGAAACCGCGCAGCACCGGATTGGTGATGCCATGATCCCCGCCGAGCACGATTGGCAAGCCGCCACCGCGCAGGATCTGACGTATTGCCAGTTCCGCCCGGCGTTGGTGATCGCCGGGAACGGCCAGATCCGGCAGCACGTCGCCGCAATCGACGAAACGGATATCGCTGCGGCCTTGCAGCAGCGGACCATCAATATCAAAGTCGTAATGTTCCGGCGCACGCACGATACGATCAGTGACATCGCGTATCGCCTGCGGTGCATTGCTTTGATCGTTGGAAAACTGGCGCGGGCTATAGGCCGCACCAAACGGCACACCAAGAATGGCGATATCGGATTGCAGATCGGTCATATCGGTGACCAGCTCCGAATACAGCAGCGTTTTGTGGCCGGTGCGCGGCGGCACGGTGAGTTGTTCCATGGCGAAGGTTCCTGAAAATGAGTGGCAGTGAGACAGAAAAATACCCTTCGCCATGCGCAACAAGGCCGCTTGCATGGACCGACAGAGCAGATTGCGTTCGACTCTAGCAAGCAATCCAGATAATAAAAAATGATTGTTTTGCAGGTATAGTCTTGAAATTCAATACCTTTTCTTATTGTCACTTTTTCTTGCCGGGTGGACCAACATGATCCAATTGGACTTCGATGAGCGCGATCTGCGTTCGCTGCGGGTGTTCTGCAATGCCGCCCAGGCAGGCGGTTTCGCTGCGGCAGAAAAACGCCTGCACATGTCCAAGGCCTCCATCAGCCGCCATGTACGCGAGGTCGAAAAACGTCTCGGCGTGCAGTTATGCGAACGCGGCCCGGCCGGTTTCAAGCTCACCCCCGAGGGTGAAGTCGCGCTGAAACTGGCGGCCAGCGCGCTGCGTTCTCTAGAACGCATCCGCACCGAGATCGATGCCGTCCATGGCGTGCTCTCAGGAACACTCACGATTGGCATCGTGGAACACACGCTCACGCATCCCGACTGCAAGATTCCGGAAGCACTGGCCTTGCTACGCGAACGCGCGCCCAATGTGCGCCCGGAAATCAGCATCATGACCTTCCCCGACCTGAATCAGGCGCTGCGCGAACATCGTGTCGACATCGCCATTCGCGGCAGATATCCACGCGAAGGCGAGTTCAACTACCTGCCACTGTTCTCGGAAACCCACCGCATCTATACCGCGGCCAAGACCGTGCGCGGTGCCGCCCAGGACTTGCCGTTGGTGTGCCGCCTGCATCCCTATGTCGATCAGGCGCTGGCGACCGAAGGCTATGCCCGTGGGCCCGATGCCGGCGGCCTGGAAGCGATCGGCCTGCTGGTCGCCAGCGGCAGCTATCTCGGCATTCTGCCGGTGCATTATGTGCAACTGCTGGGCAAACGCTACACACTGCGCATCAAAGCCAATAGCCCGGCCTACCATCACCCTATCTGCGCGGTCACCGAACAGTCGCGCCCCTCGACCCATCGCGCTGATCTGTTTCTCGGCATTCTCAAAGAACTGCACGGCAGCAACTAAGTGCTGGTGGTTATCGCCCCAAACCGAAGCACCAACCTCTCGTTGCGCTGCCCATCATGAGGCATAGTCGGCGCTGCCAGCGCAGCGCCGACTGCCGGGCACGCCGCAGTTGATTCATGCAACGACCTATTTTTGAATCAGCCAAATCAAAACGCGCTTGCGTAACAGGGTTTTTTGGCACAGCAGCAGCGCGTAAAAATGATTCATTTGAATCATTTGTGAATAATATTGGCACATATGTTGCTTGATGCTGGTCATCCTCGACATGTGGAGCATCATGGTGAATTCCCCTTCTACTGCATCGGCCCAGTCGCAACAGACACTGGTGCAACTAATCCAGCAACGCTTTGACACGTTGCCACGGCAAGTGCGTCTAGCCGCCAGTTTTGTGCTGGACCATCCGCAGGAAGTTGCCATGATGTCGATGCGCGAGCAGGCCAGGCTGGCCGGCATTCCGCCATCGACGATGACGCGGTTGGCGAAGTTTCTCGACCTGGATGGCTACGATGACATCCGTGACGTATTCAAGAACAATTTGCGGGCACGCGGCAACGAATACAGCCAGCGCGCACATGGACTGGTCGAACTGAATCAAAAGATCGGTGAAACCGCGCTCGCGCTGGAAGTCGCCAACAATGCCATCGCCCACATCCAGAGCCTGTGCAGCGCCGATACGCTGGCGGGCATGGTGCGCGCCGTCAAGATTCTCTCCTCGGCGCGCCAGATTTACTGCCTGGGATTGCGCTCCTCGTTTCCGGTGGCGTTCCAGTTTTCGCATGTGTCTGAATACTTCGCCAAGAACGTCACGCTGATCGACGGTGCCGGTGAAAGCGGCATGATGAAAATCATGCATCAGGTCGGCCCCAAGGATGCCTTGTTCGTCTGCTGCATTGCGCCCTACTCCAAGCGCGCCATCTCGATTGCCGGCCATCTCGCCAAAGCCGGCGTCAAGCTGATTGCCATTACCGACAGCGCCAGTTCGCCGATTGCCCGCATGGCGGCAGAAACCATTTTGGTCGGCAAGAAAAACTCTTCGTTCTTCGACACCTTGGTGCCGGCATTTCTGGTCAGCGAAATTCTGGTCGCGCTGATGGCAGCAACCTCAAAGGTCGACATCAAGGCATCGGTATCCGAAACCGAAAAAAATCTGTGGAGCATGGGTGAATGGTGGGGCGCAGAACAACCTGACCTGCCCAAGCCCCGTCTGCGCAAGCAGGAAAGCTGAACCGTTTCAAGCATCTGACTTGGCAATTCCAGCAGTTCCCGCACTTCCGTCTGTCTACTTACTCCTGCACTACGCATATCATTGAAAGGATATCGACATGAAACGCCGCTCCCTGCTACTTAGCCTGCTTGCCGCCTCCATCACCACCATTGCTTGCGGCAACGCCATGGCAGAGGATGGTCTGAGCACGATTCTCACGCGCAAAGTCATTCGCATCGCCGTGCCAACCGACTATCCGCCGTATGGCGCCGTCGGCCCCGACATGGTGCCGCGCGGTTACGACATCGATATGGCCACGCTGGTGGCCAAAAAGCTCAACGTCAAGCTGGAACTGGTGCCCGTCACCGGCCCCAACCGCGTCGCCTATCTGCAAACCAAAAAGGCCGACCTGACTATTTCTTCACTGGGTAAAACCCCGGAACGTGAAAAAGTGATCGACTACAGCATCGCCTATGCACCGTTCTTCGATGCCGTGTTCGGCAAAAAGGAAATCACCGCCAAGAGCTATGGTGATCTCAGCGGCAAAGTCATCGCCGTCACCCGTGGTTCGATGCAGGACGAAGAATTGTCGCGTATGGCACCGGGCGCCGTGATCAAGCGCTTTGAGGACAATAACGGCACCGTCTCCGCCTTCCTGGCCGGACAGGCGCAGATGTTTGCCACCGGCACCGCGGTTGCTGCCGCCATCAAGGTCAAGGACCCTTCGCTGAGCATGGATCTGAAAGTGATTCTGTCGAATGCCCCGTGCTACATCGGCGTGCTCAAGGATGAACCGCAACTGGTCGCCAAGCTCAATGAAATCATCCGTGAAGCCAAGAGCAATGGTGCCATCGATGAGATGTCGAAAAAATGGCTGGGCGCGCCTGCCGGTCCGTTGCCAGAATAAGCCGCTTGCTTCGTCCTATCTGATTACCTGCAATGCGCCACTGATGGGCCGCTGCCGTGCATAGCAAGTGCACGGCAGCGGCCCGTCAGTGCAGCCTCACCATTCCCCCAAAAAAAACCACGGTTTACTGCAATGACTGAAACAACCGCCATCACAGGTTTGGCACGCTGGATCAGCGGCCTGCGTCATGAACACATCCCGCCGTCAATTCGCCAGCTCGCCAGCAACTGCCTGGTCGATACCATCGGTGTGGCGATTGCGGGTTCTGCCACCGAAGTCGCAGGCATGGCGCGTGCAACGGCAGTCGCCAATGCAGCGCCGGGAGCAGCCGTCCTGATCGGCAACGATGCCATGCTGACGGCACCAGCAGCGGCCTTCGTCAATGCCAGCGCAGCCCACGCCCTGGATTTCGACGACAACAGCTATGCCGGTTTCGTGCATGGTTCCGCCGTCATCGCACCGGCAGCACTGGCCGTTGCCCAACAATTGAATGCCAGCGGCAGTGACTTGCTGAGCGCCTTCATCGCCGGCTCGGAATGTGAATATGCCATTGGTGCGGCCACCAACAGCGTGCTCTACGACCAAGGCTGGTGGACCACCGGTGTGCTCGGCCCGATCGGTTCCTGCGCTGCGACCGCCTGGCTGCTCAGGCTGGATCAGACGCAAACCGCATCAGCCCTCGGCCTGGCCGTGGCGGCCACCGGTGGCCTCAAGGCCTGCTTCGGTACCGATGCCAAAGCCTTGATGGCAGGCAAAGCTGCCGAGGCCGGCGTCATGGCAGCGCTGCTGGCGGCACAAGGCGCCAGCGGTCCACATGATGCGTTTGAACATTGGAATGGTTTCAACAGCTTGTTCAATCATGGCGAATTTGATGTCGCCATGCTGGAGCGACTTGGATCGACCTGGTTCATGGCCTCGCCAGGCGTCGATCTCAAACGCATGCCTCTATGCCTGGCCTCGCATGCAGCGGTCGATGCCGCCATGGCATTACAGGCGCAATATCAGTTCGAGGTAACGGCGATTGAAGAGATTGTCTGCGACGTGCCGCAAGTCGTCATTGGCAACCTGATTTACGATCAACCAGACACACGCCAGGAAGCACAATTCAGCATGCCATTTGCCATTGCAGTTTCCTTGCTCTATGGCAGCGTGACGCTGAAACATCTTGATCCCGCGATCTTGCAAGAAGCGCGGCTGCGGGAATTGATGGCGCGGGTCAAGATGACGGTCGGCCCACGCTGGAGCCGCGCGGGCGTTTGCGAAGCCGCCCCGGAAGGCGCCAATGTCACGATCAAGCTGCGTGGTCGCGCTGAGGTAGAGCAATTTCGCTCGCATGCGCGTGGCGCCGCGCAATATCCGATAACGCAACGGGAACTGGAAGACAAGTTCATGCAATGTAGCGGTGCCGTTGTCGGCAGCAATGCCGGCCGGCTGCTATCCCAGCTCAAGGCGCTCGATAGCGTACCTGCCGTGCGCAGCCTGTTGACAGGGATTGCGCGGGACAACAGCGTGTCGGATGCGCTCCAGCAGGCTTAGCAGTTTCCGTTGGAATTGTCTTGATCAACACGGTTTCGTCGTCGACGCGGCGTGCCTCAACGCTGCCGCCCAGCCCCGGAAAATCAAACCAGCAACGGCCCCAAGGCCCGTGCCGCCCGTGTCAACGCAGCTTCCGGGTAACCTGCATAGCCGAACAACCAGCCACGCCGCTGCGCAGCAATGCAATAGGCCGACAAGGGCATGAGCTGCACTCCTGCGTTGAGCGCCTTGCGACTGAGGTCGGTATCACGGATGCTGGCATCCACTTCCAAGGTGATATGCATGCCCTGCAAACTTGGCGCAAGGCTGATCTGACCATGACTGGCGCGTTCGAGCTGCGCGATCATCAAGGCCTGGCGCTCGCGGTATAAATCACGCATGCGCCGCAAGTGACGCAGCAAATGCCCCTCGACGATGAACCGCGCCAGCACTTCCTGGACGTGTCCCGGAGATTGACGATCATTGATGGCGCGAGCCCGCGCGAATGCATCCACAAGATTGCCCGGCAGCACGATAAAGCCAAGCCGGAATCCCCCTCCCAAGGATTTGGAAAACGTGCCGACATGCAGCACCCGTGCATCATGGGCCATGCTGCACAGCGCAGGGATTTTCTGAGCGCCATATTGAAATTCGCCATCGTAGTCGTCTTCGACGATCCAGCTACGATTGGTCTGGGCCCAGGAAATGAGCTCTTTGCGGCGCGCCAGGCTCATCTGTACCCCGAGTGGAAACTGGTGCGTCGGCGTCACCACGGCCAGCCTGGCATGCGGGTAGCGTGCCGCCGCTTGTGCAATACACAAGCCTTCCGCATCGACCGGCGACGGGCATACCTGAGCACCCTGGGCGATCAGGTTGGCGCGGATACCCAGATAACCCGGATCTTCGACGATCACCTGATCACCGTCATCGAGCAGCAAGCGCGCAATCAGATCCAGTGCCTGCTGCGAACCGGCGGTAATCAGCACCTGTTCGGCGCTGCAGCGTATGCCACGCGAGATCAGCAGCCATTGCGCAATCGCGGCACGTAACGCGGCACTGCCGGCAGCATCGGCATAACCCGCGCCAGCGATTCTGCCGGCGAGCGGGACTTGCCGCTCCAGGCGGTCCCACAGCGCAAATGGAAACTCTTCCAGTGCCGGCCGGCCGACACGAAATGGCAACGTGTCGCCCGTCGGCGGATTCCAGCGCGCACCGGCATCGGCAATCAGGCGTCCGCGCGCCGACAGCAATTGATGTGCCGCAACTTGCAGCGCGTGCTGGCCGATGCGCGTCGAGGCACTACGTTCGGCTACATAGGTACCGTCACCAACACGCGTCACCAGATAGCCCTCGGACTGCAACCGCTCGACCGCCCACAGTATGGTATTGCGCGATACCCTCAGGATCCGGGCATACTCGCGTGATGCGGGAAAGCGCACACCCGCGGCATACACGCCGGTCTCGATCGCCTCGCGCAAGCGCAGATAAACTTGCTGGCGCAATGGTTCCTGAACGGCTCTTTTCGGCATCACAAATTGGCTCCTTATTGGTCACCATCCAATCCTATAATAAGGAACCACTTAGCGAAAGAGCGATATGTACCTTCCCAGCCATTTTGATGAGCAGCGTCCCGCATTGCTACATGCCGTCCTGCGCCAGCATCCGCTGGGGCTGCTGATTACGCAAAGCACCACCGGCGAACTGGCGGCCAA
>JAMFSU010000046.1 GCA_026225475.1 Duganella sp.
AGGGGCCGGGATCGCGCGGTCGCCTTCTTTTGCTTAGCTTTTCTTGGCGAGACAAGAAAAGTAAGCGGCTGCCGGGCCGCTCCCGGCAAGCTCGTCCGAAGAAAACAAAGAGTCAACTACCCACTGAGGTAACTGCCGGGCAGCACCCGGCTAGGCAGTCCGAAGAACACACACCATCAGCAACCAAGAAAACCAAGAAACCAACGGCAAGTATTTCTAACACTGAACAGCATTAGCCACTTGTGCCGCATGTAGGCGCTACTGTCGTATTCACTTCGTTTCAAACAATTCCCAGGATTGAATAACCTCCTTCGCACAACGCGTCATAGCAACGCGTGCATTGCGTGCAAAACAGGTGAGAGCGTTTGACCTGATGCCGTCGCAACACCAGTTGCAAGGCCACACCGTCACAATGCGGGCAAGTCTCGCGCATGGTGCCGACCAGAATCGGGTCCGGCGCCAGATACATGCCATTGTCGAGCATCACCCCCTCGACCACTTCACGCGGGTCCAATTCAAACAGGGAAATATCGAGCCGCGTACGACGCCGTTGATGCGGGCTATAGGGGATGGGCACCGGCAGCGAGCCGGCATTGACGACCGTGGGGGGATGGCGTTGGACGCCGCGTTCGTCTCTTACAGCAGATGTTGCAGGACTCATTCTGTGCTCCTCGTTGGTGAACAGATAGAACGCTGTGGCTGGCTGTTTTTTTTGATGGAGTACTCAATCTAGACAAGATGGAGACGAACTTCAAGGCGCATTACGGAATACTTTTGGGCCGCTGCCACCGTCGCCAATAGCAATGTCGATATGCTAAGTTAATCAGGTATTTGTGATGCCACTGCGCGCCGCGTTCAGAGCACCAACCGACGCCGGATGACAATTTAAATAGGAATTGTTATCATTACGATCTAATCGGCAAGCAAGCAACTTGACGATCTTGCCATTGCGCAGCGCTGTGTTTCCATTCCGCCTGCGTGATCAGCCCCAGGCAATGACGCCACCTTTACCCGAGATCACGATGATCCCTAGTTCTACTTCCTGGCGTTACCGCCTGGCTGTTGCTTCACGCGCACTGGCAGCCATCGGCGGCGGCTATCTGCTGACGGCACTGGCGACTACGCTGCTGGCGACCTGCTTGCCGCAATCGCGCGCCGAAGCAACGATCACCGCAACCTTGCTGGCGTTTGCGGTATTTTGCGGCGTCGTCATCTGGGTGTTCGCGGCCCGCAGCGCCTGGCGTGCCTGGGTCGGCGTGCTGGCGCCGAGCGCGCTGTGCGGTTTCGGTCTGTGGCTGCAAGGGAGCCTGGCATGAAAGACGGTTTGCGCCAATCGATGGCCTGGTTGCACACCTGGTCCGGCTTGCTGGTGTGCTGGGTGTTGTTCCTGGTGTTCTGCGCCGGCACTGCGACCTACTTCCGCGAAGAAATCACCCTGTGGATGACGCCGGAGTTGCATGCCCCGCACAGCCAGCAGGTCAGCGAGGCGCAAGTGGTGCAGACCGCCGTGACGGCCTTGCAACGCAATGCTGGCGATGCCACGCGCTGGTTCATCACCCTGCCCTCTGAACGCAGTACTGCTTTGCGCATCGGCTGGATTGCACCACCGCCAGCGGATGCACCGGCGCGGGGGCGCGGCAAGTTCACCAGCCAGATCATCGATCCACTGACGGGCGAAAAAATGCCCGACGTGCGCGACACCCGTGGCGGTGAATTCTTTTACCGGCTGCACTTTGACCTGCACTACCTGCCGGTGATCTGGGCGCGCTGGATCGTTGGCATCTGCGCCATGTTCATGCTGGTCGCCATCGTCAGCGGCATCATTACGCACAAGCGCATCTTCAAGGATTTCTTCACCTTTCGGACCAAAAAGGGCCAACGTTCCTGGCTCGATGCACACAATGCCACGGCGGTGCTGGCCTTGCCCTATCACTTGATGATCACCTATACCGGTCTGGTGACGATGATGTTCATGTACATGCCGTGGCCGGCACAGGCGGTCTACCATGGCGATCAAGCCGCTTTCTTCGCCGATGTCTTTCCCAATGCCCGCAATGCCAAGGCCAGTGGCCAGCCAGCCGCACTGACCGCGCTAGCGCCACTGGTGGCACAGGCTGAACAACACTGGCAAAGCGTGCCCGCCAGCCTGATCACGGTCAATCATCCCGGTGACGCCAACGCTACCGTGGTGATCACCCGCCAAAAAGCCAAGGCCTTGAGTTACCTGCAGCCATCGATGCAGTTCAATGGCGTCACCGGAGCCATGATCGATGTCGCCGGGGAACAACCCAGCGGCGCCAATGCAACGCGCGGCGTGCTGTATGGCTTGCACCTGGGGCATTTTGCCAATCCGCTGTTGCGCGCGCTGTTCTTCCTGTGTGGTTTGTCCGGTTGCGCCATGGTCGCCACCGGTGCCCTGCTGTGGGCCGTCAAGGAACGTCAGAAATACGCCAAGAAGCTGGCCCAGGGCGGCCGCGTCGGCTTCGGTCTGCGCTTGGTCGATGCTCTCAATATCGGTGCCATCGCCGGTTTGCCAATCGCTTTCGCCTGTTATTTTTGGGCCAACCGGCTGCTGCCGGTGGCGTTGGAGAAACGTCCTGAAGCAGAAATCAGCTGGTTCTTCCTGGCCTGGGGCATGGCTGCGGTAGCGGCGCAAATCCGTCCCGACCGCCGCATGTGGCAATGGCAATTGTGGCTCGGCGCGGTGTTGCTCATGGGGGTGCCGGTGCTCAATGTATTTACCACCTCGTCGCACCTTGGCGTGACCTTGTTGCTGGCACAGGGACCATGGTCGGTAGCAGGTTTTGATCTCACCGTGCTCGCGTTGGGCATCGCGCTGGCGTTTGCCGCCTGGCATCTGGGTCGCAAGCACAAGGACGGCAACAAGGCAGCCAAGCCACAAACCACCAAGGACAACGCCAGATTGAGGAAAGCGACATGAATCCAGACCTGCTGCCACTGCCCTGCCTGACCTCGCTGGTATTGGCCTATAGCGCCTGGCAAGCGCTCAGCCTGGTCATGGACCGCCACCACGCCGACATCCACGGCCGTGGTACCGAACCGAGTGCCAAGCAGCGTCAACGCGGTCGCTGGCTGGGTACGCTGGCGCTGGTGCTGGCTTTGGCGGTGTGCGTGCAAAACAGTGGTTGGGGCATCGGTCCGGTGGCCTGGCTCGGCACCATGACGCTGGCCGCGCTGCTAGTGGTATTGCAACTGTGGTACGCACCCCGGTCGCTGTTGCACACGGCCAAACCAGCCTGGCTGCTGGCGGCCCTTCTGTGCTTGCTGGTACTGCTGTAGAGAGACCGCTGCCCGGCTGACTTCAGAATTGCCGCATGATGCGCACGGTGACATAAGGCAGACGTTCCGAGGCTGCTGACGCGCGTGCGCTGTGCAGACGATGCAAGGTAATCTGATTGACTTCCGCATGGCTGCCAGCGATATGCTCGGTGATCAGCTGAGCCGCTGCACTGCCATCGCGGGCGTCGATCTGCGCAAGAATCGCGGCATGTTCATCGTAAGTCGACTGCACGCAATCGCCGTAGACAAAATCGAGCCGGCGCACGATGCGGATGCGATCGGTCAAGCGGTCAAAGGCATGTGCCATTTCCATATTGCCGGTCGCGCGCACCAGTGTCTGGTGAAAAATTTCATCGAGTGCGGCGACCACACGACCATCGCTATGGCGTTGTTCCGGAGCGACGCACCACACCGGCTTGAGGCTTTCGACTAACGCAAAGTTAGGCTTGCGCTTGCCAAGCTGACCCGCTTCGTGCGCACAAAGACAATGAATCGCGTTGACTTCGATCAGGCTACGGAATTCATACAAATCCTCGAAGCGCTTGAAGTCCATCGGCACAACTTCCCAGCCACCGCGCACATAGCCTTGCATCAGGCCATCGCTTTGCAAGCGTTGCAAGGCTTCGCGCACCGGTGTGCGCGAGACCTTGTAATAGGCTGCCACTTCGGTCTCGGTGATTTGATCGCCGGGCAGCAGCCGCATTTCAAAAATGTCTTCACGCAGACGCGCATAGACATACTCCGGCAACGACGCCGCCTTGACCGGTTCGTCGGCAGCATCACCGGACACTGGCACCAGCTTGGAATCGGATACAACCTGCATGATCGACGTCGCCTTGTTCAACGTGGGAGAGAGAAGCACCTGACGCGACTTACCATGCCGCTACGCAACCATCGGTACGCGGTTCGGTACCGCCGCACAACACTCCCTGAGCATCGCGCCAGATAATCTGGCCACGGCCGAAACCGAGTTGGTTGCCGGACCAGCTCACGTCATGACCAAGACCGGCCGGGCCAAGACCACGGAACAAATGCTCGGCCGTCGTGTGTTCGATACTGACCTTGTTGCCGCTTTCCCATTCCCAGCGCGGTGCGTCGAGCGAGGCTTGCGGGTTAAGACCGAAGTCGACGGTATTCATGACCATCTGCACATGGCCTTGCGGCTGCATGAAGCCGCCCATCACGCCGAACGGACCGACCGCCTGGCCATCCTTGGTCAGAAAACCCGGAATGATGGTGTGATAGGGCCGCTTGCCCGGCGCCAGGCAGTTCGGATGCGCTTTGTCGAGGGTGAAATTGTTGCCGCGATTGTGCAGCGAAATACCGGTGCCGGGCACCACCAGACCCGAGCCGAAGCCCATGTAATTGCTCTGGATGAAGGACACCATATTGCCTTCATTGTCGGCCGTGCATAGATACACGGTGCCGCCGCGTGGCGGCTCGCCCGCCACTGGCAAGGTGGCGCGCGCGCCGATCAGCTTGCGCCGTTCGTCGGCATAGGCTTGCGACAGCAAATCCTTGACCGATACGCGCATGTGATCAGCATCGGCGATATGCGCCAGACCATCGGCATAGGCCAGCTTGATTGCTTCGATCTGACGGTGATAGGTCAACAAGGTATCGCGTTCGCTGAAATCAAACCCCTTGAGCATATTCAGCGCCAGCAATGCCACCAGGCCATGGCCATTCGGCGGGATTTCCCAGACATCGTAGCCGCGGTAATTGGCGCTGATCGGGTCCACCCATTGCGGACGGTATTCGGCCAGATCACTCAAGTCCATGTAACCACCAGCAGCGCGAATGAAGGCAGCGGTTTTCTCGGCCAGTGCACCTTGATAGAAACTGCGCGCATTGTCGTCGGCAATCGATTGCAGCGTGCTGGCATGTCCCACCGAGCGGAACAATTCACCGGCCTGCGGTGCGCGGCCGTCGATACTGAAGGTATCGAACCAGGATTGAAAATGACTGTCTTTGAATTCCCGTTTGAAAGCACGATGCGCCTGTTGCCACGCATGCGCCACCACCGGCGAGACCGGAAAACCATCCTGCGCCAGACTGATGGCGCCCGCCATGGAACGCGTCAACGGCATGCGGCCAAAGCGTTCCGCCATGGTGACCCAGGCCGACGGCGTACCTGGCACGGTGACCGGCAGCGCGCCATATTTCGGCACTTCCTTGTGACCGGCAGCCAGCAGCGCATCAATTGAAATCGCCTTGGGTGCCGGACCACTGGCATTGAGGCCATGCAACTGGCCCTTGTGCCAGATCAATGCAAACGCATCGCCACCGATACCGTTGGCGCTCGGTTCGACCACCGTCAAGGCAGCCGCGGCGGCAATCGCCGCATCGATGGCATTGCCGCCGGCCTGCAAGACTTGCAAACCAGCTTGTGCAGCCAAAGGCTGCGAGGTTGCAACCATGCCGCGATTGGCGTAGACCGCGCTGCGGCGGGATGCGTAAGGATAGTGATTGGCGTTGAAGCTAGGCATAGGTCTCTTTCTGTTTTCAGTAGTCAGTGCAGCTTAGATCATGGGAATGGATTAACGGTAGAGATGACAGGCCACATATTCACCGGGCGCGGTCTCGACACGCGCCGGCGTTTCGGTCTTGCAGACATCCATGCAAGACGCGCAACGCGGGTGAAAATGACATCCTGTCGGCGGCGCTGCCGGGTTCGGTGTGCCGCCTTGCAAGATGATACGGTGGCGCACCTGATCCGGATGCTCGCGTGGTATCGCTGACAGCAAGGCCTGGGTGTAGGGATGTTTGGGCGCATTGTAAATGCTGTCGCGACTGCCGTATTCGACCATGCGGCCCAGGTACATCACACCAATCATATCGCTGACATGGCGGATCACGGCCAGATCGTGCGAGACGAACAGGTAAGTCAGCGAGAACTCTTTTTGCAAGGTCTGCAACAGGTTCAGGATCTGCGCCTGGATCGACACATCGAGCGCGGACACGGCTTCATCGGCCACCACCAGTTTGGGCCGCGTGATGATGGCGCGGGCAATACCGACACGCTGGCGCTGACCGCCGGAGAATTCATGCGGATGACGGCTAGCATAGGCTTGGCTCAAACCAACCACGTCGAGCATCTCGGCCACCTTGCGGCGGCGCGTGGCGCGGTCATACAAGCCATGTACCAGCAAGGGTTCTTCCAGCACTTCGCCGATTGTCATGCGCGGATTGAGCGAAGCAAACGGGTCTTGAAACACCATCTGCATATGACGGCGCATGCTGCGCAACGGTCCTGAGGCCATGGTCGAGATTTCTTCGCCCATGAACCGTACGCTACCGGCACTCGGTTCGATCAACCGCAACACGCTACGGCCAGTGGTTGACTTGCCGCAGCCGGACTCGCCAACCAGGCCAAGGGTCTGGCCTTCCTCGATCTCGAACGACACATCGTCGACGGCCTTGACGGTCGGACCGCCGCGCTTGCTGGGCGCAAAATGTTTTTTCAGGCCGGTGACCTGAAGCAAGGCAGTAGTAGTGCTCATGCACGCTCCATCAATTCGGTTTGCGGATACCAGCAACGCGCCAGATGACCGGGCGCGACCGTGGTCAGTGGCGGCATGCTGCTGCGGCATCGCGCATCGGCCTTGCCACAACGAGCGGCAAAACGGCAGCCAGCGGCCACCGAGCCCGGCAGCGGCACCGTGCCCGGTATTGCTTCAAGCGGCTGGCCGGGAACGGCATCAAGGGCTGGGCGCGCAC
This sequence comes from Duganella sp., assembly GCA_026225475.1. Taxonomy (GTDB): domain Bacteria; phylum Pseudomonadota; class Gammaproteobacteria; order Burkholderiales; family Burkholderiaceae_D; genus Herbaspirillum. The sequence continues at coordinate 7,021 of JAMFSU010000046.1, forward strand.
GCATGAGCGCTTGCGTGTAAGGATGCGCGGGCGTATCGAACAGGGCACGCACGCTGCTTTGTTCGACCACCTGGCCGGCGTACATCACCACCACGCGGTCGCACATTTCCGCGACCACGCCAAGGTCATGCGTGATCAGCAAGATCGAGCCTCCGCGCTCGCGCTTGAGTTCGCGCATCAGATCGAGAATCTGCGCCTGGATCGTTACATCCAGCGCGGTGGTCGGCTCATCGCAGATCAGCAAGCCGGGATTGCACAGCAAGGCCATGGCGATCATCACGCGCTGACGCATGCCGCCCGACAAACTATGCGGATAATCATCGACCAACTGCTCGGCACGCGGCAGACCGACCCGTTGCAGCATGGCGATGACTGCGGCGTCGATTTGCTTGCGATTGAGATCGCTATGCATGCGCAACATTTCGCGCAACTGAGCGCCAATCCGATGCAAGGGATTGAGCGAAGTCATCGGCTCCTGGAAGATCATGGCGATCTGCTTGCCGCGGATGGCGCGCATGCTGGTGTCGCTGGCCTCCAGCAATTCGCGCGCACCGCTGCCATCGTCATAGCGCACGCTGCCGCTCAATTGCGCCTTGCTCGACAAGGGAAACAAACGCAGGATGGACAAGGCTGTAACGCTCTTGCCGCAGCCGGACTCCCCCAGCAGGCCGACCGTTTCGTTGGCGCCGACGTTAAACGAGACGCCATCGACGGGCGCCACGCGCTTGCCGTTGCGGGCGAATTCGACTTTGAGATTGGTAACTTCAAGCATGATGTTCTCGCGGCCTTTGCATCAACGGTAGAGCTTGGGATCAAACACTTCACGGATGCCGTCGCCGAGCAGATTGAATCCCAGCACCACCATGAAAATCGCGATCCCCGGCCACAAGGCCAGCGTCGGATTGCTATTGAGATAACCCTGGGCGATATGCAGCATCGAGCCCCAGCTTGGGTCTTCCGGCTTGGCGCCCAAGCCCAGATACGACAGACCGGCTTCGGCAATGATCGCCGAGCCCATGGCGAAGGTCGCCTGAATCACCAGCGGCGCCATCGCATTGGGCAAAATGTAACGCCACATGATGCGCACATGACCGGCACCGACCGAGCGTGCTGCCATTACATAATCGAGATTGCGGATGCTCAGCGCCTGCCCGCGTGCCAGACGGATGAAGGCCGGCGCAAAGCCGATGCCGACTGCCACCATGGCATTGTAGAAACCACCGCCGAGCGCTGCCGCCAGCGCCAATGCCAGAATCAGCGAAGGAAAGGCTTGCAGCGCATCGACCAGCCGCATGACCATCCACTCATCCCAGAAACCACGAAAGTAACCACTGGCAATGCCGATTGGCACGCCAATGCAAAATGCCAGGCCGACTGCAATCAATGCGGCCTGCAAGGAAATCCGCGCACCGTACAGCATGCGCGAAAATATGTCGCGACCGAGATCGTCGGTGCCCATCCAGTGCGCAGCATCGGGGCCGGACAGCAGATTGCTGTAATCCTGATCGAAGATGGGATCATGCGTAGCCAGCCACGGCGCGAAGATGGCAACGAGCACCAGCAGCGCGATGATCAATGCGCCGACCAGCGCCAAGCGGTTCGCGGCAAAGCGACGTAAGCCGACGAAGCGCTGCGCTTGTGGCAGGACGTCGTTGGTGTCGAGCGAGGGGTTCATGGGCGTTCTACCTTTCCTATTTCGCGATGCGCGGGTCGATGATGACGTACAGCACGTCCACCACCAGATTGACCAGCACCACCATCAGCGCGGCTGCCAGCACGCCACCTTGCACCATCACATAATCGCGCTGGAAGATGGCGTCGACGATCATCTTGCCCATGCCGGGAATACCAAAAATGCTTTCCGTAATCACCAGACCACCGAGCAAACCCGAGACCATCAAGCCACTGGCAGTAACTACTGGAATCAGTGCATTGCGCAGCGCATGGCCGAGCACCACCTGCCAGTCCTTGAGCCCCTTGGAAAACGCCGTGCGGATGTAATCTTCATTCAATACTTCGAGCAGGCTGCTGCGCACCATGCGCATCAAGATGGCCGACTCGCGCAAACCAGTGGCGACCATCGGCATGATCATCGCCAACAGATTGCCATGCCAGTCTTCGGTAAATGGCACATAGCCCGAGGCTGGCAACCAGCCCAGCTTGACTGCGAACAACACGATAAACATCATGCCCAGCCAGAAATGCGGCACCGACATACCGAACAAGGCCACCAGCGTACTGAAGTAACTGACCGCGCCACGCGGCCGCGCTGCTGCCATGATGCCGGCCGGCACAGCAATCAGGATAGCCACGACAAAGCTGCCCAGCGCCAGTTCGATGGTCACCGGCAGACGCTGCATCAGGCTGTCGAGTACTGGCGTGCGGTCGATAAAGGAGCGCCCCAGATCGCCATGCAGCACGCCCATGAGCCAATGGCCGTACTGGACATAGATGGGGTCATCCAGGCCAAGTTGGGCACGCAAGGCCAGCGCGGCTTCCGGCGTGGCTTCCTGTCCCAGGATAGCACTGACCGGATCGCCCGGCAGAATCGCCAACAGGGAAAAGATCACCATGCTCACCAACAATAGCGTTGGAATGACCAACAACAGGCGTTTGAGCAGAGGTGCGAGGAATGACGGAAATAAGGCTGGCATAGGCGGGCCGGAACAGAGGAGGTACCGGCCTGCGCCGGTACCTCGGTCAACATGAATCGAAACTTACTTGGTCAGTGTGGCAGTACGGATCACACCATCAGGGACGTACTTGAAACCCTTGACCGACTTGGCAATGCCGAACAGCACATTGTCATGGTTGAGGTAGACATACGGCACCTCCTTGACCAAGATCTGCATGGCTTGATCGTAGGCGACCTTGCGCTTGGCATCGTTGTTTTCCAGGCGCGCCTGTTGCAGCAGATCGTCGACCGCCTTGGTGCCGAACTTGGCGTAGTTCAGCGAGCCATTGGTGACGGCGAAATCATAGACGTTCTGGTCAGGATCGGGACGACCGCTCCAGCCGACAAACAGCGCTTCATAGGTACCGGCCTTGCCCGATTCGATCTGGGTAGCCAGCTCGGCTTTTTCCAGTGTCACGGTAATACCGGCCGGACGCAGCATGCCCTGGATCATCTGGCCCACCTGCAATTCATAAGGCGTGGTCGGCAGGGTCAGCTTGAAGCTGAAGCCCCCTTCCTTGCCGGCTTCCTTGAGCAATGCCTTGGCGCGTGCCAGATCGACCTTGGGCGGCGCATCGGCTTCGCCATGGGCGAACTGGGCCTTGCTGAACGGCGAATGGCTGGCCGCCACGGCACCGTTGTAGACCACCTTGGCAATCGCGTTGCGGTCGATCAGGATATCGACGGCTTCACGCACTTCCTTCTTGTCGAACGGTGGCTTGGAGGTATTCAGATAAAAGCCGCGAAAGCCCAGCGACGGCTTGTTGATGACAGTGTATTTGGCACCGGCTTCGATATTGGTGATTTCCTTGTACGGAAAGCGGTTGGTGATATCGACCTGGCCGCTGCGCAGATTATTGAAGGCGACGTTGACGTCATTCATAATCTTGTAGACCACGCCGTCGGCCTTGGGCAAGCCGGCCTGCCAGTAATGCGGATTCTTTTCCAGCGTAATGCTGGCGCCCTTGAGGCGGCTGCGGTAAATGAACGGACCGGTGCCGACTGGATTGTTGACATAGTCTTCACCGAACTTCTTGACCGCGGTCGGCGACGACATCATGCCGGCGCGATCGGTCAGGATCGACAGGAATGGCGCAAACGGCGCCGTCAATTCGATCTTGACAGTGTTGTCGTCCACCACGGTGACTTGCTTGATGTACTTGAGATCGTTACGACGCAACGAATTTTTCTCTTGCCCACGCAGGAAGTTGAATTCCACCGCCTTGGCGTTGAATGGCGTGCCGTCCTGGAACTTCACCCCTTTTTGCAGATACAGCGTGTAAGTCTTCTGGTCATCCGAAATGGTCCAGCGTTGTGCCAGCATCGGAATGATCTTGCCGTTTTCATCCAGATCAACCAGTTTGTCGAAGATGCTTTGATAAACAATGCGCTCGACGATCATCGACGACTGAGTCGGATCGAGCTTGCCCGGATCATCGTCGAGCGAAATATTGATCGTTGCTGCCAATACCGGCACGCTCAGAGCGCTGAACAAACCAGCCACGGCCAGGCGGCTCAGGTGCTGCGGCAAGGTGAATTGGCGGAAAAACGGTGAAGTCATGATCATCCTTTCAATGTTGGCAGCGATGTATACATTGTAGTGGACATGCATTTATCGTGCCAGTCTACTTGGTCGGATGTTCGAAAGGGGCCGGGTGCGGCTTGTGACATACCAAGCAATATTGGCGCGACGCTGATCGTTACCGATCATCCGGGCCAACGCCAACGATGAGCGCCGCGTTGGTGCAAGGTGCAAAACGGTGACCACTACCGCGCCTGAAAAGGTGCATTTGTTTGCCTGCGGCAATGCTAAGCTTGGCGTTGCCGGTCGCGTTGCCGGCCACTTTTCCCACCACACACCATGCCGAGCCACCAAAACCCGCCATTCTCCATCCGTGCATTGCATGTGCACGACCTTGCCGCGCTGACACCGATTCTGCGGCAGCACATCCGTGATTTACATAGCGGTGAGGTAGTTGAGACCGAAGTGCAGGCGGTGCTGGCGTATATGACCGGCGCGCTTGATGCCAGCGGTCGCCCACGCCAGTATCTGGTGGCTTGCGATGCGTCAGGGCAAGTCCAGGCATGCATGGCCTGGGCAACACCTGATGCCTTGATGACGCAGCATTTTGTTGCTGCGGGCGTCAACATGACGGCCACGGTGGAATTGCTCAATGCCTTCGTTGCCACTGACTATCTGGGCGGCAAGGGTGTCGGTAGATTATTGTTTGGTGCCGTCTGCCACCACGCGGCTGCGGCCGGTGCACATCGGCTGGTGGTCAACAGTGGGCCGCGCTACTGGCATAGCTGGGGCTTTTATGACCGTGTCTGCGACAGCAGCCATGGCTTGATTGCCAACTATTACGGCGTGGGCCGTGACGCCAAGACCTGGTTCAAGGCGTTTGAGGTGGCAGAAGTAACTGACGCAGCAGCGGGCCGCCAGGCAATCATGTTGCCTGACGGCTGCCGGGGCTAGCCAGCGCAACGCATTTGCGCGCCAGGATTTCCGTCGGGTCCAGCAATGGCACGGTCTTGCCACCAATCTGGAACAGGTCGTTCTGAGCAAACAGCAACGGCAACTCAGTACAACCCAGCACAATCAACTCGGCACCCTGCTCCACCAGCGCTTCCATGGCTTGCAGCAAGCGCGCGCGCAGCGCATCGTTGATGATGCCTGCCTTGACGCCCTCGGTGCCATAGATGACGTCCATCACCAGCGCCTGATGCGTTTCGTCGGGCGTGATCAGCGTACATTTGCTGCGCGCCACCTGTTGGTGATAGACACCGCTGGCAATCGTGCCGGAGGTTGCCAGCAAACCAATACAGGTCTTGTTGCGATGTTGTTGCTCGATATAACTGACCGTCTCCGACAGCATGTTGACGATTGGAATCGACAAATACGACTGGATCCGTTCGACGAAGGCATGCGCGGTATTGCAGGGAATCGCAATCAAGTCGGCGTTGTCGCTTTCGAGCCGCTTGCAGGCGGCATAGATCGCCACAGTGGGGTCGGCACCATCACCGATGAGGTTGTCGGTGCGGTCGGGAATCTTGGGATTGTGCTCGACCACCAGCTTGATGTGGTCCTGGTCGCGCGTGGCCGGGGTGTTCTTGATCAGCTTGCCGATGAAGTCGACCGTGGCCGCCGGTCCGACGCCGCCGACCACACCGATCTTGTAGGCACGGCCAACCGGCCCCGGCTGGAAGCGCAATGCCGATTCTGCATAAATCTGATTGCTGTCGAGAATCGGGATACCGCGCGCGCGCAAGGCCTCGACCACTGTGGCAATTTCGGTAATGCCAGGCACAATCACCTGTGCGCCTTGCTTGATCAAATCCTGGCAGGCACGCTCCAGCAGATCGATCGATTCGCCATCGAGATAACCGTTCTTGATACCGGTGGTGCCATAGACCGCCCGCATCACGCAGGCATGTTGAGTGGCTGCCGCCGGATAGAGCAATTGATAGTCGTCAGCGTTGAAGTATTTTTCGAACAAGGCCTTCTTGCGCACATAGCTGGAGGTGAGAATACCGACCTTGTGCAACTTCGGCAGCCGTTGCGCCAGCGCATCGCGGATCGCCGCCACCATATCGATGACGGGTACGCTGACTTCGGCCTGGACTTCATCGAGGAAGGTGTGACTGATGAAGCACGGCAACAATACCGCGTTGCTCTTGCGCATCTCGAACTCGCGCAGCATGTCGAAGACATACAACTTGCGCGCATTGGTCTGGGCATTTTCGGCACCGGCCATCTCACTGTCCTCAAAGCCCTGCTGGCCAAACTGCACCTTGACACGCTCGTGCGGTGCCGCCTTGGCAGCCACCTTGGTCATCTTGGCGTACAGGTCGGCGCTGCCGATGGCGCCCAGGCCACCGATCACACCGATGGACAAGGGCCGCTGGATCTGTTGGACTTGCATGATGGCGACGCTCACGGAAATGGAAACAATAGGCCGAGGATAAAGCCTGCAGCGCCGAGAAGTATGCAAAGTAGTACGGACCTTATGTCGGCCTTGCATAGTTTGCCCTCGAAGCGCACTGGCACCATCTTCCCAAGCTGGTGGCTTGCTGTTATAGATAGCCCGGAGACAGCCACAACGAGGACGCCCGCATGGATATCAAATGGATCGAGGACTTTCTGAGCCTGGCGGCAACGCGTAATTTCTCGCGTTCGGCCGATCATCGCAATGTGACGCAACCCGCCTTCAGTCGCCGCATCCGTGCGCTGGAAGCCTGGATCGGTGCTGAACTGGTCGACCGCAGCAGCTATCCGCTGACGCTGACAACCGCCGGCACGCTATTCAATGAAGCTGCAGCTGAAGCGCTCAAGCTGCTCACCGATGTCCGCGACCAGTTGCAGCAGCAGCAGGTCGCCGACAATATGTTGCGTGTAACCGCAGGCCATTCGCTGGCCTTGAGTTTTTTGCCGGACTGGCTAGACCAGCTCAATGCAGTGGGCGGCAACATCCACGCCCACATCAGCGCCACGAATATTCATGACTCCGTATTAGCGCTGAGCGCAGGCGAATGCGACCTGTTGTTGTGTTTTTATCATCCACAACTACCGATCCTGCTCAACCCCGACCATTATGAATATGTCACAGTCGGGCGTGAACGCATCATTGCCGTTTGCGTTCCGGACCAACAGGGTGCCGCCGCGTTTCACTTGCCCGGCAGCAAGCACAAGGCAAGCCCGCTGCTGGCCTATCCGGCGACCTCCTTCCTGGGCCGTGCGACTGCATTGATCTTGGCAAATGCACCACAGACGCCGATGCTGACGACCGTATATCAATCCGAAATGGCCGAACTGCTCAAACGCATGGTGCTCAACGGCCACGGTCTGGCCTGGCTGCCGCAACGCTCGGTCAACAGTGAACTGGCACAGGGAAAACTGGTGCGCGCCGGCAGCGAGGCGTGGTCGCTGGAACTGGAAATTCGCGTGTACCGTTCGCTGCAAAACAAGCGTCCGACGCTGATGCAGTTGTGGGAAAAGTTGTTGACCAGCACGGCCGGAGCTGCCCCTCGGCTAGCGCTGTAATACCGTTCGGTTAAAAAAGGCTGGCGTGGTTTTTTTGATTTTCTTGGTTGCTAATGATCTTCGGACTACCTAGCCTGGTGCGGCCCCGCAGTTACCTCAGTGGGTAGTTGAATCTTTGTTTTCTTCGGACAACCTAGCCGGGGACGGCCCGGCAGCCGCTCACTTTCTTTGGTCTCGCCCAAAGATAAGTAAGCAAAGAAAGGCGACCGCTACTACGTCGCCCCTGTGGGGTTCCCGGCGCTGTGGCGCAAGCATCGGCGACGCAGAAGCGGATTTTATAAACTGCTCGCTGCGCATTGCGCTATCCGCGCTCATAGTCCGGTGGTTCTTCTTTCTGTAACGATCAACCATCACCGCCAAACC
>JAMFSU010000047.1 GCA_026225475.1 Duganella sp.
GCGCCGGGAACCCCGCAGGGGCGACGTAGTAGCGGTCGCCTTTCTTTGCTTACTTATCTTTGGGCGAGACCAAAGAAAGTGAGCGGCTGCCGGGCCGCCCCCGGCTAGGTCGTCCGAAGAAAACAAAGCATCAGCAAGCAAGAAACGGCAGCAGCTTTTCTGAACGGAACAACATTACTTGGTATCGCTTTGCGGTAATGTATCCTTGGGGGCGAGAAAGAAATCCAGCGGTCTTTTTAAAAACCGCTGACTCAGCAATTTCAGCAGCGGCCAGCCATGCCTGAACTTGACCCGGCGCGAGCGCAGCGCGACAAATAACGCCAGTGAAAAACTCACCCACAGATTGACCAGGCCGATCGTCAATACGCCAATGCTGGACACCACCAACACTTGCCAGCTCAGTGCATGATCGAGTCCAACCAGGGCAATCGCAAAGTTGGCGGCAGCAAACGTGATGTGGCGGATATCGATCGGCAAGCCTAGCAGGAAGCCGACGGTACCAATTGTGCCGAGCAGGATGCCGAAATAGAAATTCCCGGTCAGACCGCCCAGACCGGTTTCCAGATAATCACCGAGGCGCTGTGCGCGCACCGGACCGAACAGGCGATTGAGCCAGCGCAACCGCACCACGCGTTGCGCCATGTGGGTATATAAAGCCTTGTTGTCGTAATAGCCCGATATCAAGCCCGCTAAAAATAAACAGACGCCAGCAATCGCTGCGTGAAACAACGCCAGGCTGGAAAACGGATCGAGATCGTGCAGCAGGTGCGCGGCCTTGTCGGGCGTGACGAATTGATGGCCGGTCAAATAAAAGTAGCCGCTTGCCAGCAACCATGCCATCGGAAACGCCATGCTCAAGTTGCCCAGCACGGCGACGAACTGTGTGCGCAGTACCTTGACGATCAGCTCCGTGAGACTGGTCAGATCAACGTTGCGGCCATCGCTGCTGTGCAGTCCGGCGGCGATGCGCGACGCCGTCATGGCCGGTTGTTTGGTCGCTACTGTGAAATGCAGTACATGGATCAGCATGAAACCGAACGAATAATTCATGCTGAACAGGAACGCCTCCACCAGCGGCGGTGCGCGCAGATATGAGGCTGCCGTCTTGATTAGCGACATGGCACCGATGATGAGGCCAGCACCGGCGGCCGAGCGGTACATGGCGCCATATTCGCGGCGGTCTTCTGCAATGTAATGCTCGCCGGTGCGACTGGCGTTTTCGGTGATGTTGCGCGCCAGCAGATTGATGTTGTCGGCCAGCAGCTCGCGCACCGTGTATTTGCGGTTGTGCGCTTCGACCAGTTCCAGCCCCAGTTCCAATCCAATGCGACGACGCGTGTCGATCGCACCGGTATCGACCAGCGACAGCAGCTTGTGCAAGCGATCCAGATGCTGATCCAGACGCACCAGCCGGTACGTGACTGCAATACTGGTGCCGAGACGCAGCGTGCTCTTGCGGATTTTATTGACGACTTCCTGGCATTGTTCCAGCATTACCAGCACATGGCGCGCGTCTTCCAGTGGCGTTGGATCGCCATTGAGGTGACGCATATAACTGTCGAGGTAGCGGTGCAACTCGACGTTTTGCATCAGGAAGGGCGACTCAAATGCCTTGACGTCACTGTAGATACGGATCAGCTCTGGTTCGATGCCAATGGCGCTGATGCGGTATGACAGTACCTGGATGGCCAGCAGGATTTCGGTCAGCGTCTTTTGGCGGTCGGGCTGCAATGTCGGGTCCGCCTCAAGCGGGGAGGATTCGATGGCGTCCAGCAGTGCTTCCCAGTCTTCCAGTGGAATGCTTTGCAGCCAGAGATAATCGCTGTCATGTGGGAATACCTGTGCCAGGCAATCCGACAAAAACCGCTCATCCAATGCGGGAGGTAACAGGCGATAGGCGACACGCCGGTGTAATTCGGTAAAAAAGCCATCGTTGGACAGGATGCCAACGTCGGTGTACATGCTGGTCTGGCGACGCAAGGACAACTGATGCAACAGATATTGCCGCAAGGCACCGGCATGTTGAGGATGGCTTTGCAGCAATTGCACCAGCAACCGCAACTGCTGCTGCGCCTGTTCGGGGGCGGCGCGATGCGGTGGGCGTATCTGGTCAACCAGATCAATCAGGAAACGAAGGTCGTCGGTGGCAGGTGCTGCGCTGATTTGGGAAAGCTGATGAAGCATGTGGTCGTCGTGAGTAATGAGGTGAAGGCAAAATCAGGAGAATGGCGGCCAATTTCTTGATTTTTTAAATCCGGCAGGCTTGCAGTATAAAGAAAGACTTCAATAAGTCGATAACAGTCACAGTTAATCATGCTCTTGAGGTGTTGTTATGGATGTGTCCAATATTCCCGCCGTCGCCAGCGACCTTGCTGCGCAGCAAACCAGCGATGCCGTTGGCATGGCCGTCATGAAAAAGTCGCTCGACGCGCAAACCACTGCCGCGGACGGCATACTGGACGCCTTGCCGCCGGCGCAACCGGCCAATCCCAACATTGGCAGCATTATCAATACGGTGGCTTGAGCGACGCCGCTTGCACCTTGGCGCTTCGCTAGTCTTCTTGTTAGAATAAATAGCCAATTAATTACATAATAAACTGTGCAAATTGTATTTTTGCATGATTTATTGGGCATTTTATTGTAAATTCCCAAAAGCATAATAAAATGGTGGTTCCTACCATCTACACAATTTATTATGCATTCGCTATCAGCCCTCGGCAGCAACATCCGGCAAGTGCGCAAGGCGCAAAAGCTCAGTTCGAGCAGCTTGGCGGCGCGCAGCGGTATTCATCGCAATACCTTGCAGGCGCTGGAAACCGGCAAAGGCAATATCGAGCTCAGCAAGCTGCTGTCGATCTGTAGCGAGCTGGGCCTGGAGTTGTTGCTGGTACCACAGCAGGTGGCAGCACAACGTGCCCTTGAAGGCGCCAGCGAGCGCACTGAGTTGTCCGAACGGTTGCAGGGCTTGATGGGGACGGGCGCATGAGCATGCTGCGATCCTTGCGCATCCGGCTTGGCTTGACTGAGGTGGGCTCGTTGTTTGGGCTCGATGATGGGCGCGTGTATTTTCGTTTCGACGACGCCTACGCAACCGATCCGCAACGGCCGCTACTGTCACAGTTGTACCGCGGCTCCAGCGAAGAACGCACGGTGGCGCAATTACTCAATCCTGCACTGGATGTGAATCGCGGCGATGGCCGTGGCGGTTTGCCGCCATTTTTTCAGAATCTGTTACCGGAAGGGCAATTGCGCAAACACTTGATCGAGCGTGCCGGGCTGGCACCGGATGATGAGTTCGGCTTGCTGGCCTATTGCGGCAAGGACTTGCCCGGAGATGTGTCGGCTTTGTCGGAAGCGCTCGATGACCAGCACATGGGACGGCTGATCGGGCAGGGCCGCGATAGTTATGAAATGAGCTCCGGTCAATTGGCCACGCCTGACGGGGCGTCGATTTCCGGCGTGCAACCGAAGGTCGCGCTGGTGCGTGCACCTGGCGGACGTTATGTGATGCGATCCAGGCGAGTGGAGGAGGCTCAGGGTGCGCATTTCATCGGCAAACTTCCTGCTTCCGACTATCCGCGCATGCCGGAAGTCGAGTTTTCGTCGCTGGCATTGGCGCAGGCAGCGGGTGTGCAAGTCTGCACGCACGCATTGTTGCCGCTTACTGCTATCGCCGAGCAGTTGCCGTTTGGCTTGCGCAGCGATGCTGAACAATTTTTGCTGATTCATCGCTTCGACCGCGATGCGGCAACGCCGACCGGGCGTTTGCATATGGAAGATTTTGCGCAGATTACCGGTACCCCGGCAGCGTCCAAATACGCTGGTACGTATGCGGCGCTCGGCGTGGTGCTGCTGGAGCGCAGTTGCAAGGGCGAGGACGATTTGTTCGAGTTGCTGCGACGGATCAAGGTCAACGAATTACTGGGTAATTTCGATGCCCATCTGAAGAATTTCAGCCTGCTATACCGCCATCCACAACGGGCTGAACTGTCCCCGGCTTACGACATTGTTGCTTATTCCGCCTACCTGGGTGGTAGCGGTCATGCTTTGGCTTTTGTGCCTGGCGAATCGACGCGGCAGTTGCTCACGCCGGCAGTGTTGCGCGCGCTGGCCAATATCTGGCGGATTCCGGAACCGAAACTGCAAATGGTATTGATCGATGCCGTCGAGCGCGCCATGCAAAACTGGCCGCTACTATTGCCCACGCTGCCGCTCGACCAGAGCCAGCGCCAGCGCATCCAGGCACATCTGGATTGCAACCCCAGCGTGCTGGCTTGGCGACGACGGTCCAGCCGCAGGAGCGCAGGCAAAACCGAAGGCCATGCATGACGCGCATCTCACCGTTGCCGCTTAAAGCAGGTGTTTCTGCTAGTTATCTCTGGTTGCCACAGGAACAGTGGGATGACATGCTGGTGTTTCTCTGTGCGCGTTTTCCGGCGGTGCCCGAATCCGCCTGGCGTGAGCGCATGGCGCGCGGCGAGGTGGTTGACAGCGCGGGCGTCATGCTGGTGCCGCAGACGCCGTTTCGGCCAGGCACTTGCATTTTTTATTACCGCGCTGTGGACGACGAAGCCGAGATTCCATTTGAAGAACACATCCTGTATCGCGATGATCATTTGCTGGTGGTCGACAAGCCGCATTTTGTACCTGTGACGCCGACCGGTCGCTTCTTGCAGCAAAGTCTGCTGGTGCGACTCAAGAGGAAGACCGGGTTGGCTGATCTGACACCAATGCATCGGCTTGATCGGGAGACCGCCGGGGTGATCCTGTTTTCGTTGAATCCGGCCAGCCGCGGCGCCTACCAGACGATGTTTCAGCAGCGCAGCATGGATAAAACCTACGAGGCGCTGGCGGGCATATTGGTCGGACGCGCGTTTCCGTTCGTGCATTGCAGTCGGCTGGTCGATGCCGACAAGTTTTTTCTCATGCGCGAAGCTGCCGGAACGCCCAATTCGGAAACCCACGTCGATCTGATTGAGCAGCGTGGCGACCTGGGCCTGTACCGTCTCAATCCGGTGACCGGGCGCAAGCATCAGTTGCGTGTGCACATGGCTGCGCTGGGCGTACCTATCCTCAATGATCAGTTTTATCCTGACACCGTGCCTGCCGGGAGCGCCGACAATTACGACGCTCCCTTGAAGCTGCTGGCACGCTCGATCGCCTTCACCGATCCGCTCAGCGGCGATGTGCGCTACTTCGAAAGTCTGCGCAAACTGTAGTCGCCCATCATGGGATGCCTGCCAGCATCAGATCCAGATTCTGCACAGCGGCACCCGATGCGCCTTTGCCCAGATTGTCGAACACGGCTGTGAGCAGCACATGGCCAAATTCCTCGTTGATGAACACGCCTAAGCGCATGTCATTGCTGCCGTTGAGTTCTTGCGGATCAAGTTGTGTGACGGTGCCCGTTTGCGCCAACGGGATCACACTGACATGCTTGCTGTCGGCATAGTGGCGATCCAGCGCCGCATGCAATTGCTGGCCGTCCACACCGGGTGACAGCAGATGCAATTGCAACGGAATCGTTAACACAATTCCCTGACGGAAAGCGCCATAGGCCGGCACAAACAACGGCCGTTGCGTCAGACCGCTGTAACGTTCAATTTCCGGTGGATGCTTGTGCGCCAGTGCCGTTCCATAGATCTGGAACGCCGGCGCTGTCGCGGCATCGGCACCCTCGTATAACTCGACCGCAGGGCGGCCGCCGCCAGAGTAACCCGATACGGCATGAATACTCACCGGATAAGTGGAGGGCAGCAGGCCGCCTTCAATCAGCGGATGCAGCAGTCCCACTGCGCCGGTTGGGTAGCAGCCCGGGTTGCTGACCAGGCGCGCCCTGGCAATGCGCTGCGGCTGGCCGGCATCCAGTTCCGGGAAGCCATATACCCAAGCGGCGTTGGTGCGATGTGCCGAGCTGGCATCAATGACGCGCACCGCCGGGTTCTCAATGGCGGCCACGGCGTCGCGCGCGGCCGCGTCCGGTAGGCACAGGATCGCAATGTCGCAGGCATTGATGGCAGCAGCGCGCCGTTGGGCATCCTTGCGCTCTGTTGTCGGCAGCGTCAGCAGTTGCAGGTCGCTGCGATGGCGTAAACGTTCGTGGATGTGCAGACCAGTGGTGCCCTGGTCGCCGTCGATGAAAACAACAGGTGTGTGCATGGCTTGCTTCCTTCTGTGAAAAGTATGAACTGCAGTGCGTAACCCGGATCTTGCGCGGCTTGATAAAATAAGAAAAGTTGAATTTAATAATCATGATGTTCAGTTTTTATGAACTAGGAGCCATCCATGCGTGAAATGAATCTGGATCGTCTGCGCACCCTGGTGGCGATTGCCGATCTGGGGTCCTTCGCTGAAGCCGCACGTGCCTTGCATCTGGCGCCACCGACCATCAGTCTGCATATTGCCGATCTGGAAGCGCGGATTGGGGCGCCGTTGCTGTCGCGCACCCGTGGTCAGATCAAACCGACCAGTATTGGCGAAAGTCTGGTGGCTCGGGCACGTCGGTTGCTGGCAGATGCCGAACAGGCGCTGGAAGAAGTGCAGCGGCAAGTGCAGGGATTGGCAGGGCGGGTAAGGCTGGGAGCGTCGACTGGCGCTATCGCGCATATGCTGCCGCAGGCCTTGCAAGTGCTGGGAGAGCACCATCCGGGTATTGATGTGCAGGTTGAAGTGCTGACATCACAGGCGACGCTGGCGCGCTTGAGCGAGGGCACGTTAGATGTCGGTCTGGTGGCCTTGCCGCAGACACCGGTGGCAAGATTGACGATGCACGGATGGCGGCGCGATCCAGTGATGGCCTTTGTACCGGCGCACTGGCAAAGCCCTGCGCGTGTCACGCCGCAATGGCTGGCCGCACAGCCGTTGATTTTGAATGATGCCGGAACGCGCTTATTTGCGCTGACCGGAGAATGGTTTGCCGCCGCCGGACAACGTCCTCAGGCACGTATTCAGCTCAACTACAACGATGCTATCAAAAGCCTGGTGGCTGCGGGCTATGGCGCCACACTGTTGCCGCAGGAAGATGGTGCTGCGCCGGTGGATGCGCGTATCAAGATGTTGCCTTTGCGACCCGCTTTGTGGCGCCAGTTGGGTATCGCCCATCGCAGCGAGAATATTGAGCCTGCTACTCAGCACGTATTGGATGTGCTGTGGCAATTGAGCCGTCAGTAAATCGCACCATCGCGTACGCAGACGCTTGCAAGAAACCAGCCTATGGCAGACTGGTGAGATCAATATTATCGATGGCGACTCTTTGTCTTCCTTTCGGCGTCAACTGGCCGTTTTCATTAATGTAAAGATGGAGTTTTTCGAGTGAAACCTGGTGCTGTCGGGCAAAATTGGCTAGCCCGCCAGCGGCGTCAATGCCAGTGGCACCCAGTGAATGCAAATCGGCCAATAGTTGGCCGCTGATGACCTGCGCCGCGCTATTGTCGGTATTCTTGAGAATGTCCTCGATCAGAAAACTAGTGAAGGTGGCGGACTCCGCTTGTGACGCGACTATCTGTGGCGTGGCAACTGAATCGGGCAGCGGTCGATTCCAGTCGGCATTGGTTTGCATGAATTCAGTCCCCTTTGTGGTCAGTACACCGTCGTGCTGGATCATCCGGTGCATGGAACCTGGAAAGATGTTGCGTGCCCGGGAGAACGATTCGCGCGAGGTCAGGCGCCGGACGTAGTAAGGCATATTTTTCCAGTCATTGAGATCCTCGGCTGTTGGAAAGCGCATTCCGACGCCGATGTGTGCAATCGATCTTTCCGCCAGTTGGAGGGGGCTTAGGACGAGATTATCCATTCTCTGCGCATCGTCGTTGGCATGGCCTGCGATGGCATGCGCGCTGTCTTGTGCCGCGCTATTTTTCACGGATTCGCGGGCGGCGTTGGATAAGGCGATCTCGGGGCCAAACCGTTTTCGTCCATTTTTTGTCAACTCGCCTCCGCGTGTGACGTAACGCGCAATGGAGTTGGGTGCAATACCGCGCGCCAGGGCAAAGACACGGCTGTTTTGGTGACGTTCCTGCGCCGACATGCTCATCCATAAATCGATATCTTCGAAGGAGATTTTGCTGCGTAAACGGGGAGTCCTTGGTGTACTCAGGCTGTTGGCGGTAAGGTCGGTATTGACGCGGACGATCTTGTTCCACGTCGACGGTTTGATATTTCTGACGGTCGTAAACAAGTTCTTGGTAACAGTGATGCTCGAAACCTGTCTCATCCGGTTCCAATCTTCGATATCTTGCTCCGTCGGCAAGCGGTAAAAGAAGTCATTTGAATGGTGCGAGGGGCCTGCTTCGCCCTGGTCGAGTCTCGATTGCGCCAGTGGGGTCAATGCGCCATTCGGCTCGAAGTACAGTTGCAGCAGCTCAGGCTGTGTGTTCATGGCCTCAGCGATGCCGCGAAGACCGCCGGAAATTTCAAATTCAATGCTCTTGAGTCGCGACAGACGGTACAACACAATATAGGACAAGGGCAACTGCTGGCGTGAAGTCCGGCTCCATATCTGCGCCTGGCTTGGGCCACCCAGCCCGCCCAAGCCTTGTTGGCGAATATTGATCAGGCGCCGCGCCACAGGCACAGGAACCGGAGTCAAGGTGTCACCGGCAGACAGCGTGTACTTTTTGCCAAATGCCGCTCCGCTATCAGGATTGATGCGTACGTAAACATCATAGACGTTTTGATATCGTTCGCCATCTAGTCTGACTACCGGTAGCGCGACGCTGTTGCCTGACAGATGGGCGTAGGTATAAGTTTCGGCACCGAGCTCAGGAGGGATTTTTTTCAGTGCATTCTCTAGTTTTGGCAGTGTTTTTTGCAGGCTGGGAAGACTATGTTTCAGATGGCAGCCCAGGCGCAGTGCCTGGCTAACCGATCCGTGACCAACATGGCACATCAGCTCAACGCCAGGGTCGAGTCCGCGCAGCACGGTGACGGCGACGGCTTGCATCTCTTTTTTTCCGATGTGCTGCGATGCCGGCCATATTGCATACCTGAGAAAGTGTTGACTGCTGTGACCGAGCACTGCTTTGATCGATCCACGCGCGGCCCAGTCACTGAGCATGTGCCGTCCCGCAATGAGGCTTCCTCTGGCCAATGCCTGACCAAACTTGATCGACAAGAGCGATAGTCCTCCCAGGACTGGCAACAGGGCTATCGCATCGATACTGCAGGCGAAGACGGCCTCTCCCACGCTCCCTTCATTGGAGGACTTGATGCAGGTATAAAAAGGCAGCATCGAGAGACCGAAATCAACGGCCTTTTCCTTGCCGGTTTTTCCATAACCAAAGTCGTAGAGCTGTTGTGCAAAGAGGATACGGTGTTTTTCTGCAAGCTTGCTGAAGAATGGTGTCAGATTTTCGTGAGCGTATTTGAGTACGTCCTTTTTCTCCGTATCGATATGCAAGGTAAAACGTTCCGCCTGGAATTGCTGCCGTTGCTTTGCGTCGGTCAATGCCAGATAGGCCTGCGTGTCGTGGTCGATACGCGTTAGCTGATAGCCGTTCTGGCCTCGCTCCAGCGAATAGATGCGCTCCTTCGCAGAGCTGCCTGCAATGTTGGCAGCAAGCAATTCCACGCCTGGTCGCAACGGCATGGTCAGCTTTTTCTGATGTGCCAGGTAGTAGAACCAGCCAGCCAACGGCAGGACATCGTTGGCAGCGAAATGTGCTTTGCCGACAGTAATTTCCGCTCGCAGAAGAAACTGCAGTTCCTCTTGTGTCAATTCGCCCCAAGCGACGGCCAGCAATAAAGGGTCGACCTTGTGGTAGGCCTGACTGATCTGGTCGATCTGATGTTGATATAGCTGGGTGACGTCGTACAAACGAATTGGCTGCTGGTCGGGTTCGCAAACAATCCATTGGCTGTATCCGGCGTAGTCTAAATAGTCATCAACCGACAGATGGGGGCAATCTCTGTCGATCAATTTTTGCGCGAGCTGTGGACGGGTCTCAAAGTCGTCCAGCCGGGTTTTTAACTGCAGGAAAGGGCAGGTATCTTCCTGTAATTGATGGTAGTCGGCAGCATAAAGGGCAATGGCATCGGTCGCCATGTCTGCGACGGTATGCTGGGTGAGTGCATAACGTAATTCGGCCGGTAACGCGAAATAACGCCACCATTCAGTGGGCACCGTACCCTCCTGCAGTTGCACCAGTAACATGGCGCCGAGATCCATTGCTTCTGACATGGACATGTCGTCAACGGCAAGTTTGACGCTGTTGGCAAACAACAGTCCGGCGTGGATTTTTCCCCAATCGAAGTCGTCCAGCCTGAGACGTTGACTATCTTCCCAGCGCACATCGGTATCGCCCTCTCTGGTAGTGGCATGCAGGATAGGGAGCGCGGTCTGCACCAGATGACGCCAGACCAGTTGATTTTTGCTGGCGCTGCCAAGATCGGTGCTGGATTCGAGCAAGCGGGGAAGATCGGCGACAGTGACTTTGCTGCTATCCCTATCAACCAGTTTTTGCGCCAGGAAATGACCTAGGTCGGTGTTGAGTAAGCCTCTTTCCAGCCAATGCTGGATGATTTCTTCTTGCCTGGGGAACGCCATCCATTCATCGCGATGTCCGCCATATTGTCCGGCAAGCTTCTGAATGTTTCTGGCGAGTAAAGGAACGGCACGTCCCGGTACATCGTGTAGAAAGCGCATTACCTCGCCGAGGATCTGTCTGTCGTCGAGTGTGGCGTTCTGTGCGGCGGGGAGGTAGTCGTTTTGCGTCAGTATTTTCCGCAGTGTGCGGTTGAATTGGTGAAGCGCATGCTGCTCGGCACCCTTATTTCGCCCGTGCTCACTGTGGCGGACCAGCACAAATTCCTCTGGCTTGGCAGCGCCAGGCACTGTCTGTGCTTGCACGCCGGCGTAACTCCACGGCGCTAACTGCTTGCCCAATTCGCTTAAATGTTGCGAGATCGCCGCCAGCGTACGTCTTGAAAATACATCGCTCACGGGCTTGAGCCGGAGACTGGACACTGCCAGTAGAAATTCGGACAAGGTGTGTTTGAGAGGGGCGATCACCGCCCGTGCCGACCAGGCATCGGTCGGCAGGGTCAAGTCCTGTGCCAGCTGATGCAGTTGTTGTCCCTGATGTTTCCAGTGCGGCAAGGCCTGACTGCCGCGTACGTTACCGATATGGCGTCCGATTTTAGCCGGGGGCGGGGTGCGCGTGTACCTGTCCGGCGCAGGGCATTGTTGATGTTGATAACAATAATCTGGATGCGCTTGAAGGGAATTCATTCAATATTTTTCGATAAAAAAATCAATAATTTGATATTAATTATCCGAATATTTTCTTGCTAGCAAAAAGCAGACAAAGGTACATTGCACCTTGTTGTCGCTGCGCGTACTGGGGATTTTGCTTGCCGACAGCGGTGCTGCGGCAAGCGCGATGTGGGCTATGCCAATGCGGCGTTGGATTTTTGCAGGGTGTCGTCGGGCGCTGATTTCAACTGATGCAGCGACGCCACCAGATCGGCAAAACGCTGGCCCTGAATCATGATGTGTTGACGCAATAGCTCAACAGTACGGTCACTGTCGCCGGCAATGATGGCGTCGACGACACCTTGGTGTTCATCATACGAAGTCTTGAGGCGGTCACGTACCCGCAATTGCAGGCGTCGGTATGGTCGCAGCCGGCGATGCAGCGCCCGCGCCTGATCGGCCAGAAAGTGGTTGTGGCTGCCGGCGTAAATCTGCTCGTGAAACGCTTCGTTGTTGTAGAAGTAGGTATCCGGATCGGTTTCATCGCGGGCTGCGCGGCAAGCCTGATGCGCCGCCGTCAGCGCCGCATGTTCGGCGGCGGTCATGCGGCGTGCCGCCAGGCGGCCGCACATGGCTTCAAACTCGGCCATTACTTCAAACATTTCAATCAATTGTTGCGGGCCAATCTCGGCCACGATGGCGCCGCGCCGCGGCCGCATCACAATGATGCCCATCGAGGCCAACTGGTTCAAGGCCTCGCGTATCGGCGTGCGCGACACGCCGAACTGCTCGGCCAGCATGGTTTCGTCCAGATGCTGGCCGGGTGCCAGCTTGCCGATGGCAATCAATTCTTCAATCGATTCGCGCAGCGTCTCGGAGCGCTTCTTCGGTGTATCCATAAGTCATGTCAGTTAAGCAATAGGTGGATTTTAAATGATCCCTCTTGCTTGACAATGTATTTGTTTTATAAGACTGTGTATACAAGAACGATGCATAAAAAAGCAAATTGCAGCAAGTCGAACCCATGCAGAGCGCGTTGCCCTAGACCAGCGGCGCGGTGAGTTGACTGACGGAAATAATATAAAAGCAGTATTTCTTTGACCTAAGGAGGAGCACATGACTTCACAGATTCGCAGAAGCATTCTGGGTACATTGGTGAGCACACCATTGTGGGGCAGCAGTTCAATAGCGTGGGCGCAGAGCGTCGCCACGCTGAAGATTTCTCATCAATTTCCGGGCGGCACGCTCAACGAGGGCGATTTCCGTGATCGCCTCACGCGCATGTTTGCCGAAGAAGTCAGCAAGCGCACCAAGGGCAGTCTCAAGTTCGAAATTTATCCTGGCTCATCATTGATGAAGACCAATGCGCAATTCTCGGCATTGCGCAAAGGCGCGCTCGATATGTCGCTGGTGCCGCTCAACTATGCCGGCGGTGAAGTGCCGGAAACCAATATCGGGCTCATGCCTGGCCTGGTGACCTCGTATGCGCAAGGCGCGGCCTGGAAGAATGCCGAAGTCGGCAAGGAACTGGCCCGCATTCTGTCCGAAAAGGGCATCCTGATTGTGAGCTGGATCTGGCAGGCTGGCGGCGTCGCCTCACGCGGCAAAGCCATCGTCGAACCTGCTGACGCCAAGGGCATGAAGGTGCGTGGCGGTTCGCGCGAAATGGACATGATCCTCAAGGAAGCCGGCGCTGCCGTGGTGACCCTGCCTTCCAATGAAATCTATGCCGCCATGCAAACCGGTGCAATGGATGCGGCCATGACCTCGTCGACCTCGTTCATGTCGTTCCGTCTGGAAGAAGTGGCCAAAGCACTGACCACTGGTCGCGACAAGGCGTATTGGTACATGTTTGAACCGCTGATGATTTCCAAGACGGTGTTCGACCGTTTGAGCAAGGACCAGCAGGCCGCCATCATGGCGGTCGGTGCCGAGATGGAGCAGTTTGCCCTGAAAGCGGCGCAGACCGATGACGTCGCCGTGGCGGCCGTCTATCAAAAGGCCGGAGCCAAGGTCGTTGACCTGAATGCCGCAACTGTCAAAAAGTGGCAGGATATCGCCCGCGCCACGGCATGGAAGGACTTCGCCGCGCGCAATGCCAATTGCGCCAATCTGTTGACACTGGCGGAGAAACTGCTATGAGCCACGGTTTCGAGTTGCAGCCGCAGCCACAACCGGAGGTCCCGGCCAACGCGGCTGTGGCGACCCTGGCCTGGGCTTTGGCGCAGTACAACCGGCTCGCCGTGTTCCTGTCGATGCTGGCCTTGATGCTGACCTCGATCATCCTGACCTATTCGGTGGTGGTGCGTTACTTCCTGCATCAGCCCACCGACTGGCAGGATGAGGCTGCAGTATTCATGCTGGTCGGCATGATTTTTCTGTGTTCGGCCCATGTGCAATCCTTGCGCGGCCATATCGGCATCGAAGCGCTGGCCGGATTTTTGTCGCCGCGCGCCAATCAGGTGCGCATGTTCATCGTCGATGCCGTGTCCTTCTTGTTTTGCGCCTTCTTTGCCTGGAAGTCCTGGACCTTGTTCTATGAAGCCTGGGTCGAAGGACAAACCACCTCGTCGACGTTTGCGCCGCCCCTGTGGATTCCGTATTCGATGATGGCACTCGGCATGAGCGTGCTGACACTGCAATTGCTGGCGCAGGTGCTCACGCGCCTGACCGGTACCGTGCCAGCGGCCAGCAAGGAGGCAGCATGACGCCATTGGTCCTGGGTGCGCTGTACGGCATTGTCACTATCGTGGTGATGTGTTCCGGCATGCCGATTGCGTTTGCGCTGGGCGTGGTGGCGACCGGCTTCATGTATTTTTTCATGCCGGCGTCCTCGCTCGACACCGTGACGCAAAACGTCTACGAAGAAATCGCCTCAATCACCTTGTTGTCGATTCCCTTGTTCATTCTCAAGGGCGCGGCCATCGGCAAGTCACCGGCCGGCAAGGATCTGTATTCGGCCATTCATGCCTGGCTCAATCGTGTGCCGGGTGGCTTGGGCATTGCCAACGTGTTTGCCTGTGCCTTGTTTGCGGCGATGGCGGGATCATCACCGGCGACCTGCTCGGCCATCGGCTCGGCCGGGATTCCGGAAATGCGTCGGCGCGGTTATTCGCCAGGCTTTGCGGCCGGTATCATCGCCGCTGGCGGCACGCTCGGTATTTTGCTGCCGCCATCGATCACCATGATTCTGTATGCAGTGGCGGCTGAACAATCGCTGGGTCGCTTGTTCCTGGCGGGCATTGGTCCGGGCCTGTTGCTAGTGTTGCTGTTTGCCGCCTATGCGGTCTATCGCGCCCGCAAGGAGTACAAACTAGCGCACGCGATCTATACCGGCGGTGGCGTCAAATCGGCTTATCTGGAAGATGCCCATTACACGCTGGCGCAAAAGGTCGAAATGCTGCCACGGGTGCTGCCATTTCTGATTCTGCTGATCGGCGTGATGGTGGCACTGTATGGTGGTTTCGCGACGCCCTCAGAGACCGCCGGACTGGGTGCGTTGCTGGCCATCGTGCTCATTGCCGTGGTCTATCGGATCTACAAGCCGCGTGAACTGGTGCCGTTCCTGACGTCGACGATCAAGGAATCGGGCATGCTGTTGTTGATCATCGGCATGTCGCTGCTGTATTCGTATGTGATGAGTTATCTGCACATCAGCCAGTCGGCGGCGCAATGGGTGGTCGATATGCATTTGTCGCGCTGGCTGTTGCTGGCCGTGATTCTGCTGATGGTGATCGTGCTTGGCTTCTTTTTGCCGCCGGTATCGATCATCCTGATGACCGCGCCAATCATCCTGCCGCCCTTGCGCGAAGCCGGTTTTGATCTGATCTGGTTCGGCATCGTCATGACCGTGGTGATGGAAATGGGCCTGATTCATCCACCGGTTGGCCTGAACCTGTTCGTGATCAAGAATATTGCGCCCGACATCCCCTTGTCGGATGTGATCAAGGGCACCATCCCATTTTTGGCGCTGATGTTCTTTGCGGTGTTTTTGTTATGTTTTTTCCCGGGTATTGCCACTGGCTTGCCCAACCTCATCATGGGAGTGAAGTAGATGCAAGTGACCGACCACGTCTGGAACCGTCGGCAACAGAATCGCAATGACCGCCTTGGGCGCGCTGCCAGCGCCCTGGGCGGGGCGCTCAACGGCAAGCTGGTGCCGGCTGCGCGGATTGCCGATTTGCTGTATGCCGTGATTGAATCGGGCGATCGTGTCTGCCTGGAAGGCAACAACCAGAAGCAGGCCGATTTTCTGTCCAAGGCGCTGGCCGGTCTCGATCCGGCGCGGGTGCATGATTTGCATATGCTGCTGTCGGTGCTGGCCTTGCCGGAACATCTCGATGTGTTCGAAAAGGGTATTGCGGCCAAACTCGATTTTTCTTTTTCGGGACCGCAGGCCGGGCGATTGGCCAAGCTGGCTTCGTCCGGCAAGCTCAATATCGGTGCAATCCATACTTATCTGGAGTTGTTTGGCCGATATTTCGTCGATCTGACGCCACGCGTGGCGCTGGTGGCAGCACAGGCAGCAGACCGTCACGGCAATCTGTATACCGGCCCCAACACCGAAGACACGCCCGCCATCGTCGAAGCCACCGCGTTTAGCAGCGGCATCGTAATTGCCCAGGTCAACGAGATCGTCGATGTGTTGCCGCGCATCGATATTCCAGCCGACTGGGTCAGCTTTGTCACGGAGGCACCGACGCCGCATTACATCGAACCCTTGTTTACCCGTGACCCGGCGCAAATTTCGGAGATCCAGGTGTTGATGGCGATGATGGCCATCAAGGGCATCTATGCCGAATACGAAGTGCAGCGCCTCAATCACGGCATCGGTTTTGATACCGCCGCGATTGAATTGATCCTGCCGACCTATGGCGCCTCGCTCGGCCTGCGCGGCAAGATTTGCAAGCATTGGGCCTTGAATCCGCATCCGGCATTGATTCCGGCGATTGAAGCCGGATTTGTCGAATCGGTCCATTCGTTCGGCTCCGAACTGGGGATGGAGGACTATATCCGCGCCCGTCCCGATGTGTTTTTCGTCGGTCCCGATGGCTCGATGCGCAGCAATCGGGCATTTTCGCAAACCGCTGGCCACTACGCCTGCGACATGTTCATCGGTTCGACCTTACAGATCGACTTGCAGGGCAATTCCTCGACCGCAACGCTGGGCCGCATTGCCGGTTTCGGCGGCGCCCCGAATATGGGTGCCGATGCGCGTGGCCGTCGCCATGCCAGTCCGGCCTGGCTGAAAGCGGGACAACAAGCGCGCGCCGGCAAGAACACCATTCCGCGCGGCCAGAAGCTGGTCGTGCAAACCGTGGAAACCTTCCGCGAACATATGCAGCCCGCCTTCGTTGACAAGCTCGACGCCTGGCAACTGGCAGAGCAAGCCAATATGCCGATTCCGCCGGTGATGATCTACGGCGACGACGTCACCCATATTCTGACCGAAGAAGGTATTGCCAATCTGTTGCTCTGCCGCAGCGACGAAGAGCGCGAGCAGGCGATACGCGGCGTGGCAGGCTATACCCCAGTGGGCCTGGGGCGCGACAAACGCATGGTGGAAAACCTGCGCGACCGCGGCATCATCCAGCGCGCTGAAGACCTCGGCATCGACAAGCGCCTGGCCACACGCGACCTGCTGGCGGCGAAGAACATGAAGGATTTGGTGCGCGCTTCCGGTGGCTTGTACAACCCACCCAAACGCTTTAGGAACTGGTGATATGGAAACCTTGAATTATCGTTATGAACATGGCACACGCACCTTGCCGGTGCGGCCGGAACTGGTTGGCGTGGTCAGTTCGGGCAATCTGGAAGTCTTGATTGAAGCGGTCGATCTGGGTGGCGCCTGCAGCGTCGAGATCAAAACTGCCGCGCGTGGTTTTGGGGCGATCTGGCAAGCCGTGATCGGCGACTTTCAGCAGCGCTGGCAATTGGCCGATATCCGCATTTCCATCAATGACATGGGCGCCACACCGGCGGTCGTGAGTTTGCGGCTGGATCAGGCGGTCGAATCGATGCTGGAGGAAAAATGAGCCTCAGTTATCTGGAAGCGAATGCCCGTGAGCGCATCGCGCATCTGCTCGATGTGGGCAGCTTTGAAGAATTCCTGCCGCCGGAAAAACGCATCGTCAGTCCGCATCTGGGGCAGCTTGATGCGCCGGTGTCTTTCGACGACGGCGTCGTGGTCGGGCGCGGCACGCTGCAGGGGTTGACCGTATTTGCGGCCGCTCAGGAGGGGGGCTTCATGGGCGGTGCGGTGGGTGAGGTACATGGTGCCAAGCTGGTCGGCCTGCTCAAGCGCGCAGTGCAGGACGGCGCCGAAGCAGTGCTGTTGCTGCTGGAAACCGGTGGCGTGCGACTGCATGAAGCCAATGCCGGCTTGATCGCGGTCTCCGAAGTCATGCGCGCAGTGCTCGACACGCGCGCCCAGGGCGTCGCCGTGATCGTGCTGGTGGGCGGCTCCAATGGCTGCTTTGGCGGCATGGGCATCGTCGCGCGTTGCGCCAATGTGGTCATCATGTCGGAAGAAGGGCGGCTGGCCATGTCGGGGCCGGAAGTGATCGAGACTGCCAACGGCGTCGAAGAATTCGACTCGCGCGACCGCGCACTGGTATGGCGTACCAGCGGCGGCAAGCATCGCTATCTGCTCGGCGATTGCCAGCAGATCGTCGCCGACGACGTGGCCGCGTTTCGCGCTGCCGCCTTGGCAGCGGTGCAGACCTGCAAGAGCGCGTCGACCGCCTTGACGTTGGCCGGGCTGGAAGCCGAACAAGCCATGCTGACACAGCGTATTGCTCGTTTTGGTACGCTCAGTGAGCCGCAGGACATTTGGGTGGCGCTGGGTCTGAGCGCCACCCAGGCGCAACAAGTGCCGATGCTGGAAGCCGACGCCTTCGTGGCGCTGGCAGCCAACTATCGCGTGAAAGGATAAACATGGATTGGCAACAATTAGTGGCGCAACTGTTTCCGCAAGGTCACAGCATCACTGAAACCGCGCAGTTTTTGTCGGGTAGTGCCCAGGTCGATGGCAACACCGTGACCGTGGTCGGCACCACCGGCCATACCCCGATCGGCATCGAGATCGCGCTGGCGCAGGCGCAGGCAATTCTGGCGACGGTGCGCCAACATCCGGGCCGTCCGATCGTGATTCTGGTTGATACCCAGGGCCAGCGCTTGCGTCATCGCGACGAAATGCTGGGCATCAACAGTTATATGGCGCATCTGGGCAAATGTATCGAACTGGCACGCCGTCAGGGCCACAAGATCATCGGTCTGGTCTACGACCAGGCGCTGTCAGGTGGCTTCATCACCAGCGGCTTGATGGCTGATGCCTGCTATGCCTTGCCGCAGGCCACCATCCGCGTGATGGGATTGCCCGCCATGGCGCGCATCACCAAGGTGCCAGAGGAACGCCTGACCGAACTGGCCAA
Source organism: Duganella sp. (assembly GCA_026225475.1). Taxonomy (GTDB): domain Bacteria; phylum Pseudomonadota; class Gammaproteobacteria; order Burkholderiales; family Burkholderiaceae_D; genus Herbaspirillum. Next base: position 18,625 of record JAMFSU010000047.1, read on the forward strand.
GGACAATCCGGTGTTCGCACCGGGACCGGAAAATTACCGGCGCATGGGCGGCATCGCCGAGATCTGGAGCGGCGATCTGGCCGTGCAATTGCAACAGGCGCTGGCTGCTGTCAGCAATCAAGACCAGCGCGCCGCGCTCGGTCAGCAACGCGGTGGCCGCAATTGGTCGCAGCGTGTGGTGACGGCGATTGTCGATGGTGTCGATGTCCAGCCTGCTTAAACGTCATACTCTGGTCTGGTTGCGCGAACCAGGCTGGCGTGACGCGATTGCCGCGCTGGCGCCGCCATTGCGGCAGGTGCCATTGCGCTGGCAGGCGCGCGACTGGCCGGCCGTGGTGCGGCGTCAGGATGCCGATGCAAGCGCCGATCAGGTCTGCCTGGGCATCGCGCTGCCCCCCGATGCCAATGGTGTCAAATTGCGCGTGCCCTTGCGTGTAGCCGCAGCCGAAGTACGTGAGCTGCGCGCGCCGCTGGACATCGGCGCTGTCGTGACCCACGCGTTACCTGCCTGGCGCGCAGCATTGGTCGAGTTGCAATACAAGGCCATGGCGCAGGCGCTTGACCTGCGCGTCTATGGTTCGCTGGCATTGCAAGCCTTGACCGGTCTCGATTATCTGCGTGCCAGTTCCGACATCGATGTGTTATTCACCCCCGGCAATCGTTTCCAATTGGAACGCGGCGTGCGCTTGCTGACAGAGTATGCGCAACGCTTGCCGCTGGACGGCGAAATCCAGTTTCCCGCTGGCGCTGTGGCCTGGAAGGAATGGCACCGCGCGGCAGACAATCCGGCCGCACGCGTGTTGCTCAAACGGCGTGACGATGTGATCCTGATGCGGGTCGATGACATCCTGGCTGGTAACGCATTGATGCAAGCGGAGGTGTCGGCATGCCTGCTCTGAATTGCTCTGGCATGGCGCTGATGCAGGGGCGGCCGGTATTGCACTACACCGAGCGCCGCCGCCGGCTGCAGCAAGACCTGCGTTTTTGCCGGCAACTGGCGCGACAGGCGGTGCGTAGCCTGTATCAAGAACTGGTGCTTTATCCCAAGCCCGGACTGGTATCGCTGGTCGACAATGGCAGCCACGCTGACATGGACGCCAGCAGCTTTCTGCGCAGTCTGTTCGCATTGCGTCATTACTTCCGGGAGATTGCCGCCGCTGGCATGGCGGCGGCACCGTTTGCCCAATTGAAAGCGCTCGCCATCACGGCCGAGCAGCGCATGTTGCGCGCCACCGGCGGCATTAATACCCATCGCGGGGCGATCTTTTGCCTGGGCATGATGTGTGCCGCCATTGGTGCTTGTCGGGCGCAACAGGTAGCTTTGTCGCCCGCGGCGATCCGCGCCATGCTGCTGATCCGCTGGGGCGATGCCTTGATGGTGCATGCCACGGTCAGAACCGTGCCGGCCACCAGTCACGGTTTGTGCGTGGCGGCGCAACATGGCGTGGGCGGTGCACGCGAAGAGGGCGCGCTGGGCTTCCCGGCGCTGTTCGAAACGGCATTGCCGCAATTGCAGGCGACATTGGCGGCCGGGCGTGACTGGCACTGTGCCAAGCTCGATGCCTTGTTTGCCTTGATGGCGCAGCTTAGCGATACCAATGTCTACCATCGCGGTGGTGCTGCCGGGGCGACGCTGGTGCGCGAGCGAAGTCAAGCCTTTCTGGCCGCTGGTGCGACGGCGGCCAGCGATTGGCAAGCCCATGCGCTGCAGATGCATCAGCAGTTTGTACAACAGCGACTGTCGCCTGGCGGCGCCGCCGACATGCTGGCAGCAGCTTGTCTGGTACATGTCGTGTGCGGCGCTGCCTGACATGGCTACTGCCTACGCCATCCTTTGTCCTGGCCAGGGTGGTCAGCATGCCGCCATGTTTGATGTCCTGCAACAGGATGCACACAGCGCGGCACTGTTGCAGCAACTCGGTCTGTCGCAGTCCCTGCACAATGCCAACGGTGTCGCTTTGGCCGAGGTGCTGGCAGATCCCGCCTTGCTCTTTGCCAACCGTAACGCCCAGGCCTTGATCGTGGCCGCCGGGCTGGCAGCCTGGCATGGTCTGCGTGCGGGGTTGCCGCCACCGTCTCTGGTGGCCGGTTATAGCGTGGGCGAATTGACGGCCTACAGTGTTGCCGGGCTGTGGTCGCCCGCCACTGCCGTTGCATTGGCGCTGGCGCGTGCACGGTGCATGGATCAATGTCTGGCACAGGTACCGCAGCAGGGCTTGCTGGCTGTCAGCGGTTTGTTGTCAGCCAGTGTGCGTTCTATTTTGCTGCAATGGGGTCTGTTCATTGCCATTGAAACCGGCACGGACGCAGTGATCGCAGGCGGTCGCAGCGAGAACTTGTTGCAAGCACAACAGCAACTGATGGCGGCGGGGGCGCACTGCACCATGTTGCCGGTTGGTATTGCTTCGCATACGCCGTTGATGGCAGCCGCCCAGGCGCCGTTTGCGGCACTGTTGCAAGAGGTCGATTGGCAGCCAGCGTTGGCACCGTTGATCGCTGGTGTCAGCGGCCAGTGCTTGCCGAACCGGCAGGCGGCGCAAACGGCGATATTGCAACAATTGACTGACACCATCGACTGGTCGGCCTGCCTGGATGCCTGTGCCGAGCGCGGCATCAGCGTGGCACTGGAACTCGGGCCGGGCGCTGCGCTATCACGCATGTTGCGCGAGCGGCACCCGCAGATCGAATGCCGTTCGTTGGCCGATTTTCGCAGCATCAGCGGTGCCTTGCGCTGGTTGCAAGGGCGGCTCGACTGAGCCTGTCCACGACTTATCAAGAAAAAAACTACCTCGGCGCATCTCGCCAAACAACACGCTTTGTCTGCACTTTTTCAATTCTTCGGATGAGCGCTTGAATTGTCTTTGTCATTTAGGTACATTCGAAGTGACACTCGTTTTATAACAATTAAAAAATGCAATAAATGAGGGTTCATGTCATTAGTAGTTTGAAAGACGGGGCAACATTTTAAGAATGGATGACACGTGGCAACACCCATGCTGCTGCAATCTGGCAACAGCGTGCCCATGACGGACGCATAAAGTGAACGGACCTCAGCGATGACTTCACACGTCTCCGAAATGGAGATTGTAGATTTTCGATTGCTATTTCAATCGGTGCCAGGACTCTTCATGGTTCTGCTGCCTGACTTCACCATCGTCGGCGCCAGTGATGCCTATTTGCAGGCCACCTTGACACGTCGCGAGCAAATCGTCGGGCATCAGCTGTTCGACGTCTTTCCAGACAATCCCGACGCCCCCAATGCCGATGGTGTACGCAACCTGCGCAATTCGCTCGAACGGGTGCTGGCCTCAGGCGCCGCCGATGCCATGCCGCTGCAAAGATACGATGTGCCGCATCCTGAAGGACATGGTTTTGCCGAACGTTACTGGAGTCCATCCAATTTTCCGGTGTTTGATGAACAGGGCGTGATTCGTTACATCATGCATCGTGCTGAAGATGTGACGGCGTATGTGACGCTCAAAAAAAGTATCTCTGAGCCCGAAAGAATCGACAAACGCACGGTGCCGGTCTGCAATCCGGCAGAACTGGAACTGCCGACGCTGGATCAGGATACGATTGCCAGCAACCGTCATCTGCATGCATTGAACCGCTCGCTCAAGCTGGAAATCCTGACACGCAAGGCGCTTGAGGACACCAATGCGGCTCTCAACAAGGAGCTCAAGCGCAATATCGAGAAGCTGGAGGAAAGCAATCGCGAGCTGGAAAGTTTCAGCTATTCGGTATCGCACGATCTGCGTGCACCGCTGCGTGCAATTGATGGTTTTGCGCGCATGCTGGAAGAAGATGTGGCCGACCAGCTCGACGATGAGGCGCGCCGCAAACTCGATGTGATTCGCAACAATACCCGCAACATGGGGCGTCTGATCGACGAATTGCTGGAGTTTTCCCGGCTTGGTCGCAAGGAGTTGCGCTTCGGCCGGCTCGATATGGCGGCGCTGGCGCGTGCGGCGTTTGACAGCATCGTCGGCGACGATGGCGTGGCCCAGCCAAAGTTCCATCTGGAACTGGCTGGCTTGCCGGATGCCTATGGCGACATCACCTTGATCAAGCAGGTCTGGATCAATCTGCTGTCGAACGCCGTCAAGTTCAGCGCCAAGCGCGAGCAGGCGCAGATCTGCATCAGCGCCGACGAGGTTGCGGCAGAGGAGGGCATGCTCAGCTATACCGTGCGTGACAACGGCGCCGGTTTTGACATGCGCTATTACAACAAATTGTTCGGCGTCTTTCAGCGTCTGCATCGCGTCAGCGAGTTTGAAGGAACCGGCGTCGGCTTAGCCATCGTGCATCGCATCATCACCCGCCATGGCGGCCGCATCTGGGCGGAAGCAGTGGTCGGCGAAGGTGCCGTGTTTCATTTCACTTTGCCGCGCGATACCCGTGCTGCACTCGGTGACGATCATGACCAGACCAGGAGCGATACCGATGAGGCAGTATGAAAAAATCGATATTCTGCTGGTCGAAGACAATCCCTGCGATGCTGAATTGTCGTTACGGGCGTTGCAGCAAAAAAAGCTCGCCAACAAGGTAGAGTGGATACAGGACGGTGCCGATGCGCTCGATTTCCTGTTTGCCGAAGGCGCCTATACTGACCGTTCAGGAGGTGAACCGCCGCGATTGATCTTGCTCGACATCAAGCTGCCCAAGGTCAGCGGTATTGAAGTATTGCGCCGGATCAAGGAAAACCCGCAGATGCGGTCGATCCCGGTAGTTATGCTGACCTCATCGGCGGAAGGTCAGGATTTAAAGGAGTGTTATCAGCTAGGCGTCAACAGCTACATCGTCAAACCGGTCAACTTTGAGAGTTTTCAGGAAGAAGTACGCAAGGCCGGTTTTTACTGGATGTTGGTCAATCAAGTACCAGCGGGATGACTGCGCTGACCGTAGCAGTTTTGCAGCCTAACAACGAGGGACAAGGATGAGACGCAGCACGCTGAAAATCCTGATAGTGGAAGACGATCCGCACGATGTTGAACTGACGCGCTATGAGTTGGCGCACGCCGGTATCGCCTGTGAGTTGCAACAGGTGGAAACAGAAAACGAATTTCTTGACGCACTCAGCCGTTATCAACCCGATATCGTGTTGTGCGATTTTTCGCTGCCGACCTTCGACGGCATGTCGGCGCTGCAGATCGTGCGCGAAAACGCGCCCAATACGCCCTTTTTGTTTGTCTCCGGCACCATGGGGGAAGAGCGCGCCATCCGTGCACTCAAACAAGGTGCCTACGATTACGTGCTCAAATCGAATCTGGCGCGGCTGCCATCGGCAGTCGAGCGCGCGTTGGCGGAAGCCCATCAGCAGGAAATGCGCAACAAGATGGAGTTGGCGCTCAAGGCTGAACGCAATCTGCTGTCGATGATTTTTGATACTACCGGCGCGCTCGGACTGATGCTGGACAATGATGGTCGCATCCTGCGTTTCAACCAGGCGGCCGAACGCACTACCGGCTATGGGCTGTCGGAGGCCGAAGGCAAGCATTTCTGGGACCTGTTTTTCCCGCCCGACGAACGCGCCATGCAACGCGATATTTTTTTGCAATGGCATGTGCAGGCGCAACCGCTGCAATATCAGAGCCGCTGGCTGACCGCTGCTGGCGAACGCCGCGAAATCTTGTGGTCGACGACCTTTTTGCAGGAAGACGGCGGCAGTGCATTCCATTTTATTTGCAGCGGCATTGATATCACCCAGTGGCGCCAGGCCGAAGACCGGGTCCATCGGCTCAGCAATTTCGATACGCTGACCGGTTTGCCTAACCGCAACCTGCTGCGTGACCGGCTCGAGCAAGGCATTAACCGGGTCGAACGCGAACGCAGTGCAGAATTGATTGCAGTGATCCTGGTCGGCGTGCACGGTGCAATTGCCGTGCGTGAAAGCCTGGGCTTGCAAATGAGCGAGGATGCACTGTGCGAAGCCAGCCTGCGGCTGTCCGGATTACTGCTGCACGACACCACGCTGGCGCGCTTTGGCGACACCAGTTTTGCCATCGTGCTGCATGTGATGGAACAGGATCAGATTGCCATTCTGGTGCAGGAAATCATCGATGTGCTGGACTTGCCATTCCATGTCGATGACCATGAGGGCGTCTATCTGGAATCGAATATCGGCGTAACCGTCTACCCGAACGATGGCGATAATGGCGACGCTTTGCTGCAATTGGCCGAAGTGGCGATGCATCGGGCCACCGATAATACGCTGGAGCGCTTCCAGTTTTACACCCCGGAACTCAATAATCAGGTCAGTCACCGTTTGCAAATGGCATCGCAATTGCGTCAGGCGATCCAGAAAAATGAATTGATTTTGCACTACCAGCCGCAAGTGTCGCAGGTCAGTGGTGCCATTGTCGGCGTGGAAGCTTTGCTGCGCTGGCAGCATCCGGATCGCGGCACAGTGTCGCCGTTGCAGTTCATCCCGCTGGCTGAGGAAACCGGCCTGATTGTGCCAATTGGCGAGTGGGTGTTGCGCACTGCTTGTCAGCAAGCCAAACGCTGGAGTGATCTGGGCATGCCGGAGTTGGTCATGGCGGTCAATCTGTCGGCCAAGCAGTTTGCGCAGAAGAATCTCGATACGCTGGTTGGCGATGCCCTGCGTGAAAGCGGCTTTGATTCGCGTCTGCTGGAACTGGAATTGACCGAAAGCGCGTCGATGGAGTCGCCCGAGCGTAGCATCGAAGTGATGAAAAAACTCAAGGCCATGGGCGTGCGCCTGTCGATCGACGACTTTGGCACCGGTTATTCCAATCTTAATTATCTCAAGCGCTTTCCGGTAGATCAGTTGAAGATCGATCGTTCATTTGTGCGCGACGTGACCACCGATGCCGACGACCTGGCAATTGCCAAAGCCGTCATTGCACTAGCGCGCAGTTTGCATCTGGAAGTGCTGGCCGAAGGTGTGGAAGACCAGGGACAGTATGACATCATGAAGGCCAATGGCTGCGACAAGCTGCAAGGCTACTACTTCAGCAAGCCATTGTCGGTAGACGATTGCACGCGCCTGTTTGAAGATTATCTGGCCAATGCCGGGGCGCGCCGTTTGATTCGATAGTGATTGGTATGTCAACTTTTTCCACGCATGTGTCTGCACGGACTGTCGGTTGCGGCGGCTTGCACGAGGGTGAACTAAAGATAACTGCTTTAGTCGGACCAGAATGCCATGCTGCCAAGCCAGGCTTGTTTTGATGTCATGTTGGCATTGAATTAATCAAGACCGTAAAGGAGAGATGATGAAAGTGGACGTGTACAAACGTAGCGAAGGCCACAATCTGTGTTCCTACCTGATTGTCCCGAATCAAAAAACCTTGCCCGAAGAAGTTGCCAATACCGATTGGCTGGTGCATGAACTCAATGTCGACTTCGAACCCGGTGGCAAATCGCGTTTCACGCTCAAGCCCGACGATGCCTTCGATCAGCTCGGCGAAAAAGGCTATGCGATCAGCCATCTCGATGATCGTACCAGCGACAGCGACGTGCATTGACACAGTGCTACCGACCGGCGCCGGTGTGCGCCTGAGACGAAGACCGGAGGAGACGAGCATGCCAACAGAGCATCTGGGAAATTACGACATCGAATATGCCGGCGTCAGGCTGGCTGCCAATAGTAACGACTGGGCTGCTACGGTGGCCATTTTCGGCCCCTCGACCAATCCCATGCACCGCAAGCCGGTGTTTCCATCGCAGCGGGTGTTGATCGATACCATATTTCACGACGAAAAATCAGCCGAACAAGAGGCGCGCAAGGCCGCTGTGGCAATGTTAGAACGACACTGATCCGGGCGCCTGGTTGGGCGCTGGTGCCACGTCAAGTTGGTCCTTGCTGCTGCAGACCTGGTCGCGTCCGCGCGCCTTGGCGGTATAGAGTGCCTTGTCGGCGGCGCTGACCAGGTCGAGTAGATTGCTGTGGTGGTCATCCGGCACACAGGCATGCACGCCGACACTGACGGTGATGATGCCATTCTGGTTCTTGCGGTGAGCGATGTTGAGATTGCGGATTTCCTGGCAGAGTTTTTCGCCGACATTGATGGCGCCAGCCAGATCGGTATTAGGCAGCAAGATGGCGAACTCCTCGCCGCCATAGCGCGCTGACAAGTCACCGGAGCGGTTCATCTTGATCACTTGGCCGATTTTTTGCAGGCAGACGTCGCCGGCCGGATGGCCGTAGGTATCGTTGTATTTCTTGAAAAGATCGACGTCAATCATCAGCAGGGCCAGCGACTGATGTTCGCGTTTGGCACGGTTGAATTCATTGGCTATCGTGGTATCGAACTGACGGCGATTGGCGACGCCGGTGAGACTGTCTTCGAGCGCCATTTTTTTCAGCATCAGGTTCATTTGCACCAGTTTTTCGCGTGCCTCCAGCAACTTTCTTTGCGCCTGCGAGCGCAATTTGATTTGATCAATCAGGCGTTTCCCCATCCATGCCAGCATCGCCACCAGCACCAGCACGCCGATGGACTGCATTAGTGTTTCGGTTCGCCAGCCGGCCAGAATTTCATCGTAGGATAGCGCTGCCATGACGAACAAGGGAAACTTGGGCAGGCGTTTATAGCTGTGCAGACGCTTGACGCCATCTTCGCCCACAAAGATCGCCACGCCATGGTTGTTGCGGCCGACGTGTTCGCTGATGATGTCGCTGTTGCGGATATTCTTGCCAATTAAATCTTGCGACAGCGGCCGCTGCGCCAGCAGGGTGCCATCTTGGTTTCCCAGCAGGATTTCACCATGTTTGCCGATATCGAAACTGTTGTAGACAGTCAGAAAGTAATTGATGGTCACCGTGGCTAGCGCCACCCCGCCAAAGCTGCCATCAGGACGATTGATGCGGCGCGAAACCGGAATGACCCAGTCACCGGTAGACCGGCTACGGACCGGCACGCCGATATGGACGCCGCGATCGGCATGGGTCATGTGATACTGGAAGTATTCGCGATCGGCGTTATTGAGCTGCCAGGGAGAGTCATCCATCGAATTGACCAGCCATTTTCCGGTATTGTCATAGATGAACAAGCCCTGCAATTGCGGCAGCTCTTTGACATACGATGCCAGCAGCGGATACAGGCGCGCCAGCGCGTCGCGGTCCATGCCTTCAACTTCCAGTCGCTGGACAATACCGAACAGTACCGAGTCGGCCGAGGCGAATGTGGCTTCGGCATGTTCGGCCAGGGCGCGCGATAGATTGACGGTCGCGACTTGTGCATCGTCTACATTCTTGTGATACAGGCTCCACGAAAAGAAAATGTGCAAGGCCAGTATCGATACGCAAACCAGGCCCACGAACACGCTGGCCAGATGGAGCACGCTATAGCGCTTGATGCCGACGTCTTGGGCGATGACGTTGGCAGATTCTGCAGATTCGGCGTTCGTGGCGGCATTGTTGTCGTCAGAAAGAGACATCGAGTTCGATTCCAGCAGGTTTTTGTGGTCGGATATCGTTGAATTGCGGCGCCGCTCGCGAGCGGTGGCCGGGTGGAGCAAACACTATTAGTTGTTGTTATCGCTCAGGTACTCACGATAGCAGCAATGATGCCCAGTATGTGTGCGAATAGGTAGATTTATCCATGCTAATTTACCGCTTACCGGCACGCTGATTCAATCCAGCGAATGCCGTTCTGTATGTGAAGCAGTCATCACACGACTTGGTCATCAGGTGCCTTGATGCTGGGAGAGGGTGGGGCATTTTGCCAGCGTACGCTACGGATATCCGTTTCCAGCCCGAGCCGCGAGACCAGACGCACTAGCGCGGCACGTTCCTGGGTAGTGCAGGCGAGTGCGATGGTGAAGTGCACCAGCGGCTGATTGGCGCGGTTACTGATATTGAGCGTATAACCCTGCTCGAATCCATCCTGCAACTGCAGCAGGATCAATTGATTGATCGCCGTCGCTGCGCTGCTGCGGCAGCTTACCAGTACTTGGTAGGGCAGGCGCAGGTCATTTTCCGGCAAGGCTTTTCCGGCAATAAAATAGTTGCCGTTGAGTATGCTGTCGAGCTTGGTTTCCAGTTTGGTGATACGCATGACGCGCTCCTTTCTCCGTGGTTTCCACACGATCGGTGACGTTGGCGATCGCTGTTGATGAGCTTGTTGTTCCTATAACGCTTGGCGACTACACTTCGACGACATTGCAGACCGCCCATCGTGCAGCGCTGACACCTTTTTCCAGGCTGACGCGGCTGATGATCTGTTCCAGTTCCAGATGGTTGCTGGGCGAGGTGATCAGGTCGGCGCGTACTTCCAGTTGTTTGCCGTCGGCCAGGTCTTCGCTGTGCAGCGATTGCACCACCAGATGCGGCATGCCGTTGAGCATATGCAGCATCAAGGTGCGGACCTGCACTTCGTCTTCGGGACGGCAGACGATGGACAGGCGGTAGACCTGTTCGACTTCGGTGGCGCTTTCCAGTCCTTGCCGGTTGATCAAATGAGCGACACTGCGCAACAGCACATTGGCACCAAGAATGGCACCAGCGCCGATGGCTGCTTCCAGCGCATGGCCGAGACCGGACAGCACCCCGACGGCAGCCGAACACCACAGTGTGGCAGCGGTATTGAGGCCGCGTACATTGATGCCTTCGCGCATGATCACGCCGGCCCCCAAAAAGCCGATACCAGACACCACATACGAAGCGATTCGGGTCGCGCCTTGCGGGTCGGACTCAAATGCCGACACCATCACGAACAGTGCAGCACCGGTGGCCACCAGCGCATTGGTACGTAAGCCAGCCATGCGCTGGCGCATTTGCCGTTCGGCGCCGATGATGGCGCCCAGAATCAGTGCCAGTAAAATCCGTAGTGCGAAAACGTCTGCTGTCATGAGTCAATCTCCCAGTGTTGAGCCACATGCTCGCGCTGATTGCGCAAGTCCATGGCAATGGCAAGCATCAAGTCCGTCGGTCAGAACGACGACAAGCCTGCGCAAGCAAAAAAAATAAAAAGACGGGAGCAACAGCGAGATAAGGGCGCGAGTGAGAGTTCACCGCGACACTGCAACCGGAACGACTTCGGCTGCAGCAAGAGAAGGAGGCTGCGAGGGGAGGCGTATCCGGGCTATCGACCCGTCGTCATTGAATGTCCAGAGCAACTGTCCACTTCGTGGTGCGCCTATAAAAATAAGATGGGCGCAATATAGTGGATGCGAAAAAAAGCGTCAAGCATGGATCTGCCGACGTTGCATTTGCGCTGCACAATCGAGCCAGCAGGATGTTATTGGCAAAGGGGGCGGCAGTAATGCGGTTCAGTTAAGAAACGTCGTTCGGTCGGTCGTTGCTTGGTTTCTTGGTTGCTTGGTGTCTGATGATTGGTTTTCTTCGGACTACCTAGCCGGTTACCTCAGTGCGTAGTTGACTCTTTGTTTTCTTCGGACGACTTTGCCGTGGGCGACCCGCCAGCCGCTTACCTCAGTGCGTCGTTGAGTCTTTGTTTTCTTCGGACTACCTAGCCGGGAGCGGCCCGGCAGCCGCTTACTTTTCTTGTCTCGCCA
>JAMFSU010000048.1 GCA_026225475.1 Duganella sp.
CGCCGCAGCGCCGGGAACCCCGTAGGGGCGATGCAGTAGCGGTCGCCTTTCTTTGCTTACTTATCTTTGGGCGAGACCAAAGAAAGTGAGCGGCTGCCGGGCCGCCCCCGGCTAGGTAGTCCGAAGAAAACAAAGAGTCAACTACACACTGAGGTACACGGCAAGGTCGTCCGAAGAAAACACAGCATCAGCAACCAAGAAAACCACGCCGGCCTTTTCTTAACTGAACGGCATTACCGCATCAGAGCAGTGTTTTCTCATCCGAGTCGAAGCTTGCTCCCGGCACATTCAACATCGATCAGGCTGCGTTAAGTACTGGCACTACGGTGATATTAGCTTGCAAACGCGCGATCTTGGCGACCGTATCAGCACAGGCATGTGCCACCTCGCGCCCCTTGACGACAAAATGCTCGTGGAAGAATTGATGATGCTCGCTATGCGAGTGGAAGTGATGCGGTGTCAGTACCGCCGAAAACACCGGCACTTCCGTCTCCAGTTGCACTTGCATCAATGCTGAAATCACCGATTGAGCGACAAAGTCGTGGCGATAAACACCACCATCGACAACCAGGCCGGAAGCCACAATGCCAGCATAGTGACCACTCTTGGCCAGCAATTTTGCATGCAATGGAATCTCGTAGGCGCCGGCCAGCTCGAAGAAGTCGATCGACGATTCTGGGAAGCCCAGTATCGCCATTTCTGCGGTAAAGGACAGACGGCATTGATCAACGATGTCTTTGTGCCAGCAAGCCTGAATAAAGGCGATGCGTTGCTTTGCCGGCGCATGGGAAACACTATTATTGGTATTGATTGCAGTTGCTTGTTGCATTTGTTCGGAACTCCTGTTTGTAAGATAAAAACAGGGCGCATGGGAACAAGCGAACGCAGGCGTGCTCACGCTTGCGAACGACATTGTTTCCCGTTCTCTTTCATCCGGACTATGACCGTCGGCTCCGGGATCTCACCGGCTCTGCTGACCTTGGCGGACTGGCGTCCGGCAAGCGCTCACGGGCTCGTTACCATGACAAAAATACGTCACGGCAGCATTACCGTCGGTGGGGATTTTCGCCCCGCCCCGAGAACAGTGTGGCAAAAATGCGCTATGCGTTGTTTTTTGCCACACACGAATTTATCACGCCTGCAAAATTATTGCAGGCGCACATCGCTTTTACGATTGCAGCTCAAACAGGCTGACTTGCTTGCACAAACGCCGCCATGCCACGTGCGATTTCCCGTTCACCCATGATCACGTTGGTGACCCCATGTTTTTCCAGATGCTGCAGCTGCGCGTCGGTGTGGGCACGGGCGATGATTTCAATTGCAGGGTTAGCCAGACGCGCATGTTCGATCAACTGCCCTGCTTCAAAGGCATCTGGAATGGCGACTAGCAACCAGCGTGCCGAGGCGATGTTGGCGCGCTGCAGCACATCTACGTCCACGGCATTGCCATACAGTGCATGAATGCCTTGCGCACGCAGGTTATCGACCAGTTCAAGATGATCCTCGATCACCACAAAGGCCTTGCACTGCGCTGTCAGCGCCTCGCCGATACGATGACCGACACGCCCATAACCGATCAGGATGGCATGGCCTTGCAAGGAGGCTGGCACCTGAGGGATCTGGTCGGGCATTACTACGTCATCAATAGTCACAACACTGTCTATGGTCGCAGCTTCTTCGTGCTTTTCCAGGTAAGACTTGAAATGGTCAAGCAGTGAAAACAGGAACGGATTGATCAGGATTGACAGAATTGCGCCGCCCAGAATGAGGTCACTCGTCATCCGCGACAGCAGTCCTAACGACATTCCCAACGTGACTAAAATGAACGAGAACTCGCCAATCTGTCCCAGGCTGGCCGAGATCGTCAACGCCGTTGACAACGGATGGCCAAACGCACGCACGATCAGCAATGCCGCCAAGGACTTGCCGACCACAATGATCAGCACGGTCGCCAACAGCAACCAAGGGTGATTCCCCAAAATGGCTGGATCAAACAACATGCCGACCGAGACGAAGAAAAGCACTGCAAATGCGTCGCGCAAAGGTAGCGACTCTTCGGCTGCTCGATGACTCAACTCCGACTCCGACAAAATCATGCCGGCAAAAAAGGCTCCCAAGGCAAACGAGACGCCAAACACATAGGCCGCTCCCAAGGCAAATCCCAGTGCGATGGCCAGCACTGCGAGACGGAACAATTCGCGCGAGCCGGTATCGGCAATGCGTTCAAGAATCCATGGAATCACACGCCGGCCCACCAACAGCATCACGACAACAAAAGCGACCACTTTGCCCAGCGTCACCGCCAGCGTCAGCAACAACACTTCCGTGCCCAACTTTTCACCGGCACCACCGAGCAGGCTGCTCAAGGCAGGAATGAGCACCAGTGCCAGCACCATTACGATGTCTTCTACAATCAACCAGCCCACCGCGATGCGGCCACGCCGGGTTTCGGTCAAATGCCGCTCCTGCAAGGCGGTCAGCAATACCACTGTACTGGCCACCGACAAGGCCAAACCGAACAGGAAGCCCTCGCCCATCGGCCAACCCATTACCCAGCCAAGCCCCATGCCGAGCAGTGTGGCGATGGAAATCTGCACCACCGCACCAGGAATCGCGATGTTTTTCACCGATAGCAAATCCTTTAACGAAAAATGTAGACCAACGCCAAACATCAGCAAAATCACACCAATTTCAGCCAGTTCCTGGGCCAGTGGGGTATCACCGACAAAGCCTGGAGTGAAAGGTCCGATCGCAATTCCAGCGACCAGATAGCCAATCAGGGGCGGCATACGCAGGCGATGCGCTAGTGTGCCGAAGATGAAAGCCAGTACAAGGCCGCAGACGATGGTGGCAATAAGCGGGGTATGGTGGGGCATAGATAGAGGAGTCCTCACAAGAATGACAGGTTCAATGGAATAAATAGAGGTGTCGCCTTCGACGCGCCCGTGCAGTGGGGCAAGTAACGACAGGTGGACGGTAAGGCCGGCGCTGCAATTGCAGCACCGCAGCGCCGATGAAAAATCAGGCTGCAGTTGGCGTAAGCGGCGGAGGCAGTAATACATCGACGAAGGCAGAACTGCCATCCTCGATATCAGAAGAGAAATGGTGAAAAGCTTGCCAGTCCAGTGCGAGGATGGCAAACGGCGTCGGCATCGCCAGTTCTTCGGGGTCGCCGTGTGTGGTCGAAGAGTCGGCACCCTGCTCCAACGTCGCTACATCGGTGGCGCTCAACGCCACAGGCTTATTTGCAAAAAAAAGTATACGGGTGGCGTCGCTTCCAGCCTCGCTGATTGCCTCAAGTTGTGTAACGAGCGCCCGATGCATCCGTTCTGCCGGCACAGGCGCGAGCATCCCTGCAAACAACTGCAAGGAAAGCAAAAAAGCCAACGACAGGCAAATTCGGCGCATGGAAAAAATAGACAATGCTCCCGTTGATTGAACCGTAGATGGGCGCATTATACGCAAGCACCTCCCCATGCCCGCAATCGATTCTTCAGTGACCCGCGTGGCCACAAACTGTGGCTCCCAATCGTCCCGTGCGCGATTGAAGCGCCTCCTGGAGGTTCGCTGAAAAATGACAATCCCTACCTCAGAATATTTTTCTGAGAATGATTTCGGCTGCATCAGATCCCAACATGCCAGGAATATTGATGTCCCACGTTCAGAAATCTGGCTGCCGCAGTGCCATCAATTGCAGCGCATCATGGGCGCTCTGGATTGATCCGCCCAGAAGTTTTTTCGCTCTCTTGACGTTGCATTCACGATAACTGCATCGTCAACACTTCGCCGAAGCCGATAGACTGGGTGTTGGTGGCCGCGTGCATCGCCATCTCCAATACCGGCAAACCTTGCGCTCGCGCCTGCAACAGCCGGATCGTGCCAGCATGGCAAACGATGATGGCCTGACTATGGCCACGCTGCTGCAGTTCGTCACAAAACGAATCAATGCGTTGCGCCACGTTCAATACATTTTCACCGCCGCCAGGACGAAAACCGACCACGTCATTCGCCCATTGATCAATTTCGGCACGCGGCAGATCATCCCAGGCACATTGTTCCCAGGTACCAAAATGCATTTCCATGAGGCGCGGATCATAGCGTACCGGTCCTGCCTGCAAGGCCGTTGCCAACGGTTCGGCCAGGAATACGCAGCGTTGCAAAGGGCTCGAATACAGGGGCACATACGGCGGCAATGCCGGGCGCACGCGTTCAAGCACCAACGCGCACTCTTCCTCGGTCACCGCCAAATCACTACTACCGTAACAAAGTCCTTTGTCGATCACGGGCAAGGGATGGCGAATGAGATGCAACAGCATGGTCAACCTTTCTGTTTATGAATAAACCGCAGACGATACCTTGGCCAACAACCCAAGATAAATCGCTACTTCGCTCAATTGTTGCACGGCGCCCAGGCAATCGCCTGTATAGCCGCCAATACGACGCCGAAACAGGCGCACCAAGAAAAATGTCGCCGCCAATCCAAGCAACAGGGCCAACAGTATGGACGACAAACTGAGCCAACCCAAACCGGCACATACGATCACGGACACCACTGCAGTCAGCGCTGCGATGGCAAATTCCAGGCCATTCATCTGTTGCGCCAGCGGTTTGGCTTTGCCTTCCTCGCGCACATATTTCATGCGCCAGATCAATGCCGACGCCAGGCAGCGCGACAACGGATGCGCCAGCAACAGCGCTGGCGCCACCTGAGCGGTTGGCAAGCAGGCCAGGCAAGCTATTTTGATCGCCAACAACATGACAATACCAATCGCACCAAATGCACCGACCCGCGAATCACGCATGATTTCCATCACCCGTTGCGGCTGCACGCCACCGCCAAATCCATCACAGACATCGGCAAAGCCGTCTTCATGCAATGCGCCAGTAATATAAATACCTGCTGCCGTTGCCAACAATACCGCCAGCAATTGCGGCAAGCACCAAGCCAGCAGGCTATACACCAATGAACATAGCAACGCCACCACGACACCGACCGCCGGAAAATACCGGCTGGCATGACGCAACCAGACTGCGTCGAAACCCACCCAGCGTGGCGTCGGCAAGCGCGTAAAGAATTGCAACGCAATAAAAAACAAGCGTAACTGATAACACAACTGCGCACGCCAACCACGCGGGCTTATGCCCTGCTCCGGGTCTGGATGCGGCGGTAGCTGAATCGTCATCTCAGGCGCTTTTCTCGCTGACTTGAGCCGATGAAAACGTCGCCATTTCCACCAGGAAATTGACTGCCGCATGCAGCAACGGCAAAGCCAGCGCACTACCAGTGCCCTCGCCCAACCGCAAATCGAGCTGCATCAATGGCCGCGCCTGCAAGTGCTGCAACATGCGCCGATGTCCGTGCTCATCGGAGCAATGCGAAAACAGACAATAGTCGAGTATGGCCGGCTGCAAGGCAGCAGCTACCAATAAGGCTGATGTGACGATAAAGCCATCGATGAGTATTACCATGCGCCGCTCAGCAGCCTGCAACATGGCACCGGCGATCATGGCAATTTCAAAGCCGCCGAAGGTGCGCAGGATATCCAGCGGCGTCTCGACAGCGGCATGGTGCGACAGCGCGCGTTCGATCACGTGTTGTTTATGCAGAATCCCCTGGGCCGTCAAACCAGTACCGGCGCCGACACACTCTGCCAGTGCGATGCCAGTCAGCTTGTGCATAATGGCAGCGGCGGCGGTGGTATTGCCTATCCCCATTTCGCCAAAACCGATCACATTGACGTCCATATCGTTGACCAGCGCCATGCCGTGCTGCAACGCCAGTTCGCATTGCGCCAAGCTCATCGCCGGCTCTTGCGCAAAATTGCGCGTACCGCCAGCCAGCTTGCGATCGATCAATCCAGTACGCTGACCAAAATCATGGTTCACACCAGCATCGACAATATGCAAGGCACAATCATTCTGCCGCGCGAAAACATTGATGGCGGCACCATTGGCCAGGAAGTTTTCCACCATCTGCCAGGTCACGCTCTGCGGATAGGCCGACACGTTTTCAGCCACGATACCGTGATCTGCGGCGAATACCACCACTGCAGCCCGACTCACTGATGGCGTCAGCGTTTGCTGAATCAAGCCGATCCGTTGCGCGACAAATTCCAGTACCCCGAGACTGCCCAAGGGCTTGGTCTTGTTGTCGATGGCAGCTTGTAGTGCTGACGACAATTTGTCGTCTTGCGTAAATGCGGGTTGTGGAATGTACATAGCGGAATGACAAGATTGAATGCGTACAGGCAAATGATCGTAAAACGAAAAAATGCCGTCCATCAAGCAATTACTGCTTGATGGACGGCATTTTACGTTCTCACCGCGTGAAACTGGAGGAATTTATTTATTCAGCGCTTTGCGAATAGTGGCGGTCAGGTCTTCAATTTCAAACTTGGAAACATATCCGTCCGCGCCGATGTTCTTGACATGCTCTTCATTGGCCGAGCCTGACAACGAAGAGTGAATCACCACTGGAATGGCTTTCATGCGTTCATCGCGCTTGATATTGCGGGTCAGCGTAAAGCCATCCATTTCCGGCATTTCCAGATCGGTCAACACCATGGCGATGCGATCCGTGATCGGCATACCTTGCGCACGGCTTTCCTGATTGATTTGCTGGATCTTTTCCCAGGCTTCCTTGCCGGTCTTGTGCATCAGGAACGGTAACCCCAATGCAGTCAACCCGGCCTCCACCAGCGAACGCGCCACCTTGGAATCGTCTGCAGCAATAATCACTGCGCCAGGCTTGAGCGTAATCGCTTCGCCTGCGAGAATCTTGATCTCGCGTGTACTCGGCATGATTTCATGCAAAATCTGCTCGACATCCAACACTTGTGCCAGACGGCCACCACTGGCCTCATCCTCCAGACGTGCAATGCTGGTGACAAAATTGCCACCAGCCTTGGATTCAGCCGACAAGACCTGGCTCCATTCGAGCCGCACAATTTCTTCGACCGATTCCACTGCAAAGGCCTGGGTGCTGCGGGCATATTCAGTCACCAGCAAAATGTTCAGGCCGGTTTTGGGAACACAACCGACTACTGCCGGTAAGTCGATGACGGAAATGATCTGGCCGCGAATATTGACCATGCCTAGCATCGGCGACTGCGTCCCCGCTGCCTTGGTGATTTCCTGCATAGGAACAATTTCGCGAATCTTGAACACATTGATGCCAAATAGCTCGGAACGAACGCCATGGGGATCGGCGCCGAGACGAAATAACAGCAACTCGAATTTGTTTGAACTAGTGAGATTGGTTCTTTCATCAATCTCTTTTTGAAATGCATCCATTACATTTTCCCCCATCAGTCAACAATAGCATTTAGACAACGTGCCTAAGCAATGTAGAGTGTAACGACAGGGAAAACAATTCAATCCTGAAAATTACCGCATAAATTTACAGTTTTGCGTTACAGGTAGTGCACTGGGGAAATGTCTGACGCGAAAATGCAACTGCCTCGGCCAAATCGCCTGAAAAACAAGGAAAGACAAACCCCATCGTTTTTTATCTTCGCGATCGGAAATAAAAAAAGGAAGCGCATCGCTGCACTTCCTTTTTCCGAATTTGGAGCGGGAGAAGAGGCTCGAACTCTCGACCTATACCTTGGCAAGGTATCGCTCTACCAACTGAGCTACTCCCGCATGGAGCTTAAAACGGTGTGATGGGATAAACCCTGCATATGCGGCTTGCCGACCGCTGCACTTGATTCGCAATCAACGACTACAAACACCATGATTACGCATCTGACCACTTACTTTTGAATTGCTTCAAAAGCGAAGAAGCCGAATTATATACACCCTGTTTTAATCTGGCAAGGATCAAATTAATTCAAACATCTTTTCCCGAAAAACTTTACAACCGCGTATCAATAAGAAGCAAACCAACAGATTTTCGATTGCAATCCTCACCGACAAAACAAGGAAAGAATTTGCCGAATTTCGGCCAGCAGCATCAAGAACCAAAAAGCCTGACGACTTGACGGTCGCCAGGCTTTTTTTACGTCAATGAGGTTCAGGTTTCATTACCCGTGTTGCAGCCATACATGTCAGGATTGTTCGCCTCTAACTCGCGCAACCGCGCATTCAAACGTCCCACCAGATCGGCCAACTGCTCGGCTTCTTGATCGTTGAACACCGAAAATAATTGTTCGCGAAAGCGTTCACGCACAGGCTCCGACAACTCCAGCACGGCGATGCCGGCTGGCGTCAATGAAATATGCTTGACGCGACGGTCGACGACATCGGCCACACGCTTGACCATACCGTCTTTTTCCAGCGCATCAACCGCTTCAGTAATGGTTCTTGGGGCAAAACCGAAGGCCCCTACAAGGTCGGCTGAACGCACCTGGCCGCGCGCACGGATGAACAGCATCATCTTGTTTTTGGCAAACGAAGTACCTTGCACCGCCAATTGCTTGTTCATCAGCCGGTGCGAAGTCAGATAAAAGTCGCGCATGACTTCCACCGCCTCGACGCGCACCTTATCTTTCGAAAAGGAATTGGACATATCTTTATTCATTGGCATATTATATGGTTCCTCCAGTAATTTTGGAGAAATAAATGATTCCATACTTCGTGACCATCATTTCATCGCTACCAGGACAGAATAAGCATGAGCGCAGCCGATATTTCCGAAAAGAACGACTTACCCACCGCAACACCTGAGAAGCCAAAAAAACGCATGAGCGGGCGCGCCAGATTCATCCTGCGCGCGCTCGGCCTGACCGCACTGGTGGCGCTGACAGCCTGGTTTATCTACTATCAACTGCACGGCAAATACATCGCGAGCACTAACGATGCATTTATCAATGCTGATAGTGTCACAGTGTCGCCCAAGGTGTCTGGCTACGTCGAGCAAGTCTATGTGGCCGACAATCAAGAAGTAAAAGCCGGCCAAGCACTGGTGCGCATCGATGCCCGCGATTATGCCGCGCAAACTGCCCAGTTCAAGGCCCAGATCGCTTCAGCCGCCGCCAGTGAGGATGCCGCACGGGCATCGGTGCAAGAACAGAAGAGCGCTATCGCACAAGCGCAGGCACAACTGGATTCGGCACAGGAAGATGCTCGTTTTGCCGCGGCCGAAGTCGAGCGTTACACACCATTGGCTGCCAGCGGTGCCGAAACACGCGAAAAATTGAACTCCCTGCGCAACCAGGCCACGCTGACCCGCGCCACTGTCGCGGCACGCCGTGCGGCGCTGGAGGCAGCGCAACTGCGCGTCAATTCGATGCAAGCGCAGGTCCGTCAGGCACAGGCGCAAGGAGAAAATGCACAAGCGCAATTTGACGCTGCCAACGTCAATCTCGGCTCGACCGAAATCAAGGCCAGCACCGACGGTCGCATTGGCGACAAAGGCGTGCGTGTTGGCCAATTCGTTGCGGCAGGAACACGGCTGATGTCGGTAGTGCCAAATCATTTCTATGTCACCGCCAACTTCAAGGAAACCGACATCGGCTTGATGCGTATTGGTCAGCCGGCAACGATCACGATTGATGCCATGCCCGGCCAGGAATTCAAGGCGCATGTCGACAGTATTTCACCCGGCACTGGTGCTCAGTTCTCGTTGTTGCCACCGCAAAATGCCACTGGCAACTTCACCAAGATCGTCCAGCGCGTGCCAGTCCGCATTGCCATCGATGTCGCCCCCGAAGTGCAACGCCTGTTCGTTTCCGGCATGTCGGTAACCACCAAGGTCAACACCATCAGCGCCAAGGATGATTTGCAGCAACGCGCTGCGGACAAAAATGCCGACAACATTGATGGGAAGCATTCGTGACTACCGCGCCAGTGCATGAACGCGCCGACGCCGCCGCTTGGCTAGCAGTCGCTGCCGGCACGCTGGGCGCCTTGATGGCGACGCTGGATATCTCCATCGTCAACTCCTCGTTACCGACCATCCAGGGAGAAATCGGTGCCAGCGGCACCGAAGGCACCTGGATCGCGACTGCCTATTTGGTCGCTGAAATCATCATCATCCCGCTATCCGGCTGGCTGGAAAAACTACTCGGCTTGCGCACGCTGCTGCTGCTGGCGGCCACCTTGTTTACCTGTTTCTCGATTCTGTGCGGCTTTTCGACCAGCCTGACCACCATGATCATTGGCCGCATCGGCCAAGGCTTCACCGGTGGTGCGCTGATTCCGACGGCGATGACCATCATCGCCACCCGGCTGCCGCGCTGGCAACAGCCGGTTGGCAATGCCATGTTCGGCGCCACCGCGATTCTGGGACCGGTAATCGGTCCGGTGCTAGGTGGCTGGTTGACCGAAAACGTCAGTTGGCATTATTCGTTCTTCATCAATTTGCCGGTCGGTATTGCACTCATTACCTTGCTGCTGGTAGCAATGCCTTATGAGAAGCCGAAGTTCAACCTGCTCAAGGATGCCGACTGGTTCGGTGTTGCCGGCATGGCCCTGGGACTGGGCGGACTGACTGTGGTGCTGGAAGAAGGCGAGCGCGAGCAATGGTTTGCGTCCACCGATATTCGCTGGTTGGCTGCGGTGTCGGTGATCGGCTTCATCCTGCTCGCCATCGGCCAGATTCGCGCGCGCCATCCGGTAATTCAATTGCGCCTGTTGCGCGACCGGCAGTTCGGCTCGGTGGTCGTCATGGCAATGGTGGTCGGGGTGGCGCTGTATGGCACCTCCTATGTGATTCCGCAATTCCTGTCCGGCATTGCCGATTACAACTCGCTGCAGTCGGGTGAAATCGTCTTGTTGTCGGGGATACCGATGATCTTGCTGATGCCGTTCACGCCGATGCTGATGCGACGTGTCGATATCCGTCTGGCCGTTGGTGCCGGCATGCTGATGCTGGCAATGAGCGCATTTCTGGAAACCGAACTGAGCCCCTTGTCGAGCGGCGCGTCGTTCGCCGGTTCGCAATTATTGCGCGGCCTCGGCACGGTGCTGGCGATGATCTTCCTGAATCAAGCCGCGATTCGTTCCGTGCCGCCCTCGCAAGCTGGTGACGCTGCCGGCCTCTACAGCGCGGCGCGCAATCTGGGTGGATCGCTGGCGCTGGCCGGGATTGCAGTGATCCAGGAACAGCGCATGTGGCTGCACAGCCGTCGCCTGGAAGAAAGCATGTCCGCCAACTCCGATTTTGTGCAGTCGTATATGCACGCCCAAAGCGCTATGCTGGGCGGGCAGGCAACTGCGCTCAAATCACTGGGTGCCACGATACAGGTACAAGCACTGACGATGACCTATGCCGATCTGTTCTGGATGTTGGGTGTCGGCATCGTCGCCATCACACCTCTGGTCCTGTTCCTGCGGCCCCTGCCACAAAATGCACCGCCGGTATCGGCTCACTGAAGCACTGATGCAATGATGATTACCATGCGCCCTATTTCTCTTTCTCTCCCCTTATCCCTGACGCTGGCCGCCGTACTGTCGGCCTGCACGCTCGGTCCAGATTATCAAGGTCCACCGGCAGCAGCGCCGCACGCCACGGAAAGCGGCAAGTTCGTGCGCGGCGGCGACACTGCGCTGTTGCAAACCGATCCACTCAATCATTGGTGGGAAGGCTTGTCCGACGCCACGCTCAACAATCTGGTACAGCGTGCACTCGAAGCCAACCCGAATCTGAGCATCGCCAAAGCGCGTCTGCAGCAATCACGTGCCGCACTTAATCTGGAGCAAGCCAATGCCATGCCCAGTGGCGGTGCTTCCGCGCTGGCCGCCAATGTACGGTTGCCTGCGCTGACCAGCGGCGGCTCCAGCACCAAGGCCAATCTGTATACATTAGGCTTCGACGCCACCTGGGAAATCGACATCTTCGGCGGCCACAAGCGCAGCATTCAAGCCGCCAGTGCCAATGCCGAAGCAGCCGAAGCATCGATGGCCGATGTCCAGGTCAGCCTGACGGCAGAAGTCGCCAACGCCTATATCAATCTGCGCGACCGCCAGCAACGGATTGCCTTGGGCGCACAATCGCTGGCCATGCAAGAACAGATGCTGACACTGACGCGTCAGCGCCTCGATCGCGGTACCGCCTCGAACATGGATCTGCTGCGCGTACAGAATCAACTGGATGCGACCCGTGCCGATCTGCTGCCACTGCGTGCGGATCAGGAATCTTATCTGAACCAGTTGGCTACGCTGGTCGGCGAAGAACCTGGCGCGCTGGACGCCACCTTAGGAGCGACTGCTGCTCTGCCTTTGCCACCGGCGACGGTAGCCATTGGCGACCCTACTGCCTTGCTGCGTCACCGGCCCGACATTCGCGCCGCCGAACGCACGCTGGCCGCCGACACGGCCAAGATCGGCCAGGCCGAAGCAGCGCGCTATCCGAGTCTGAAGCTGATCGGCGTGATTGGTTTGGGCGGCACCCAGGCTTCTGACTTGACCAAGCTGGATGATTTTTCCTCGATTGCGGCACCGATGCTGAGCTGGAATTTCCTCGACTTCGGCCGCAATGCTGCGCGCGTGACGCAAGCCGAGGAAGTGCGCAATGAAGCCGAGATGAAGTACCGTCAAACTGTGCTCGATGCCTTGCGCGATGCCGAAGATGCCTTGTCACGCTTCCGCCACGGCCGCATTAGCGTGGCCACGCTGGCGCGCAGCAAAACCTCGGCCGACCAGGCAGTCAAACTGGCACAGCAACGTTATCAGGCCGGCACCACCAATCTGATCGATGTGCTCGATACCACGCGCCAGCAGGTCAGCGCACAACAGAATCTGGTGCAGGCTGAAGCCAATCTGACACGCAGCTTTGTGGCAATTCAAAAAGCCTTGGGACTAGGCTGGAATAGTTAGTTGGAACGGTAAAAAACGCGCCGCAAGGTGTAATGCCGTTCAGCCAAGAAAACGCCGGTGTGGCTTTCTTGGCTTTCTTGGTTGCTGATGTTGTGTTTTCTTCGGACGAGCTAGCCGGGGGCGGCCCGGCAGCCGCTCACTTTCTTTGGTCTCGCCCAAAGATAAGTAAGCAAAGAAAGGTGACCACTACTGCATCGC
>JAMFSU010000049.1 GCA_026225475.1 Duganella sp.
GTCGCCGCAGGTGCTTTGCAACTCGATGCGGCAAGCTTGGCAGCACTTGATGCCATGTGAGCTTGTCGTCGCGCCAATGGCGACGAGTGAGGTAGTTTTTTGAGACGGTGCCGGCAGCGGAAAGAGGGCATATCCAAAATGAAAACATTTTCCGATTCCGCTGTGCAGGCCCTATAAATAATAACAAGCATCACATAAATTATTATTAAGCCTGAAAATCCTATCATTTGTCGTGGATGTCAGGAGCACTCGGCGCTACAGGGAAAAGCTGCTATCTGATACATAAGTTTTTGCATGTCAATGCGGCCAGCGAAGGGGTTGCTCGAACACAATACTGAGAGTAAACATCTGCCATTCAGAGATTTATTCTGAAAACGGAGACCACGCAACACTTCTTCAAGCATCCAGGCCGCTACAGAACGGCTGATATGACCTGTGGTTAGCCTGCTTGGGCCCGTGATCAAATAAAAATCCAAAAAGCACACCTGGATGACGCGCCAGCTTGGCAGCGTCAACGCCAAGTGCAACTGCTTTTTGAATAAAAACCAACCGGGACTGAACATGTTGAAATCGATAAGAAATATGAAGGTAGGGGTGCGCCTCGGGGCGGCATTTGGTGTGGTGGTGTTGCTGCTGGTGATCGTCAGTGCCACTGCCGTGATCAAGATCCATAACATCAATAACGCCGTCGACCAGATCATGAACGAGCGCTATCTCAAAGTACGGCTGGCCTTTGAGGTGCGCGACGGGCTCGACGATCAGATCAAGTATTTGCGCGGTATCGCCATCGATACGATCCGGCCTGACTTCAACAAGGTGCGCTACACCCATCTGGACGAAGCCGGTAAGAAAACCCACGATGCCATCAACAAAATCGACGCGGCACAGTTCACCGAAGCCGGCAGAAAGCGTGCTCAAGCTTTGCAGGACGTGGCCCGCAAGTTTGATACCGCCAAGCAGGAAGCGATTGCCATGGCGCGAGCCGGTAACGCCGATGGTGCGGCCGATGCGGTGCTGCGCAAGTTGTTGCCGGCGCAAACCGCGTTTCTGGAAACCGCCAACAGCTTTGTCGATGCACAAGACCAACAATTGCGCATGGCCGGCACCAAAGCCATGGCCGAAGGCGAGATGGCGATTCAGATTACCTTGCTGTGTTCGCTGCTGGCGGTGCTGGCGTCGCTGGGACTGGGTTTTTTCCTGACGCGCTCGATTGTGCGGCCGCTCGGCGAGGCCGTGCGCGTAGCCAGAAACGTTGCCGACGGTGATCTCAGTTCCGTGATCGACGTTAGTTCACGTGATGAGACCGGGCAACTGATGGAGGCGCTCAAGCACATGAATGACAATCTGCTTAGCATCGTCAGCGAGGTACGTACCGGGACCGATACGATTACGACGGCTTCGAGTGAAATTGCCGCAGGCAATCTGGATTTGTCGGCGCGCACCGAACAGCAAGCCGGGTCCATTGAGGAAACCGCGTCTGCGATGGAACAGATGACGTCCACCGTCAAACAGAATGCCGACAACGCCCAACAAGCCAATCAACTGGCGGCATCGGCGTCCAGTGTCGCGGTGCAGGGCGGGCAGGTGGTGGCGCAGGTGGTCAGCACCATGAATGCGATTCATACCTCGTCGAAGAAAATCGTCGACATCATTTCGGTCATTGATGGTATCGCCTTTCAGACCAATATTCTGGCATTGAATGCCGCCGTGGAAGCGGCCCGTGCTGGCGAGCAGGGACGTGGTTTTGCGGTGGTGGCGTCAGAAGTGCGCAGTCTGGCACAACGCTCGGCGTCTGCTGCCAAGGAAATCAAGCAGCTCATCGATGATTCGGTCGCCAAGGTCGATGACGGTAGCAAACTGGTCGGCAAGGCTGGCGCTACTATGCAGGAAGTGGTCACCAGCGTGCAAAGCGTGAGCGATATCGTCGCTGAAATTTCTGCCGCCAGCAGGGAGCAGCGTAGCGGTATTGAAGAAATCAATCGTGCCATCACACAAATGGACCAGGTGACGCAGCAAAACGCGGCCTTGGTCGAGCAGGCAGCAGCAGCGGCGCAATCCATGCAGGAACAGGCGCAACGGCTGTCGCAAGCAGTCAGTATCTTCAAGCTTGGCGATGACAACGGCAACGGTAAGGGTAGTTCGGCGATGGCAGCAACGGCGACGACGTATCAACGTCAACCGGCAAGAGATGTCACACCGCCAGCGGTGCATCTGCCGCGCCCGCCAGTACGCAGTTTGCCGGGCCAGGCCAGAGAGCATGCTGAGCACGGCGACGACGATACCTGGTCGAGTTTCTAACCCAGACCGTCTAGCCGGATCAGGTGCGCAATACCGGCAGCATGCCATCGCCGCGGTTGACGCTGCATTGCACGGCCCAGCGGCCGTTCAGGGCGGGCATGATATAGCCGATCTTTTCCACTGGCTGCTTGGTGATCGGATGGCGTCCGGTGAATTCGATCCAGCCGCCGCCTTGCTCGGCGGCCTGCCAACTGGCGATCCGGATGGCCGATTGATCGTCGCCGGGCAGCGCTTCCTGGCGCAGCTTGCCGGCCTTGCTGGGGTCGGAGCCGAAGGCGCGAAAATAGTCGTCGCGGTCGGCCACGACAATGTATAAGTCGCGGTCACGGAAATCGCCTTTGGGATCATGAAACTGCCGCACCGCCTGGTCCGGCCCGGCGCTGTCGACCAGTTGCGCAGCGCGTTCGGCCATCGTGCGCGCTTCATCGGCACAGCCCTGACGCAGCCGGATCGTCTTGACGCCATCACTGAGCCGGTTGGCGCGCGCCTGCAGCAGGTTGGCTGTTGCCACCGAACCACTGACCATGGCGCCATTGCGCTGGGTGATGTCGTCTAGCATTTCAACGGCCTTGGCGATCTCTTGCAAGCCGCTGGTTTGTTCGCCACTGGTGCGTGCCACATCGCGCAGCAAGGCTGCCACCTGGCTGATGGCATCAACTGCACGGGCCAATAGCGTGCGACTACCTTCGATGGCACGCACACCGTCGCTGACTTCTTCATGCGAACGCTGCAACAACTTTTTGATTTCCGCCGCGGCCTGCGCGCTACGTTGTGCCAAGGCGCGCACTTCGCTCGCCACCACCGCAAAGCCACGGCCGGAGTCGCCGGCACGGGCCGCTTCTACGGCAGCATTGAGCGCCAGGATATTGGTCTGGAAGGCGATGCCGTCAATTACACTGAGAATTTCCCCCATCTCGCGTGAGCGTTGCGCGATGCGTTCAATACTGGCCACCGAAACGCGTACGGCTTCCTGTCCTTCGACCGCATCGGCATGGGCACGCACTGAGCGTTCATCGGCTTGCCGGGTTTGATCGGTGTTGTAACTGACGGCGGCCAGCAAGGTTTCCAGCGCGCCTCTGGTTTGCTCCAGATTGGCTGCCTGCGATTCGGTGCGTTCTGACAAGGACGTCGCATGCTGGGTCGCCTGGGTGCCGCCCATGGCAATCAGTTCGGCTTCGCTGCGAATGCGCGCCACCATTTGTGACAGTTGGTAAGAGAGTTGGGTACTTTGCTGGCTCAAGGCGGCCAGTTCATCGCGTCCCGCCAGCGTCACGTCGCGCACCAGATCGCCTTGGCATAGCGCATCGAACTGGCTGCGCAAGACCTTGATCGCCTGTGTCAGTCCATTGCCGAAGAGCCAGAGCAGCAACAGCAATTGTGCCAACCCCAGGACTGCGCCAAGGTCGCCATACCAGCGCGTGGCCGCAACGGCACCGATGGCGCTGAGCATGATGATGGCTTGTTGTACCGCTAGCCGCCAGCGGCGCAATGCCGATCGGAGTGGTAGGGCCGGCGATGGCGTGCCGGTCTGGCCTGTCGTCGTTTTTTTGGTCTCGTGTTGGATGGGCATTGCTAATCTCCGGCCGCATTTTTTTCTAATGCCATACAAGGCGACGCGGCTGCAAGCGTGGCAATGCAATCCGGGTGCGTCCTTGGGCGTGGTGCGCGTCTGTCTCGATGGCGCAGCTCGTTTGGTGAGCCGCTCATGTTGAATTTGCTGTGCGATGCGGCTATCGCAGCAGCGGCGCTTGGCTCATGACTATGCCATAGCGGGCTGGCGTGGTTGGCGTAAATACGTCGATTTTGATTCTATTTATCTTATCGGGCGATCAGTGTGGTGGCATGGGCCAAGGGGCGGAAATGCCCATCACGCCTGGCCAATGCGGTGCGCCAGGGGCAAGAAGTTTTACTGGGTCGGGGCG
The DNA here is from genome assembly GCA_026225475.1 of Duganella sp. Classification (GTDB taxonomy): domain Bacteria; phylum Pseudomonadota; class Gammaproteobacteria; order Burkholderiales; family Burkholderiaceae_D; genus Herbaspirillum. The sequence continues at coordinate 4,221 of JAMFSU010000049.1, forward strand.
TTGGCACTGACCTGGCAAGTGTGCGCCGGGCAAGGCATTGTGACAAGCAGTTGCCGCAATGCGTTGCCGCGCTTATTGACCGAGCTTGTAGAACGTACGATCAAGATTTTCCGATGCCGCTGCCAGTTTGTCGCGCTGGCTTTGCAGCCATTGTTCATCCTGCGCCAATTGCGCCCGCTGTGCCGTGAGCATGCGTTCGACTTCGGCGCGTTGCGGGCCACCCAGGCCCTTGCTGGAATCGATCATGTTCTGAGCCGTCAAGGTACGGCGGAATTGTTCCTGTGTCAGCGGGAACTGGGCGTGGTCGAAATTGAACGCTTGCAAGGCCTGACCATAGATTTTCTGGACTTCGTCAAACGGCATGTCGGCTGGCTTGATCTTGTTCAAGCGCCCATACGTGACCAGATCGGAGGCGAAATGATGCCCAACCCGGAACGGCACATTTGATTCGCGTTGCAAGACGTCGGCCAATTCGGTGGTGGTGGAATAGTCGGCGTCGACTTCGGCCAGTGCACGATCCTTGTCGATGACCAGATTGCTCATCAAGTCGGCCAGTTTGGCAAAGGCATCGGTGCTCAGATCAAGCGTCTTTTCCACTTGGTCGCGTTTGTAGTCAGGCATGCCGGGGGTGACATTGTGCGCTTCGATCTGATAGGTCATGGCACCGCCGACGACATCACTGGCTTGCAAGCGCAACACGTTCAAGCCGTACGGATTGCGCTTTTGCGGCATGATGCTGCTGGTGCCGGTGAGACGGCCTTCCTGGATCATGATCCACGGATAGGGGTTGTGATATTGAGTATGCATGTCTTGCACCAGTATGCCCATGGTCAGTGCCGCGTTGCTGCATATGCTGACCAGTTCCACCCCGGTATCGAGTGCACCCAACTGGGCTGCATCATAGGAATTTTCCACCGAAGTATCGAAGCCGAGCAGTTCGGCCAGGCGTTTGCGGTCGACTTGGAAGCTGGACGTGCCCAGCGCGGCGGCGCCCAGCGGACTCATGTTCAGGCGTGCATAGGCTTGCTGGAAGCGGGTGGTATCACGCCCGAACACGGTAGCAAATGCCAGCAGGTAGTGTGCATAGGTGGTCGGTTGCGCCTGCACGCCATTGGTGTAGGCCGGCACGATGGTGTCGAGATTGTCCGCGGCCAGTTTGAGGAATACCGCCTTGGACTTGTTCATCTGTTCCATCAGCTTGAGCACGCGCTCGCGCTGCATCAGGCGGCGCGTGGTCGACAGAATATCCTGACGGCTGCGGCCAGAATGCATGCGTGAGCCATCTGGACCGGTATAGGCCAGGATCAGTGGCTCATATTGCAGATAGTCGGCCGGGCGCTTGGCACCAGGCTGATTGCCATCTTTGATGACTTGATCGACTGCGCTGACGATTTTTTTGCCCAGATCTGGCGGCACAATCTTGTTCTCGATGGTCATCACGGTCGAGGCTTTGTTCATCTCGCCCAGGAAGTAGAAATTGTCATGGGCTTCCTTGTCGGCGGCCAGTGCTGGCGTCAGCGCCATGGCCAGCAGCGGCAGTAGCGCGATGCTGGACAGGCGGCGCAGTTTGCCGATGGTGCGCACGGAGGGATATTGCCGGGAGGCGGCGTTAGTGGCGTTCATTGTCTTGGCTTTCTGTAAGGAGGGGCGGGTATTGACGGTGGTGCCGCAGCGCTATTTTCCTTGGTACTGCTGATGTTGCTACTGCTCATTTGTTGGTTTATTCGTTGCCAGGGAAAAGTTTGCGTGCAGTGTCTTCCGAACGATATAGCTTGTCGGCGCCGTGCGCGGCGCCTTTGACCTGGAATTCGGTATGGTTTACCGGAATTTGCCATTGCGCCGACAAGAACTGTTCGTAGCGCACAAAGTTGCGCTGGCGTTCCACCCGCGTTGTGCCTTGCATGCTGGCGCCGCAGGCCTTGTCGAGGAAGCGATGGTTGGGATTGTCGTCGCGGGCACCGACCATGTAAATGATGTTGCGCGCCGCATAGCGGCGGAAGAGTTGCTCGCCACTGAGGTTTTGTTGTTTCAGGTAATCGGGGGGATTATCGATGCCGTAGCGGTAATTGTTATAACCAGGGCAGAGGACGGCGGACGGTGCCGCTAAACGGTCGCCGTCGGGACGATTGGCATCGAAGTAGACATACGACGACGGGCTGGAAATGACATAACGGATCGCCACGCCAGCCTGATGCAGAAAGCCGTCCAAGTCATTACTCACGGCGTAGCGCTGCATTAGTTGCGCGCCGGCCGAATGGCCGATCAGCACGATTTCCTTGAGATCAGGGAAGCGCTGGCGGTCGGCCAGATAGTGCACGATATCATCCAGCGCCTGGAACGAGGTCACGCCTGCCACGCCGCGGCCAGAGGCTTCGCCCTGCATCCAGGTGCCGCCGCCCCAGAGCGGCATGGTGGCACTGGCGCCGCTATCGGTCGGGGTCATGAAATTCGGTGCCAGCAACAAGCTTGTGCTGGCAGGCAACTGCGCGATCTTCAAGAGATGCAGGCCGACCTCGAAGTAGTCATCGGCATTACGCTTGACGCCATGCACGAACACCACCGCACGCACCACGGTGCTCGGCAATTGTTTGAGGTTGCTGTTGGCATAGACCGCAAAGTCATACGGCGTGGCTGTGCCAATGCGGATGACCTGGCGTGCCGTTGCGGGGTCCACCAGTTCAGCCGCCTGGGCGCGCGGCGCTGGCAATGCCAGGGTGACAATGCTGAATGCCAGCGCAACCACGCCGGGCATGAACGATGCAGAGCGCACCAGCCATCTCACCAGCTTGCCCATGACGGGTTTGCCGACGTTGGCGAGCCCACTTTTTTGGTACTGAAATTGTCTATGGAATGCCATATCACTGGAGCGTGCTGATTGAACGTATTGAGATGATCTCTGCATTTTATGACGTTGCCAGGCCAGCAATCTCGGCGCTGTGCACGATCGCTTGCGTGTGGCCGCGTTGGGCGACGTTGATCATGGCGCGGGCCAGCTCTTCGGTGCTGGTCACGTAGCGTGGAAATAGTGCGCGCAGCGGCGACAACAAGGGTTTTGCCAGGAGATAGAACCAGCGATAGGCGGGCGTCTTCGACACTTCGCCATGCATTGGTTCAATTGCGCCGGGGCGGAACATGTAGGCGTCCTTGAATGGCAGTGCCAGCAGGGCGTTCTCGGTCTTGCCTTTGACGCGCGCCCACATGACCTTGCCGTGTTCGGTGCTGTCGGTGCTGGCGCCGGAGATATAGAAAAAGCGCATCTCAGGATTGCGGCGGCACAAGGTTTGCGCCGCTGCCATGGTCAGGTCGTAAGTAATGCGGGTGTATTGCGCTTCGGTCTTGCCGCTGACCGATACGCCCAGGCAAAAGAAACAGGCGTCAAAGCCACTCAATTGCGTCTCCACTGCGCTGTAGTCGTAGAGATCGGTGACCAGCAATTCTTTCAATTTGGCATGCTGGACGCCGACTGGCGTGCGGCCAACCACCTGTACCAGTTTGATACGCGGATCAAGCAGGCATTCACGCAGCAGGCCCTGGCCGATCATGCCGGTGGCGCCGAAGATGACAACATTCATCAAGAGTTCTCCCAGAGAGTTTCAGGACATATGGCGTTACTTTAGAGGCGCGCAAGGGCAGTTTGAAAATAGGGTAAGGGCGGCGCCTGCAAATGATGAAATTACCTTATCATCGGCACAGCTTGACATGTTCTGTCATTCTTAATCCATTGTCGATACGCCATGAAAACTCTCTTGCTCGCTGCAGCTGTCCTGTCAACATCTTCGCTGAGCCTTGCCGCCGCACCCGAAAAAAGTCTGTGTCATGCAGACGAAACGGTATTGTTCCAGTGTACGATCAAAAGCAAGCAGGCGGTACTGTGCGCCTCGGGCGCAAGCAAGGGCGATGCCGGCAAGCTGCAATACCGCTATGGCACTGAAAAGAAAATCGAATTGAGTTACCCCGACACGCCGCAGCCGGCGGCAGGAACATTCTTCCGCAGTGAGACCGCTTATTCAGGCGGTGGCGAAGAGCGCATCCGTTTCAAGAGCGGCGACTATGATTATTTCCTGTTCCAGCGCACGGTACGCACCGGCTTCGGCAACGGTCCCAATAATCCAGAGTTCAGCGGCGGCATCGTTACGCGGCATGGCAATGATGTCACGAAGCGTTTGTGTACCCGCGATGATCCAATCAAAGCAGGGACACAGGATTTGCCTGAGGAAGAGTTTGAATCGCTGGATAATTGAATGTTCAATGGTGTTGGTTCATTAGAGAAGTGGTTTTCCAATGGCCAGCGAAGCTAACTTGGTGTACATCTCATCGTATTGCATGCGTGATTTGGCAATCCGCTCCTTTTGGTTGGCGCGTACTGCCGGATCGGTATAAAGCAATTGCAATTGACAATACGGAATTTGAATGCAGAGCTGAAGATCGTCAGCGCGAAAGTGTAGACAGCGGGGAGAGTGACTGTGTTGCAGGCAGATCATTTCAGTCGCTGCATTGTCGATTGACATGCTCATCATGAAATCATTGCACTGAGGTCAATGTATCTGTGACAGTGGAGGGGGGAAAGGGCGATCGATTTGCGCGAATAAACACGAGCCGAGTTTGTGGTCCTGGGTCCCGTTCATGCAAGACGCAGGACGGGAAAGTGGTGACCGAAAATCACGACCGACCTGGAATACGTGTCATGCCGAGCCGACAGCCTACGCAAGCAGTTTCTGTACGGTGCACGGCTAGTCGTGTGATCGTGGCGTCGCCATTGCGAGCTGGCATTGTCGAACACTTTCTGCTCGGAAATGCAGCTCGGCGTGACCGGATCGACATGCCGATGTAGGTGCTATATGTGCACAAAAAATACCGGCTGATGCCGAAATGCCATTCAGTTAAGAAAATGCTTGCGTGGTTTTCTTGGTTGTTGATGATTGGTTCTCTTCGGACGAGCTAGCCGGGAGCGGCCCGGTAGCCGCTCACCTCACTGCGTAATTGAATCTTTGTTCTCTTCGGACAACCTAGCCGGGGGCGGCCCGGCAGCCGCTCACTTTCTTTGGTCTCGCCCAAAGATAAGTAAGCAAAGAAAGGCGACCGCTACTA
>JAMFSU010000050.1 GCA_026225475.1 Duganella sp.
GAAAATGGATAAGAGGGGCGCATGTTTGAGCGCAGCGAGTTTGCGACCCTCCCATTTTCTGCGGCGCATCGCTGGGAACCCCGTAGGGGCCGGGATCGCGCGGTCGCCTTCTTTTGCTTAGCTTTTCTTGGCGAGACAAGAAAAGTAAGCGGCTGCCGGGCCGCTCCCGGCTAGTTCGTCCGAAGAAAACCCAACATCAGCAACCAAGAAATCAAGAAATCAAGAAATCAAGAAATCAAGAAACGAACCGACCCGTGTTTCTTAACTGAACAACATAAGCGCACTCAAGCGCGTTTGGCCGCGTTCTTTTTGGGAGGTTTGGCCGCCTTCCTTACCGCTTTGACTTGCGGCAACGGCTGCTCGGGCGCATCGGCGTCGACATCATTGGCAGCTTCGGCAGCACGTTCGCGCGCGAAGTTGATGCGTCGGATCATGCTTTCATTGGCCTGCGGACCCGGCACAAAGACGAAATCGGGTGAATTGAGGCGCTTGCCGCTCTTGCCATCAATCAAGACCGGCTCGGCCGCTTCGCCAGTGACCGCATCGACCAGTAATACGCTCGGTCCTTCTGGCGCAAAATGCTTATTGCCCCAGGTATTGAGCGCCACCAGGATCGAGCGAAAGTCGCGCCCCAGGTCGGTCAATATATATTCGAAACGTGGTGGCCGTTCGCTGTACTGGCGCCGTTCCAGCAAGCCCGACTCGACCAGCGAATTGAGCCTGCGCGTGAGCATGTTGGGGGCGATATCCAGACTCTTCTGGAACTGATCGAAGCGCGTCAGCCCGTGCAGCGCATCCCGCAGGATCAGGATGCTCCACCATTCGCCGACCCGCTCCAGGGTGCGCGCGATCGGGCATTGCATGTTGCCAAAGCTTTTACGTTCCATGGACAACTCCCCTCAAGCTGACTATCATTCGGTTAAACTCACTATCATTTTGCAATGAACATTATAAGACAACTCAACGGAGACTGCCATGGGCACTGCTGCACTGTATCTTGAAGACTTCAGCGTCGGCCAGAAATTCCATTATCACGACGATCAAATCATCAGCGCTGCCGACATCAAGGAATTCGCCGGCCGTTACGACCCGCAGCCATTTCATCTGGACGAAGCCGCTGCTGCGCAAAGTTTCTTTGGCGGCCTGGCTGCCAGCGGGTGGCATACGGCGGCGCTGACCATGCGCCTGCTGGTCAAGACCTTGCCGATCCAGGGTGGCATCATCGGCGCCGGCTTTGACGAATTCCGTTGGCCGCGTCCAACCCGCCCCGGTGATCAATTACACATCGAGGTCGAGGTACTGGAAATTAAGTTTTCCCAATCGAAGCCACAACAAGGCTTCCTCAAACATCGCGTCACCGCGTTCAATCAGGATGACCAGCCGGTATTGGTAATGACCGGCAATTTGCTGGTGCCGCGCCGACCAGCTTGAGTGTTAATTGTCGAGGATGAAGTGCGTCGCCTTGTCGGCCGCCAGGGGCCGTCCATACAAATAGCCCTGAATCTCGTCGCACCCCCAGCTGTGCAACAATTCGCGCTGGAGGACAGTTTCCACTCCCTCGGCAATGACCAACAGGCCGAGGTGATGCCCGAGATTGATGACCGCCTGCACAATTGCCGCGTCCTCGCTGTTGGGGCGCAGGTGGCGCACGAAGGACTGGTCGATCTTGAGCTTGTCGATCGAAAAGCGCTTGAGGTAGGCCAGACTGGAATAACCAGTGCCAAAGTCATCGATGGCCAGCGTCAAGCCGCGTTGGCGCAAATCCGTCAACAACTCAATGGTATGTTCAACATCGCGCATGACGATGCCTTCGGTGATCTCAAGCTCGATGAAGGCTGGATCGATCATGCTCTCGGCCAGAATTTCACTGACCCGACGCAGGAATGCCGGATGATGGAACTGGCGCGGTGAAATATTGACGGCGATGACAAACTTGTGCGTGGTTTCCAGGCTCCATATCTTGGCCTGACGACAAGCTTCGGCCAGGACCCAATCACCGATCGGAACGATCAAGCCGCACTCTTCGGCCAGCGGAATAAAATCAGCCGGCGAAATCAGTTCGCCATTGCGACGCCAGCGTACCAGCGCTTCGAAGCCAACCAATCCATTGTCGGCCAACCGTTGCTGCGGCTGGTAATGCAATTCCAACTCGTTGCGTTCGATGGCATGACGCAACTGCGTCTCCAGTGCCAGCCGTTCCTGCGCACGCGTATTCAAGGCAATCGAATACGCCACAAAGCAATCGCCACCAGCCTCGCGCGCCGCCTGCAGTGCTGCATCGGCGTTTTGCAGCAGCAACATCGATTCAGCGCCGTCGCGCGGATATTGCGCACCGCCCATGCTCATGCTGGAAAAGATTTCGTGTTGATCAAATTCAAACGGTTGCCGCATATGGTCTTGCAGGCTGGACAAGGCTTCCTGGAATTCTGGATGGTCACCCGATGATTTATAGAGGATTGCCACGTTGGCACCGTCAAGACGGAATACCTCGCCACCGTAACGGCCGGCAGTACGCTTGATGCGCGCCGCAATTTCCTGCATCAGACGGTCACCAAATGCATGGCCAAGACCACCGATGACGCGCTCGAAGCGATCGATCATGCCCAGCACCACGGTATGCGGCTGTCCACCTAGTTTCTTCAAGCGCCGTTCGAACGAGCCGCGATGCGCCAGGCCGGTCAAGGGATCGTGCGCGGCCTGATAGGCCAGCACATTTTCGGAACGGAAGCGTGCCCAGACGTGATACATCATGAACAACGCCACCGCCAGCATACCGACGCTGTATAGATTGACCAGTTGCGAAATGCGATCGATGCCGTTGTTGGCCATGTCGCCCACCAGATAAACCGAGCGCTCGATATCTTGCTTGGCGGCAGCCAGCAGCGTGGCGATGTTATTGGTCTTGACGTTGAGATCGGCCAGCAGCTTGGTCACCTGCACCATATCGACCGGCGCGGCCGCCATCAACTGCTCCAGCATCGGCCCCAGCGCGATGATGGCGCGGTAGTTGGTATCGAGCGATGACATCTGGCTGGACTGGAGCAGATCGCGGCGCACATCATCGAAGTTGGCGGCCATTTTCTGCGCCGTTTCTGCTTCAAGATGTTCGAAGCGCGCGCGTCCGACGGAAGCCACCACATATTTGTTGAGCGCCAGTTGATGGCGCAACAAGGCGGTTTCGAAATCGGCCAGGTGATGTAATGCGGGGATATTCTCTTTCAGCAATGGCGTGGTCGACGCGCGGATTTCCCGCGTGGTGCTTGCCATGGCGAAAAACAAGGCAATGCCGGCAGCAATCACGACGACCAGCAAACCATAGATCGCCCAACGATAGCGTCGGCTAACGACGTGCATACTTCACCCCGAAAAAAATCATGATTGGCGAACGCCTGCCGCTCGCCCTATTTCGCGCCTCGGCACGACAAGCACCGTACGGGACTAGCCCCTTACTGCGCCGTTGACAGCTCAGCGTAAGGAACTACCGGCCAGTACTGTAGCAGAACGCTTAGTCCTCGTCCGCAATATTGTTTTAGCTTGCCATTTGCGCAATTGAAGATTTGCGGTACCAGCAGTCGGCCATGGTTGCTAGATCAGCAAAACAAAATGCACCACGCTGCCGGCACGCCGAAACACGCCATAGGGCAGATTCGGAAGAGAAAAGACGTGATCGGCCTGATTGAGCGATGCCACCCAACTACGCGCGGCACCGCGAAATGTGGTCACGCTTGCTCCGGATTGAAATGTTTTTTGATGCCCATCCAGCACTGGTAATAATCTGGTTGCAGCGTCGTCGTGCTCAATGCAAACCGGGTCGGCTTGAGCACCTGGCGCGTCTCAAACATGAATGCCATAGTGTCGACCACCTTGTGCGGCTGGCCGGTGTCGCTCTGGCTCGCTTTTTCAAAGGTGGCCGCGTCTGGACCATGGCCGCTCATGCAATTGTGCAAACTGGCACCGCCCGGCCGGAAACCGGTAGCCTTGGCGTCGTAGGTACCATGAATCAACCCCATGAATTCACTGGCCACATTGCGATGGAACCACGGTGGCCGAAACGTATGTTCGGCGGCCAGCCAGCGTGGCGGAAAGATCACGAAATCCAGCGTATCCACACCCGGCGTATCGCTCTGTGCCTGCAACACCAGAAAGATCGACGGATCCGGATGATCGTAGCTGACCGAACCTATTGTATTGAAATGACGCAGATCGTATTTATAAGGCACATAGTTGCCATGCCAGGCCACCACATCCAGCGGTGAATGGCCGATCCGTGCCTGCCACAAATTGCCGCCAAATTTGGCGATCAACTTGAAATCGCCTTCCCGATCTTCATACCAGGCCTGCGGCGTGAGGAAGTCGCGCGGATTGGCCAAACCATTGGCACCCAGTGGCCCCAGATCAGGCAGGCGCAACAAGGCACCAAAATTTTCACAGACATAGCCCTGCGCATGCCCATCCGGCAACTGCACCTGAAAACGGATGCCGCGTGGAATCACTGCAACTTCCTGCGGCTCCAGTGCGATCTGACCGAGTTCGGTCAACAACTGCAAGCGGCCTGCCTGCGGCACGATCAACAACTCTCCATCGGCCGAATAAAAGAATCGATCCGTCATCGACTGGTTCGCTGCATAGACGTAAATCGCACAGCCGCTTTGGGCATCGACCGCACCATTGCCGGCCATGCTGCTCAAGCCAGCGACAAAATCGGTCGGTACCAGTGGCAAGGGCTGCGGGTCCCAACGCAACTGGTTGGGCGACGTATCGATCTCATCGAAGCGCGCTGCAATCTGACCGTTGTCGATACGTTCAAATGGCGCATGCATGGCCGCCGGTCGTATCCGGTACAACCAACTGCGACGATTATGGCTGCGCGGCGCCGTAAATGCAGTTCCTGAAATCTGTTCTGCATACAAGCCGTAGGCGACGCGTTGTGGCGAATTCTGGTTGGCAGGCAAGGCACCGGGCAAGGCTTCGCTGGCGAATTCATTGCCGAAACCGCTTTGGTAACCAGCGTGCCGAGCTTCTATCGCTGCATTCAAAGAGGAAGACATCGACTTATTCATAATGCACCTGTAAGCATCGTTGCAGCGCCGTAGCGAATCGCATTTGTGTATCTCCTGCCAGTCTGGCTGGCGGCTGTTGTTTTGACCATCTAAGTAGCGCCATGATGCGACTTTTACGATATAAATAGAAAAATGAAGGACATTGATTTGATGAATAATGGTCAATCCGACAGGAGTACAGTGAAATGATCGAACCACGCGAGATGGACCTCAACCTGCTGGTGGTATTTCAAGAAGTATTCCAGGAACGCCAGATATCAACGGTGGCGCGCCGCCTCAATCTGTCGCAGCCGGCAGTGAGCAATGCCCTGGCCAGACTGCGCCGCACCTTTGACGATGCCTTGTTCGTGCGCACTGCGCAAGGCATGCAACCAACGCCGTTGGCTGAGCAATTGGCCGACTCAGTCAGCGCCGCACTACGCCATGTCACCCAGGCACTGAACCGACAGGAAACGTTTGCTGCAGCGACCAGTCAACGCCATTTCACGCTAGCCATGACCGATGTCGGCGAAGTCTATTTCATGCCCGGCTTGATCGCGCTATGTCAGCAGCAGGCCCCCGGCGTGCACATCAGCACGGTTCGCGCCAGCACCATCGATCTTAAAACGGAACTGGAATCAGGCCGGGTCGACTTCGCCATTGGCGCATTTGATCAAGTCTCCGAGGCGCTCTATCAGCGCCGCCTGTTCCGCCAGAATTACGTCAGCATGATGCGCGAGGGCCACCCACTGGCCGACAAAAAAATCACACTCAAGCAATTCCTGGCAGCCCGGCATCTGATCGTATCCTCGCAGGAAAGTCCTTATGACCGCATCAACCAGATTCTGGAAAAAGCCGGTATTGGCACCAATGCGCATTTCCGCGTGCCCCATTTCACAGCAGTGCCCTACATCGTCAGCAATAGCGATCTACTGGTGACGGTACCGCACAAACTTGCCGCCAGTGCCGCACAGCCCTTCGGACTGCAATACCAGCGGCCGCCATTGCGACTACCCTCGCTACAGACCAACATCTTTTGGCATCGTCGCTTCAATCAAGATGCCGGCAATCAATGGTTGCGCGCCCTGATCGCGGCACACTTTACCGAATAATTCTGCGCATATCTCAAGTTTACATCTCATGTCAGAATGACATTTAAAGTGCATTTTATAGAAGTCGATAGCGACATCCTATGATCAACTTCGCCTTCCCGAATCGACAACCGAAGGAATGACTCTGTTTCTTCCAACCAGATTGGAGTCTTAATTGATTATGTTTTTTTGTGTTTCACTGCGATGCCCTGATTGCTGTTGCACGCCTTCTCAGGAGGACGTTCTTGTCCCTTCCATCAGCGCAAGGATGTCGATTGCAAATCAGCTCAGTGCAGCGAGAAATACGGCCAATTCAGTACCAATCGAAGGTGTTCATCGACGGCATCAGCGGCCGCCATCACCAGCAACGGCCCAAAGCATGCTGGATGCGGAGAATTTTCTTGCTGAAATTACCAGGGACGAGCTGCCGTCTTATGAAGATATCTTCAGCGGTCCGCCAAGCTATGCCGCAGCGGTGCCCCCATCCCCACCTGCTTACGCGCATGCACTGACCCATTTTGGCAAGAATGCGCCGCAGCCGCTGAGCGCCCATCGGCTTGGTACCGATGAAGAAAGCACTGTTTAGGTCTGCCTTGCCGACCTTCGTCACAAGCAAGCGCGCACCATCCTCCTCTTTGATACAAAATCAATACAAATTACAGTCACAGCGGAATAATTCTCATTATCCTGATACTTTATAATAGGCGCTTTAGTCCAACGCCAATCGGCCGGACGCCGCACAACGCGACCGGTTCAAGAGAAAAACATGTTCAAGAAAATCTGGTTTCAGGTCCACTGGTTCATCGGCATCACCGCCGGCACGATCCTGATGGCCATTGGCGTGACTGGCGCCACCCTGTCGTTTCGTGAAGAAATCCTCGATTGGATCAATCCCGGTGTCGTGCACATCGCGCCTGAGCCAACGCCACCACTGACACCGCAGCAACTGATCGAGCGCCTGCATGCCGCGGCTCCTGAAGAGCGGGTCGCCAATCTGACCGTCTATGCCGAACCCGGCGCCTCGGTGCGGATCAACTTCGCACCACCGCCTGGCGTAAGGCGCGGCGAGTTGCGCATGGTCAATCCTTATACCGGCGCCTTGCTGCCGCCGCTGGCCGGCAATGATTTCTTTGAGTTCGTCGAACGCTTCCACCGCTGGCTGCTGCTGCCAATTGAATACGGCAAGCTGGTCGCCGGCAGCTTGTCCCTGTGCCTGATGATCCTGGCACTGTCCGGCCTGTATCTGCGCTGGCCGCGCCACGCGTTGAACTGGCGCGCCTGGTTCAAGCTTGACTTCGGCCTGTCCGGCCGCTCGTTCCTGTGGAATCTACATTCAGTGATCGGCACGCTGGCCTTGGTGATGTACGTTATCTTCACCTCCACAGGCATGTATTGGGCCTTTGACTGGGTCAAGGACAATGTCAATGCGCTCGCAGGTGAATCAAGACAGGGACGTAACAGCGCGCCACAACGTCGCCCCGATGGCGACAACCGCAAAAAGCGGGAAAACGCCAGCCAGCAGGAACGCAGTCTGCATCAGGACGATGTACCACTTGATCTGACACAGACCTGGTCGAGCTTCCAGCGCGCAGCCGGGCCCTACACGCTGGTCAGCCTGCGCCTGCCGGAAAAGGCCAGTCAGCCGGTCCAGATTACCTATCTGAGTCCCGACGCAGCGCACGAGCGCGCCCGCAACCGCATGAGCATTCTGCCGCAGAGCGGCGAAATCAAACAAGATGAGCGCTATGCCGACAAGAGTCGCGGCGCCCGCTTCATTGGTGCGATTTATCCGCTGCACATGGGCACGTATTTCGGTTTGCCGGGCCGCATCGTCATGACGCTCGCAGCCTTGATGCTGCCCTTGTTTGGCATCACTGGCTGGATGCTGTATCTGGACAGACGCCGTAAAAAGCGTGCCGTGCGCGCCGAACGTCGCCTGCTCACCGGCAACACCACCGCCACCGGCAAGGACACCGTACTGCTGGCCTACGCCACCCAGGCCGGGCAAGCCGAACGGTTGGCGCTGCACACCGCCGCCGTTTTGCAACAGGCAGGTGTCGCCGTTCAGGTGCAATCGCTGGCTGAACTCGATCCAGAACGACTGCGACATTTCCATCGCGTGCTGTTTGTGGTCAGTACCTTCGGCGAAGGTGAACCTCCTGACAATGCGCGCCGCTTTGCCCAGCAACTGGCGCGCCAGCAAGGCAATACCCTGAGCCATCTGCAATACGGCCTGCTCGCCCTGGGGGATCGCCATTACGCACAATTCTGCGGCTTCGGCCACACGCTCGACCACGGCTTGCGCAATCAAGGCGCACAGGCCTTTTTCCCGCTAATCGAAGTCGACAACAACGATGCCGCTGCATTGACAAAATGGCAGCAGGAATTGCGCGTACTGAACGACGGCCAGGCACTGCAAACCAGCGACTTCGCCGCAGCCACTACAGCACCTTATCAACACTGGGTCTTGCGTGTGCGCGAGCGACTCAACGCCGGTAGTTGCGGTCAACCTATCTACCATCTGGAATTCGATGCGCCCGACAGCGTTACGCCAAGCTGGCAATCCGGCGCACTGGCAGAAATCCTGCCGCGCCATGCCGCTGATCGCGTCGCCCTCTTGCTCGAACGCACGGCCCTCGACGGTGCAGCACAGGTGCAATATCAAGGCAGCACCTGCACGTTGACGGAAGCCCTGGCACGCAGTGTGCTGCCGTCGCCATCGAGCCTGAGCGGCCACACCAGCTCGCCACAAGCCTTGGCCGACACACTGCAAGCACTGGCGGCGCGGCGCTATTCGATCGCCTCCATCGCTGCCGATGGGCGCGTGCATTTGCTGGTCCGTCAGGTCGCCCATGAAGACGGCCTCGGCCTGGCTTCGGGCTGGCTGACCGAATATGCAGCGCTGGATCAAGCCATCGAATTGCGCCTGCTGGAAAATCGCAGCTTCACACTGGCCACCGACAATGCACCGGCCATCTTCATCGGCAACGGTTCCGGTCTGGCCGGCTTGCGCAGCCACTTGCGCGCACGCCGTCAACAAGACCTGCGTCCGAACTGGCTATTGTTCGGCGAACGGCAGCGCGCGCATGACTTCCTTTATCAAGACGAAATCAGCGGCTGGCAACAAGACGGCACGCTCAGTCGCGTCGATCTGGCATTCTCGCGCGATCAATCCGAGCGCGTCTATGTGCAGGACCAATTGCGTCAAGCCGCCACCACGCTCAAGAGCTGGATCGCCGACGGCGCCGTGCTGTACGTCTGCGGCAGTCTCGATGGCATGGCCGCAGGCGTCGATGCGGCACTGACCGACCTACTCGGCGCCACCGCCGTACACGATCTGATCGCGCAAGGACGTTATCGCCGCGACGTCTACTAAATGACGTGCCGCAGGTTGAATTCAGCCTGCGGCATGGCCTGCATGACCGCATCCATCAAGGTATTAACGGCCTGTACTTCCAGTCTCAGGCAAAGCTGCATGCGGCGCGCGTGATCAAGCGGCAAGACCCGCATAAAACTGACGCAATCGCCGCAACTTTGCATCACCACCCGCCGCAGCCGCGCGACATCGGTACAGGCCACGGTAATCTGTATCATCCGCGTGCGCAGCAATGGTGAACGTGACAAACCAACCGGCCTCGCCAGCAAGGATGGCAGCACTTGCGGAAACAGCCATTTTTTGAGCAGGTCGGCGCCCTGATTCCACACCCATCGTTTCATCTCACACCTCATGTCATGCAATTCGAGATCACAGCTTAGCCACGTAGACATAAACGTTTTCTCAAAACAGATGACAGGGCTGTAAACAAGCAATAAACAACGCCGGCCCGCCACCAGGTGTAGGCAGCCCTCCCCTTTTGCTGTAGGACACCGCCGTTTCATCGCAGGAACGGCATCCGGCAAGCGCATGCAGCGCTCAGCCCGGCCTATACTCTGCATGTTCAAAACTCGCCTCGCCGTCATGCTGGGATTTCATAATGTCAAAAAAAATCAATTCTCTGGCTGTACTGTTGACCGTATTCCTCTTGTCCGCCTGCAGCTCGCTGCCGCGCATCGTGCCCGACATGGACAGCCAGTCGGCCAAGACCATTCAAATCAAAGGCGGACGCGGCATCCTGACGGCACAACAGAGCCAGACCATCCTCGACAAGTTCAAGAACAGCAACAGCGACAATCTGGTGCTGGAAAAACATCTGGCAGTGGAACAAGCGATTACCGGTTCGCCACTGGTGGCGGGCAACAAAGTCACTTTGCTGGTTGATGGTCCAGCCACCTATGCCTCCATGTTTGCAGCGATTCGCGAGGCCCGCGATCACATCAATATGGAAACCTATATTTTTGAAGACGACGCAACCGGCAAGCAATTTTCCGATCTGTTGGTCGACAAGCAAAAACAGGGAGTACAGGTCAATCTGATCTATGACAGTGTCGGCACCCTCAATACTTCGCGCGAATTCTTTCAGCCCTTGCTTGATGCCGGTGCCCAGGTACTTGAGTTCAATCCGGTCAACCCGGCCTTGGTACGCAAGGGTTGGGAAGTCAATCAGCGCGACCATCGCAAGTTATTGATCATCGATGGCAAGATTGCCTTCGTCGGCGGCATCAATATCAGCAGCGTGTATTCCAGCGGCTCGTTCCGCAAATTCAGGCGTGCGCCCCAAGCCGATGATAGTGATATTCCCTGGCGCGATACCCAAGTACGCATGGATGGTCCGGTGGTCAGCGAATTTCAAAAGCTGTTCATCACCACCTGGGAAAAACAGAAAGGCCCGACCTTGGCCAGCAAGAATTACTATCCGACCATCGCCAGCCAGGGCCCCGATATTGTGCGCGCCATCGGCAGCACACCCGACGATCCGTATAGCTTGATTTACGCCACACTGATTTCGGCAATCCAGCATGCCGAAGCCAAGGTCTACCTGACCAATGCCTACTTCATCCCCGATCCGCAACTGCGTGAAGCGCTCAAGGATGCGGTCAAACGCGGCGTCGACGTCCGCTTGGTGTTACCGAGCAAGACCGACTCGGCGCTAGTACTCTATGCTTCACGCTCCTTCTATAGTGAGTTGCTGACAGGCGGCGTCAAGATCTACGAGCGCCAGGATGCCTTGTTGCATTCCAAGACGGTCTTGATCGACGGTGTCTGGTCTACCATCGGCTCGACCAATCTGGATTGGCGCAGCTTTGTCTATAACCAGGAAATCAATGCCGTAATTTTGGGCCAGCAATTCGGCAACCAGATGCAAGTCATGTTCGACCGCGATCTGTCCGCTTCGAAAGAAATTACGCTGGAAGACTGGCAGCAGCGTCCAATGACCGATCAGCTCAAGGAATTCGGTGCCGGTTTATGGGCGCGCTGGCTATGACGCATACAAAGAATTGGGAGCAGCAGATGCACAAACTTAGTAACCTGACTTTATGGCCAATCGTCCGCAAGCTTGGCGCACGACTAGGTATGCTGTTGCTGCTGGGCGCGTGCCTCAATGCACACGCCGCTGGTGATGTTACGGCCAATGCCAACGCTGCCACTCTGCAAGAAAAATACCAGTCCTTGCAGGCGCAACTGACACACAACCAATTCGGCCGCCCGCTCTATCTCAACTCCAGCGAGACCTCGTCCAGCATCAAAGGCGATATCTATGCCATTGTCGACTATCCGTTCGACACAGTGCATGCCGCACTGATCAACCCGTCCAACTGGTGTGACGTGATGATTTTACATCTCAACACCAAATACTGCCGCGCCAGCGGCCTGGACAATCCTGCCTCTGCCACGCTGAGCATGCGCGTCGGCAAGAAATATGAGCAGCCGCTGGCGGACACCTACCGGCTCGATTTCAGTTACCGCATCACGACCAACGACAACAACTATTTCGACATTCGCCTCAATGCCGATCAGGGGCCACTCGATACCCATGACTATCGCATCCGGCTCGAAGCGATCCCTGCCGGCGATGGTCGCAGTTTCCTGCATCTGGTCTATTCCTACTCCTATGGCTTTGCCAGCCGCATGGCAGCGCGCGCCTATCTGGCCACGGCCGGCAGCGACAAGGTCGGTTTCACGCAGGAAGACAAATCGGCTGATGGCAAACCGCGCTATATCGGCGGCACGCGTGGTACGGTGGAGCGCAATACCATGCGTTATTACCTGGCAATCGACGCCTATCTCAGCGGTTTGGCAACAGCAGCGCCAGAGCAGCTTGAGCAACGTCTGCAAGCCTGGTTCACCGCCACCGAACGCTACCCGCGTCAGTTGCATGAAGTTGATCGCGCCACTTATCTGAGTATGAAACACAAGGAATATGCACGCCAGCGTGCCGAGCAAGCGCCAGACTGATCAGCTTTCTGCCTGCGCGCCGCCGCTATACCAGCGGCTTTCAATGTCGCTGACCTGCAGCGGTTGCGCGTGCAGATAGCCCTGCACAATGTCGCAACCGGCGGCACGCAGGAAGGCATGTTGTTCCACCGTTTCGACACCCTCTGCAACCACCTGCAAATGCAGCTTGTGGGCAATCGCAATGATGGCTTCGGTGATGGCGACATCGTCGGCATCATGCGGAATACCCTGAACAAAGCTGCGGTCGATCTTGAGCGTATCGAGCGGATATTGTTTGAGACTGGCCAGTGATGAATAGCCGGTACCAAAGTCATCAATCGAAATCGTCACGCCCAGCGCCCGCATGCGCTGGAGCAGTACCACCGCCTCTTGTGGATTCTGCATGATGGCGCCTTCGGTGATCTCCAGTTCCAGCATGGCCGAGGGCAAGCCACTTTGCGCCAGTGCATCATCAATGGTACTGAGCAAATCATCAGCCGAAAACTGGCGCGGCGACAAGTTGACGGCGATGCGCCCAAAGCGATAGCCGCGATCCAGCCAGACGCGTCCCTGACGGCAGGCTTCACGCAGAATCCAGGCCCCCAAAGGCACGATCAGGCCGGTTTGTTCAGCCAGACTGATGAACATGCCGGGCGCCACCAGCCCCAGAGTCGGATGACGCCAGCGGACCAGCGCTTCGGCACCGCAGATGACGCCGTCGGCAGCGGCAAACTGCGGTTGATAAAACAGTTCGAATTCCTGCCGTTCAAGTGCATGGCGCAAGCTGTTTTCAAGCAGCATCTGTTGCAGCGCATGGTTGCTCATTTCCTTGTTGAACAGTTGGAAGGCGCTCTTGCCGCGCTCCTTGGCGCGATACATCGCAATATCGGCATTCTTGAGCAGGGTAATCGCATCCGCTCCGTGCTCAGGATAGGCAGCGCTACCGATACTGGCGCTGATGAACATCTCTTGCCCATTGACCGTGAACGGCCGCTGCATGCTATCAATCAAGCGCTGCGCCAGTGCGGTAATCAGGTGCGGCGGCGGTGAGTCGCCCAATACCACCACGAATTCATCGCCACCGAAGCGCGCCAGAATATCGTCGGCACGCAATTGCTGATGCAGGCGCTCGGCCGCCGCCACCAGCAACAGGTCGCCGGCATGATGGCCGAGCGTGTCATTGACGGTTTTGAAGCGATCAAGGTCAATAAAAAACAGCGCCAGTTGTTCGCCGCTATGCTGGGCGGCATCAATCCGCTCAGTGAACTTGCGCATCAGGCTATTGCGGTTGAGCAGGCCGGTCAGACTGTCATGATTGGCCAGGTAAGCCAGCTTGTTTTCCGCTTCCTTGCGAATGGTGTTGTCGGTAAATACCCCAACATAATGAGAAATATCTTCCTGGCTAGCGCGAATGGCCGAGATCGACAACCAGGCCGGATACCAGTTGCCATCCTTGCGCCGGTCCTTCATTTCGCCCTGCCAATGACCTTGTGCGGTCAACTGCTCCAGCATGCCGCGATTGATTTCAGCCTGGGCACTAGCGCCGGTCAACATGCGTGAGCGTTTGCCCATCGCCTCGTCGGCACGATAGCCAGTGATGCGCGTAAACGCCGGATTAACTGCCAGGATGCAAAACTCTTCATCGGTGATCAGAATGCCTTCACTGGTCGATTCAAATACGCGCTCCGCCAGGCGCGATTGCCATGCCGACTGTACCTGCTGATTGACATCCAGCGCCAGTTCCAGCAACACCGTTTTGCCTGCATATTGGCTGACGCTACCGTGCACATCGATCCAGCGGCGGCTACCGTCGCGGCTCAGTGCGCGGCAGGTAAAACGCGACTGCGCTTGCTTACCATTGAGTCGCGACTGCAATTGATGCCGGACTTGCGCCAAGTCTTCTGGTGCAACCAAGGCATCAATCGATAATCCTTTCATGGCATCAGCATGCTCATAACCGAGCATGTGCGCCATTTTTTGATTGGCGTGCACAATGCATCCGCTGGCATCGAGCAGGTAAAAACCGAGCAAAGTCTGTGTCGCTAAATGCTGTAGACCGGGTGGCAACGCAAGATCATGGGGCGGATGCAGCGGCACCGTCCGCAGTTGCACAGCCGGGACCGTATCGACATGCGCGGCATTGGCAGCCGTGATCGCTGCGACAGCCGCCGACGGACGGCGATAGCGTGCCTGAATAGCCACGAAGGCATGCGATAGGCGTCTCTGAAGTGCTCTCAATCTGATTTTTTACAGGCGCACGAACCGTCGTCAATGCAACGCCGCTGCCTGAGTCTCCATGGTGATTTTTTTTAGAATTTCCCGTGTTCCCGGAAAATTACTCGGCGCTGGTTGCCCATCCCACCGAGTTGCGCGTCGGGCTTTTGTGCCTCGTACGCAGGCGCTAGATTAGCATGCCGTTGGCAACCGACAAGGATTGCCCGCAAAAATAGGCGGTGCAATTACGGCAAATTTTGTAAATAGATACCGCTTAATTTCCAAACGGCAACATTCCATCAAAATAAGCACAATCATGCTTGCGGCGGCGCAGCGGCTTCCAGGTCTTCCCTGGTCAAGGAAATATAGTGCAACAACTTACCCTCGGCCAACTTGCGCTTGACCGCTTCGGCAATGCGCGGCCGATGTTCGGTGTACAGCGCAACAATGTTGTTGCTGGTCAAGCCGCCAATGGCGATCAAACTGGCGCGTGCAATAAATCCCGGCAACACGGTGCCATTGCTGCGGATAATGAAGGTCACGCGGTCGTCGCCGGTGTCCTTCGGGCTTTCAAGCAAAAACTGTTTCAACATGCCACGCGAACCATTGAGTCAAGATCAGGGGCGGCATCGTAGCACACCGACTACGGACTGGCGACCGGCCTTTGTTGATGCCGACCATTTGTTCTTTTCCGACAATTGCCATTTCGACATGCTTACGCATTTCGCTATATACGTTAAAATATAACGAAACGTATTTTTACCCTCTCAGTCATTCGCAAACCACCATGAAAAAAGCCCTGGCGCTCCGCCACATCGCATTTGAAGATCTGGGCCAACTGCAGCCGCTATTGAAAAAGCGCGGTTACGACGTTACCTATTTTGAGGTCGGCGTCGACACCTTCGAAGCAGTGTCGCCGCTTGATGCCGATCTGGTGGTGGTGCTGGGCGGGCCAATCTCGGTCTACGATCTGGCCGCCTACCCTTATTTACGTGCTGAAATTTCCTGGCTGCGCGCACGCCTGCTGGAAGACCAACCGACCCTGGGTATCTGTCTTGGCGCCCAATTGATGGCCGCCGCACTCCATGCCAAAGTCTATCCGGGCAGTCAAGGCAAGGAAATCGGCTGGGCACCATTGCAAGCCGGTGAATCGGCAGCCGACATGCCGTATCTGAAAAAATTGCTGGGCAACGATACACATGTACTGCACTGGCACGGCGACACCTTCGATCTGCCCGCCGGCGCTCGCCACCTGGCCTCCAGCGAACGCTATCGCAACCAAGCTTTTGCGTGGGGCCGCAATTGCCTGGCATTACAGTTTCATCCGGAGTTCGATGTGCGCATGGTGGAACAATGGCTGATCGGGCATGCGCATGAAATTGCGCATACACAAAACCTCAGTCTGGCCACATTACGGCTAGACGCGGCCCACTATGGCGCGCCGTTTGAACTTGCCTCGCAGGCATTCTGGGATGGTTGGCTGACCAGCATTTCCGCACTGGCACACGCTTAATGCGGCAACAGACTCAGTACCAGATCGGGCAACTGATCAAGGTAATCCTGCGTCTTTGGCAAGACATGCGCGATACCACAACGCATCGCTTCTACCAGATGACCATCATCCGAAAAGCCGCTGCACATCACCGCAGGAATCACCGTGCCTTGCGCCCGTAATTCCTTGTAAAAATCAAGCCCGCTCATGTTTTCGTCGAGCTGGTAATCAATCACCAGCACATCGAAGGTGACGATATCCAACAGCCCGCGCGCCTGCGCGATGCTGCCGGCGCTGCCCACTTTGAAGCCGCGTCGTTCCAGACGGCGCCGGGCCAGCGTCAGCAAGCCTTCGTCGTCATCGATCAGTAATATGGCAGGTTCCATTACCGTCATGGCTAGCGTCCAGCCGCCGGTACCTTGATGATTTGCAAAAAGAAACCGAGCCGCCGCACTGCTTCAATGAAGGCCTCATATTCGACCGGCTTGGTGATATAGAGATTGCAACCGTATTCGTAACAACGCTCAATTTCTCGCGGATCATCAGTGGTGGTTAACATAATGATGGGAATGCTTGCGGTGACTTCACTTTCCTTGAGACGCTTGAGGACATCGACGCCGTTCACACGCGGCATGTTGACATCCAATAGAATCACCAGGGACTCAAAGCGCTCCTTCCGTGGCCCGCCATCGCCACCGAAAAAATAATCAAGTGCCTCCTGTCCATCCTTGAGACGCAGAAAGCCATTCGACAGACCAGCACGACGCAGATTCTTTTCCACCAGCACAGCATGACCATCGTCATCTTCGACCAGCAGAATGCCAACCTCTTCGTTTTCAGCCATACGATGATTCTCCTTGAGCAGTTAGGCTTGCTGCGCGGTCAATCGAGCGCACCGGTAATGAGGTATAGAACGTGGTGCCGACACCTTCCGTCGATTCCACCCATATCTTGCCACCGTGGCGCAACACGATGCGCTTGATCAACGCCAGGCCAACGCCCTCCCCTTGTGCTACGTCGGCATGCAAACGGTGGAATGCCGAAAACATCTTGCCCAGATAATTGGCCGGAATCCCCAGGCCGTTATCCTTGACATAGTAGGTGCGAAAATTCGGTTGCCCCGGGTCTGCTGGCAAAACACCGATTTCTATCGTGCCGGGACGTTTGGGATCAAGGTAGTTGACGGCATTGCCGATCAGATTACCAAACACTTGCTCGACGGCAGTGGGGTCGCCGTGGCAAGGCGGCATCGCTTTGGCCAACACCACAGCCTGGCGTTCGCGGATGGTGGAACTCATGGCGTCAATAACGCGTTGCACAATCTCATCAACGTTAGTGTCCTGCGCCTGGTATTCGACGCGACCAATGCGCGACAGGCGCAACATGGCATCGATGATCGAGGCCGATCGGGTAACTGCGGTGCGGATGAACTTGAGTGAGACCTCGACATCTTCTTCGATGATGTCGTGGATCCTCTGCTTGTCTTTGTCATTCAACTGGCTGGCAGCAACGGTATCGTGCAGATCACGAATCGAGTGATGCAACTCCTTGCTGAAGCCTTGCAGGTTGACCAGTGGCGAACGCAAATCATGCGATACGCTGTAGATGAACATTTCATTGTCCTGCGTCTGGCGTTGCAAGTCTTCGTTGAGCATAGTCAGTTCGCGCGCGCGCTGCTCCAGCTCTTCGCGATGCAAGCGCTCAGTCGCCTCAGCCTGATGCAACCGCTCACTGGTTTGATGCAAGACCTTGTCCAGCTCGGTAATTTCGTCGTTGCCGCCGACGGCTTGTGCCAACTTCCCCAGCTTGGTCAATTGCCGTGCATTGCCGGTCAACACCGCTAGCCTGCCGCCAACATCGCGACTGAAAATGCGTGCCGCCACTGCTGCTGCCAGCACCGAACCAATCAATGCAACAATCAGTGCAATGCTCTGAAAATACCGCGCCCGCTCAACCTGCGCCGATCTGATCACGTCGAGTGCTTCCTCGTTGGCGATGAAATCGACCAGCAGCTTTTGTATTGCCGTCACGCGCCGACCCGAGGTTGGATCGCGCATGCGTGCCACCAGTTCTTCACGCTTGCCAGCAGCGAGCAAGGCACTCTGGGCATCGGTCCAGACGTGGTAATCGTCAACCGCCAGGCGAATTTTCTCTAGCTTGTCCAGTTGCTTGGGATTGTCGCTGACCAGTGCGCGCAATTCAGCGATTTCACGCGTGACGGATTCCCACAGGTCGGTCTTGTCCAAACCGGTTGCATCATTGAAAATGATGGCCGCACGCAGCCGCGCCGATTGCAGCAATATTGGCTCGCGTACTTCGGCTGCCTGGATAATGACATCCTTCGTATGCAGCGCCCAGGCCTCTGCTTGCGTTGCGTTTTGCTGGCTTTTATACAAAATGCCCAACAACAACAACTCAAACAATCCGGGGATCGCAACCAGCAACAAACCTTTGTTGAATAGCTTCATAAACGGCTTCTCTCTTGGGAAAAACACGTCAATAATGAACTGCCCCATTGGCGCAAATCGTCAGCGCAACTTCACTTTCCTGGCCAGCAAGTCAATTTTTATTTTTCTGATATGGCTGTGGCCGGACTCCCCCTTCATTTCCACGCTGCTGCATGGCCATTACGTTATTAATAGTTACGCGACTGGCAACAGAGTGACGATTTACATCCTCTCATAAACGATTTCAATCCGCTAATGATTTTTGTCGCAATCCGACAATGTTGGTGGCAGAGCACAATGCGCCATCGCGGCACAAAATTGCCAGGATGGTGCCAGCATTGTCTTTTTTTCTACTATCAAAAATACTGCGTTGATTGAAAGTGACTTCAGCCGGCCCGCATGCTGTTCTGCTCTGCATAGCGTTCATGCCAGGACAATGCTTCAGCCAGCAAATGCGGCGTATGACCGCCAGCCCGGCAAGGTGTACACGCCAAGGCCTGTTGTTGAGGATGTCTTTCCATACGATTCTCCTGCTCGCTTTTTAATTGGGCTGTACGTTGGTCGTACCGGCATTTTTATCGGGTATAGAATCGCGCCACCATGCAAAGTATGATTTAAAATCCCACGTTGTATTTGAATGCTGTTCAGTTAAGAAGCACTGGTCGTTCGTTGCTTGGTTGCTTGGTTGCTTGGTTGCTTGGTTGCTTGGTTGCTTGGTTGCTTGGTTGCTTGGTTGCTTGGTTGCTTGGTTGATGATGATTGATTTTCTTCGGACTACCTAGCCGGGTGCGGCCCGGCAGCCGCTTACTTTTCTTGTCTCGCCAAGAAAAGCTAAGCAAAAGAAGGCGACCGCGCGATCCTGGCCCCTACGGGGTTCCCAGCGATGCGCCGCAGAAAATGGGA
>JAMFSU010000051.1 GCA_026225475.1 Duganella sp.
GACCCTCCCATTTTCTGCAGCACATCGCTGGGAACCCCGTAGGGGCCAGGATCGCGCGGTCGCCTTCTTTTGCTTAGCTTTTCTTGGCGAGACAAGAAAAGTAAGCGGCTGCCGGGCCGCTCCCGGCTAGGTCGTCCGAAGAAAACAAAGATTCAACTACGAACAGAGGTAAGCGGTTGCCAGCCCGCACCCGACTAGGTAGTCAGAAGAACACAAAAAGTCAACTACACA
The DNA here is from genome assembly GCA_026225475.1 of Duganella sp. Classification (GTDB taxonomy): domain Bacteria; phylum Pseudomonadota; class Gammaproteobacteria; order Burkholderiales; family Burkholderiaceae_D; genus Herbaspirillum. Next base: position 232 of record JAMFSU010000051.1, read on the forward strand.
CTGAGGTAAGCGGCTGCCGGCCCGCCCCCGGCTAGCTCGTCCGAAGAAAACCCAGCATCAGCATCTAAGAAACCAAGAAACCAACGACAGGTGTTTCTTAACTGAATAGCATGAGGCATCGTTACCGGCCGACTTTCTGTTCAACACTGACGGATTATGCTCAACCGAGACGTTCTGCGAAGAAGTTCTTCAACGCCACTGCTGCACGTTCTGCCGTGCGCTTGTGATACGAGAAGCCTGGATGATTGGCTTCAGGATCGGTGAACGAGTGACCGGCTTCGCCATAATTAACCAGTTGCCAATCAATCTTGGCAGCGCTGACTTCATCGATGAAGCCGTCGACTTGCGCACGCGGCACTGACGGATCCTGCACACCATGCAACACCAGCACGGACCCTTTGATGTTCTTGCCATCTTCCGGGTTCGGCGTCTCGAGTGCGCCATGCAGCGATGCGACCGCCTGCACATCTGCACCCGCGCGCGCCAGTTCCAACGCCGCAGTACCGCCGAAGCAGAAACCACAGACGCCCAGCTTGCCATTGAGTTTGACCTTGTCCTGTGCCTTGAAGGCTTCCAAGGCGGCAGTCATGCGCTTGCGCAGTTCGGCACGGTCTTGCTTGAGCGGGATGATCGCTGCCATGGCTTCTTCTGCATTGGTGGGACGTACGCTCTTGCCGAACACGTCGCCAACCAACACGGCTTGTGTCAGGCCCATGGTGGTGACAGCGACTTGCAAGGCCTTTTGACTGATGCCAAAGAAATTCGGCACCGACAACACGCCTGCGACCGGTGCAGTATTTTTTTTATTGAACAGCAACACGCTTTCGTAAGTGATGCCATCGCCTTGATGGCTGATCAATTCGATACCGATATCGGCGGCGGCAATGCCGCAAATAGCGGCCAGTGGTGCTGGGTCAAACTGCTGAGTCATGCGATCTTCTCCTGGAGGGGATTACTGCCGGTAATTGGCGAAAACCGCTATCTTTGCATAGCTGGGGAAAGTTTGCTGGCACCTCCCTGCTTCGGCCAGCGTAATCTGAAAAAAGCGCACACTCGGGCGTGCAATCAGGTGCAAAATCGGAGGCATAATCGCTTGACTTAGAGCGCGCTCGAACTTCTAGACTTACTGCCATGACCACTTCCCTGACCATTCAACAAGCTGCTGCCGCCACCGGTCTGTCGGTGCATACCTTGCGCTATTACGAGCGTATTGGCCTGCTCGATCCGGTGCTACGCCAGGACAATACGCATCGCATGTTTCGCGATGAAGACCTGGTCTGGATTGGCTTTCTGTTGAAGCTGCGTTCGACCGGCCTGCCAATCCGCGACATGTTGTATTATGCGCAACTGCGGCGGCAAGGTGATACGGCGGAAAGTGTGTCTGCACGGAAGGCATTGCTGCAACAGCATACGCAAACCGTGGAACAGACGCTAACCGAACTGCAAAGCAATCTGGCGATCCTGCACAAGAAGATCGCCATCTATGACAACATGGAAGCGATGCTGCCGGCCAACGTCTCCTCTCCACCGTCGTTACCCGAGGAACTTACCCATGAGCACAGCCACACTTCCCCGCAGCAAACCAGCAACCAACGTCGGCGTACGCAAGCTCGGCGCTGATGGCCCCACGGTCTCGGCCATCGGTCTGGGCTGCATGGGCATGAGCGATTTTTATGCCGATGCCGGTACCCGCGATGAAGCCGAATCGATTGCCACCATCCACCGAGCGCTGGAACTTGGTATCTGCCTGCTCGATACGGCCGATGCCTATGGTCCGCATACTAATGAGGAGTTGATTGCCAAAGCCATCAAGGGAAAACGCGACCAGGTCTTCATCGCCACCAAGTTCGGCATCGTCCGCGATCCGGCCAATCCGAACGCGCGCGGTGTCAATGGCAAAGCCGATTACATTCGCAGTTCGGTCGAAGGCAGTCTGAAACGGCTGGGCATCGAGGCCATCGATCTGTATTACCAGCACCGCATTGACCAGAGCACGCCGATTGAAGACAGCATCGGCGCGCTGGCTGATCTGGTCAAGGCTGGCAAGATTCGTTACATTGGCCTGTCGGAAGCCTCCTCAACGACACTCGAGCGCGCCAGCAAGATTCACAAGATCACTGCCTTGCAGAGCGAGTATTCGCTGTGGACGCGCGACCCTGAGCACGATGTGCTGGCGACCTGCCGCCGGCTCGGTATCGGTTTCGTGCCTTACAGTCCACTTGGACGCGGCTTTCTGACCGGTGCCATCACCACGCCTGAGCAGTTTGCCGCCGATGATTACCGGCGCAACAATCCGCGCTTCCAGGGCGCCAACTTCACGCGCAACCTGCAACTGGTGGAGCGGGTCAAGCAATTTGCCAACGGCTATGGTTGCTCGCCGTCGCAACTGGCACTGGCTTGGGTGCTGGCACAGGACGAACATATCGTGCCAATTCCTGGCACTAAACGGCGCAGCTATCTGGAAGAAAACAGCGGTGCACTGGCGGTCACCCTGAGTGCCGATGATGTGGCGGAGTTGAACCGTTTGTTTCCGGTCGATGCCGCTGCCGGTGAGCGGTATACGGTGGAGGGAATGCGTATTCTCAATGGTTGATCCGACCTTGCCGCGCATCGGCGCAGCATGAAAAAACGGCTGGCATCTCACGATGTCAGCCGTTTTTGTTGATACTTGCTGCGCTTTATTTCTTGCGTACCGGCGGCAAATCCGTACACACGCCTTCAAACACTTCAGCGGCCATGCCGATCGACTCACCCAAGGTTGGATGTGGGTGAATGGTCTTGCCGATATCGACAGCATCTGCACCCATCTCGATGGCCAGTGCGATTTCACCGATCATGTCACCGGCATGCGTGCCGACAATGCCGCCACCGACGATGCGATGGGTTTCGGCATCGAACAGCAACTTGGTGAAACCTTCCGAGCGCGCATTGGCAACCGCACGGCCAGAAGCAGCCCATGGGAAATGGCCCTTTTCTAACTTGATGCCCTTGGCCTTGGCCTCATCTTCGGTCAAGCCGACCCATGCCACTTCCGGATCGGTGTATGCCACCGACGGAATCACGCTGGCGTCGAAATGGCTCTTCTCACCGGCAGCCGCTTCAGCAGCGACGTGCGCTTCATGCACGGCCTTGTGCGCCAGCATCGGTTGCCCGACCAGGTCGCCAATGGCGAAGATGTGCGGCACATTGGTGCGCATCTGGCTGTCGACCGGAATGAAACCGCGATCCGTCACCGTCACACCAGCCTTGTCGGCGGCAATTTTCTTGCCGTTCGGACTGCGGCCAACGGCCACCAGTACCAGATCATAGAGTTGCGGCTCTGGCGCCTTGGCACCGGCCTCGGCAGCTTCGAAAGTAACTTTGATGCCTTCCTTCAATGCTTCCACACCGACGGTCTTGGTCTTCAACATGATGTTGTCGAAGCGCTTTTCGTTGAACTTCTGCCAGACCTTGACCATATCGCGATCCGCGCCTTGCATCAGACCGTCCATCATTTCGACCACGTCGATGCGGGCACCGAGGGTCGAGTAGACGGTTGCCATTTCCAGGCCGATGATGCCGCCACCGATGACCAGCATGCGCTTGGGCACCTGACGCAATTCCAGCGCGCCGGTGGAGTCGACGATGCGCGGATCTTGCGGCACGAATGGCAGATTGACCACCGATGAACCGGCAGCGATGATCGCCTGCTTGAACTTGATGGTTTTCTTGCTGCCGTCAGCGGCAGTCACTTCAATGTGATTGGCGCCGACGAACTGGCCCACACCCTGCACCACACTGACCTTGCGTGCCTTGGCCATGCCGGCTAGACCGCCGGTCATGGTACCAATGACTTTTTCCTTGTAGGCACGCAGCTTGTCGATATCGATTTCCGGCTTGGCGAAGGTGATGCCATGCGATGACATCGCAGCCGCTTCGTCGATCACCGCTGCCACGTGCAGCAAGGCTTTGGACGGAATGCAACCGACATTGAGGCAAACCCCGCCCAGCGTTGAGTAACGCTCGATCAGGACGGTATTCATGCCAAGATCGGCGGCGCGGAATGCAGCCGAATAACCGCCAGGACCAGCGCCGAGCACCATCATGTCGCATTCGACATCGGCCGAACCGGCAAAACTGGCAGCGGTTGGTGCCGCCACCGCCACCGGTGCCGCTGGCGCAGGTGCGGGTGCAGATGTTGCAACTGTCGGCGCCGCTGCGGCAGCCGGTGCTGGTGCCGCGGCCGCGCCGCTGGCTTCGATCAGCAACAACACCGAGCCTTCGGCAACCTTGTCGCCTACCTTGACCTTCAATTCCTTGACCACACCAGCGCCGCTGGAAGGAATTTCCATGCTGGCCTTATCGGATTCGACGGTAATCAACGATTGGTCAACACTGATGGTGTCACCGACCTTGACCAGCAATTCGATCACTTCTACTTCCTTGAAGTCGCCGATATCGGGGACTTTGACTTCAGAGAGACTCATGTCTTTACTCCGTTATATTCGTTATTCGTGCCGGGTGCCGGCTCCCGAACCTGTTGACGATTTGTAGCGAGAGGCCATCAGCCAGTGGCGGCCGGAGCGCAGGAACCGGAGTGTACTTTTCAGTACATGAAGATTCCGAGAACCGCCCGACGCTGGCTGATGGCCTCGCCGTAAGATCGCGATCAGGTTCCTACAGCAGCGACTTGCGCAAGTCGCCCAACACTTCCGCCAGATAAGCCGAGAAGCGCGCGCCCATGGCACCGTCAACCACACGATGGTCATACGACAGCGAGGTCGGCAGCATCAGGCGCGGCACGAATTGCTTGCCGTCCCAGACTGGCTTGATGAGCGACTTGGACAGACCCAGAATCGCCACTTCGGGCGCATTGATGATCGGCGTGAAAGCAGTGCCGCCAATGCCGCCCAGCGACGAAATGGTGAAGGTCGCACCTTGCATGTCAGCTGGCTTGAGCTTGCCGTCACGCGCCTGAGCCGACAAATCGCCCATTTCGGTGGCGATCTGGCCGATCGTCTTTTGATCGGCATTCTTGATCACCGGCACCACTAGGCCATTTGGCGTATCCGCAGCAAAGCCGATGTTGTAGTACTGCTTCAGGATCAGGTTTTCACCCTTGGCGTCGAGCGAGGAATTGAACGCCGGGAATTTCTTCAGTGCCGAGACACTGGCCTTGATCACAAACGCCAGCATGGTCAGCTTGACTGGCGACTTGGCCTTGGCATAAGCATCGTTGGATGTCTTGCGGAATTCTTCCAGCTCGGTCACGTCAGCTTCGTCGAACTGCGTCACATGCGGGATCATCACCCAGTTGCGATGCAGGTTCGGTCCACTGATTTTCTTGATGCGCGACAATGGCAACAGTTCGGTCGCGCCAAACTTGCTGAAGTCCAGCGATGGCCATGGCAACAGATCGAGACCGACACCGCTGCCGTTCTTGGCCGGCGCTGCCGCAGCCGTACCAGCACCGCCAGCCAATGCGGCCTTGACGAAGTTCTGGATGTCTTGCTGCAGAATACGACCCTTAGGACCGGTACCGCTCACGCGGCTGAGCTCAACGCCCAGTTCACGGGCGAACTTGCGTACCGATGGCGAGGCATGCGATTTGTTGCCGGCGCCCGGCGTGACTGCTGCCACGGCCATGGCTGGTGCTGCTGCCGCTGCGACCGCTGCCGGAGCCGCCGCCGCTGTCGGTGCTGTCGGTGCTGGCGTAGCCGCTGCTGCTGCTGGGGCAGTTGCGCCGCCAGTGGCTTCAATCACCGCAATCAACGATCCCTTGGCGACCTTGTCGCCCAGCTTGACCTTCAATTCCTTGACCACGCCAGCGTGGCTCGATGGAATTTCCATGCTGGCCTTGTCGGATTCGACTGTCAGCAGCGATTGTTCAACCTTGACCGTATCACCGACCTTGACCATCAATTCGATCACTTCAACTTCCGCGAAGTCACCGATATCCGGTACCAGGATGTTTTGCACGCCACCTGCTGCTGTCGGGGCAGGGGCCGAGGCAGTCGCTGGCGCAGGCGCCGCTGCGGCAACAGGTGCGGCGGCCGCCGGTGCAGTTGCGGCACCTTCGCTCTCAACGATGACCACGACCGAGCCTTCGGCGACCTTGTCGCCCAGCTTGACCTTGATTTCCTTGACCACGCCGGCGTGGCTGGCAGGGATTTCCATGCTGGCCTTGTCGGATTCGACTGTCAGCAGCGATTGCTCGACCTTGATGGTGTCGCCTACCTTGACCAGAACTTCAATGACTTCAACTTCCTTGAAATCGCCAATATCCGGTACTTTCACTTCGATTTGACTCATCTCTTGCGCTCCGTTTGTTCTGGATCCGGTGCGATGCAGGGGCATCGTCCGGAGGTTGTGTCCACTCATGTTGAAGGCGGCTTGCCGATTTTAGCTGACAAGCCGCCTTGCTGATGGTTCAAGCCCAGCAGATTCCCGAATTATTGGGTCACTGGGTTTGGTTTTTCCGGATTGATACCGTACTTGGCAATCGCTTCGGCGACCACGGAAGGCTTGATCTTGCCTTCATCGGCCAACGATTTGAGTGCCGCCACAGTGACGTAATGACGATCCACTTCAAAGAACTCGCGCAGTTTGGCGCGGGTATCGGAACGGCCGTAACCGTCGGTGCCCAACACCTTGTAGGTACGACCCTTCGGTACGAACGCGCGCACTTGTTCGGCATAGGTGCGCATGTAGTCGGTCGAGACCACGATCGGGCCATCGGTGCCTTCCATCGATTGCTCGAAATGGCTCTTGCGTGCTGTGTCGGCCGGATGCAGCATGTTCCAGCGCTCGACATCCTGACCATCGCGGGCTAGCAAGGTAAACGATGGCGCTGACCAGACATCGGCATCGACCTTCCAGTCGTCGCGCAGCAGATCAGCAGCGGCGATGACTTCACGCAGAATCGTGCCGGAACCCAGCAACTGCACACGCAGCTTGTTGCTCTTGCCCGCTGGATTGAGCAGGTACAGGCCCTTCAGGATGCCTTCTTCCTGACCTGGCTTGATGCCTGGATGGGCGTAGTTTTCGTTCATCACGGTGATGTAGTAATACACATCTTCCTGATTGCCGACCATGCGGCGCAGACCGTCATGAATGATCACCGCGACTTCATGCGCAAATGTCGGGTCGTAAGGCACGCAGTTCGGGATTGCCGAAGCAAACACATGGCTGTGGCCGTCTTCGTGCTGCAGACCTTCGCCGTTCAAGGTGGTACGACCAGCAGTACCGCCAATCAGGAAGCCGCGTGCGCGCATGTCACCAGCGGCCCAGGCCAGATCGCCAACCCGTTGCAGACCGAACATCGAGTAATAGGTGTAGAACGGAATCATGATGCGGTTATTGGTCGAATACGAGGTCGCCGCAGCGATCCACGAACTCATACCACCGGCTTCATTGATACCTTCCTGCAAAATCTGACCAGCCTTGTCTTCGCGGTAATACATGACCTGGTCTTTGTCGACCGGCTCATACAACTGACCGACCTGGCTGAAAATACCGATCTGACGGAACAAACCTTCCATACCAAAGGTACGCGATTCGTCGACCATGATCGGCACCACACGTTGACCCAGGCTGCTGTCGCGCAACAAGGCGGTCAGCACGCGTGAGTAGGCAGCGGTGGTGGAAATTTCACGGCCTTCGGCAGTTGGTTCCAGCATTGCCTGGAAGGCCGACAGTTCTGGCACTACCAGTTTTTCGTCGGCTTGCGGACGGCGTTGCGGCAGGTAACCGCCGAGTGCCTTGCGACGCTCATGCAGGTATTGCATTTCTGGCGTGTCTTCGGATGGTTTGAAGAACGGAATGCTCGGCAGATCGGCGTCCGAAATCGGCAATTGGAAACGATCGCGCATAGCCTTGATCGCTTCGTCGTCGAGCTTCTTGGTATTGTGTGCGGTGTTGCGTGCTTCGCCGGCCTTGCCAAAACCATAGCCCTTGATACTCTTAGCCAGAATCACGGTCGGTTGGTCCTTGCTGTCCTGGGCAACCTTGAATGCTGCATAGATCTTGTGCGGATCATGACCGCCACGGGTCAGGCGCCAGATGTCGTCATCGGACATCTTGCTGACCATTTCCAGCAACTTGGGATGCTTGCCGAAGAAATGCTTGCGCACGAAGGCGCCATCCTTGGCCTTGTAGTTTTGATATTCACCGTCCACGGTTTCCATCATCACTTTTTGCAGGATGCCTTCTTTGTCCTTGGCCAGCAGCTCATCCCAGCCACTACCCCAGATGACCTTGACCACGTTCCAGCCGGCACCACGGAAATCGGATTCCAGCTCTTGAATGATCTTGCCATTGCCGCGTACCGGACCATCCAGGCGTTGCAGGTTACAGTTGACGACGATCACCAGGTTGTTCAGCTTTTCACGGCCGGCCATACCAATGGCACCCATCGATTCCGGTTCGTCCATTTCACCGTCGCCGCAGAAAGCCCAGACCTTGCGCTTTTCGGTGTCAGCGATGCCGCGTGCGTGCAAATATTTCAGGAAACGCGCTTGATAGATCGCCATCAGCGGGCCCAGCCCCATCGATACGGTCGGGAACTGCCAGAATTCGGGCATCAGCTTCGGATGCGGATAAGACGACAGGCCGTGGCCATCGGCTTCGCGACGGAAATGGATCAGTTGATCTTCGCTCAGGCGGCCTTCGAGGAAGGCGCGCGCATAAATACCAGGCGAGGAGTGGCCCTGGATATACAGCAAGTCGCCACCGTGCTCTTCGGTCGGGGCATGCCAGAAATGGTTGAAACCGATGCCCAGCATGTTGGCCAGCGAAGCAAAGCTGGACAAGTGACCACCGAGGTCGCCATCGACACGATTGGCCTTGACCACCATCGCCATGGCGTTCCAGCGCATCCACGAACGCAGACGCTCTTCGATTTCCAAATTGCCGGGGCAGTGTTCGCCCTGATCGGCAGGAATGGTATTGACGTAAGCAGTATTGCTCGAAAACGGAATATGCGCGCCGCGACGGCGGGCCAGATCGACCATGCGTTCCATCAGATAGTGAGCACGTTCCGGACCTTCTGCTTCGATCACGGCTTCGAGGGCATCAATCCACTCTTGCGTTTCGATCACATCCGGATCGTTGGCGGCTTGCGCCAGAACTTGGTCGATTTGGGCTGACATACTATGTCTCCTGAGTTGAGGGGGAAGCCGGCTGCGAACAGCCGGACCGATAAACCGTAACGCGTTTCTTTTTTTGCCAATACTGTACGGTCTTTATGCCGTGCGGACGAGGCATTTTAACAGGGCTTTTTACATTTTCAAATAGCGATATTTGATTTCATATTATGGGATTTTGCTGCACAGCGGCATAAATAGGGGCTTCCGGGGGTGGCATTTGGGAGGCTATACCGCAAGCGCCTGCGTTGGCGGCTTGTTTGCGGCGCATCGAAACGCACCTACCAGTCATGCGAACGCGCAAATAAAGCGGCCCGCAGCTTCCATCAGGAAGTGCGGGCCGTCAGTTTTGGCGAGCGGGCCATCACACCCGCGTCGTCCCTACTATATAGAGGGAGCTTTTATTGAAGCCGGATCAAATGCTGATATTGCCCAGCGTGCTGGCTCGGTAAGCCGCTACGAAGGTATCAAAGTCCCCGATCTGGGTAGCTTCCATCGTTAGCTGCTGCTGGATGGACTCGACCGCTGTCGCGGCAAAAGCGGCGGTCTGCTCAGCGCTCAACGGCCGCGCCAGGAATTGCTCGGCCTGATGGCGGCTTTGTTGCAGCGCGAACGCCGCAAACGAATTGCCGTTGGCTCGCACTTCGCGCAATACCTGCGCCGACGGTGTCAATTCGGCATCATGCAATTTATCGCGTTGTGCCGCCAGCGCAAGCCGATGGACATCGCTGCCGGCTTGCGTATCAAGCAGATCGGCCACTGGCTGCATGCGCTCCAGCAAATCCAGCCCCCAGTCTTGCAAGGCGATGCCCTGCCCGTTGTGCTGCAATTGCAGGCCGGGGCGACGGCCTTGCTTGACCACGCTGGAGAAGTTACGGCGGTTTTCTTCGCCTTCCTGGTCGGAAGTCAGGCCGCTTTCCTCGAACGCGATGAAGTGCAGGAACACGTCGAGGAAGCGCGACGCTGTCAAACTGATACCGATGGGTTCAAACGGATCGATATCCATGCAGCGCACTTCGACGTATTGCACGCCACGCGCCGCCAAGGCCTGGACCGGTCGCTCGCCGCTGTAGATCACGCGTTTGGGTCGAATCGAGGAGTAATACTCGTTTTCGATCTGCAGGATATTGGTATTGATCTGTATCCATTCGCCGTCGCGCTTGGTGCCCAACTCTTCATAGGCCGGGTACGGTTGGCTGACGGCCTGCGACAAGCTTCTTATATAGCTGTGCAGATTATTGTAGTGCGGCGTGATGTTGGCCTGGGCGTTACTCTGATAACCGAGGTCGCTCATGCGTAGGCTGGTGGCATACGGTAAATAGAGCGTGTCCTCACTCAATACCTCCAGTTGATGCGCCCGGCCACGCAAGAAATTACTTGCCAGTGCTGGCGAGGCGCCGAACAAATACATCAACAGCCAGCTATAACGACGAAAATTGCGAATCAGCGCAATATAGCTTTCCGATTGGTAGTCACGTGCCGAAAACGACGGTTCGACGCGCTGCTCCTGGTCATCGAGGCCACGCAACAAGCCCCAGACGCCGTCATTGAGCGAAAAATTGTAATGAATACCGGCGATGCACTGCATGGTCTTGCCATAGCGCAATGCCAGACCGCGACGGTAAACATGCTTGAGCGTGCCGATATGGGAGCTACCATACCAGGCAATCGGAATATCTTGCTCCGACGGCAACACGCAAGGCATCGACTCATTCCACAGCAATTCGCCTTGTGCATGCAATTGCGGATGAACAAAACGATGGATTTCATCAAGACGCTGCAAGGCCGTGGCGATGTCATGCTCGGCTGGCGTGATGAACTCGAGCAAGGACTCTGAGTAGTCAGTGGTGATCTGTTCATTGGTCAACGCCGCACCTAGCGATGCCAGGTGCGGGGTCATTGCCAACTGGCCGCCCGCGGTTACCCGCAAGGTTTCCCGCTCCACGCCGCGCAGCCCCAAGCCAAGCAGCGCACGGTGTTCCGGGCTGGCAAACAGGGCGAGACGGCGGGTCAGCAGATCGGTCATTCAGAGTCCTTCGATGAATTAGTTGGCGGAGCATAACCGAAAATTAAAATCCGCGTCGTCGGACCTGTAAATTTGGAAAGCCTTATTTTGCTCGCATTTGAGACCTTATCACCCCGCCATTACCGGCACTGTCCCAGCCACTTTATAATGATGCTTTATTCCTCACATTGACGACCTTCCCACCATGCCAGCACAACTGATCGACGGAAACCTGCTCTCCCAACAACTGCGCGCCGATGTCGCCAAACGCGCCGCCGCCCTCACCGCGCGCGGCAAGCAAGCTGGCCTGGCCGTGATTCTGGTTGGCGATAGCCCGGCCTCGCAAGTCTACGTGCGCAACAAGGTCAAGGCCTGCGAAGACAACGGCCTGCATTCGGTACTCGAAAAATACGATGCCAGCCTGAGCGAAGCTGACTTACTGGCCCGTATCGACGCCCTCAACAATGACCCAGCAATCCACGGCATCCTGGTGCAATTGCCGTTGCCGGCCCATATCGACGCCCACAAAGTGATCGAGGCGATCGCCGCGGCCAAGGATGTCGACGGTTTCCACGTCAGCAATGCCGGCCTGCTGATGACCGGCCAACCGCTGTTCCGCCCTTGCACCCCGTATGGCGTGATGAAAATGCTGGAATCAATCGATTACCCGGTGCGTGGTGCCAATGCAGTGGTGGTCGGCGCTTCCAATATTGTCGGCAAGCCGCAGGCGATGTTGCTCTTGCAAGCAGGTGCTACTGTCACCATCTGTAATTCCAAGACCCGCGATCTGGGCCAGCACACGCGCCAGGCAGATATCCTGGTAGTGGCCACCGGCAAACGCAACATCGTCACCGCCGACATGGTCAAACCCGGCGCTGTCGTCATCGATGTCGGCATGAACCGCGACGATAACGGCAAACTGTGCGGCGATGTCGACTTTGCCAATGTCAAGGAAGTGGCTGGCTACATCACCCCGGTACCCGGTGGCGTGGGTCCAATGACGATCACGATGTTGCTGGTCAATACAATTGAAGCTGCTGAACGTACTTAACAACCGTACCTGAAAGCCTGAGACACCTTTATGACGACTACCGTAGATACTGCCGCGACCACTGCCGCCACCAATCCCTTGCTCGACTTTTCCGGTCTGGCGCGCTTTGATGCCATCAAACCAGAGCACGTCACGCCCGCAGTCGACTCCTTGCTGGCCAAGGCCAGTGCATTGGTCAGCGCACTGGAAGCGCCGATGGCGCAGGTTTCCTGGAGCAATTTCGTCGAGCCGCTGGAAAATGCCACCGAGCAACTGGGGCGCGCCTGGAGCATCGTCGGCCATCTCAATTCGGTGGTCGACACGCCCGAACTGCGTGCCACCTATAATGAAAACCAGCCGCGTCTGGTCGAATTCTGGACCGCACTGGGCCAGAATCTGGCGCTGTTCGAAAAATACAAGGCGCTGCAAACCGGTCCCGACTATGCAGGCCTGTCGGTGGCACGCAAAAAAGTCATCGACAATGCCGTGCGTGATTTCCGCCTGTCCGGCGCTGAATTGCCGGATGACCAGAAGGAACGCTTTGCCGACATCCAAGAAAAGCTGGCGGCACTGACCACGCGCTTCTCCGAAAACATCCTCGACGCCACCAATGACTTTGGCCTGTTCGTCAGCGACGAATCCGAATTGGCCGGCCTGCCAGAAGATGTACGCCACGCCGCGCGCGCCGCAGCCGAGAAAGATGGCAAGCCTGGTTACAAGTTCACGCTGCATTTCCCGTCCTACTTCCCTATCCTGCAATACGCCGACAACCGAGCCTTGCGCGAACAGATCTACCGCGCCAACGCGACCAAGGCGTCTGAACTGGGCAGCAAGCCGGAATGGGACAACAGCACCAACCTGCAGGAAATTCTGAAGCTGCGCCATGAAGAAGCCGCCATGCTGGGTTTCGGCAACTTCGCCGAGCTGTCGCTGGTGCCAAAGATGGCGCAATCACCGCAAGAAGTCATCCATTTCCTCGAAGATCTGGGCCACCGCGCCAAGTCGTATGGCGAAAAAGATAGTGATGAACTGCGTGCCTTTGCCAAGGAACAACTGGCGCTCGACAGCCTGGAAGCCTGGGATATGACCTATGCATCGGAAAAACTGCGCGAGCAACGCTATGCCTTCTCCGAACAGGAAGTGAAGCAATACTTCCCCGAACCGAAAGTGGTCGAAGGCCTGTTCCAGGTAATTCAGCGGCTGTTCAACGTCAACATCAAGCCCGATAGCGCACCGGTCTGGCAGCAAGACGTCAAGTTCTTCCGCATCGAACGTGAGGGCAAGCTGATTGGCCAGTTCTACCTCGATCTGTATGCCCGCAGCGGCAAACGCGGCGGTGCCTGGATGGACGATGCACGTTCGCGGCGCATGACGGAGTCGGGCGTGCAAACGCCGATTGCCTATCTGGTCTGCAATTTCACCGAACCGGCAACCGTGGATGGCGTGCGCAAACCGGCACTGTTTACGCACGACGAAGTGATCACGTTATTCCATGAATCGGGCCATGGCCTGCATCACATGCTCACGCAGGTCGATGAAGTCGGCGTATCCGGCATTTCCGGCGTGGAATGGGATGCGGTCGAATTGCCGTCGCAGTTCATGGAAAATTTTTGCTGGGAATGGGATGTGCTGCAACAGATGAGCGCCCATGCCGAGACCGGCGAGCCGCTGCCGCGTGCGCTGTTCGACAAGATGACCGCCGCCAAGAACTTCCAGTCCGGCCTGCAGATGCTGCGCCAAGTCGAGTTCTCGTTGTTCGACATGCATATTCACTATGACTATGACGCCGCCGGCAGCGACAGCGTGCAAAGCGTGCTGAACCAGGTGCGCGACAAGTTCGCAGTCATCCGGGCACCGGCCTTCAACCGCTTCCAGCACTCGTTCAGCCATATCTTCGCGGGTGGCTATGCGGCTGGTTATTACAGCTACAAGTGGGCTGAAGTGTTGTCGGCCGATGCTTACAGCGCGTTTGAAGAAGCTGCCGCCAAGGGTGACAACGTCATTTCGATCGAAACCGGTCTGCGCTTCCAGCAGGAAATTCTGGCCGTCGGTGGCTCACGTCCCGCGATTGAGTCGTTCAAGGCCTTCCGTGGCCGCGAACCGAGCATCGACGCGCTGTTGCGTCATAGCGGCATGGCTGCCTGAGCGACACGCTAGCTTGCGCCGCCGTTGCGGATTATCCGTCGCGGCGGCGTTTTTAATTATCCATCCGGGTTTTCGTGGCGCGCTGAACTGTCTATACTTGCCTCATGACCCGTATCGATTTCCACAGCAACGTTCCCAATAAACTAGCCTATGCCTGCCGCCTGGTGCGCAAGGCGCGTGCCGCCGACTGCAAGATCGTGCTACTAGGCCGCAACCGCAGCGAATTGAGCCAACTCGACCAACTGCTCTGGACCTTTTCCGAACAAGACTTCTTGCCGCATGTGCATGCCAATGATCCACTGGCGGCACAAACCCCAGTGATCCTGACCGACAGCGACAGCGTCGAGCTGCCGCATCACCACGTCTTGATCAATTTGTCCGGCAATACCCCCGAGCATTTCGCCCGCTTCGAGCGGATGTTTGAAATCATTTCCTCGGACGATACCGACAAGGCCGCCGGCCGCGATCGCTATCGTTTCTACAAGGAACGTGGCTATCCGCTCAGCCATTTTGTTGCCGATTGATGGCCCGCACATGAATTCCTCCACCGATAACAGTATCCCGCTGTTGACCGAAGTCATCCCCCAACCAGCACAGGAAAATACTGCGCCAGTGCACTATGGCGACCCGGCACCAATGCTGTATAGCGAGCCGTACGGCCAAGCACCATTCCAGGCCGAAGCGTTCCAGCCGCCCTTTTCCAATCCCCCCAACAACCAGGCCAGTGCAGAGCAACTGGCGCAGATCCGGCAGGACCTACTCGAAAGTGTGATGCAGCAAGTACTGCGCCAGGTCGACAACGTTTTACACCAGCATTTGCAGGATCATCTGGCCGTCGTGCTGGACAATATGGCCGACATTCTCAAAACCCGCGTACGCGCCAGCATGGAACAAGCGCTGGCGGAAAGCGTCACGCAGGCGCTGGAACAGGAAATGACCCAATTTGAAAATGCAAAAAGGTAAGCTTCATCCTGAATTATTTTGTTTTTTAAACATAAATTAAAAAAATTTGTTTAAAAATAGAAATAAAGCCAAGCTGATTGCTTACTCAAAAAAGCACTTACTTCTTACAATGCCAATCATTGAATAGGAGAATCGAATGAAGGTCATCGTATTGGGAGCAGGCATCATTGGTACCGCCTCGGCGTGGTTTCTAAAACGCGAGGGGTACGACGTTACTGTCATTGACCGCCAACCGGGCGCTGCGCAAGAAACCAGCTTTGCCAACGGTTGCCAGATTTCAGTCTCGCACGCCGAGCCCTGGGCCAATCCATCGGCCCCAATGAAAGTGCTGAAATGGCTGGGCAAGGAAGATGCACCGCTGCTGTATCGCTTCCGCCCGGAATGGCTGCAATGGAAATGGGCAATCAGTTTCCTGCGCGAATGCACGCCAGCACGCACCGATGCCAATATCCAGCAGATCGTCGCGCTGTGTGAATACAGCCGCCAGACACTGCAAGCGGTACGCGCCGAAACCAATATCCAATACGACCACCTGACCCGCGGCATCCTCCACTTCTACACTGAAGAAAAGGAATTCGAACTGTCACTGCCCTCGGCCAAGCTGATGCGCGACCTCGGTTGCCCGCGCGAGTCGATCAGCGCCGATGAAGTGATCAAGATCGAGCCTGCACTGTCCAGTATTCGCGACAAGATCGTCGGTGGCGACTTCACTGCCACCGATGAATCAGGCGATGTCTACAAACTGACCACAGGCCTGGCGCAAAAAGCAGAAGAAGCCGGTGTCGATTTCCAGTTCAATACCACCATCACGCGTTTGCTGACCGAAGGTACTGGCGCGGCCGCCAAGATTACCGGTGTCGAAGTCATCGACGGTGCCGGCCGCCACAAGACCTTGCACGCCGATGCCTTCGTGGTCGCCATGGGCAGCTTCTCGGAACAGTTGCTGCGTCCGCTCGGCATCAATTTGCTGCTCTACCCCGGCAAAGGCTATTCGGCTACCTACAAGGTCACCAATCCTGATGCGGCACCGAGCGTGTCGCTGACCGATGATGGCTACAAGCTGGTGGTTTCGCGTCTCGGCGATCGCCTGCGCGTGGCAGGCACCTGCGAACTCAATGGCTATTCGCGCGAACTCAACAACACGCGCTGTGAAGCAATCACGCGCCGTACCCGCGAATTATTCCCCGATGGCTGCGATTACGACAATCCGACTTACTGGGCTGGATTGCGTCCGCTGACGCCATCGAATATTCCCTATGTCGGCAAGACCAAGTTCAACAACCTGTTCCTCAACACCGGCCATGGCACGCTTGGCTGGACCATGGGCTGCGGTTCCGGTCGGGCGATTGCAGAAATCATTGCAGGTCGTCAACCCGACATTGATTTTGGCTTTACTGGCTTGCCACGTAAGTCGCCAAACAAAGTTGCAATTCAGACAGCTTAATTACTCAACAACAACATTCGTTGTCGCAACCCCAAGCCAGACAGGCCTTGACCGGCCTGGCTTGTCACCAATTATTACAATTCCATGTCAGGCCGCTCCCTGCTGAAAATACTTGCCGGGTGTAAAATCACATCTATCGAATTCGACGACTCCGTCGAACTTTTTTATCTATCAGAAGCCAAAAGGCATTAGATATTTGACATGGCGCCAACCGCGACTTGTCTTGAAGATTGTGGGCCATTATGGAGCTTGGTGGTCATCGCATAAGGATATTGCAATGAAGTGGGCTGTAGTCGGCATTTATATTTTTTCCATCCTGTTTATCCATTTGCGCGGAAAAGTCAGGCTGCCGTTCTTGCGCCAGTTTTTTGATCACTCTTCGATCATGGCGCCGATTAACTTGTTCATGTATGCGTTTTCGCGCGTGCCGGCAGTACCTTACCTGCCAGTGAACGAATTCCATAACTTGCACCTGCTGGACGAGAACTGGGAAACCATTCGCGCAGAAGCGATCCACCTGCAAAACATCTCAAAGATCAAGGCTGCTGAAAAGAACGACGATGCTGGCTTCAATTCCTTCTTCAAGGCCGGCTGGAAGCGCTTTTATCTGAAGTGGTATGACGCCAGCCATCCATCGGCTGAGCAATTCTGCCCCAAGACCGTCGAAATCCTGCGCCGCATTCCCAGCATCAAGGCCGCCATGTTTGCAGAACTGGCACCGGGCGGAACACTCAATCGTCATCGTGATCCCTATGCTGGTTCGCTGCGCTATCACCTCGGCCTAGTCACCCCCAACGACGATCGCTGCTTCATCGATGTCGATGGCAAACGTTATAGCTGGCGTGACGGCAAAAGCGTCGTCTTTGACGAGACCTTCATTCACTGGGCGCAAAACGGTACCGACGTCAATCGCATCATCCTGTTTTGCGACGTTGAACGGCCCTTGCGCTATCGCTGGGCACAAGCGGTCAACAAATGGCTGGGCAAGACCATAATGACGGCCGCCAGCTCGCCCAATGAGACTGGCGATCAAACTGGCCGCATCAACAAGCTGTTCCGTTTTGTCTGGCTCGCCGGTCAATATCGCCGTCGCTTCAAGAAGTGGAATCGTAAAGTCTATCTCGCTACCAAATATGGCCTGGTCATTGCTGTTGCGCTGGCGATTTACTATCTGTAATCCTACGCAGGAATAAACAAGGACGCTCGCTAGCGTAATGCTGTTCAGTTAAAAAACACCTGTCGTTGGTTTCTTGGTTTCTTGGTTTCTTGGTTTCTTGGCTTCTTGGTTTCTTGGTTGCCGATGCTGGGTTTTCTTCGGACGACCTAGCCGGGTGCGGCCCGGCAGCCGCTTACTTTTCTTGTCTCGCCAAGAAAAGCTAAGCAAAAGAAGGCGACCGCGCGATCCTGGCCCCTACGGGGTTCCCAGCGATGCGCCGCAGAAAATGGGA
>JAMFSU010000169.1 GCA_026225475.1 Duganella sp.
ACGCTACTCCGCTACACACATCAGCATGCGGGCAAGCGCCTGACTGATTACAAAGCATGCTATGTTCAATCTGTCTCGGGTAAGGCAACATGCCAATATCACATCGAAACAACCGCACTGTCACGTTATCAAGTCAATACAAATTAAAGAAACAATTTCCCGCAACAATAGGAAGTAACAATCTACTGCGGTATTTCCAACAACCCGGCACAGATCTTGTATCAACAAAAGCAGTCCTTCTTTATTTTCAACGCAAAACACACCATGTCCGAACCGATACGCTTCTATTTTCGCGGTAAAACCCAGCAAGTGGAGAATTGCCCCACTACACGCACCGTTTTGCAGCATCTGCGCGAAGACTTGCATTGCACCGGCACCAAAGAGGGTTGCGCGGAAGGCGATTGCGGTGCTTGCACAGTGGTGGTCGGTGAACTGCTCGGCGATGCGCTGGAGCTCAAGACGGTCAATTCTTGTATCCAATTCCTGCCGACCCTGGACGGCAAGGCCTTGTTCACGGTAGAAGACCTCAAGCAAGCCGATGGCTGCCTGCATCCTAGCCAACAGGCAATGGTCGAGTGTCATGGCTCGCAATGCGGCTTTTGCACGCCTGGTTTCGTGATGTCGTTGTGGGGCTTGTATCTCAAGCATGACAGTGATGGGGTCGCACCCAGTACGCGTGAAATCGACGATGCGCTATCCGGCAATCTATGCCGCTGTACCGGCTACCGGCCTATCATCGATGCCGCCCGGCGCATGGGCGAACTGGCACCGGTCCATTTCGACCGCACTCCGGTGATCGCCGCATTGCACGGCCTGCAACGCCAACAGGCGCTGGCCGTGACCCATGCTGGACAAACCTTTCATGCACCGCGCACGCTGGCGCAATTGGCAGCACTGCGCAGCACATTGCCGCAAGCACGCATCCTGGCGGGTTCTACCGACGTCGGCCTGTGGGTCACCAAGCACATGCGCGAACTTGGCGACATCATTTACATCGGCCAGGTTGCCGAACTAAAACAGCTGCACAGCCAGGACGGCTGGCTTGAGATCGGCGCCGGTGTGTCTCTGGAACAGGCGTACGCCGCTGCCCATGCACACTATCCTGAACAACTGTCTGAGCTGTGGCAACGCTTTGCCTCATTGCCGGTACGCAATGCCGGCACCCTCGGCGGCAATGTCGCCAATGGTTCGCCCATCGGTGATTCGATGCCCTGGCTGATCGCCCTGGGTGCCCAGATCGTGCTCTATAGCGTGGATGGCCAACGCAGCATGCCACTCGAAGACTTTTACCTGGCCTATCAAAAGTCGGCGCTGCAGGCGCATGAATTCGTGCAGGCCGTGCGTATTCCACTGCCGCAGGCAAGCGGCACTGGTGTGCAAGGCGTGTTTCGCACCTACAAACTGTCAAAGCGTTTTGATCAGGACATCTCCGCGGTATGTGCCGCCTTCCATTTGCAGCTCGACGGCGACAAGGTGATCGATGCCCGCATTGCCTTTGGCGGCATGGCGGCCACACCCAAGCGCGCGGCACTGGCGCAAGCCTGCCTGCTGGGCAAGGACTGGAACGAGGCCAATGTGCGCGCCGCCATGGCGGCGCTGGCGCAGGATTTTTCCCCGCTGTCTGACATGCGCGCTTCTTCGGCGTATCGTATGAAGACAGCGCAGAATCTACTCTACCGTTACTGGCTGGAAACACGCCGCGATGCACCGTTGGCAGCGGCCTCGCTACGCGCGTTCGCACATGGCAAAGACACACGGCAAACTGCCTGATCCAGTTGCCAAGGAATTTACGATGAACAAGCAAACCGAACCATTCATGTCCCTCACATTGCCCGGCACAGGCGAAGCAGGCAAACCACAGCCGCACGAGTCGGCGATTCTGCATGTCACCGGCGAAGCCACTTACACCGACGACATCCTTGAGTTGCAGGGCACATTGCATGCCGCCCTGGGTCTGTCGCAGAAAGCCCATGCCAAGGTAACGTCGATCGAGCTGTCCAAGGTCAAGGCGGCACCCGGCGTTGTCGCGGTCTATACCGCCACCGACATTCCCGGAGAAAACCAGTGTGGCGCGATTATCCATGACGATCCGGTACTGGCCGATGGCCTGGTGCAATATGTCGGCCAGCCGATGTTCGTGGTCGTGGCCGACAGTCATGACAATGCCCGTCGCGCCGCACGGCTGGCGGTGGTTGCCTATGAAGAACTACCGGCGCTGCTGACGCCGCGTGCCGCGCATACGGCACAATCCTATGTCTTGCCGCCGATGCATCTCACGCGTGGCGACCCGGCTGCCGCATTGGCACAAGCACCGCACAAGTTCGCCGGCCAGCTGGATGTCGGCGGCCAGGAGCAATTTTATCTGGAAGGCCAGATTTCCTATGCCATCCCCAAGGAAGGCCGTGGCATGCATGTGTACTGCTCGACCCAGCATCCGAGCGAAATGCAGCATCACATCGCCCATGTACTGAAGCTGGCAGCGCACGATGTGCTGGTCGAATGCCGCCGCATGGGCGGTGGCTTCGGCGGTAAGGAATCACAATCGGCCTTGTGGGCCTGCGCCGCGGCAGTGGCCGCGGCGCGGCTGCGCCGTCCGGTCAAGCTGCGCGCCGACCGTGACGATGACATGCTGGTTACGGGCAAGCGCCATTGCTTCGCCTACGATTATGAAATCGGCTATGACGATACTGGCCGCATCGTGGCTGCCCGTATCGATATGATCACCCGTGCCGGCTTTTCGGCCGACTTGTCGGGCCCGGTGGCCACGCGCGCGGTATGCCATTTTGACAATGCCTACTATCTGTCGGATGTCGATATCCATGCCATGTGCGGCAAGACCAATACTCAATCGAACACCGCGTTTCGTGGTTTCGGTGGACCGCAGGGGGCGATTGCCATTGAATACATCCTCGATGAAATCGCCCGCAACCTGGGCAAGGATGCGCTGGAAGTACGGCGCGCCAATTTTTATGGCGCCAGCGACGACGTTGGTCCGCAGGCACGCAATGTCACCCATTACGGCCAAAAGGTCGAAGACAATGTGATTGTGGCGTTGGTCGACGAACTGGAACAAAGTAGCCAATACCAGCAACGCCGTGCTGAAATCGCCGCCTTCAACGCCAGCAACGTGATTCTCAAGAAAGGCCTGGCGCTAACGCCGGTGAAGTTCGGCATTTCCTTCAATGTGCCGCATCTGAACCAGGCCGGCGCACTGGTGCACGTCTATACCGACGGTTCGGTGCTGGTCAATCACGGCGGCACGGAAATGGGCCAGGGCCTCAATACCAAGGTGGCGCAAGTGGTGGCGCAGGTATTTGGTCTGGCGCTTGAGCAGGTGCGCTGTAGTGCTACCGACACCAGCAAGATCGCCAACACCTCGGCCACCGCGGCGTCCACCGGCAGCGACCTCAATGGCAAGGCGGCGCAGGATGCCGCACTGCAAATCCGCCACCGGCTGCTGCCAGTGGCGGCCAAGCATTTTGCCTGCGCGGTCGACAACATCTGTTTTGCCAATGGCATGGTCACCGATGGCAACGCGACGCTGCCATTTGGCGAGCTGGTCATGCAAGCCTATATGCAGCGCATCCAGCTCTGGTCCGACGGCTTCTATTCGACGCCGCGCGTGCATTGGGATAGCAAGAGCATGACTGGTCATCCGTTCTTTTACTTTGCCTATGGCGCCGCCGTGGCCGAGGTGGTGATTGACACACTGACCGGCGAATGGCGGCTGCTGCGCGCTGATGCCTTGTACGATGCCGGCGACAGTCTCAATCCGGCGATCGATATTGGCCAGATCGAGGGCGGCTTCATACAGGGCATGGGTTGGCTGACGACCGAAGAATTGTGGTGGAACCAGCATGGCAAGCTGATGACCCATGCGCCATCGACTTACAAGATTCCGGCGGTGTCGGATTGTCCGCAAGACTTCCGCGTGCAACTGTTCAAGAACAGCAACGTGGCCGATACCATCCATCGCTCCAAGGCAACTGGCGAACCGCCCTTGCTATTGCCGTTCTCGGTCTTTTTTGCGCTGCGCGATGCAATCTCGGCGGTTGGCCTGCACCGCATCAATCCGCCCTTGCGTGCGCCCGCCACCAGCGAAGCGATTCTGGACGCCATCGAGGCGGTGCAGACAGCGATGGCCTGCGCGCCGGTAACCCATTGAATGGCACGGTCAATGCGATGACCACCTGGCTTGGCGCCTTAACCAACCTGCACGCCGACAGCATTGCTGCGGTGCTGGTGACGGTCGCGACCAGCCAGGGCTCGACGCCGCGTGAGGCCGGTGCGCGCATGGTGTTTACCGACGCACAGCAATTCGACACCATCGGCGGCGGCCATCTGGAATGGCGTGCCGCCCAGATCGCGCGTGCCATGTTGGTCGCCGATGCCCGCAGCTTGCCCGGCCAGCGCCGGATCGAGCGCATCGCGCTCGGCCCTAGTCTGGGCCAATGTTGCGGCGGCGTGGTGTTTTTGGTCTTCGAGCGCATTGGCCGCGACAGCGGCCCATTGCTCAATGCGCTGGAGCAGCACTGGCGCAATGGTACCGACGTCTGGCGCGCAGTGCCCCTGGAATCAATGGCAGCAACCAGCTTGGTCGAACCAGACGGCTTACCCGCAAGCGCCAGCCTGGACGCCAGCCTATTCGGGCGTCCAGGCGGCACGCGCATCGTCTGCGATGACGCTGGCGGCCGCTGGCTGCTCGACCGCTGCCGCGCTTACCAGCCACAGGTGGTGCTGTTCGGCGCCGGTCACGTTGGTGCGGCCATCGTGCGCGTGCTGGCAACGCTGCCCTGTCGGGTGATCTGGGTCGATGAACGCGAAGACATGTTTCCCCCCGGCCTGCCGCCACAAATCAGCATCGAAGCGACCGACGTGCCCAATGCGGTGGTAGATCTGGCCGAGCCGGGTGCGTATTTTCTGGTCATGACGCATAGCCATGCACTGGATCAGCAATTGAGCGAGCGCATTCTGCGACGCGCCGACATCGGTTGGTTCGGCTTGATCGGTTCGCACACCAAGCGCAAGCAATTTGAACATCGCCTGCAAGAACGCGGCATCAGCACCGAACAATTGAACAAGATGACTTGCCCGATCGGCATTCCCGGCATCTATGGCAAGGAGCCAGCCAGTATCGCTATCGCCGTCGTGGCGCAATTGATGCAACGATGGGAACTGCAAGCGCAACCCGCGCCGCGACGATTTGGCGCGAACCTGACCACACAGGTTCTGGACGGCCGGCACTGAAGCAGTCCGGACCGTCACCAGCAAGGCCAACACCAAGCGCTACCATCTGCCTGACCTTGCCAGCTTGACTGGATGACAGGCCGACCGGCAGAGGCAGCGATGTCGCCATTTTTATCAGGACCGCAATCTCATGACTTCTCCCCTGCAAGCTTACCGCGCCAGCCTGCTCCACTTCCACAACGACCCGGCATTCGATGCGCATGCCACGCAATGGCATGCCGACGGCTTATTGATCGTTGCCGATGGCACTGTGCTGGCGGCTGGCGATTTCCAGCAATTGGCCGCCACTCTGCCGGGCGATTGCAAGGTACAGGATTATCGCGGCAAGATCATCACGCCCGGCTTTATCGACACCCATGTGCATTACCCGCAGACCGACATCATTGGTTCACCGGCGCCGGGACTGTTGCCGTGGCTGGAAACCTATACCTTTCCGGCCGAACGGCGCTTTGAAGATCCGCAGCACGGCGGCGAAGTGGCTGAGTTTTTTCTCAACGAATTGCTGCGCAACGGCACCACCACGGCAGCGGTTTATTGCACAGTGCATCCCCAATCGGTGGATGCTTTTTTCGAGCGCAGTCATGCACTCAATCTGCGCATGGTGGCCGGCAAATGCCTGATGGACCGCAATGCGCCGGAATTCCTGTGCGACACCGCCGAAGGTGGCGTGCGCGAGAGCCAGCAATTGATTCAGCGCTGGCACAAGCGCGGCCGTCAGCATTACGCCATCACCGTGCGCTTTGCGCCGACCTCGACGCCGGCGCAATTGCAATTGGCAGGAGAACTGGCGGCGCAATATCCTGACACCTACATCCAGACCCATGTCGCCGAAAACGCCGACGAAGTGCAATGGGTCAAACAGCTATTTCCGGACAGCCGCAGCTACCTCGATGTGTACGACCAATATGGCTTGATGCGCGAGCGCGCCTTGTATGCCCATTGCATCTGGCTGGACGACGCCGACCGTGCGCGCATGGCGGCCACCCGCTCGGCGGCCATAGTCTGCCCGACATCCAACCTGTTCCTGGGTAGCGGCCTGTTTGATTTCGCCAGCGCCGACCGCCTGGGCATGCCGGTATCGCTGGCGACCGATGTCGGCGGTGGCACCAGCTTTTCGATGCTGCAAACGATGAACGAACTGTACAAGGTGGGCCGCATGGGCGGCACACATTTGTCGGCGCAGCGTCTGTTCTATCTGGCCACATTGGGCGGGGCGCGGGCGTTGCAACTGCAGGGGACGATCGGCAACTTCGCGCCCGGCTGCGAGGCTGATTTCATTGTGCTTGATCCGCAGGCAACACCGCTGCTGGCGCGGCGTAGCGCTACCTGCGGCAGTCTGGAAGAACAGTTGTTTGCATTGGCGATCCTGGCCGATGACCGCGCTGTGGCCGCGACCTATTCCGCTGGCGTCTGTGTGCATCACCGCCCTGCCTGACGCAGACGGTTGCGTTAAGACCCTGGCTAGCGCCGTCGGGAAGACTTCCAGCTATACAAGCTGCCGGTCTGATGTTATCCGGCCAGTCGCATCACATAACTGGTGTTGACCAGGGCACTGATTTCAGAGCGCATCGCGCCAGCGGATTGCGGCCTAGCGGCTGGTTGCGGACTACCTTGATCGAATTGCCTGGATAACGCCTGCGGCGCTAGTCATGCCGCCAAACGGCGTATCAACGAGGCTGGTACTCGCATGGGGAGCAACATGCATCGTGGAAGGATTCGAATCATTCTGAAATACCGAAAATAACGCGGTTTTTAACTTGGCATTTATCTGATATTTATGAGCTAGATACAGTCATTATTTCTTGGTTTATTTTGAAAAAAATAATTGCATTTCATTGATTATTATTTGAGTAAAAAGATTGAAATTGGCGCGAATGACGTGCGTACGCAAGCGCCTCCCGGTATTGCGGGTGAAACAAAGTCATTTTTAAATTACCGGCATTGCTCGGCAGAGCGCTTCCCCCCCCAGCTTCACGACACCAGAAAATACGTCTAAGCCACCATTGCATTCGTTCAACGCGGTGGTACGCGGTAAAATGCCGGATTACCCAGCGCTGGTCGGCTGCCCTGCGACCTCGCCAAACGTTACCTGCCTTACATGATCAAACCTATCAAATCCTCCCTTGGACCCAGCGCCGATCCTAGCGGCACGGATAAGCACACGCCGATGATGCAGCAGTACCTGCGCATCAAAGCGGAATATCCGACCACGCTGGTGTTCTACCGCATGGGCGATTTCTACGAGCTGTTCTTCGACGATGCGGAAAAGGCTTCGCGCCTGATGGGCATTACGCTGACCCAGCGTGGCGCGTCCAATGGCAATCCGATAAAAATGGCCGGCATTCCATTCCATTCGGCTGACCAATATCTGGTCAAACTAATCAAGCTTGGTGAGTCGGTCGCCATCTGTGAACAGATCGGCGATCCGGCTACCAGCAAAGGCCCCGTTGATCGCAAGGTAGTACGCGTCATTACGCCAGGCACGCTGACCGACTCCGACCTGCTGCCGGAAAAATCCGACCGGCCGCTGCTGGCCGTCTGTGTGAGCAGCAACAAACAACGCAAGCATACGGTGGGCTTGGCCTGGCTGTCGCTGGCCAGCGGCGCGCTCAAAATGATGGAGTTCAGTGTCGATACGCAAGTGCTGGAAGTGCGACTAAAACAAGAACTGGAGCGTATTTCACCGGCAGAAACGCTGATCGGTGAGAGCCAGGAAGCAAGCTATGCGACTATTCTGACCGGCAAGCCGACCACCGTACCGGACTGGCATTTCGATTTGCCCAGCGGCGAAAAAGCCTTGCTCGATCAACTCGCCGTCGCCACGCTCAACGGTTTTGGCACCGAAGGCATGACTGCCGCGATTGGCGCTGGTGGTGCCTTGCTGCGCTATGCCCAGACGACCCAGGGCAAGGGCTTGCAACATGTGCGCGCCTTGACGGTCGAGTCCGAAAATGAGTTCATCGGGCTTGATGCTGCCACCCGACGTAATCTGGAACTGACCGAAACCATTCGCGCCCAGGATGCCGGCGCCCTGGCACCGACTCTGTTTTCGCTGCTCGATCATTGCCGCACCGCGATGGGCTCGCGCCTGCTGCGCCATTGGTTGCATCATGCGCGGCGCGATCAAGCCATTGCCCGCGCGCGCCATGCCGCCATCAATGCATTGATGCGCACCGACGCCTGCTCTGGCTTGTCCACCACCTTGGCGGCGGTACCCGATATTGAACGCATCACCACCCGCATCGCGCTGTTGTCGGCACGTCCGCGCGACCTCGCCGGTCTGCGCGCCGGTCTGCAACAATTGGGCTCGTTGCGCGCCTATGTCGCCATGTGCAGCCGTGATGCCGATGCCCCCCTGTTGCTGACGCTACATGATGCGCTGGCAACGCCGACCGAATGCGTCGATCTGCTGGAACGTGCCATCATGCTGGAACCGGCTGCCATGGTGCGCGACGGCGGTGTGATTGCACGCGGCTACGATGCCGACCTCGATGAATTGCGCGGCCTGTCGGAAAATGCCGGCCAATTCCTGATCGATCTGGAAACCCGCGAACGCGCACGCACCGGCATTGCCAATCTGCGCGTCGAATACAACAAGGTGCATGGCTTTTACATCGAAGTCACGCACGGTCAGACCGATAAGGTGCCTGATGATTACCGCCGTCGGCAAACCCTGAAAAATGCCGAACGTTACATCACGCCGGAGCTGAAAGCGTTTGAAGACAAAGCCTTGTCAGCGCAAGAACGCGCGCTCACGCGCGAAAAATTCCTCTACGAACAAGTGCTGCAAGAACTGGCGCCGCACATTGTGACCTTACAGGAAATCGCCCATGCGCTGGCGCAACTCGATACGCTGGTGGCGCTAGCCGACCATGCCAACCGCAATAACTGGTGCGCGCCGCAACTGGTGGACGAACCCTGCATTCAGATCGAACAGGGCCGCCATCCAGTGGTTGAAAACCAGATTGAGCGCTTCATCGCCAATGATTGTGGCTTCAGCGCCGAGCGCAAGCTGCTGCTGATCACCGGCCCCAACATGGGGGGTAAATCGACCTTCATGCGCCAGGTTGCACTGATCACCCTGCTAACCTATATTGGTAGCTTCGTGCCGGCCACCAGCGCCCGTATTGGCCCGATCGACCGTATCTTCACCCGCATTGGCGCCGCCGACGATCTGGCCGGTGGCCGTTCTACCTTCATGGTGGAAATGACCGAATCGGCCGCGATCCTCAACAATGCCAGCGAAAACTCGCTGGTGCTGATGGATGAAGTCGGACGCGGCACCTCGACCTTTGATGGTCTGGCGCTGGCCTGGGCAATTGCCAAACATTTGATCGAGGTGACGCGTAGCTTCACGCTGTTTGCGACACACTATTTTGAATTGACGCAATTGCCCGAACTGCATCCGAGCGCCTCCAACGTGCACTTGTCCGCCGTCGAGCACAAGGACAGCATCGTGTTCCTGCACGCCGTGCAAGCCGGTCCAGCGTCGCAAAGCTATGGCTTGCAAGTGGCACAACTGGCAGGTGTACCGGCTGCCGTGATTCGCGCGGCGCGCAAACACCTGACCGCGCTGGAAACCCAATCGGTACAAACCACGCCGCAATTCGACTTGTTCAATGCGCCGTTGCGCACCGAGGACGACGAAGAAATCGCCGCGCTGCCAACGACCGCCAGTGCCGTTGATCCAGTCGCCCAGGCAGTCAGCGCAGCGCTGGCCGACATCGATCCGGATGCATTGACGCCACGCCAGGCGCTCGATGCCTTGTATCGACTGAAACAATTGGGTGAGAGCGCATGAAACGGCTCTTGACGCGAATCGCACGGCTGGCTGGTAGCGCGCTGATTCTCGTCGCAGGTTTGGTGCTGGCACCTGCCACGCTGGCCCAGGACAGCTTTCAATTTGGTGTGATCGGCCACTCGTTTGGCGCCAATCCAGATGAAGAAATTTTGCGCAAGGCGCTGGCCGACAGTGATGCCGACAATCTGGCGTTCGTCGTCGTCAATGGCATCAAGGCCAACAATGAACCGTGCAGCGATGCGCTCTACAGCGCCCGCCGCGACTTGATCAAGCAAGCCGAAAACGGTGTCATCGTGTCGCTGGCGGCAAGCGACTGGATCGGCTGCCGCAACCGCAATGTCTCGGTGGCGATTGAACGTCTCAATCGTTTGCGCGACCTGTTCTTTGCCGATGAATTTTCCTTCGGTGGCACCAGGCTGCCGCTGCTACGCCAATCAATCACCCCCAAGTTCCGCAGCTTTGCCGAAAACGCCCGCTGGGAATTCGGCAATGTCTTGTTCGCCACCATCAATATCCCCTCCAGCAATAATCACTTTGTCCAGGATGGTGGCCGCAATAGCGAGTTTGAAGATCGTCTGATCGCCAATCGTGATTGGTTGCAGCGCTTGTTTTCTCAGGCGACGCAAAAGAAGCTGGATGGCATCGTGCTATTTTCGGATGGCAATCCACTGGCGCAACCGAGCCAGCGACCGTTTCTGCTGCGCGGCCAGCGCGATGGCTATGCTGAGATGCGGCAACGCATCACCACGCTGGCGGCGACATTTCGCGGCAAGGTCCTGGTGGTGCATGGTGAAAATCTGAAAGATGAAAGCAACGAGCACATAGTCTGGCGACGCAATCTGGGTAATCTGGGAGTCGCTTCAGGCTGGAGCAAGCTGGTGGTCGACAGCAAGGTGCCTGCCTTGTTTTTGCTGAGCAATGCCACCAAGGCCAGCGCGCCCGCGCCCTAGTTTAGCCACTGATGGCAATGACATAAAAAATGCAGCCGTGGCTGTCATGCCGTTCAGTTAAGAAAAGGGCGGCGTGGTTTTTTTTGATTTTTTTGATTTTCTTGGTTGCTGATGCTGTGTTTTCTTCGGACGAGCTAGCCGGGGGCGGCCCGGCAGCCGCTCACTTTCTTTGGTCTCGCCCAAAGATAAGTAAGCAAAGAAAGGCGACCGCTACTGCATCGCCCCTGCGGGGTTCCCGGCGCTG
>JAMFSU010000052.1 GCA_026225475.1 Duganella sp.
AACCCCGCAGGGGCGATGCAGTAGCGGTCGCCTTTCTTTGCTTACTTATCTTTGGGCGAGACCAAAGAAAGTGAGCGGCTGCCGGGCCGCCCCCGGCTAGGTCGTCCGAAGAAAACCCAGCATCAGCGCTGGGTACTGCCTTTTCATTTCAGCCGACCACCTTGCCTGATGTCAAGGGCCAGTAAACAAAGCGGCGTTCTTGTCTTTTTCGACCGGCGGCGGCTTGGCCGTTTCTACTTCCGGGTTGCTGATGAGCAAGGCATCGATCAAGGGCCGCAACTTGCTACCAACCGACGACCACTTGTCTTGCTCCAGACGACCAATGCGGTATTGCGCACTGCCGACGACACGACCTTCCCGGCGCAAGGTCAGGGAAGCAAAGGTCATGTACGGCGTGTAATTGGTGCTGAACATCTTCATGTCCCATTTGACCGAGGCCGCATAAGCAATGGTCATCGAGCAATTGCCAGGCAGCGTGCCTGGATCGTAGACCCGGCTAGGCACGCCATGACGCTGCAACTCGCCCTGCAGGCTTGGCACAAAGTCGCTCAAGGCCACGCCGCCGTTCCATTCGATGCACATTTCCTTGATTGGCTCGTGGGCGAACACCACCGGATTGCTAGGCTTGTCGCGCGACATTGTCGCCACACCAGTCGCTGCCGAACCTGCCAGATTGACAACTTCCAGTATCGGCGAAGCAAACAAGGTACATCCCGACAGGGCTGCAACAGACGCGAGAGCGATCAGACGTTTGACCATACTAGTAACCGATCCTACCTTGAGTGAAATTGATCATATCAGCCAACATTGGCGCTGCCGGCGGCCACAGAGAATTGGCTAAAAAGGCAATCCGACGTGCAACTGGTATAAGCCGAGGTTCAGATAATAACCAAGTCAATGTCAATCTCAAGCGCGGATTAAGGCTACTTGCGCGAGCTTTCTCGTGCATTTGCTGGGAACGTGCATTTATTAAATAACCCGCTGCGGACTCAAATCCTCGCTGACGATTTCCGTACCGACGCCGGCAATCAAGTCCGCAATCAGCCGACTTGAACCGCAGGCCGTGGTCCAGCCATTGGAACCATGGCCAGCATTGAGATACAAATTGCGATAGGCGGTCGCCCCAATCAGTGGCGCACCGTCGGGGGTCATCGGCCGCAATCCAGCCCAGTAAGTGACCTGCGTCATATCGGCGCCGTCCGGATACAGCAATTGCAGGGACTTGACGGCGGTGGCGCAGTCATGCGCACTGACCTTGGTATCCCAACTGCCAATCTCGGCCGTGCCGGCGGCACGGATGTGGTTGCCCATGCGCGTGATGGCAACTTTGTAATACTCATCCATGACGCCGCTGCGCGGTGCGGCCGCGGCATCGCGTACCGGTACCGTAATTGCATAACCTTTGACCGGATACACCGGCAGCATCATTCCGAGTGGCTTGAGCAACGGCACCGAAGCACTGGCACAGGCCACAACATAAGCATCGGCCTGCAACAAACCCTGTGTGGTGCGCAAACCGGTGACCGCGCCACCGGCGAATTCAATCTGTTGCACGGCGGTGCCGAGCACAAACCGGACACCCTGGGTTTGCAGCCAATCGGCCAACGCACGTGCAAACAAAGGACAATTGCCGGTTTCATCCTGTGGCAACAGCATGCCGCCAACCAATTGCGCACGCGCGCCGCGCAGGGCAGGATCGAACGCCACGCAGGCCTCGGCATCGAGCAATGCATACGCAACACCGGCTTCGGCCAGCACGCGGGCTGCCAGTCCGGCATTGTCCAGCCCCTCTTGCGTACGGAACAATTGCAGATTACCGCCCGTGGTTTGCTCGTACTGAATGTCGAGCCGCTCACGAATGGTTTTCAGCTGGGTATGGCTGTACCGCGCCAGCCGCCCCATGCGCGCCTTGTTGACGGCATAGCGCTCGGCATTGCATTGCGACAGGAATTGCCCGAGCCAGCGCCATTGGTGACGATCCAGCCGCGGTGTAAAGCGCAACGCGGCTTCCATACCGAGCCAGCTCTGTACGGACCATTTGAGCGCTTTGCCCTTCATGCCCGGTGCCGCCCAGGGCGTAGCATACGATGGGCAAACATGACCGGCATTGCCGACGCTGGTTTCGGCGGCAACCTCGGGCTGGCGATCCACCACGGTGACGGTGTAGCCCTGCTCATGCAAGAAATAGGCGGTAGTCACGCCGACAATGCCGGCGCCGAGAACGATGATGTGCATGATGAAATGAAGTTAGAGAGTTAAACCGCCATCGACGTGCCAGACCTGCCCGGTCACATAGGATGCGGCCGGACTGGCCAGAAAAGCGATGACATTGGCTATTTCCTGCGGCTGGCCGAGCCGTTGTAGCGGGATGCGTTCCAGCGCCGCAGTCCAGGCGGCCGGATCGATGGCTGATTTGCTGGGGTCGGATTTTTGCACATAGCCAGGCGCAACTGCATTGACGGTCGCCCCAAACGGCGCCAGTTGCACCGCCAGCGATTTGACCAACGCTTCAATCCCGGCCTTGGCCGCCGCCGACGCCGGGAAACCCGAGGCACCGAGCCGATAGACGTGGGCAACAAAGGAGCTGACCGCCACCACGCGGGCTGCCGGTGCGGCCTGCAAGGCTGGCTGGCAAGCGCTGACCAGATGGAAGAAACCGCCCAGCAAGACATCGATTGAACGCGACCAGTCTTGTGCCGTCAATTCGCCGATGCGTTGACGGTCGGCAAAACCGGCATTGGCTACCAGACTGTCCAACCGTCCAAAGGTATCGAGTGCCGTATCGCGCAAGCGTAATGCCGTTTCGGCATCGGCCAGGTCACCAATGGCGATGACGCCTTGCGCCCCGCGTGCCTGGCAAGCAGCCAGCGTATCGCGCAACTGCGCCGAGTCGGTGCGCGCATGCAACACCATCCCCATGGCAGGTGCCGCCAGGCTGTGTGCCGTGGCAGCGCCAATACCGCGCGCCGCACCAGTGATGACGACCACGCGTTGCACGGAAGAAGTTGGATTCATGGAGACAAAAGTGAAACAGAACAGCCCACAGGGCAAAAACAGCGTGGCGCTATTTTAACCAATCTACCGTGCAAGCACGCTTGCAACAGCAAGGCAGCCGCGTTCTACTTTACAATTGCGACTTCTTTCAGGGATGCGGCGCGGTTCGCCATCAGGACCGCTCAGCCGTGACTGGCATGCTTCATGCTGCCAGTCGGGAGCACCATCATTCAAGAACACCATAAGGAAACACCATGTATCACTGGGACTTTGCCTCCCTCTGGCAATACCGCAGCATCATTGCGGTCGGCTTCGGCTATACGCTGATTTATACCATTGGCTGCGTCGTGCTGGGCCTGTTGCTGGGCTTGCTGGTGGGGCTCGGACGGCTGTCCAGCAATCCCTTCGTCTCGGGACCGCTGCGCGCCTATGTTGAATTGTTCCGTTGCACGCCGGTGCTGGTGCAACTGGTCTGGTTCTACTACGCTCTGCCGGTGCTGGCCGGCATAGAAATGTCAGCCGGTACTGCCGCGTTGGTGTCGTTGACGTTGTACGGCGGCGCGTTCTATTCGGAAATCATCCGTGGTGGCATTGTCTCAATCGAGATCGGCCAGACCGAAGCCGGTTGCGCACTGGGCATGACGCGCTTCCAGCTGATGCGTCGCGTGATCCTGCCGCAGGCGTTCAAGCGCATGACGCCGCCGCTGGTGAGCCAATCCATCATGCAGCTCAAGAACACCTCGCTGCTGTCCGTGCTGGCGGTGCCGGATCTGCTGTATCAAGGTCAAATCATTGCGCATGAAACCTATCGTCCGCTGGAAATCTACACCATCGTGGCGGTGATCTACTTCCTCATCCTGTTGCCGGCAACGATCTGGGCCAAGCGTCTGGAAACCCGTCTGACACTGCAACAGGGAGCCTGACATGAGCCACGCCATTTCCAATGAAGTCATGATCGAGATCAAGAATCTGAAAAAAGCCTTTGGCGACCACGTGGTGCTCAAGGATATTTCCATGCAAGTCAACAAGGGCAGCGTGGTCGCCATGATCGGCCCATCCGGCTCGGGCAAATCGACGCTGTTGCGCTGTATCAATCTGTTGACCGTGCCGGAACAGGGCAGCATCCGGGTCGGCGCCCAGCAATTCGAATTCGGCAACAAATCGGCGTTGCCGAAGGACCGTGCACTGGCAAAATTTCGCACCAATACCGGCATGGTGTTCCAGCATTTCAATTTGTTTCCGCACATGACGGCACTGGAAAACGTCATGGAAGGCATGCTCACGGTATTGCGCAAACCCAAGGCCGAGGCACGCGCTTATGCGCTGGAACTGTTGCAGAAAGTCGGCCTGTCCGATCGCGCCGATATCTATCCACAGCGTCTGTCAGGCGGCCAGAAGCAGCGCGTGGCAATTGCCCGCGCATTGGCGATGCGGCCAAGTGTGATGCTGTTCGACGAAGCGACTTCGGCGCTCGATCCGGAACTCGTCGGTGAAGTGCTCAACGTCATCCGCTCACTGGCTGGCGAAGGCATGACCATGATTCTGGTCACACACGAAATTGCGTTTGCACGCGAAGTGGCTGATCAGGTCATCTTCATGCGCGATGGCGTGGTGGTCGAAGCCGGACCACCAAGCGTGGTCATCGACAATCCGCAGCAAGCGGCGACACAAAGCTTCCTGACAAGGTTCAACGCGTAGTTTCAGACCGTACAGAGCAGAAAAAAGTGAAGCGGCGCAAGGTTGGGTGAGAAGCGCCGCCGCGCAAGGTCGTGCCAAGCACGACGAGCCCTTAACCGGCGTATCGAAATGCTGGCGAGGCGTAGCGAGCGGCGCAAGGTCGTCCAAAGCACGACGAGCCTTTAACCAGCGTATCGAAATGCTGGCGAGGCGTAGCGAACGGCGCAAGGTCGTGCAAAGCACGACGAGCCTTTAACCGGCGTATCGAAATGCTGGCGGGGCGTAGCGAGCGGCGCAAGGTCGGGATGAGAAGCGCAGCCGTACCAGGGTACGGCGAGCATCGCCGTCCCGAGATTGCGTCGCGCAGTAGCCCCCCCAGTATTTCCATTAGAGCGGGATTTGGGGCGGTACATCCTTTGGATCAACCCCTGACAACTTCTGCAGGTTCTGCAACACCGTCGTCTTGATCTTGCCGGCATTCCGCTCCTGCACAATCCACTTGTTGATGAATTCCAACCAGGCCTTGTCGTCTTCTTTCGGCACGGCAATATTGGTTGACGTCGCTTCCAGCGGCATCGGCACGATCATGGTGCCCAGGCTAGGATTTTTCTTCAGCACGTTGAGCGCCAGCAACCACACCAGCACCTGCACGTCGACCCGGCCGGTTTGCAGCGCAAGCGTTGCATCATCGGCCTTTTCCAGACGCACGATGGTGGCATTCGGGCACACGCGCGAAATCATCTGATCATGCGAAGAACCAATATCGACGCCGATCTTGACGTTGGGATTGTTCAACTCGGCCCAGGTCTTGGGTGTGAAACCCTTCTTCGCCACTACGGTAAATGCATTGTTGAACAAGGGCTCGGAAAAGCCCACTGCTTCACGGCGCACCGGCGTCGGGTTCATGCCAAAGAACACATCAATCTTGCGCGTCTGCAAATCCAGCACCGAATTGCCCCAGGTGGTTTCCAGCACTTCCAGCTTGACGTCCAGGCTGGCCGCCAGGCTCTTGGCGAAATCGATCATGAAACCGACCCACTCGCCGCTGACCAAGTCCTTGTTGTAGTAAGGCGCCTGTCCACGTACACCGCCAATGCGCAAGACCTTGGTGCGCTTGATGCGCGCCATGGTGCTCTCGCCGGCACTCTGCGCGAAGGCAAAGGGCACCGCGCTGGCAGCGGCCAGGCCGGCAATATTGGTGATGAAATGACGACGATTTGGCATTGCGAATTCTCCCTGATTGATTTGAATGGGAAGCCGGACCGCAGGCGATAGCGGCCCGGCAACAGTCGACAATTCTAATACCAACCGGTATGTCGTGTCGCTAGAGCGAAAACGTAATCCCTTGCGCCAGTGGCAAATCACGACCGTAGTTGATGGTATTGGTGGCCCGGCGCATATAAGCTTTCCAGGCATCGGAGCCTGATTCGCGGCCACCGCCGGTGTCTTTTTCACCGCCAAAAGCGCCGCCGATTTCAGCGCCGCTGGGACCGATATTGACATTGGCAATGCCGCAATCGCTGCCCAGGGCCGAGACAAACCACTCGGCTTCGCGCATATCGCTGGTGAAAATGCTCGACGACAGACCTTGCGGCACATCATTGTTCAAGGCAATGGCTTGCTCCAATGTCTGGTACTGCAGCACATACAGGATCGGTGCAAACGTCTCCTGGCGCACGATTGCCGTCTGCGCTGGCATCTCGACCAAAGCCGGTCGTACGTAATAAGCGCCGTCCTCGGTGCCGACCAGCCGTTCACCACCCACCACCTGCGCGCCATCCAACACGGCGGCATCCAGTGCGGCCGCCATGGCATCGAATGCAGCCTTGTCGATCAACGGGCCGATCATGTTGTTCTGGTCCAGTGGATTGCCGATGCGCACCTGCTGAAACACGCGCTTGATGGCGGCCACCACGGGCGCATAGATTGCACTGTGCACAATCAGCCGACGCAAGCTAGTGCAGCGCTGACCCGCCGTGCCCATGGCTGCGAACGCCACCGCCCGCACCACCAGATCGAGGTCGGCAGAGGGGCAAACGATGCCAGCATTGTTGCCACCGAGTTCGAGTATCGTGCGGGCAAAACGCGGTGCCGCCAGGCTGGCAATTTCACGCCCCATGCGCGTACTGCCGGTGGCGCTGATGAGGGCAATGCGTTCATCCTTGACCAATTGTTCGCCACGTTCACGGTCACCGATAACTACCTGATTCAAATGCGCCGGTGCCTTGCCGAAACGCTGGCAGGCACGTTCAAAAATCACTTGCACGGCTAGCGCCGTCAACGGCGTCTTTTCCGACGGTTTCCAGATCACCGCATCGCCACACACCAAGGCCAATGTGGCATTCCAGGCCCACACCGCGACCGGGAAATTGAATGCCGTCACCACCAAACAAGGCCCGAGCGGGTGCCAGCTTTCCATCATCCGATGCTGTGGCCGTTCGGAGGCGATGGTCAAGCCATACAATTGCCGCGACAGGCCGACAGCGAAGTCGCAGATATCGATCATTTCCTGCACCTCGCCCCAGCCTTCCTGCAGGATTTTTCCATTTTCCAGACTGACCAGCCGACCCAGCGCCTCTTTGCTGGCGCGCAACTCCTCGCCGAGCAAGCGCACCAACTCGCCGCGCTGCGGCGCGGGCACCTGACGCCAGAGCAGAAAGGCTTGCAGACTGCGCGCCACGGCTTGCTCGGTGTCAGCGGCGCTGGCGACATCCAGACTGGCGATGCAGGCGCCGGTTATCGGCGTGAACACCGGCAAGGTACCGCTTTGCGTGGTCACGGCCGCAATCCCATTGGCGGCCAGAATGGCTTGTACATCAATAGACATGGTGAAATCTCCTCCTCAATGACGGCGCTCAGCGTACACCTTGCCGAAACGATTGCTCAGAAAATCCGGCAGCTTGATTTGTTCTTGGCTGATGAAGCCGCGTTTGGGCAAATGCCCGCTGCGAAACAGATCGACCGCCGTGCAAATACCGGACGCCGTGGTGCTTTGAATCGCGCTTTCATCATGGCCGTCGTCGTGACTGGCAAAGATCTTGCGCGTAAACACTTCCTGCACGAATTTGCCGGCGCGCATGCCGCTGACGGTGACAAATACCAGCACCACATCCTGCATGGTGGTCGGCACGCTCTTGCGCAGGATATCCTTGAGCAACTCCTGATCGTGCTTGAGGCCAAGATCGCTGAGCAAGAACTTCATGCGCGATTGATGACCCGGGTAGCGTACCGATTTGTAGTCCAGATTCTGTATCTTGCCGGCCAGTGTTTCGCACAGCGTGCCCAGTCCGCCGGAAGTGTTGAAGGCTTCATATTCCACACCATCGAGCGAAAAGTGCTCCATGCCTTCGAGCGGATCAACCGCCACGCGCTCGCCGTCGCGCAAGGCCTCGCAGGGATGACAGTATTCATTGACCAGGCCGTCGACGCTCCAGGTCAGGTTGTACTTCAATTCATTGGTCGGAAATTCAGGCAAGGCACCGACCCGCATCTTGACGTCGTGGACCACATCAAACGTGGCTGCCAGATGATGGGCGGCAATACCGATAAAGCCGGGTGCCAATCCACACTGCGGCATGAAGGCGGTACTGGCATCGCGCGCCAGTGCCGCAATCTCCCTGGTGGCTTGCACGTCTTCGGTTAGATCAAAATAGTGGGTCTCGGTATGCTTGGCCGCCGTCGCCACCTTGGCTGCCATGTGATACGGCAAGGCGTTGATGACGATGTCAGCATTTTTCAGCAGGGCTTCCAGCGCCGTTGGCGCAGATGAATCGACCACCACCCGCTCCACCGGCAGCTTGGCCACTGCCTGCAAGGCCTGCGCATCGCGGTCGGCAACGCTGACCTCGTAATCGCCGCTGTGTGACAACAGCCGTGCAATGGTTTGACCGATATGGCCGGATCCCAGTAATACGGTGCGCATGATGACTCTCCTGAATTGAACAACGATGGATCAATTCTAAGGAGATTGACATACGATTCACATTCTCAAATCGTCATAACACCTGTCATTTAAATACATTTTGACTAAATAAAGCGACGATTTGTCACATTCACTCCAATCAGCTGCTGCGCGGTGCCTCGCCGCGATCGATTTTTCTGGCCAGCACCACTGAGGTAGTGGTCTTGATCACGCCATCCATTTCACCGATTTCATCCAGAATGCGATCGAGCTGCTCGGGCGTCGCCACCCGCAACCAGGCGACATAATCAAATTCACCGCTGACCGCACAGAGTTGCTGCACTTCCGGCATCTGATTGAATTTGCGCACCACATCGCGGCCGGCCTTGGGTTGCAAGGTGATGCCGACATACGCCTGCAGGCTGGGATCAAGCACATCGCGGCCCAACTTCAAGGTATAGCCGGCGATCACGCCATTCTTTTCCAGCCGCTCAATGCGGGCCAGCACCGTGGTGCGCGCAATCGACAGACGGCGCGCCATCGCCGCCACCGATTCACGTGCGTTGAGCTGCAATAAAGAAATCAGTTGGCGGTCGATGTCATCCAACAAGTCCATCCGGATCATGGGCGGCTCCTGAGTTGCGATACGAAACGTCAATACTGTAGCGCAAAACGTCAGAATTTTGATTTCTTCTGCGCATGATGTTGCGACTAACAACAGCGACAGCGGCCAGCGGGGGGATTCGGTAAAATCGATCAGGTTTCCCGTTTTCCCCGCAACAAAGACGCTGCACTTTTGAAAGACTGACATGCTTGGCATCCTGATGCTCGATACGGTTTTCCCGCGCCCGCTTGGCGACATCGGCAATCCCCAGACATTCCCGTTCGCCACGCGCCTGCGCAAGATCGAGCGGGCCTCGCCAGAAAAAGTCATCTTCGAGCGTGCCAACGGCTTGATTGATCAATTCATCACGGCCGCGCAGCAATTGCAGGCCGAAGGTTGCCGCGCCATCGTCACCAGTTGCGGCTTCCTGGCGCTACAGCATCATCAGATTGCCGCCGCCCTGCACATCCCGTTCGCCAGCTCCAGCCTGTGCTGGTTGCCAACGCTCTACAATGCCTTTGGCGGCCCGGCGCATGTCGGCATCCTGACCGCTTCGGCCAGCAGCCTGAGCGACGAGCACCTTGCGGCACTGGGCGGCAGTGCGGCCACACCGCGCGCTGGTATGCCGCCAGCGTCGGAGTTTGCGCGCGTGATCATCGGCAACCAGGTCGAAGGCGACATGGAGCAGATCCATGCCGAAATGATCAGCGCCGCACTCGGCTTGGTCGAACGCCATCCCGAAGTACGCGCGCTACTGCTTGAATGCACCAACATGTCGCCCTGTGCCGCGGAAATCGCCAAACGCACCGGACGCCCCGTGTTTGATTTGGTCGGATTGGCCAAACAGATGATGACAGCGGGCTAGCTTCTTGCTAGCCGTACTATTGAACCGCAATAGACAGGAAAACACCGTGGCCTCCCCTTTCGTTTCTGCAGATACCATCCGTACCGATTTCTCGCATGCCATGTCCGCGATGTACAAGACCGAAGTCCCGCAATATGGCAGCTTGCTCGACATCGTCGCCGACGTGAACGCCGCCGTGCTGGCAGACGACCAGACATTAGCGCAACAACTGGCAGCCTCGGACCAGCTCAGCCGCCTCGATCTGGAACGCCATGGCGCTATCCGGGTAGGCACGGCTGCCGAGCTGTATACCATGCGCCGCCTGTTTGCCGTCATGGGCATGCAAGCCGTTGGTTACTACGATCTGACGGTGGCCGGCGTGCCGGTACACTCGACGGCCTTCCGGCCGGTCAGCGACGAAGCGCTGCGCAGGAATCCGTTCCGCGTGTTCACCTCGCTGCTGCGACTGGAACTGATCGACGACGCCACCCTGCGCAATGCGGCGCAAAGTGCGCTCGACCGGCGCGCGATTTACACGCCGACTTGCCTGGCCTTGATCGCCAAATGGGAACAGCAAGGCGGATTGGCCGTCGATGACGCTCACCGCTTCGTGCAAGAAGCACTGGAAACCTTCCGCTGGCACCAGCAAGCCACCGTGAGCAGCGACCTGTACCAGCGCCTGCGCGCGGCCCATCCCCTCATCAGTGACATCGTCTGCTTCAAGGGACCGCATATCAATCACCTGACGCCGCGCACACTCGACATCGACCAGGTGCAGCAAGCCATGCCGTCCTATGGCATCAAACCCAAGGCCGTCATCGAAGGACCGCCACGACGCCACTGCCCTATCCTGCTGCGCCAGACCAGTTTTCTGGCGCTCAACGAAGCGGTGGCGTTCCCGGCCGACGATGGACAATTGACTGCCGGCACCCATACCGCGCGCTTCGGCGAAATCGAGCAGCGCGGCGTGGCACTGACGGCGGCCGGACGCGCACTGTATGACCTGATCCTTGATCGTGTGCGCCAACAGGTGCAACCGGCCGGTGACGGCGCCAACAAGGAGCACTATCTAACCACGCTGGCGCACCACTTTGAAGACTTCCCGGATTCCTATGCCGCCTTGCGCCAACAGGCGCTGGCCTATTTCCGTTATCAGGCATGCGCCGATGCCGGTCCACTGCCAGTTGCTGCGACTCCGGACCAGGTTGATGCCTTGATCGCCAGCGGTCACCTGCAGTATGAGCCGATCATCTATGAAGACTTTCTGCCGGTCAGCGCAGCCGGCATCTTTCAATCGAATCTGGGCAATGAAAACAAGGCCGCTTATGCGGCGCATTCCAACAGGATGGCATTTGAAGCCGCCCTCGGTGCCACGGTCTGCGACGAGCTGGCCCTGTACGCCGCTGCCCAGGAAGACTCATTGACGACGGCGCTGGCGCAATTGCAGCAACAGCAGCAAACATAGACCCGCCAGCGCCGCGCCGAAACCACGATGCTATTAACCAGGAGAAACAGATGATTTTTACACGCAGGAAATTTTTGACCTCCACATTGGCCAGCGGCGCTGTGCTGGCACTGCCGTCGGCATTTTCCCAGGAACCCGAATCGACAATGGCGCGCATCAAGCGTACTGGCCGTTTGCGGCTCGGCGCGATCAACGGTGCCACGCCCTACTTCAACAAGGACCTGGTCAGTGGCGAATGGAAAGGCTTCTGTGCCGACTTTGGCCGCGATCTGGCCAAATACCTGAAAGCCGAAGTCGAATGGGTCGAAACCACCTGGGGCAATGCGGTACTGGACGTGCAGACCAACAAGATCGATGCGCAACTGGCGATGGCACCGACGCCGCAGCGACGCGAAGTGGTCGATTTTTCCAATGCGCTGTACAACAACATCAATACCGTGGTGGCAAGAAAAGGTCTGGAATTCCAGCGCTGGGAAGATCTCAACAAGCCGGAAATCCGCATCGCCGTCGATGTTGGCTCATCGCATGATCAACTGGTCACCCGCATCCTGCCCAAGGCCACCGTGCTGCGCTTCGAAACCTCGGCGGCCGCCACCATGGCGCTGCAATCGGGCCGCGTCGATTGTCAGGTACTGGTGGTGTTGCTGTCGACTGCCTTGCTGGTCAAGCTGCCCGACATCGGCCACATCGTGTTCCCTACCCCGGATGAAATGGCACCAACCAATGTCGGCATCCGCAAGCAAAGCGATCGTGCCTTCACCACCGCAGTCAATGCCTGGCTCGATGACTCGCGCAAGGCTGGCCGTATCCGTGATGCGATTGTTTCCAACATGCAAACGCTCGCCCATGTGCCGCCAAATGCCTTCCCGCCACAACTGAAGTTCTAGGCGCTGGTGGCCGCGCTGTTCATGCCATGGATAGCGCGGCCAGCCTTGCAGCAGTAGGTTTCTTGCCCGCTTGACATGTCCTGCGGCTGTTACAAATTAGGGCCTCAATTTTCGTTACCTAGCGCCGATAACTTTCAGTGTAAGCGTTGCCATTTGTTGCTGTGATTGCGGCCTTTGATTTCAGCCTGATGCACTGCTTATATTGCAAACCTGTCATTGTTATTGGAGTGGCAAAATCATGCGTACCGCGAAAAACTCTCTCTCGCTAACCTCCCGTCGCTGGTTGGCAAAACTACCTGTAGTGGCAACACTGGCAGCGGTTTGCGCGCTGACCGGCTGCGCCAATTTCACCGATGTGCGCGCCGACAATAGCGACGGCACCTACAATCTGAGCGTAGTTGGTGTCAGCTACACCATGTCGATGGCCGATCTGACGGCGACCAGCCGCCAAAAAGCCAGCGCCTGGTGCGAAAGCCAGGGCAAGGATATGCAATTGCGTCAGCAAACCCGTGGCTGGAGACCGATGCAAGTCGACTTGAATTTCCGCTGTCTGCCACGCAACATTGGTGCAATGGATAAGCCGGCCACACTCGCCGCATTCTGATCTGCTTGGCGTCGAGGTCGTACCGCCTATAAAATAGGCGTTCGCGATCCGGCGCGATTGACTACCTTTTGTGTCGATCTTGCCATCGCCACACAGTTGAGGAGCCAAGCAACCATCATGCAACCAGTCCCTCCCCCTCCAGCTTCGTCACCGCAACTCGATGAAGCCACGCTCGATTTTGCGGCCAAGATCTTTGATCTGGCGCGCCATGGCGACACTGCCGCACTCATATCGTATCTGGCCCAAGGCCTGGCCGCCAATCTGCGCGATCACAAAGGCGACAGCCTGTTGATGCTGGCCGCCTATCACGGTCACGATGAGACCGTCGACAGCTTGCTCGAGCATGGTGCCGATCCTGAATTGCGCAACAACAACGGCCAGACACCGATCGCCGGTGCTGCCTTCAAGGGACATGTTGCGGTGGTGGAAAGTCTGTTGCGCCATGGCGCCAGTGTGGAAGGTGCGTCGCCCGATGGCAAAACCGCGCTGATGGTGGCGGCCATGTTCAACCGCATTGCCATCGTCGAACTGCTGCTGGCACATGGCGCCGATCTGCATGCCCGCAGCGACAACGGCGCTACCGCACTGGAAGCGGCACGCGCCATGGGTGCGCCCGACGCGCTGGCCTTGTTGACTGCGCGTCTGGGCTAGGCGCGCTTACCCGTTGTAAGGGCGCACCTGGACGGCGTTGCCATCGGCATCGAAGCGTTGCGCCAAGCCTACCGATTGCACCTGCAAGGTGAGCAAGGCATCGCAGATATCATCGAGCTCGACCTCCAGCGCACGACCGCCATCGAGCGGTTTTTCTGCAGTGGCGACCAGTTTTTGATCGTCGCTGTACAAATTGACGCGTAACGACAACTCACCTTCGATCTCAACCGGCCCCATCACGGCATGGGTTTGCGCGCCGGTCAACCCGTGTTCCTGCAAGCCGTGGTCCAGTTCGGACATCATCTGCAACATGAAGTATTCGGCAATGCCGCGTTCCTTGCCACCGTGGAACAAATCCTGATACAGGAAGTGCGCATCGAATTCGCGGCCATCGGTCACCAGGCAGCGCTGCACCAAGGGCACCACGGTTTCGCTCCAGGCCTGGAAGCGCTGGGCGCGTTCGGCAAAGTAGGCGTCCATGCCGGCTTCATCCTTGGGGACCACATAGAATGGATCGTCCACGCTCTTGAGGGTAAAGCCGAGCAGGAAGCGCAATTCCACTGCCGTGTCCTCGACACCGAAACGATTGGGCGGCCAGCTGCTCATGCTGCGGTTGATCGCCGCCGTTTCGGTGATCTTCTTGTCGGTCATGGCGGCATAGGCGTCGCGCACCAT
This sequence comes from Duganella sp., assembly GCA_026225475.1. Taxonomy (GTDB): domain Bacteria; phylum Pseudomonadota; class Gammaproteobacteria; order Burkholderiales; family Burkholderiaceae_D; genus Herbaspirillum. The sequence continues at coordinate 14,303 of JAMFSU010000052.1, forward strand.
CGCTTCCAGATGGCTATACGTGATCGCGTCGATTTCGTCGAGGTGATAGGCGTAGCTGACCAGCACCACCTTGGCCTCGGCGCTCTCCAGCCGCGCCTGTTTGATGCTTTCGGTCAGTTCGGTGAAGGCATCGGCATCGCGGAAGTTCTGTTCGGCATCCAGGCCGCCAATGGTCCGCACGAACATCGGAATGACGAACGCATTGACTTCATAGCTACGCTCGTTGCGGGTGAAGAACACCATTTCGGCGGCTTCTTCGACCATGTCACGCAGATAGGGATAGGCGTCCAACTCCTGATCGCGCGCGCGCTCCAGTGCTTCGTACAAGACATCGTCCTGTTGCAGGCGCAGGCTCTTGGTGATCATGCGGCGCAAGTCACGTTGCTTGGCAGGCAAGGTCGGCGAAGCCTCATCCTCGCTGGCCAACTCCACGGCCAGATCGGCCAGTTGCTGAATCAGCGCTTCTTCGACTTCATCATCATTGAGCGCGGCCTGATGTACCTTGGACGCTTTCGAGGGGGCCGGACGCTTGCTTTTTGACATGGCAGGACTGCTTAAAAAAGGGAACAGGCGGACATTGTAACAAGTCCACCCGTCGCTGCTGCCGCCTGCTTGTGTGTTTATTCTGCGGGCCGGGGCGCCAGTCGTGCCTTGAAGACCAGCAATGCAGCCAGTAACGAAGCGCCTGCCAAGCCATACAAGCCGCCTTGAATCGAACCGGTGGTTTGCTCCAGATAACCAAAGGTGGCCGGGGCAAAAAAGCCGCCCAGATTGCCCAGCGAATTGATCAAGGCGATCACCGCCGCGGCAATGCGAGTATCGAGATAGGCTTGCGGAATCGGCCAGAACAGCGATGACGCGGCCTTGAAACCGACGCCAGCAATACAGATCGCCACGAAGGCGAATACCGGTCCGCCGGTAGTGGAGGCAAACATGCCCAATGCCGAGATAACCAACGCCGCCGCCACCCAGGCCTGTTGATGTTTGAAGCGCGTTGCCAAGCTGGCAAACACATACATGGCGATGATCGACACCAGCCAGGGCAGCGAATTGAACAGGCCAACCTGGAAGTCAGTGAAATGCCCCATCTTCTTGATGATGCTGGGCAACCAGAAAGTGGCGCCATAGATGGTCAACTGAATTGCAAAGTAGATGAAGCAGAACAGCGCGATCTGGCCATCCTTGAGCAAGCGCCAGACTGATACACGCTGCGGCTTGGCGGCCTGGCGCTCGGCTTGTTCGCGCGCCATCACCGCAGTCAGTGCGGTGCGTTCGTCATCGCTGAGCCATTTGGCATCGCGCGGTTGCGAATCGAGCCTGAACCAGACCACAAAACACAGGACCACCGACGCCATGCCTTCGATGATGAACATCCATTGCCAGCCATGCAAGCCGCCACCTTCGATCTGCAGCAACGCTCCGGTGATCGGACCGGACAGGATCGAGGCAATCGCCGAGCCGCTCAAGAACACCGCCATCGCCTTGCCACGTTCGCTATTGGGTAGCCACTGTGTGAAGTAATACACCACGCCTGGGAAGAAGCCTGCTTCGGCCACGCCGAGCAAGAAGCGCAACACATAGAACGAGGTTTCGTTATGCACGAAGGCCATGGCCGCAGCGGCGATGCCCCAGGTAAACATGATGCGTGTCAACCAGGCCTTGGCGCCAAATTTCTGCAGCAGCATGTTGGAGGGCACTTCAAACAGCGCATAGCCAATGAAGAACAGGCCTGCACCAAAGCCGAATGCTGCCGCGCCGATGCCAAGGTCGGTAGCCAGATGGCTGCGCACGAAGCCGATATTGACGCGGTCGATGTAATTGACGATGAACATCACCACAAACAGCGGCAGGATGCGCCATTTGACCTTGTCGATGGCGCTGGCCAACGTACTGCTGGCGGCGGCGGTGATAGATGGCTGGATGGATGCGGCCTGCGCCGTCTCGTTTGATTCGCTCACCGTGAGTCTCCTGAATGTGTTGTTGCCGCAGCAGGCGGTGTACTCACCACCTGCGCAATCTTTTTCTCTGTTTTCGGCTGGCTACGCTGCTGTCAGTGCTGGCTGTTTTTCTCAGCGCACCAGGCAAGGCCGCTTGTTGTCGAATTTCCAGCCGGGGATCAGGTATTGCATGGCGATTGCATCGTCACGCGCACCCAGTCCCTTGCTCTTGTACAGTGCGTGCGCGGCCTGCACCTGCACCATGTCGAGTTCCACGCCCAAGCCCGGCGTGGTCGGCACATCGACCATGCCGCCGACGATCTGCAACGGCGCCTTGGTCAGGCGCTGGCCATCCTGCCAGATCCAATGGGTGTCAATCGCGGTGATCTTGCCCGGCGCAGCAGCCGCGACCTGGGTAAACATCGCCAGCGAAATATCGAAATGATTGTTGGAATGTGAACCCCAGGTCAGGCCCCATTCATTACACAGTTGCGCCACCCGCACCGAACCCTGCATGGTCCAGAAATGCGGATCGGCCAATGGAATATCGACCGATTGCAACTGGATCGCGTGCCCCATTTCGCGCCAGTCGGTGGCAATCATGTTGGTGGCCGTCTGCAAGCCGGTGGCACGGCGGAATTCGGCCATCACTTCACGGCCCGAAAAGCCGTTTTCGGCACCGCAGGGATCTTCCGCATAGGCCAGCACGTGATGCTGGTCGCGGCACAGGCGGATCGCGTCCTTGAGCAGCCAGCCGCCGTTCGGATCGAGCGTGATGCGCGCCTGCGGGAAGCGTTCATGCAAGGCCGTGACGGCTTCGATTTCTTCTTCGCCGCGCAGCACCCCGCCTTTCAGCTTGAAGTCGTTGAAGCCATAGCGCTGGTAGGCCGCTTCTGCCAGCCGCACGACCGACTTGGCATCGAGTGCCGGTTCATGCCGCAGGCGCTGCCAATCGTCGCTGGCATCGGGTTCGCTGTGGTACTCCAAATCGGTGCGGCGGCGATCGCCGAGGTAGAACAGATAGCCGAGCATTTCCACCTGGGTGCGTTGTTGCCCCTCGCCGAGCAAGGCCGCCACCGGCACGCCGAGGAATTTGCCGAGCAGGTCGAGCATCGCCGCTTCCACCGCCGTGACCGCGTGGATGGTGATGCGCAGGTCAAAGGTCTGCAAACCACGCCCACCAGCGTCGCGCTCGCTGAACACTTCACGCATGCGCTTGAGCACTGCCTGGTAATTGCCAAGGGTTTGGCCCAGCACCAGTTCACGCGCGTCTTCCAGCGTCTGCCGGATACGCTCGCCGCCCGGCACTTCGCCGACACCCTGATTACCGGCGCTATCGGTCAGGATGACGATGTTGCGCGTGAAGTAAGGCCCATGCGCGCCACTCAGATTGAGCAACATGCCATCGCGGCCTGCGACCGGGATGACTTGCATCGCGGCAATGGTGGGCGTCGATGAGCCGCTGACGACGCTGTTGTTGGAGGTGGAGGTGGATGCTGACATGGTGAAATTTCCCATAAGAAAGAGTTGAATTCGGCAATGACCCGATGACATCTGGGGTAAATCGGCCGGGCGGGTCTGAAGCCGGAAACAAGTGCAATTGGTACCGCTACCAATTTGACATGAAGCGATGGTAGCGGTACCTTTTTTGACTGTCAACAGATTTTATTCAGTGCCTGGAGGAAATGGAAATCATGGCATCGGCATCCTCATCCGGACCCGGCAACAATGTAGAGACATGCTTCAAGCTGGCGACAATGATCGGCATTGACCTGATGAAAAATACCCTCACCGCAGCATCTCTGAGCCTCTCACCTCCGCAAGATCACCGCGTTCAATCGTCTTATATCGATAGTTGAATCGAATCACTTTTGGATCCGTAAAAACTTCATCATCCCTTCCGTTCCTTCCTTGACGACCCGTGACGTAAATGCTCTACTGAGGCCCCTTAAATAGTTGCACAAAAGAAATATTGCATCTCATCTGTTCCGGGAAATCTCATGTTATTTCGTTGCATCATCACGCTT
>JAMFSU010000053.1 GCA_026225475.1 Duganella sp.
ATTGCGCATAAGTGGGTGATGTGCTGGGAGATGGCGGCCCGAGCGGCCCGTCAAATGTGATGAAAAAATGCTGGCATTAAAGTTGGCATTACCATGCCAATTGAGCCCCATTTCACCCCATTTGAGCACACAAACAAAAACGCCTAACTGTTTAAAATCAACAAGTTAGGCGTATGTTCTTGGCGGAGAGAGGGGGATTCGAACCCCCGATAGGCTATTAACCTATACACGCTTTCCAGGCGTGCGACTTCAGCCACTCATCCATCTCTCCGGAATTCTGGCTTCGTTTTAGCGAAGCCGCTGATTATAGCAACATTTGTCCAGAATTGAGAGGCTTTCAGCCGTTTTTCCTCAAAATAATGGCGATGCGTTGCGGCATCGCCATCATCATCCTGCTGTCAGCCTTGATTGCAAGGCGTTACGAGCTTTTATTGCGCTTCTTTTAATTGGTCCAAAATGGCGGGATTTTCCAGCGTAGAGATATCCTGAGTGATTGCCTCTCCCTTGGCCAGCACGCGCAGCAGGCGGCGCATGATCTTGCCAGAACGGGTTTTGGGCAGGTTGTCGCCGAAGCGGATTTCCTTGGGCTTGGCGATCGGGCCGATTTCCTTGGCGACCCAGTCACGCAATTCCTTGGCAAGCTGTTTGGCTTCTTCACCAGTCGGGCGCGGGCGTTTCAGCACGACAAAGGCGCAGATCGATTCACCAGTGGTTTCATCCGGTTTGCCGACGACGGCAGCTTCGGCAACGATAGGGTTGGCTACCAGCGCTGATTCGATTTCCATCGTGCCCATGCGGTGGCCGGAGACGTTGAGCACGTCGTCGATGCGGCCAGTAATCGTGAAATAGCCGGTTTCCTTGTTACGAATCGCACCGTCACCAGCCAAGTAAATTTTGCCGCCGAACTCTTCCGGGAAGTAGCTTTTCTTAAAGCGTTCTGGATCGTTCCAGATGGTTCGGATCATCGATGGCCACGGGCGTTTGACGACTAGAATGCCGCCATTGCCGTTGGGCAGGTCATTGCCGGTTTCGTCAACGATGGCGGCAGTGATGCCGGGCAGCGGTAGTGTGCACGAACCAGGTACCTGTGGCGTGGCACCCGGCAGCGGAGAAATCATGTGGCCGCCGGTTTCGGTTTGCCAGAAGGTATCGACGATAGGGCATTGTTCGCCGCCGATATTTTTGTAATACCACATCCAGGCTTCCGGATTGATCGGTTCGCCGACCGAGCCGAGCAGGCGCAATGATGTCAGGTCATATCGTTTGGGATGAATCTTTTCATCGGCATCGGCCGCTTTGATCAGCGAGCGGATCGCCGTTGGTGCGGTGTAGAAGATCGTTGCCTTGTGTTTTTGAATCATGTCCCAGAAGCGGCCGGCATTGGGATAGGTGGGAATGCCTTCGAATACGATTTGCGTCGCGCCAACTGCCAGCGGACCATAGGCAATATAAGTATGACCGGTGATCCAGCCAATGTCGGCGGTACACCAGTAGATGTCGTCGGGCTTGATGTCGAAGGTCCACTTCATCGTCAGCGCGGCCCACAGAAGATAACCAGCGGAGGCGTGCTGCACGCCTTTGGGCTTGCCGGTCGAGCCGGAGGTGTAGAGGATGAACAGTGGGTGTTCGGCATCAACCCATTCTGGCTCGCAGGTGTCGGCCTGATTGGCAACGACGTCATGCAGCCAGAGGTCGCGTCCGGCCACCCAGTTAATTTTCGCGCCGGCGCGTTGGTAGACGATGACATTTTTGATGGTGTCGCAGCCGCCCATGGCGAGTGCTTCGTCAACGATGGACTTGAGTGGCAACTGCTTGCCGCCGCGTATTTGCACGTCGGCGGTGATGATGGTCACGGCACCGGCATCGATCACACGTTCCTGCAGTGATTTGGCCGAAAAGCCGCCAAACACGACCGAGTGCGTGGCGCCGATGCGGGCGCAGGCCTGCATGGCAGCGACGCCTTCGACCGACATTGGCATGTAGATGACAACGCGGTCGCCTTTCTTGACGCCGAGTGACTTCAGGCCGTTGGCGAAGTGGCAGACGCGTTGATGCAGTTCGCGATAGGTGACGCGGGTGACCTTGGCGTCATCGGATTCGAAAATGATGGCGGTTTTGTCGGCATTGCCGTTGTCAAGGTGGACGTCGAGGCAGTTGTAAGAAACGTTGATCTGGCCGTCTTCAAACCACTTGTAGAAAGGGGCATCACTTTCATTGAGGGTTTTGGTGAAGGGCTTTTTCCATTGCAGATGTGCGCGAGCGAGCTTGGCCCAGAAGCCTTCATAGTCTTGCTCGGCTTCGGCGCACAGGGCGTTATAGGCGGCCATGCCGGATACGGCTGCTTGTTTGACGAATTCTGCCGGTGGGGCGAATACACGGCTTTCCTGCTTGAAGGTTTCGATGTCTGCCACGATAGTCTCCTGCGATTGATGATTTTTGCTTTTCGCAAAACATAGGCGTTTTCACTTACTCAGTCCTTACACATTTCGAATTGATTGGTGTAGGAGCCGTTCGCGCAAGCGTATTGCTGCTTTGCATTATTGCACTTGCTGCAGCTCTTTGCAGGTGATGGGCAGGTTTGTGGAGGTCGCCCGCAACACCTGTACGACAGATCGGCAGCGGCTTGGCAGGAAGTGTAAAATAGCGGCCTGAATTGATCACCCTGATTTGACGTGCTTGCATGGTGCGGTCTTGCCGTTGCACTGCCGCAGTCAACGTCAGGCGATGATCTCGATACTCGGTTTCAACTCACATTGCGCTCATGAACGAATCTCGCCCTACACCTGCCCGTAAGAAAATCGGCCTTGTGCCGAATTTGATTTTCATGAGCCGGTGGCTGCAGTTGCCGTTGTATCTGGGGCTGATCTTGGCGCAGTGCGTTTATGTCTATCATTTTTGGGTCGAGCTGAGCGATCTGATCGGCGCGGTCCTTGGCAATCCGAGTTCGCTGGCACATATTCTTGATGCGGTGGCCGTTAATGGCGCTCTGCGCCCTGACAAGCTCAATGAGCAAACCATCATGCTGGTGGTGTTGGCGTTGATCGATGTGGTGATGATTTCCAATCTGTTGATCATGGTGATCGTGGGCGGTTACGAGACTTTTGTCTCGCGCATGAACCTGGAGAGTCATCCTGATCAGCCAGAGTGGCTGTCGCATGTCAATGCGTCGGTGCTCAAGGTCAAGCTGGCCACGGCGATCATCGGAATTTCCTCGATCCATCTGCTGAAGACCTTCATCAACGCTAATTTATACGATCAAAAAACCTTGATGGCGCAGACCGGCATTCATCTCACCTTCCTGTTGTCGGCCATGGCGATTGCGTTTTGCGATCGTCTGATGAGCCATCCGGAGGCGTCGGCTCGACACTGACCGTCACCATTTCAATTAACCCCGAGAGAACCAGCCATGACCATCATCAAGCAAGACGATCTCATCGAGTCAGTCGCCGCGGCGCTGCAATACATCAGTTATTACCATCCGGTCGATTACATCCAGCATCTGGCGCGTGCCTATGCGTTGGAGCAAAGTCCCGCTGCCAAGGATTCCATTGCACAGATCTTGACCAACTCGCGCATGTGCGCCGAGGGCAAGCGGCCAATCTGCCAGGACACCGGGATCGTCAACGTGTTCCTGAAAATCGGTATGAGCGTGCGTTTCGAGGGCTTCAGCGGTTCCATCGCCGACGCCGTCAATCAGGGTGTGCGGCAAGGCTATATGCATCCGGACAACGTGCTGCGCGCTTCCATCGTGGCTGATCCGCAATTCGAGCGCAAGAATACCAAGGACAACACGCCTGCCGTGATCCATATGGAATTGGTACCTGGCAACACGGTCGACGTGCGTATTGCTGCCAAGGGTGGTGGTTCTGAAAACAAGACCAAGTTCGTCATGCTCAATCCTTCCGATTCGCTGGTTGACTGGGTCTTGAAGACAGTGCCGACCATGGGCGCCGGCTGGTGTCCGCCTGGCATGTTGGGGATCGGTATCGGCGGTACCGCAGAAAAGGCCATGCTGATGGCCAAGGAAGTGTTGATGGATGACATCGACATGTATGAACTGAAAAAACGCGGCCCGCAAAACAAGACCGAAGAATTGCGTATCGAGCTGTGCGAGAAGGTTAATGCACTTGGCATTGGTGCGCAGGGTTTGGGTGGCTTGACTACGGTACTCGACGTCAAGATCATGATGCATGCGACCCATGCGGCTTCCAAGCCGGTGGCAATGATTCCGAATTGTGCGGCTACCCGTCACGGTCACTTCGTGCTCGACGGTTCTGGTCCAGCGTATATGGAGCCGCCATCGCTGTCCGAATGGCCGGAAGTGCATTGGGTGCCGGATACGGAAAAATCCAAGAGTGTCAATCTCGATACCTTGACCAAGGAAGAAGTCGCCTCCTGGCAGCCAGGTCAAACCTTGCTGTTGAACGGCAAGATGTTGACCGGTCGCGATGCAGCGCACAAGCGTATTCAAGAAATGCTGGCCAAGGGCGAGAAGCTGCCGGTGGACTTCACCAATCGCGTGATTTATTACGTTGGTCCAGTCGATCCAGTGCGCGACGAAGTGGTGGGGCCGGCTGGTCCGACCACGGCGACGCGCATGGATAAATTCACCGACATGATGCTTGAGCAAACTGGTTTGATCTCGATGATTGGCAAGTCCGAACGCGGCCCGGTGGCGATTGAGTCGATCAAGAAGCACAAGTCAGCGTATCTGATGGCGGTGGGCGGAGCTGCTTATTTGGTGTCGAAGGCGATCAAGTCGGCCAAGGTGCTGGGTTTTGCGGATCTGGGCATGGAAGCGATTTATGAATTCGATGTCAAGGACATGCCGGTCACGGTGGCGGTCGATTCGAATGGTATCTCCGTGCACAATACTGGTCCCAAGGAATGGCAGGAACGGATTGCGACCAACACCGCACTGAGCAAGATTGCGGTGACCACGGCGTGATGATATTGATCTTCTGTAGCGCTGCTCAGTAATGAGTGACTTGCCGTTATCTGTGATGCCAATGTCGACGGACGCTGCTGCGCCTGTCGGTATTTTCGATTCCGGCATCGGTGGCTTGTCGGTATTGCGTCATATACATGCGGCCTTGCCGCAGGAGCATCTGCTGTATTTTGCCGATTCGGGCTATGCGCCTTACGGTGACAAGAGCGAACTGCAAATCGTGGCGCGCTCGCTGGCGATTGCTAGTTTCTTTGTGGAGCAGGGCGTCAAGGCGCTGGTGGTGGCTTGCAATACGGCGACTGCAGCAGCGATAGAGGCAATACGGCGACAATGGCCGGCGTTGCTGGTGGTCGGTATTGAGCCGGGGTTGAAGCCGGCATCAGTGCAAAGTAAAAGCAGTATCGTCGGGGTGCTGGCCACGCGCAGTACCTTATCTAGTGCGCGCTTTGTCGCCTTGCGCGAACAAATCATGGCAGCAGGCAGTACGCGTTTTCTGTCGCAGCCTTGCGTTGGTTTGGTCGAGCAAATCGAAAAGGGCGAATTGCAATCGCTGGCAACGGCGGCGCTGGTTGATCGCTATGTGTTGCCGTTGATTGCGCAAGGTGCCGATACATTGGTGTTGGGTTGCACGCATTATCCATTTGTGCGGGAGTTGATCGCGGCCTCAGCCAGGCAAGGGGGCTGTCTTGTGCCGGTGGTGATCGATACGGGTGAGGCGGTGACGCGGCAGTTGATGCGTCTGCTCGATAGCACTCATTTGCGCTATCACGGTGAGAGACCTCCTGAGAGCCTGATTGCTTATACGACGGCGAGTGCTTCTTCGTTGTCGACAGCATTGGAAAATTTGTTGCAGATCCCTGCGCAAGTCAGGCAGATAGCGGGGCGGACAGCCACAGCGGCACCTTGGTTTGAATGAATTTAAAAGTTGCGATGAATTAATTTGCGTATATCGTTTTAGTTTTGTATAATCTTGTTCTTCACTGGCTCAAGACAGTAATTTTGTTTTTGGGCCAAGCAGTGGTGGCTGTAGCTCAGTTGGTAGAGTCCAGGATTGTGATTCCTGTTGTCGTGGGTTCGAGCCCCATCAGCCACCCCAATAGATTCAAGCACTTAGCCCGCTCTTGCAGCGGGCTTTTTGTTTTTAAGGAATATCAAATTCCAATTTTTGGAAGATGAAAAAAAGCCCTGGCCTCTGGTCGGGGCTTTTTTGTTTAAGAGCACCTCCTAAAAACCTCTTACCTGCATGCGCTGGAAAGTTGTTGGCCACTTGCACTTGCGCGCTCTTGTGGAGGATATCACCGCTGTCGGTGCTAGTCGGCTACCATACGCTCTTCGCTGAAACGGAGAATGAAACCATGGGAATACTTGATGAGGCGATACGCGAGATTGTGTTGGAGAGGCGCGCGGCAGAGGATGATCTGAGGCAGACGATGGAAGATTTTGACATCATTACTAGCCGAGCTATCGACACCGTCAAGCGTGTGGTCGCCGCTTTGCAGCTTGAGTTGCTAGCGGCCGATTGGTGGATGGATGACCTGCGTGAGGATGCACAGAGGCCAGACTATGTAAGCCTGAGTTTTCACGTTCGGCGCCATTCGGGACATCTTGATGTGGTGAGTAATCCCGATTATTCCTACACCGTTAAATTTGACGCCTTGGGCGGCGCCGTCCGCACGGCGGAAAGCAGTGAGCCATTGCTTGATTCGCTGATATTGCGTGCGGTGGCGAGGCCTGAATTCGCTGTCGATCTGGAGCGCGATCTCAAGCTGTTTTTGAAGGCGATTCTTGCTAAGTCGTCATAGCGAATGCGGCAGGCTACTTCCTCTAGTGGCGGGTTGCTGATCGGGTGGTCGCTAGGATGGTATTGCATTGAGATGAATGAAACCTCCAACGGTTTTATAGGCGCTTCGTAAGGCGTAGACGTGTTTATAAAACCGTTGCGGATTCAATTTTCAGGCATTGTGTTATCGAGAGGCGAATGACATCAATTTCTGCCTGTTCTGTTGTCGGGCGGAGACGACTAGGCTTCTCGCCCATTAACTTCTGCGACCGATACCAACCGGCGCGCTGGCAAATCCCACAAGATATGCTTCATCGCCGAAGGAATCTCAAAAAATCCAACGCGCCTCACGCTGGAAAACATGTGCTGGTATTCTTTGTGGCAGGCGGCAAGGCGATAGTTGGGAACGCTGGCACACATATGATGTATATGGTGATATGCCACGTCAGCAGTGATCCAGTTGAGCCAGCCTGGCAAGATAAGGAAGCTGGTGCCGTCCAATGTTGCCTGGTCGCGGTTCCAGCCCTCATCCGGGCTGGCGTAGGAGTGTTCGAAATTGTGCTGTACCGTAAATAGCACGATACCGAAGCCGCCTGCCAGTGATCCACTCACCACATAGCAGATAAAGAATAACCATGAGCCCATCGCCCATGCCATCAGGCCCCAGACTGTGAGCAACAGTAAGTTGTTCGTCAGCATATAGCGGTAGTGCGTCATGGATGCACAGCCCTTCAACGGTACGTCGAATAGCGATTTGTGTTCACCGGTGCGTGCAAAAAGACGGCGCGCAAGGTGGTAGCTGGTGCGCAGCCATGTAAGACGCGGATTGACCAGGAAATAGAGGAGGCCGGCGACCGGCGACAACAAAATATCGCGTGTGTAACGATAACGGCGCCTGTCGCCTTTGTTCATGGCAAGGTAATCCGAGACACAGGCCACATTCAGTGGGCCTCGATACTTTTCCCAATTGCCATTGGTGGAGTGATGGTAACGATGGTTGTCGGCCCAGACCTGCTGGGGCATGCCAGCCAGCACGCCGAGCAAAAAACCACTGATGCGGTTCAGCGTTTTGCTGCGAAACAAGCTGTTGTGGCCACAATCGTGCATCAGCACGAAGCCGCGTAGCATTATTAGGCTCAGACCGAGGGTTTCTACTGCGACGAGCCAGAGTGAAATCGGCGCGCTGAGGTAGATTGCGTACCAGAGTCCGGCGATTGGCACGAAGACCGACAGTAATTGCAACGCACCGAGGAGGTTAGTCGAAGTGGAATAGCGATCTACGATCGCGCGCTTGGACGTTTGCCATTCGGCTTGGGTGATCATGATCGGCCTTGAGTGTAAGCATGATCAGCGTGCCTGAAGTGATTTCAGGTCGGAATAATCACATGATGCGATGGAGCGTGGTGGAATATTGCAAAGACGTTGAACAAACGAACCTTTTGGAAGAATCTTTGTCGACGTTGAGAGAATCTTGCCGAGTGTGCCATATTCTGCGGCATAGCGACAAGGTTTTTCAGTGATTGCTGCGCATTTATTGCCGATGAGGAACTGGCAGATAATTTCGGTTTTTTCTGCATCCATGGTGGTGGAGCGCGCGCGCCCTTAAATCTGCAAAAAGCGGATGCGTAATCTCTCCCATTGATCATCCTGTAACAAGATCTGCAACATCCTCGTTCGCCCAAAGCTAAGGATGTAAACGCAAATCACAGAAAGTTAACCTGCCAGGTATAAAAAAATTCACTGTGCACCAGTTAAATGTCTACAGACGCCAGTAAATCCATCAGTGTCTTATGCATTTGGCTGTCCCTAGTTCTAGGGGCATACTTTTTTCTTCTAGTTCCCTACTGCCTCCCCCCATTTTTTGCCAGCCATAGCTGAAATTAACAAGGATTTTTCTCGGGCAACCTGAGGTAATAAATGCCGTGGCGGGATTGGCTGACTTTGCTGGGAATTTTCATCGGGCTCTTTCAGGGAAAGAGGTACCCCAATGAGTGACACCAACGTCGAAGAACCAATAAAAAAGCCCCTGTAAAAACAGGGGCTTAGTAATACTTGGCGGAGACGGTGGGAGTCGAACCCACGATACAGGTTTAAGCCCATATGCTTCCTTAGCAGGGAAGTGCCTTCGACCACTCGGCCACGTCTCCACACTGCAGGCAATGAATTACTTGCCTGAGTGAAGTTCCGCATAATATCTTTTCATGCGGGGTTGGTCAATAAAACTATGCGATTTCGATAGGATTATTTACAACTAATAACGCTTACTTGCCATTTTCCAAATCAAACGCCTTATGCAGGGCGCGTACAGCCAGTTCCATGTACTTTTCGTCGATCAAGACTGAAATCTTGATTTCCGATGTTGAGATCATCAGGATGTTGACGCCTTCTTCCGACAAGGTGCGGAACATCTGGGAAGCGATACCGACATGGCTGCGCATGCCTACGCCAACTACCGATACCTTCGATACCTTGGTGTCACCGACGATGCTGGCTGCACCAATATGTGCCTTGACGCTGGAGTTCAGGACTTCGACTGCCTTGGCATATTCGGCACGTGGCACGGTGAAGGTGAAGTCGGTCTTGCCTTCGACGGACTGATTCTGGATGATCATGTCCACTTCGATGTTGGCGTCGGCAATCGGGCCGAGAATCTGGTAGGCAATGCCAGGACGATCCGGCACGCCGAGCACGGTAATCTTGGCCTCGTCGCGGCTGAATGCGATGCCGGTAATGGTTGCTTGTTCCATGTTGGTGTCTTCCTCAAACGAAATCAGGGTGCCGGATTTGGTTTCTTCTTCCAAAGCCATTAAAGGGTCAGTCAGCGACGACAGCACGCGCGTCGGCATTTTGTAGTTGCCGGCAAATTCGACTGAGCGGATTTGCAGGACCTTGGAGCCGAGCGACGCCATTTCGAGCATTTCTTCAAATGTCACAGTCTTGAGGCGACGCGCTTCACTGACCACGCGCGGGTCGGTAGTGTAGACGCCGTCAACGTCGGTGTAAATCAGGCATTCGGCAGCCTTGATCGCCGCTGCCACGGCCACGGCCGAGGTGTCGGAGCCGCCACGGCCGAGCGTGGTGATGTTGCCGTCAGTGTCGACACCCTGGAAGCCAGTGATGATGACAATCTTGCCGGCATTCAGATCCTTGCGTACCTTGGCATCGTCAATCGAACGGATGCGCGCTTTGGTGAACGCAGAGTCGGTCTTGATCGGTACTTGCCAGCCAGCGTAGGAAACGGCTTCTTTGCCGATTGCCTGTAGCGCCATGGCCAGCAAGGCGACCGATACCTGTTCGCCGGTCGAGGCCAGCATGTCCAGTTCGCGCTGATCGGGTTGGGCCATAATATCCTTGGCCAGACCCAGCAAACGGTTGGTTTCACCAGACATCGCGGAAGGAACAACAACGATCTGGTGGCCTGCGTCGTGCCACTTGGCAACGCGCTTGGCGACGTTCTTGATGCGCTCGGTCGAGCCCATCGATGTGCCGCCGTATTTGTGTACGTATAAAGCCATAGGAAGGTAGGTCTGAATTGCTGAGACGATGCTGCTATGAGTGCTGCACTTTTGTTGCCGGATGTCGATCAAGGCCGGAGGAAACAAACCCTCAACTGTACAGGTAGAGGTCAAAAATGACAAGCAAAAGGGCGTAAAACAGGCGTGAAATGCGTTAATTCTGGCCATTTGATGGCTAGCGGTAAAAATGGTATCAGGCGGGAAAGATTTGCAGCAGGAGGGGCGTGAGGTTTGTTACGCCATCCACCATGGTGCTGCCGAAGGGGCAGGTCGACCAGGGTAGACGGTGGCTGCGGACGGGCCGCTAGCTTGCTGCGTTGATCATTCTGCTACAGGGCGAACTACGCGCCGGAATAAAGCTTGCTGTCTGCCTTCGATTGTGAGAGGGCTTCTTCACGGTTCAGCGGACTGCGTGCCTGGATCACGATAGGGTAGTTGCTATCGTTGGCGATCAGGTGTTGAGCCTGGGCTTGTTTTAGTTCGGCAACGACTTCGGCGCGGGTCTTGGTCGAGACAAACTTGGTTTCTGCTGGAAATGGGGCTTCGGCCATGGCGGCGCTAGCAGCGGCGAACAAAACGATGGCGGCAGTGATTTGCTTGGTGTTCATGGTATTTCTCCCAAAATAATATTAAGTAACGCTGGATCTCGATCCGCGGGCGCTGCGGCTTGTGGCTGTTTGCTCTTGATCGATAAAGCAGAGTTTATATATTGCGCGTATCGAGAAAAATGGGTTTAATAGCAATGCACTATTCCACTTAAAGAAACAATTGCGGGGTTGAAAATGGATCGCTTGCACTCAATGAAAGTGTTTGCCAAGGTGGTCGAGCAGGGTAGCTTTGTGCGCGCTGCGGAGATCATGGAGTTGTCCAACGCCGTAGTGACGCGTTATATCGTTGATCTGGAAAACCATTTGGGGACGCGTCTGCTCAATCGTTCGACGCGGCGACTGTCGTTGACCGAGCCGGGACAGGCCTTTTTGGAGCGGGTGCGGCACATTCTTCCCGAGATTGAAGAGGCCGAGGCGATTGCGTCGATGTCGACCAAGAAACCGACGGGGACCTTGTCGATCTATTCCCATGCCGGTTTTGGGCAAAGTCAATTCGGCAAGCTGTTGCCGGAATTTTCGCGGATTTATCCCGATGTAGTGTTGGACATCTCGTTTTCTGACCGCACGATGGATTTGGTCGAAGAGGGCCTGGATATTGGTTTTTTCAGTAGCTTGCAGAAGTTCGATGCCAGCATGGTGGTGCGTAAGCTAGGTGTGGCAGAGGTGGTGCTGTGTGCTTCGCCCGCCTATATCGCGCAGCATGGCGCGCCGCAGACACCGCAGGAATTGAGCACGCATGCTTGCCTCAATTTTTCGCACGAACATTTACGCCATTTCTGGCATGTGCAAATGGAAGACGGCATGCACGATATTCCGATCACCAGCACCATGGTGTCGAATAGCGCCTTGTTACTGCGCGACTTTGCGCTGGCCGGTATGGGAATTACCATGCGGCCATCGTTCAGTCTCGGCGACGATTTGCGCGATGGCAAGCTGCAACGCGTGCTGGCCGACTATCAGATGGGACGTGTGGATGTGTTGATGGCGTATCCGAGTCGACGTTTGTTATCGGCCAAGGTGCGCAGTTTTGTGGATTTCATTACTGCGCGCTTTCCGCATCCGGAAATCGATCCGTGGCTGTGAGCTGGGGCCGGCAGTAATCAAGCGGCATCGTTCAACTGGTCCAGGCGTGTGACCAGGTTAGCTTCTTGCCAGGCGCGTCGCGCGTCGCTGCTGGCGGCTTCTTGTGCCAGTTCGGTCAGGCTTTTTGCTGCCAGCGCTTGCAGTAGTCGTTCTGCCAGGCGCGTGTCGGGTTCCATCGGGCCAAAAAAACTGACTGTGGCGCCGCGTTGTATCAGCAGGGTCGGGAAATTATCGATATCGAGGTCACCGACCAGGTCGGCCTGGTCTTCAATATCGATCCAGACGAAATGGTGCTGCGGGCAGCGTTCAGCCCAGGCGGCAAAAGCAGTGCCGTAGTCGCGGCAACTGCCGCACCAGCCTGCGCACAGGCAGGCGATCACCCAGCTGTCGTTGCGTAAGGCCTGGGCGAGTTGTTCTCGGTTGTTGCTGGAAAAGAGTTGATAGGGCATAAGTCTGGGTATTTTACTCCTGACGCCCCAAAAGGCGATTTTAGTGTGCTGCGGCAAATTTACTCATGCCGCAGGTGCAGCCGGCGGTCTGGCGGCGCGGTAAAATACCGGCATGTCTATCATTCTTGCCATCGAAACCTCGACCGAACTCGCTTCGGCGGCACTGCTCTATAACGGCCAACTGATTACCCGCGAATCGGCCGGCGTGCAAACCCATTCCGAAACCATTTTGCCCATGGTGCAGCAGTTGCTGGCCGAGGGTGGGATTGCTTTGTCGCGTTGTGATGCGATTGCCTTTGGTGTCGGTCCGGGTTCGTTTACCGGCGTGCGTACGGCTTGCGGTGTGGTGCAAGGCCTGGCGTTTGGTGCCGAGTTGCCGGTGGCGCCGATTGTGACGCTGGCAGCCATGGCGCAAGCTGCGCTGGAAGCGACGTCGGCGCGCGATGTATTGGCGATTCTCGATGCGCGTATGGGAGAGGTGTATTGGGCGCAGTACCGGCATGATGCGCATGGCTGGCAAGAGCTGGTCGCACCCTGTTTGTCATCGGCGCGCGAGGTTGCTGCGCGCGGCGCAGTGCAGGCCTGCGGTAATGGTTTGACCGCTTATGTCGACGACTTTGCGGCGCAGCCATTTGCTGCCAGCGGGCTGCCATTGCTGATGCCGCATGCGGCGCAGGTGGCAACGCTGGGACAGATTGCCGTGGCGCAAGGGCGCACGGTGCCGTTGCAGGAGGCGCAGCCGATGTATTTGCGCAATAAGGTGGCGCTGACCACGGCAGAACGTCAGGTGCGCGATCTGCTAAAGGACGCCGACAAGCGTGCCGCAAAAGGTGTCGCGTGAGCGCTGTGGTCTATCCTGATGCATTGCAGGCCAGCCTGGAGCACCGTTTCGGCTTGTTGACGTTTGCTGCCATGCAGGTCGATGATGTCGATGAAGTGGTGCCGCTGGAAGCTGCGGTGTATTCGCATCCATGGTCGCGCGGCAATTTCCTCGACTCCTTGCGCAGTGGTTATCTGGCGTTGACCGTGCGCGATCCGGCGCGCCGTTTGCTGGGTTATTTCCTGGTCATGGAAGCGCTGGACGAGGCGCATCTGCTCAATGTCAGCGTGGCCAGCGATGTGCAGAGAACGGGACTTGGGCATTTGTTGTTGCAACTGGCCGTGGAGCAGGCGCGCCAGCATGCGATGAAGATCATGTTGCTGGAAGTGCGGGTGTCCAATCTGCGCGCCTTGCAGGTGTATAAACGTTTTGGTTTTGTTGAAGTCGGACGACGCAAGAATTACTATCCTGCCACGTCGTCCTCGCGTGAAGACGCCATTGTCATGAGTCTATCGTTATGAATCAGCACGCTTTGGCCGCTTCGGCCCAATTGTTGGAAGAGATCGGCGTCGGGCCGGTGTGGGTGCGTCGCCATCTGAGCGCTGCTGCCGAGCCGGAACCGCAAGTGGTAGCGCATGTGGTCGCTGCATCAGTGGCTTGGCCGGCACCGAGCGCGGTCGTGGCCAAGCCCGTGATGCCGCAGCAAGCAGCGCAGGCTGCGGTGCCAGCACGTCCGGCCAGTGACAGCGTCGACGATGGTCTGCCTTCCTGGTTGAGCGAGATGGATCATGCTGATGCGATGTCGGAAGGTTTCGTGCCCGACGACGAGGACGACGATGACGTGCCGTCGATTCGAATCAATCCGGCCATTGCCACCATGGATTGGGCCAAGCTCAAGGAAACCGTGGCTGCCTGCGAGCAATGCGGTTTGTGCCGTGGTCGCAAGAAGACAGCCTTCGGCGTCGGCGATGAAAAGGCCAAGTGGCTGTTCATCGGCGAAGGTCCGGGCCGCAACGAGGATATGCAAGGCGAGCCGTTTGTCGGTGCGGCTGGCAAGCTGCTTGACAATATGTTGCAGGCCATGGGGCTCAAACGTGGCGATAACGCCTATATTGCCAATATCGTCAAATGCCGACCTACCGACGACAGTGGCAAGGACCGCCCGCCGTCGCCGCAGGAAGTGGCTTCCTGCATTCCTTATTTGCAGCGCCAGATTGCCTTGATTGAGCCGACTGTTCTGGTAGCGCTGGGCAAGACTGCGGCCTTGTCGCTGCTGGGGCTGGATGCGGCCACACCGGTATCGAAGTTGCGCGGCACTGTGCACCGTTATCAGGGCTTGCCCCTGGTTGTGACTTATCACCCGGCTTATCTGTTGCGCCAATTGGGCGACAAGAGCAAGGCTTGGTCTGACCTGTGCCTGGCAATGACGACCTATGCCAGCGCCAATGGCTGAGTCGTCGCCACTGGTGAGTGGCGCATCGCTGAGCTATCAACAGCGCTTCCATCAGCGTTGGCACAACTTGCGTGATCCACATGTGCGTGCCTTGACCTGGTTGCTGGAGGCGCCCGATCTGCTCGATGCTTATGCGCCACGTTGGGGGGGGCGTATCGCAGCGTTGGGCCCATTGAGTGAAATGGATGTCACCTGGTTGCATGCACTCGATGGCAATCCCCGATTGTTACATGCGCAACTGATGCAGCAGCCGTCTGCGCGTCTGGGGCGCTATGCTGAAAAGTTGATGACGTTTTATCTGCAGCAGACGCAGCGGTTGATTTCTCATAATGTGCAGGTGCGCGATGACGCTAATGTCACAATAGGCGAATTCGATTTTCTGGTGCACGATGCGCTGCATGCTGGTGCTGAGCATTGGGAATTCGCCACCAAATTTTATTTGCTGGAATCGTATCGCGTTCAAATGGGAGCGAACGCCTTTGTCGGTCCCAATCTGGCTGATTCGCTCGGTGCCAAGATGGACAAGATCATGCAGCAGCAACTGATGTTGTCACAACATCCTGCGGCAGGGCGCTACCTGACGCAAGCTGTCACGCATGCGGCGGCCTTGGTCAAGGGCTGGTTGTTTTATCGCGAGCAGGATATCGATACCGTGTTGCCCCCGGCTTTGGGCGTGGCGGCCGGGCATTGCCGTGGTTTCTGGTGTGAACTGGCCGAGCTGGCGCTCAATCCGGAGGCCCATTATCTAGTGTTGCCGCGGTTGGAATGGCTGGCGCCGGCGCGCGCGCCGTTGGCGCAGGCCTTGTCGGTAACGCAACTAAAAGAGGCGATCGGTTTGCTGTTTCAGCAAACCCTGGCGCCGGTGTTGATTGCCGTTTGTGCCGTTGCGGAGGCGGATGGCAGCGTGGTGCTAGAGCAGCGCCGTGGCTTCATCGTCCCCGATGACTGGCGTGGCAAAGCGGCGCAGCGCGTGCAACACGCCATTGTTCATTATTGATAGGCAGATAGTGATGCGCGGTGCGCGCTGTTGCCAGCTATCGCGCGCGGCGTGATCAATGCTTGTGTTCGCCGATGAGCGCCAGCGAATCGTGTTCGCGCTGGTTGGCAGCATGGCGGCGCATGATCAAATACATGAGGCTGGCCACAAAGACGCCAAAGATCAGAATGACGATATTGACATTCAGGTTGAGTTTGACCATGAAGGCGTACAGCACCAGCATGGTCAGCACAGACAGGTTTTCATTGAAGTTCTGGACGGCAATCGAATGTCCCGCACTCATCAATACATGGCCGCGATGCTGCAGCAGCGCATTCATCGGCACGACAAAATAACCCGATAGCGCACCAATGATCACCAGCAGCGGATAGGCGACCCACACCGAAGTCACGGTGGTCATGGTCATGACGACGATGCCCATGATGATGCCCAGTGGCATGACCGACAGCGACTTCTTGAGCGGCACGAAACGTGCAGCACCCACTGCGCCGAGCGCCACGCCGAGCGCCACCACACCTTGCAGCACGGCAGCTTTGTCGAGTGGCATGTGCAAGGATTTTTCTGCCCATTTCAGCACGATGAATTGCAGCGTGGCACCGGCGCCCCAGAACAGGGTGGTCACTGCCAGCGAAATCTGGCCCAGTTTGTCGCGCCACAGCATAATGAAGCAATTGGAAAAGTCGGCAATCAGTTTGATCGGATTGTGTTGCTGATGCGCATAGCGAGCACCGGTATCGAGGATATTCAGGTTGAAGATGGCGGCAATAAGGTAGATGACGGTGATGATGCACAGCGCCGCCTCGGTTGGCGTATCGATGTGGAAGTCGATCAGCGGGAAGTCGAAAGCCAGCAGCATTGAAGCTATATGCGGATTGACCAGGGCACCGCCGAGCACAGTACCGAAAATGATGGAGCCGACCGTCAAGCCTTCGATCCAGCCATTGGCTGCAACCAGTTTTTCCGGCGGTAGCAATTCGGTCAGGATGCCATATTTGGCCGGCGAATACGCCGCTGCACCAAAACCGACTACCGCATAGGCCAGCAGCGGGTGTACTGAAAAGAACATCAGCCCACAACCAACTACTTTGATCATATTGGTGATAAACATCACCTTGCCCTTGGGAAAAGCATCCGCAAAGGCACCGACGAATGCTGCCAGCAACACATAAGAGAGCACGAAGAACAGCTTGAGCATCGGCGTCATCCATTGCGGAGCTTGCATCTCCGACAGGAGTGCGATAGCAGCGATAAGCAGTGCATTATCGGCAAGCGACGAAAAAAACTGCGCTGCCATGATGGTGTAAAAGCCGCGATTCATCCGTATCCAAGATGTGACAAATTATCCCCGGCTTGCTTTATACCATGAAAAGATGGCCTGCCAGTGATAAGTATGGGGGGGTAAAACCTGCCTATAAAATCTTTTGCTTTGTCATTGAGCAATGGCAAATGGGCCAGCGGGGAGCACCGCAGATTCGATGCTAACGGCGCGCAAAATCAGCACATAATCATGGCAGTTGGACGATTTTCCTACTGCATGGAAACAGCTTGGTCCGGTAAAATGCGGGCTGGTTCCCGAAACGGCAGATTTGTTCCTTTGTCATAAAGGCGTATTGCCCCAACCTGCAGGTATTGATACCGCTTTGCGTCGTTGCTGCAGTGTCGCTGTTTTTTTTGCAAGCTCTTCACCACATCCTATGCCAAGACCGATTGTTGCCACGATAGATATTACTGCTTTGCAGCATAACCTGGCGGTTGCCAAATCACTGACGCCGCAGGCCAAGGCCTGGGCGGTGGTTAAGGCGCAGGCCTATGGTCACGGTCTGGGGCGGGCAGTGCGGGCATTTGCTGCTGCCGATGGATTGGCACTGGTGGAGGTCGATTACGCGGTCAAACTGCGCGAACTGGGGTGGCGCAAGCCGATTTTGCTGCTCGAAGGCTTCTTCGATGCGGACGATTTGCCGGTCGTGGCCCAGCATCAGTTGCAATTTGCTGTGCATTGTGACCAGCAGATCGCGCTCCTGGAAGCATTTCAGGCGACTGCGACCAACCCGGATGATCTGCAGTTCGATGTGCATCTGAAAATGAACAGTGGCATGAATCGCCTCGGTTACAAGCCTGCAGCCTATCGCACTGCCTATGCGCGTCTGCGGGCGCTGGCTTGTGTGCGTAGCATCACTTTTATGACGCACTTTGCCAATGCTGACGATGCCGCCAATCCGGATTTACCACTGAACGAACAGATCAAGCGTTTTCTGGCCGCAACCGAGGGGCTGGAGGGCGCGCGCAGTGTCTGCAATTCTGCCGCGGATCTGCTGCATGCAGAACTGGCCTACGATTGGGTGCGTCCCGGTGTGATGCTTTACGGCGGCACGCCCGGTGGTGCCACGGCCAAGGATTTTGGCTTGCGCGCGGCGATGACGTTGGAGAGTAAGATCATCGGCATCCAGCATATTGGTCCTGGCGATGCGGTCGGCTACGGCAGCCGTTTCGTCGCCGACAAGCCGATGACAATCGGTGTGGTGGCCTGCGGTTATGCCGACGGCTATCCGCGCCATGCCCCCAACCATACGCCGGTGCTGGTCGACGGTGTGCGTACCGGCACTATTGGCCGGGTGTCGATGGACATGCTGGTGGTAGATCTGAGCGCAATTCCCCATGCCGGGGTTGGTAGCCATGTACTGTTGTGGGGCGAGGCGCTGCCGGTGGACGAGGTGGCATTTGCGGCTGGTACGATCGGCTATGAATTGATGTGCGCGCTGGCACCGCGTGTCGCTGTGCGAGAAAAGAACTGAGATGGCAAAAGCCAAGACCAATTACACCTGTACCGAATGCGGTGACATCAGCACCAAATGGGCTGGTAAATGTCCTGGTTGTGGACAATGGAATACGCTGGTGGAAACACTGGTGGAGTCGGGTGGAGGTAATCGCTATTCATCGCAGCCACAAGCACTGGCGCAAACCGCGCCAGTATTGTCGCTGGTCGATATTGAGGCAATTGATGTGCCGCGCTTCGGCACAGGGATTGAAGAATTTGATCGGGTGCTCGGTGGTGGTCTGGTGCCGGGTGGTGTGGTCTTGATCGGCGGTGATCCCGGCATCGGCAAGTCGACCTTGTTATTGCAGGCATTGGCCAATATTTCCAAACTCAAGCAAGTGTTGTATGTCACCGGCGAAGAATCTGGTTCGCAGATTGCCTTGCGTGCCAAGCGTCTGGCGGTGGATGCCAAAGACTTGAAGTTGCAGGCCGAAATCCAGCTCGAAAAAATTCTCGCCACGCTGGCCGAGCATAAGCCCGATGTCGCCGTGATCGACTCGATACAAACCATTTATTCCGATGCGCTGAGTTCGGCGCCAGGCTCGGTGGCGCAAGTGCGCGAATGTGCTGCGCAATTGACGCGAGCGGCCAAAACCAGCGATACCACCATCATCCTGGTGGGGCACGTGACCAAAGAGGGGGCGCTGGCGGGGCCGCGTGTGCTGGAGCATATCGTCGACACGGTGTTGTATTTCGAGGGCGATACGCATTCCAGCTTCCGTCTGGTGCGGGCCTTCAAGAACCGGTTTGGCGCAGTCAATGAACTCGGTGTATTTGCTATGACGGAAAAGGGCTTGAAAGGTGTTTCCAATCCTTCTGCGCTATTCCTGTCGCAACACGATACGCAGGTGCCGGGTTCATGTGTGATGGTGACGCAGGAAGGCACGCGCCCGTTGCTGGTGGAAATCCAGGCGCTGGTCGATAGTTCGCATGTGCCAAATGCGCGCCGTTTGTCGGTGGGTCTGGAGCAAAACCGTCTGGCCATGCTGTTGGCGGTTTTGCATCGGCATGCCGGCGTTGCCGCATTCGATCAGGATGTTTTCATCAATGCTGTGGGCGGCGTCAAGATTACCGAACCAGCGGCGGATCTGGCGGTGTTGCTGGCGATCAATTCTTCGATGCGCAACAAGCCTTTGCCGCGTGGTCTGGTGGTGTTTGGCGAAGTCGGCCTGGCCGGTGAGATCCGGCCTGCGCCACGTGGTCAGGAGCGCTTGCGCGAAGCGGCCAAGCTGGGTTTTTCGATTGCCATGATTCCGAAGGCCAATATGCCCAAGCAGGATATCGAAGGACTCAAGGTGGTTGCTGTGGAGCGCATTGATGAGGCGCTGCAGAAAATCCGCACGCTAGACGAATAAGTCAGGGCAAGCTTACGGCAAATCGAAGCTGACGATCAATTGATTCAGCTGTCCCTGCGCCGGCGTGTTGTTCGGGCCACTGCCCTTGACGTGGTAATGCAGAGTGAATGGCTGACTGGCATCCTTGCCATTGAAGGCTGAAGTGCTGCCGATGTTGTCGTTGGTGAGATTCCAGCAGGGCTGCTGCTCGCGCCAGCACAACACGGCTTCGAAACCCACCGGCTTGTCTGATAAACCATAACGCCACCACACCTTGCTGATGGTGCTGCCAGTCGGCACGTTGGAGCTGATTTTGAAGGTGCTCGCATATTCGGCATTCTTGGCTACGATGGTCGGTCCCATGGCCGTGCTGGTATAGCTGCCGCTGGCGTGTGACTTGTTGGTTGGGGCGCCAGCGGTATTTGTTGACGTTGCTGTGGCAGTCGAGGTGGCGTTGAGTGGTACCGGCGTCGGGTTGGTGATGCTCAGGTTACGGTCCACGCGGAGCTGGGCTTGCACCGTGCCGCAGAGAAAATACAGAAGCGCAAACATCAATGCGGCTGGACGCGGTTGCTGTTTCATACACCCGCCTGCTTGCGCGAACCGCTACGCGGCGCTTGCGGGAATACCATTTGCACCACCAGGCCACCGCCTTCGCGATTGCGCAAATGCAGTTTGCCGTTGTGGCGGATCACGATGCGATTGACGATTGCCAGTCCCAACCCAGAACCGTTGGCCTGGCCGCGCGCAGTGTCGAGCCGGGTGAACGGTCGCAGCAGGTGCTCCAGTTCGCTGTCGGGTGCGCCGGGGCCGTGATCGGCGATCTCGACCTTGATGCTATGCCCTTCGTGTTTGCACAGGATGTCGATGTTGGCCACGTCAGTCTGCGCTGTCTTGCCGTAGCGCCGGGCATTTTCGATCAGGTTGCTGATAATGCGTTCGAGTTCGACCGTGTTGCCCATGATTTCAATGCCGGCACCGATATTAGTGGTGACTTGCACATCGGCCTGGCGCTTGCTGTGGCTGGCAGCATCCTGCAGCAGGCCGGATATGTCCACTGGTGTGAAACTGCTGTTGTCGAACGGTTTGGCGTAATCGAGAAACTGGCCGATGATGGCATCCATCTGCGCTAGGTCTGCATGCATGCCGTCGCGTGCGTCATCGGATAGATGTGCCATTTCCACTTCCAATTGCATGCGCGCCAGCGGCGTGCGCAGGTCATGCGAAATCCCAGCCAGGATCACTGCACGATCGGATTCGATGCGCGCCAGATCATCGACCATCTGATTGAAGCTGAGATTGGCTTCACGAATTTCGGTTGGACCGGATTCGGGCAATGCATCGGGGCGCTGGCCTTTGGCAATTGCACGCGCAGCAGCGGTCAGGCGCGCCAGCGGTTGGTTGATCAGCGTTGAAATGAAGACCGCACCGATCAAGGACAGCACCAGTGCAATCGAGCCCCAGCCCAGCCATTGCAGGCTGGAAGCGTGGTCGAGACGGCCGCGGTCCAGCATTAGCCAGTATTCATCCTCGTCGATTTTGAAACTGACCCAAAAGCCATCGACATCATTCACGCCCGCAGCAAACTGAGTGTCATCCCCCATGGCTTGCTTGACGTAATAGGCGAGATCCGGGAACACCGGTGAGTCATCGTCCGGTGGCGTTACCTTGTCGGTTTTTTCTAGCGGATAAATACGGATACCTTCATTGCTGGCCAGATCGAACAGCAGTTCGCGGCGCATTTCGGGCGCTGAGTGGGTCAGCGCGGCACGCGTGATGGTGACGATGGAAACGATCTGCGCTGCCATCTGCTCGGCGCGCGGGCCACGTTCGACCATGCGAAAGCTGGCAACCCATGCCACCATGCTGGCGGTGATCAGGAAGGTCAGTAGAAAGAAGGTACGCCAGAACAGTCCATTGCTGAACCATCGTTGGCGTGCTTGGTAGCTCATGGTGTGCATGCCGTTAGACGGCGATGGTACGCGCATTAGCGTGGTTTGCCCTCAGGAATGAAGACGTAGCCCAGGCCCCATACGGTCTGAATGTACAGAGGATTGGCCGGATCCGGTTCAATCAGCTTGCGCAGACGTGAAATCTGTACATCGAGGCTGCGGTCGAACACTTCATATTCACGTCCGCGCGCCATTTCCATCAGCTTTTCGCGTGATAGCGGTTGGCGGGCATTGCGGGCAAACACCTTGAGTACGGAGAATTCGCCGGTGGTCAACGGCACTGTGTCGCCATTCTTTTTTAAGGTACGGGTACCGAGGTCGAGCACGAATTCGCCGAATTCAAACGACTCCGGCGACTCCGATGGTGCACCAGGCAATTCATCCGGACCTTTGCGGCGCAAAACTGCGTTAATCCGTGCCACCAGTTCGCGTGGATTGAAGGGTTTGGGGAGATAATCGTCAGCGCCCATTTCCAGGCCGATAATGCGGTCGACATCTTCGCCCTTGGCAGTGAGCATGATGATGGGCGTCTGGTCACCGGCACCACGCAGGCGGCGGCAAATTGCCAGACCGTCTTCGCCTGGCAGCATCAGGTCGAGCACCAGCAGATCATAACGCTCGCGGATCCAGAGCTTATTCATGGCCTGCGCGTTTTCGGCGGTGACGACGTTGAAACCTTGTTCGGTCAGATAGCGGCGCAACAGGTCGCGCAGACGGATGTCATCGTCCACCACCAGGATTTTGGATTGATGGGCTGGAGCAGCAGTGGTACTTGTGTTGGTCGTATTCATGACGGTATGGTAGCGCCTTCGCGGCAATCAGCAATATGTCTTCGGCTAAAGATTACAAACTGTTACATCCCTTACCGTAAACATCTTATAACATCCGGCCACGCAACCTACACTGGCTACCATCGATGATGAACTTTGTCGCTGGCCTGAAATGTGGAAAAATGCTGTTATGGAAATAGCTGTAATCAAAAAAATTCTTGTTGCTGCAGTCGTGCTGATGCTCAGTGTCACCACTGCGTTGGCAGGGCCGCCGGCGCCTGGTCGCCCGCCGGGTGAGTATCGGCCCCAGGGTAGCGGCTTTGAAGGCAATGGTCGCCCGCCGCCGCAGCACGACCAAGATGCTAATCAACGTCGCGGCAAGCTCAGTGCCGATGAACGTCGTGAATTGCGGCGTCAGATCGATGAGGCAGGGCAGGATATCTATCGCGTCAAACGTTGATGCACTGCCTGCAGGCAATAAACCCCCAAGCCCAGCCTTATCCGCCGGGCTTTTTCATTTATTGATGCGCGCGCGCCAGGCGGCGTTCCAATCGGTGTTGCAAGGTTTCAAACGCAATACTCAAGGCCCAGTACACCATGGCGGCGGCAATGTAGAGCGGCAGCGGGCGGAACGTCACGGCGATGATTTCCTTGGTCGACAGCATCAATTCGGTCACGGTGATGACCGAGACCAGCGAAGTATCCTTGATCAGGCTGATCAGTGTATTGCTCATCGATGGTACGGCAATGCGGATGGCTTGCGGTACGACAACATAAGCCAGCGTTTGCGGATAGCTCATACCCAGACTGTAGCTGGCGCCCCATTGCCCTTTGCCAACTCCCAAAATCGCACCGCGCAGACTTTCCGACAGGTAGGCGCTGGCGTTCAGGCTCAGCGTCAACACCCCGGCCATCAGCGGTGAAAATTCAATGCCGACGCTCGGCAGACCGTAATACACCACGAAAATTTGCACCAGCAGCGGAGTGCCGCGCATCAGACTGACATAGACTGTCGCCGGCCAATGTACTATCCGCCACGGCACGATACGGGCGACTGCCAGCAAAAAACCTAATCCCAAACCGCCGACCATCGACGATAGCGCAAACAGCAAGGTGTAGCCGGTGCCGGTGAGCATGATCGGCGCCGCCTGGCGCAGCAATTCCCATATTTCCATAGTGTCGGCAAATAAAAATATCCCCGCAGCGATGCGGGGATAGTGTTTACATTCGTGGTGTTGGCAGCCTGCTCAGCCGCCAGCGCTAGCCTTATTGTGCGGCTGGCGGCTTGCTGACGTCAATACCGAACCATTTGACCGAGACCTGCTTGAAGCTGCCGTCTTGCTCAATGTCGGCCAGTGCCTTGTTCAGCGCCGCCTTGAATTGCGGATTACCCTTTTGGAAAGGAATGCCGATCTTGTCGATGGTGCCGACCGGCGCGCCGCCCTTGAGCGGCAGATTCGAGGATTTCAGCAAATAGCTGACCAGCAGGCTGTCATTGAGTGCGGCATCGATACGGCCACTGGCCAGATCAGCGAGATATTCTGGTGAGCCAGGATAGGTTCGAACATCGATACCTGGCACGCTCTTGGCTTTTTGTTCGAAGTTGGTGCCTTGGCCGAGGCCGAGTTTCTTGCCTTTCAAGTCTTCCAAGCTATTGAACTGGCGCTTTTCATCCTTGCGCACGATCAATTGCGCGCTCGACAAGGTGTAGGGATCGGAAAAGTCGAAAGCCTTTTGACGTTCGTCGGTGATGCCGACCTGGTTGATGATGACGTCGTACTTGCCAGCACCCAAACCAGCCAGGATGCCGCTCCATTCGGTGGTGGTGAACTCTGCCTTCAAGCCCAGCTTGGCCGCCAGCAGTTTGGCCACATCGACTTCAAAGCCAGTCAATTCACGGGTTTTCGGATCCTTGAAGTTGAACGGCGGATAATTGCCTTCCAGCGCAACCTTGAGCGTGCCGCGCGCCTTGACGGTGTCAAGCAGGTCGGCGGCCTGTGCGCTCACGCTGGCGCCGGCCAGCAGCAATGCGCTCAGTAACAGGGACAGGCGGCGCGATGGAAAAGAGGACATGATTACTCCTTAGTTGTTTTGGTTGATATGCGAGCAGCTTAATCGTTTTCCGTGCTTGCACCAAAGACATCTATGTAAGAAGTTTATATGAAGAAACAGCCGGTCGACCCTCCTCGCGTGTGCATGCAAGGATAGTGGAGCGGCTGTTGACAGCGCTTGCGCTGCTTATGCGAGTATCTGTTCCAGCGCGTCCTGCTGTTCCAGCCATTCACCTTCCAGTTGTTCCAGTTCCTTGCCACAATAGGCCTGGTCGGTGATCAGCGTCTTTAGCGCTTCCTTGTTGCCAGCATCGTAAATCGTGGGATCGGCCAGGCGGGCATCAATGACGGCCTTCTTTTCATTGCATTTGGCGATCTTTTCTTCCAGTCGTTTGATCTGCTGTTCGATTGGCTTTTTCAAGCTGGCCAAGCGCTGGCGGTCTCCGGCATCCTGGCGCTTCTGTTCCTTGCGGTCAGCATTGGCGGCCGCTGGCGCTTCCTGTATCACTGCCGGTTTTGGATCGGCTTTCTTTACGGGCACCAGTTGAGCCGCTTCTTGCACACTCTTTTTTTCCGCCAGCTTGGTTTTGAACAACCAGTCGCGGTAGTCGTCGAGATCGCCATCAAACGGCTGCAACTTGCCTTCGGCGACGATCAGGAATTGATCGGTGGTGGCGCGCAGCAGATGGCGATCATGGGATACCAGCACGACGGTGCCTTCGAACTGCGCCAGTGCGATGGTCAAGGCTTCGCGTGTTTCCAGATCAAGGTGATTGGTCGGTTCATCGAGCAGCAGCAGGTTAGGGCGTTGCCAGACAATCAGCGCCAGTGCCAGTCGCGCCTTTTCACCGCCGGAGAACGGTGCGATGCTGGCAGTCGACATGGGACCGTTGAAATTGAAGCTGCCAAGGAAGTTACGCAATTCCTGTTCGCGTACATTTGGCGCAATGCGCGCCAGATGCCATAGCGGCGATTCGTCATGGCGCAGCATCTCCACCTGATGCTGGGCGAAATAGCCGATCACCAGACCCTTGCCGAATTGCGCCGTGCCGGTCAGCGGCTTGAGTTCGCTGGCGATGGTCTTGATCAGTGTCGATTTGCCAGCACCGTTGACGCCCAGCAAACCAATGCGTTGGCCGGTTTGCAGCGAAAAATCGATGCTATTGACAATGCTGCGTTCGGTGATGACGTAGGTCTCGGGATCTTCAATGCGATAACCGGCATTGACCTTCTCCATCACCAGCAAGGGATTCGGTGCCGACAGCGGTTCGCGGAATTCAAATGAAAATTCGGCGGCGGCACGCAATGGTGCCAGTTCTTCCATCTTGGACAAGGCCTTCATGCGACTTTGTGCCTGGCGCGCCTTGCTGGCCTTGGCCTTGAAGCGGTCGATGAAGGATTGTAAGTGGGCGCGCTGGCGCGTCTGCTTTTCGAGCATGCCTTGCGCCAGTTCCAGTTGCGCCGAACGTTGCCGTTCGAAGGCGCTGTAATTGCCGGAGTAGCGTTTCAGTTTGCGTTCGTCGATGTGCACGATCACATTGACCACACCGTCGAGAAAGTCGCGATCATGGGAAATGATGATCAACGTACCTGCATAGCGCTTGAGCCAGTCTTCCAGCCAGATGATGGCATCGAGATCCAAGTGATTGGTCGGTTCATCAAGCAGCAACAGGTCGGACGGGCACATCAGTGCTTGTGCCAGATTCAGGCGCATGCGCCAGCCGCCGGAGAAACTGGCTACAGGGCGTTCCATCTGTTCCAGCGAAAAACCCAGGCCGATCAATAATTGCTCGGCGCGCGAGCGTACGGTATAGGCGTCGGCATCGGCCAGCGAGCCGTGCAGCTCGGCGATGTGATTGCCGTTTTCCATGCTTTCCGGCTCGGCTTCAGCAGCCGCCAGTTCAGCCTCCAGACGGCGCAGCGTGACGTCGCCATCGATCGCATATTCGACGGCTGGCCGGTCCAGTGCCGGTGTTTCCTGTGCCACATAGGCCATGCGCCATTTGGATGGATAGTCGATGCTGCCCAGGTCGGCATGCAGTTCGCCACGCAAGATGGCGAACAGGCTGGATTTGCCGGCGCCATTGGCGCCGATGAGGCCGATCTTGTCGCCCGGGTTGAGCGTCAGATCGACATTGTCCAGCAGCGGTTTAACGCCACGGGCCAGGGTAACTTGCTGAAAACGAATCATGGTAATGCTGCAATCAAAAAGGTAAATGTTGCGGTAAGAAACAGGTCACGATCT
Source organism: Duganella sp. (assembly GCA_026225475.1). Taxonomy (GTDB): domain Bacteria; phylum Pseudomonadota; class Gammaproteobacteria; order Burkholderiales; family Burkholderiaceae_D; genus Herbaspirillum. The sequence goes on from JAMFSU010000053.1 coordinate 26,821, forward strand.
GTCGGCCGACGGCCACATCATGGCAGCGCAGCAAGAGCGTGCCCCGGTTCTAAGTTTCAAGCAAGGCCTTGCAGTTGCTCGGCAGTGACCAGGAACACCATGTCATCACCGGCACTGGTGGAGACCCAGGTTAATTCGAGGTTGGGAAAAGCTGCTTCGGCATGGGCGCGTTCGTTGCCGATTTCGACCAGCAGCACGCCTTGCGGGGTCAGGCGCTGCGCCGCACCCTTGACGATCTTGCGCACCAGGTCCATGCCATCCAGGCCACCTGCCAGTGCCAGTTGCGGTTCTTGCAGATATTCTTGCGGCAATTTGCGCATCGAGTCGGCATTGACGTAAGGCGGATTGCTGATGATCAGGTCGTATTGACGTGCCGGCAGTTTGCTGTACAGATCCGATTCGACCAGATTGATGCGCGCGTCGAGTTCGTAATCGTCGACATTGCGGCGCGCCACTTGCAGCGCTTCAGGCGAGATGTCGACGGCATCGATATGAGCATCAGGAAAAGCGTCGGCCAGCAGGATCGGCAGGCAGCCAGAACCGGTGCACAGGTCGAGTGCGTTGATGACACTGGCGGGGTCTTGCACCCACGGTGCAAAGTGTTCCGGAATCAGTTCTGCCAGGAATGAGCGTGGCACGATCACGCGTTCATCGACGTAGAAGCGATAGCCGCCAAGCCAGGCTTCCTTGGTGATGTAGGCGGCCGGTACGCGGTCTTCGGTGCGGCGATCAACGACGCGCAGCAGATTGTCGATTTCGCCTTGCAGCAGACGTGCATCGAGGAAGGGCTCGAGTTGATCCAGCGGCAGCTTCAGCGTATGCAGGATCAGATAGGCTGCTTCGTCGAAGGCATTATTGGTGCCGTGACCAAAGAACAGCTTTTCGGTGTTGAAACGGGTGATCGCGTAACGCAGGATATCGCGTATGGTCGCAAAATTGTTTGGTGTCATGATCGATATTCTCGGTCGGTGCATAAAATGGATTCCGGCAAACAGACTGCGCTCCGGCTGGAGCGCAGGGCTACAGCAATAGATTTTCCAGGGTGCGGCGGTAAATGTTTTTCAGTGGATCGATGTAGCGTACTTCGATGTATTCGTCGATCTTGTGAATGCTGTCGTTGGGTGGGCCAAACTCGATCACTTGTGGACAGATTTGCGCAATGAAGCGGCCATCGGAGGTGCCGCCAGTGGTGGAGAGTTCAGTATCAAGGCCGGTTTCGGCCTTGATTGCCGATGCCAGTGCATCGCTGAGATTGCCGCGCGGTGTCAGGAACGGCAAGCCGCCAACGGTCCACTTCAGGTCGTAATCGAAACCGTGGCGGTCGAGCATGGCATGCACGCGTTGCTGCAAGCCTTCGACGGTACTGGCAGTTGAGAAACGGAAGTTGAAATCGATAATGACGTCGCCCGGAATCACGTTCGACGCGCCGGTGCCGCCGTGGATATTCGACATCTGCCACGACGTCGGTAGATAGTATTCATTGCCGGCATCCCATTGTTCATCGACCAGTTCTGCCAGTGCCGGGGCGGCCAGGTGAATCGGATTCTTGGCTAGTTGCGGATATGCGATATGGCCTTGTATACCCTTGACTGTGAGCTTGCCGGACATGGTGCCGCGGCGGCCGTTTTTGATCATGTCGCCCAATTGCTTGGCCGAGGTCGGTTCGCCGACGATGCAGTAATCCAGTTGTTCGCCGCGGGCCTTTAATTGATTGCAGACGATCACGGTGCCATCGGTGGCCGGGCCTTCTTCATCGCTGGTGATCAGGAAACCGATCGAGCCCTGATGAGCGGGATGGGCGGCGACGAATTCTTCGACCGCTACCACCATGGCGGCAATCGAGGTTTTCATGTCGGATGCGCCGCGACCAAACAGTTTGCCGTCACGCTGGGTCGGCTGGAATGGTGGCGATTGCCATTTGTCGATTGGGCCGGTCGGCACCACGTCGGTGTGGCCGGCAAACGCCAACAAAGGCTGTCCCGTGCCACGCCGTGCCCACAGATTGGTGACGTCGCCGGATTGGATGGTTTCGCAGACAAAGCCCAGCGGCGCCAGCAATTCGGTCAGGCGAGCTTGGCAGCCTTTGTCTTCCGGTGTCACGGACGACAGGGCGATCAATTCCTCGGTCAGGGCCAGCGTTTTGCTCATGATGATTTCTTGAAAATGTGTTGATAGAGGGCGTCGTTGAAGCCCACTTGCGTGGCCTGGCCATCGCCAGCCTGCAAGACCGGACGTTTCACGATCGATGGCATTTCCACCATCAATGCGGTGGCACTGGCATTGTCGGTGATTGCCGCTTTGCGCTCATCGGACAGGCCGCGCCAGGTCGTACCCTTGCGATTGACCAGCACATCCCATGGCACATCCTTGAGCCAGGTACTCACCAGCGCAGCATTCAGACCGGCCTTCTTGAAATCGTGGAAGGTGAAAGCGATGCCATTGCTGTCGAGCCAGGTGCGGGCTTTCTTGACCGTATCGCAATTGGGAATGCCATAAAGGGTAACGTGCTTGCTCATAGCGACAAATTCATCCAGGTCGGGTGTGCTGTAAAAAAGTTATGCAAATGCCGGCTGTAAAAAAAGGCAAAGGCCGACGTCTTGCCATGTCGGCCGGGGAACTACTTAGCGGCGAATGCTGCAGGGGCATTACCGGCAGCGGCCGGCAATGCCCCTTGACGCTGATCAGGCGCCGCGCAGCAGTTCGTTGATCGAAGTCTTGGAGCGAGTTTGTGCATCGACCTTCTTGACGATGATCGCGGCATACAGGCTGTAAGTGCCGTCTTTCGATGGCAGATTGCCCGGCACCACAACCGAACCAGCTGGTACGCGGCCGTAATGCACTTCGCCAGTTTCGCGATCATAAATCTTGGTCGATTGGCCAATGTAGACACCCATCGACAGCACCGAGTTTTCTTCGACGATGACCCCTTCAACGACTTCCGAACGGGCGCCGATGAAGCAGTTGTCTTCGATGATGACAGGACCGGCCTGCACTGGCTCAAGCACGCCGCCGATGCCGACGCCGCCGGACAAGTGGACGTTCTTGCCGATTTGCGCTGCCGAGCCAACGGTGGCCCAGGTGTCGACCATCGCACCTTCATCGACGTAAGCGCCGATGTTGACGTAGGACGGCATCAGCACCACGTTCTTGCCGATGAAGGAGCCGTGACGCGCCACTGCCGGTGGCACCACGCGGAAGCCGCCCTTGGCGAAATCTTCGGCGGTGTAATTGGCGAACTTGGTTGGAACCTTATCGTAGAACTGTGGGTAGCCAGGGATGCCGGACGACACCGGGACATTGTCTTCCAGGCGGAACGACAGCAGGATGGCTTTCTTGACCCATTGGTTGACTTGCCATTGACCAACGCTTTGACGGTCGGCTACGCGCAGCGTGCCTTCGTTGAGGCCGGCGATGACTTCGGCCACGGCGTTACGGATGTCGGCCGGAGCGGTCTTGGGCGACAGGCTGGCGCGGTCTTCCCAGGCTTGGTCGATGATTTGCTGGATGGATTGTGTCATCTTGTTTGATATCTTCAGTTGAAATGCAAGGTTAAAAATAAGCTTGTTGCCTGGCTTTGCGTGGTCAGTTGTGCAGGCGTTCGGGGCGCGGTGGTCTTACTGCGCACCGGCCAGTTTGCGCGTGAAGGCGACGATGCGTTGCGCCGCTTCCAGGCATTCGTCCACTTCAGCGACCAGCGCCATGCGTATGCGTTGGCTACCGGGATTGACGCCATTGGCTTCGCGCGCCAGATAGCTGCCCGGCAAGACCGTTACATTATATTCGGCATACAGACGCTTGGCATATTCCGTGTCGCTGATATTGTTCAGTGTGTCGATCTTTGCCCACAGATAAAAACTGGCATCGGGCAAGGCCACGTCGAGCACGCCGGCCAGCAGCGGCGTGACCTGATTGAACTTGGTCACGTATTTGGCACGATTTTCCACCACGTGGGTTTCATCGTTCCAGGCGGCAATCGAGGCGTTCTGAATCGATGGACTCATGGCGCCGCCTTGGTAGGTACGATAGAGCAGGAATTTTTTCAGGATGGCGGCATCGCCGGCGACAAAGCCCGAACGCATGCCTGGCACGTTGGAACGCTTGGACAGGCTGGAAAACGAAATTAGCCGTGGATAGCCGCTGCGACCCAATAAATGCGCGGCTTCCATGCCACCCAATGGCGCTTCCTGCTTGAAATAAATTTCCGAATAGCATTCATCGGAGGCAATCACGAAGCCATAACGGTCGGACAAGGCAAACAGCTTTTTCCATTCTTCCAGGCCGAGCACGGCGCCAGTCGGATTGCCCGGTGAGCAAACGAACAGCAGTTGCACGCGCGCCCAGACATCGTCCGGTACCGCATCGTAGTCAGGGGCGAAATTGCGCGCCGGGTCGGAATTGACGAAGTAGGGCTGAGCGCCGGCCAGATAGGCCGAGCCTTCATAGATTTGATAGAACGGATTCGGGCACATCACCAGCGCGTCTTTTTGCGCTGGGTCAACGATGGTCTGGGTCAGTGCAAACAAGGCTTCGCGCGAGCCATTGACCGGCAGGATCTGCGTGGCTGCATCGATTTTCGGCAATTGATAGCGGCGTTCCAGCCAGCCGGCAATGGCGTTGCGCAGGGCTTCCAGGCCCAGCGTACTGGGATAGCTGGCCAGGCCGCTCAGATTGTCGGTCAGCGCCTGCTTGATGAAGGCTGGCGTAGGATGTTTTGGCTCGCCGAGGCCGAGGCTGATCGGCGTATATTCCGGGTTCGGTACAACCCCGGAGAACAACTCCTTGAGCTTCTCGAAGGGATAGGTTTGCAGCTTGTCGAGTAAAGGATTCACGGAAGAAAATCAATAGTGGATGGAATTCGCACCGGCGCGCGGTGATCTCGGCGAGGCTGTCTGGTGCGGTCAAGCTGCCATTATACCGGGCGCGCCTGCATTCTCCGAATAGCGCGCAAGCGCGTTGAAGGACTGATCTTTGCCAGTTTGTCAGTTTTTTGTCAGAACAATATTCAAATTCGACAAACACACGCTGTAAGCAGCGTTGTTCTCCTGATCCTGATGTGGATGACTAGGTTAATGTTGTAGTTTGACAAGAATTCACTTACCTTCGATTGAACGGAGTTGCAATAATGAAAACATTAAAGGCGAAGCTGCTGATGGCCTTGGTCGTCATGTGGGTCGGTTTGCTGGTGTTGGCAGGATGGGCTGCATTGAACACGCGCAGCAACATGATTGATGAACGCGAAGCCGGTGTGCGGCGCGTGGTGGAAACGGCCGAAGGTATCGTTAAAAGCTATGCCGCCGATGTTGCCGCTGGCCGCATGAATCTGGCCGACGCGCAGAAACAGGCGCTGTTGCGCATGGAAGCAATGCGTTACGACAACGGCAATTACCTGTTTGCATTTGATTCCAAGCCAGTGGTGCTGATGCTGCCGACCAATCAGCGTCTGATCGGCAAGAGTGTGGGCGATCGCACCGATGCCAACGGCAAGCTGTTTTATGTTGAGATGGCCAAGCTGGGTAAGGCAGAGGGGCGCGGTTTCATCGACTACATGGGGCGCTTGCCCGGTAATGACGAGACCAAGCAAACCAAGAAGGTCAGCTATGTCATCTATTATCAGCCCTGGGATTGGGTGCTGGTATCGGGCGTGTTTCTCAACGATGTGGAAGCCGATTTCTATCAAGACCTAGCCAAGCTGGCGGCCATCCTGGTGGTAGTGGGTGTGCTGGTGTCGGCCTTGATGCTGGCGATTATTCGCAACATCACCAATAGCCTCGGCGGGGAACCGTATTATGCCGTCGAAGTGGCCTCGAACATTGCTGCCGGTGATCTCACCATGGCGATCAAGACGCGCCCCAACGACACGCGCAGTCTGCTGTATGAAATGAGTGTCATGCGTGAGCGTCTGGCTGCGGTGATTGGCGGCATTCGTAGCGGCACCGATGCCATCGACACCGGTGCCAAGGAAATTGCCGCCGGCAATCTCGATCTTTCTTCGCGTACCGAACAGCAGGCAGCGTCGCTGGAAGAAACTGCTTCGAGCATGGAAGAACTGACCTCGACGGTCAAGCAAAATGCCGACAATGCCCGTCAGGCCGGTCAACTGGCGCACACTGCCTCCGACATCGCGCGGCGCGGTGGCGACGTGGTGGGGCAGGTGGTCGATACCATGCAAGGCATCACCGATAGCTCGCGCAAGATTGCCGACATCATTGGCGTAATCGACGGCATTGCGTTCCAAACCAATATTCTGGCCTTGAATGCCGCGGTGGAAGCAGCGCGTGCTGGTGAACAGGGACGCGGCTTTGCCGTGGTCGCCACTGAAGTGCGAGCATTGGCGCAGCGCTCGGCCAACGCCGCCAAGGAAATCAAGGGTTTGATCGAAGACTCGGTCACGCGGGTCGATAGCGGTTCGCAACTGGTGCATCGTGCAGGTCAAACCATGGACGAGGTGGTCAATGCGGTACAGCGTGTGACCGATATCATGGGCGAGATTTCATCGGCCACTGAAGAGCAAAGCAGTGGCATCGGCCAGGTCAACTTGGCCATCACGCAGATGGATCAAACCACCCAACAGAACGCGGCCTTGGTTGAGCAAGCCGCAGCCGCGGCCGGTTCGCTGGAAGAGCAGGCGCGCCGTTTGAAAGAAGCGGTGGCGTTTTTCCGTGCTGAACAGGGCGAGGAATTTGCCGCGCCAGTCAGAGCAAGTTTCGCCAAGCCTGCTACTGCGGTAGTCAGGCCAGTCAAGCCGGCGCTCACTGCCACTAAGAAGACAATTGCAGCGCGTCCAGCACCGGTTGCTGCGATTGCCAAACGCTCGTCTGCCGCACCTGCGACCCGCCCGGCACCACGGCTGAGCGACAAGCCCACGCCTAGCGACGATGGTGATTGGGAAACGTTTTAAGTTGATGACCTCGTTTCTTAAGAATTGAACGATAAGGGGTTGCACGAGAAATCGAGCAGCCCCTTATCGTTTATTCGATCACTCCCTCGGTATTTCAAGCGCTCTGGCCTGCGTTTGCAGGCCGTAAAGCAGCGGTTTTCTGCGCGGGAATGTTATGATACCGGCCTATTGCGGGCAAATTTGCCTGCTTCCGTCAAACTCTGTGAAACTGTAGATAACGTGCGCTTAAATTCCATTAAATTGTCAGGATTCAAGTCGTTTGTCGATCCGATGAATTTTCAGGTGCCAGGGCAGCTGGTGGGTGTGGTCGGTCCTAACGGTTGCGGTAAGTCCAATATCATCGATGCGGTGCGCTGGGTGCTTGGTGAGTCGAAGGCGTCTGAACTGCGCGGCGAATCGATGCAGGACGTGATTTTCAATGGTTCCACCAACCGCAAGCCGGCTGGACGTGCTTCGGTCGAACTGATTTTCGACAATGCCAGCGGCAAGGCTGCCGGGCAGTGGGGCCAGTACGCCGAAATCGCCGTCAAGCGCACACTGACGCGCGACGGCACGTCGTCTTACTACATCAATAATCAAGCCGTGCGCCGGCGCGACATTCAAGACATTTTCCTGGGTACCGGCCTGGGGCCACGCGCTTACGCGATCATTGGCCAGGGCATGATTTCGCGCATCATTGAAGCGCGTCCGGAAGAGTTGCGGATTTTCCTCGAAGAAGCTGCTGGTGTATCCAAGTACAAGGAACGTCGTCGCGAAACTGAAAATCGCCTGCACGATACGCGCGAAAATCTGACGCGTCTGGAAGATATTCTGCGCGAGCTGAACACCAATCTGGAAAAGCTCGAAGCCCAGGCCGCTGTGGCCAAGAAATTCCATGAGCTGCAAGGCGACCAGGAAGAAAAGCAAAAGCTGCTGTGGCTACTGCGCAAGAATGAAGCCAAAGCCGAACAGGAAAAATACTTCCGCGAAATCGAACGCGCCCAGATTGATCTGGAAGAACAAACCGCCAAGTTGCGACATGTCGAAGCCGAGCTGGAACATATGCGTCAGGCGCACTATGGCGCCGGTGATCGGCTGCATACGGCGCAAGGCCATCTGTACCAAACCAATGCCGAAATCGGCAGTCTGGAAGCGCAAATCAAGTTCGTCATCGAATCGCGCAATCGTCTCCAATTGCAACTCAATTCGCTGACGGCGCAGCGCGATCAATGGCAGCGTCAAGGTAGTCAAAATCAGGATGAACTGGCCGAAGCCGAGATCCGCCTGGAAGAGCAAGGCATGCGTGTCGAGCTGGCGCAGCAGGCGGTGCAGGATGGCAACGACAAATTGCCGACGCTGGAACAGGCCTGGCGCGAAGCGCAGCTCAAGACGACCGAATCGCGCGGCAAGATCATGCAGATTCAACAGCAGATCGAACTCGAATCGGCGCACCAGCGCAATGCCTCCAACATCTTGTCCGGCTTGACCGTGCGCCGCGAGCGCCTGATGCAGGAAAAAAATGGTCTGGCCTTGCCCGATGATGCGCATCTGAGCAATCTGCAATTGCAACTGGAAGAAAAACAGGCCTCGCTGGAAGAAGCCACGATGTATCTGGAAGAGGCGCAGGAGCAGCAGCCGAAGCAGGAAGAAGAGCGCCGCACTGCGCAAGAGTTGGTGAGCAAGGAAAGCAGCAGTCTGGCGCAGCTTGAAGCTCGTTTGAGTGCCTTGAAACAGTTGCAGGAAAGCGTGCAGAGCCAGGGCAAGGTACAGCCTTGGCTGGAAAAGCACGAACTGGCCAAGTTGCCGCGCCTGTGGCAAAAACTGCATATCGACCAGGGCTGGGAAACCGCGTTGGAATCGGTGTTGCGCGAGCGCATGTCGGCACTGGAAGTGTCCAATCTGGATTGGGCCAAGGCCTTCTTCAATGATGCGCCGCCGGCCAAGCTGGCTTTGTTTTCGCCCAATGCCGGCGCCGGATCGGCCGCGTCGAGCGAATCAGCCGCGCATGGCTTGAAGCCTTTCATCAACCTGCTGCAATTGAACGATCCCGGCTTGCGCAACCTGATGCAGGACTGGCTGCACAATATTTTTCTGGCCGACGATACCGCCAGTGCTTTTGCTGATCGCAGCAAATTGCCGGCCGGTGCCAGCTTCGTGACCAGGCAAGGGCATGTGGTGAGCCAGTCGAGTGTGCGCTTCTATGCCTCCGATTCGGAGCAGGACGGCATGCTGGCGCGCCAGCAGGAAATCGAAAACATCACCAAGCAACAGCGTGCACAGTACATGCTGGCCGAAGAATCAAAGTCGCGTGCGGTGCGTGCCGATGCAGCCGTGTCGAGCGCCACCCAGCGCTTGCAGGAACTGCGCCAACGCGTGGCAGGCTTGACGCAGTCAGTGCACAGCCTGCAGATCGAAGTAATGAAGTTGTCGGAAGTGCAGGCGCGTTTCAACCAGCGTAGCACGCAGATCGTTGCTGATTTGGCCGAAATCGAAATGCAGGAAGTCGAGCAGCAGCAGATCAAGAATGAATCGGAAGTCAAGTTTGAGCAGCTCGACATCGACCTGGCGGAATTGCAGGAAGCGCACGAAAACGGCCAGACTGACTACCTGAATAAGGAACAGCAGCTCAACGATGCGCGTCAACGCCTGCGTGAACTGGAGCGTGCTGCGCAGGAATCCGAGTTTGCCGAGAAGTCGCAGCGTAGCAAAATCGACGAGCTCAAACGCAATATCGCTACCGCGCTGGAACAGGCGGCGCAATTGTTCGCCAGCATGCAACAAGGCAGTCTGGAGCTGGAAAGCCTGGACGACCAAGCTGCCCAGGCTGGTCTGCAATCGCTGCTGGACAAGCGTAGCGAGCAGGAACGTGCACTGGCCGATGCGCGCCATGAACTCGATCAATTGTCACAACAATTGCGTCATCACGAAGAAGCGCGTCTGCAAAACGAACGCAGCCTGCAACCGCAGCGGGACCGAATTACCGAATTGCAATTGAAGGAACAGGCGGCGCGCCTGAATCAGGAACAGTTTACTGAAGCGCTGGCCTCAACTGAAGCCGATGAAGCCGTGCTGTCGGAAAAGCTCACTCCGGAGATGCGGCCGTCTTACCTGCAAGGTGAAGTGACGCGCTTGACCAATGCGATTGCAGCCTTGGGTGCGGTCAACCTGGCCGCGCTCGACGAACTGGCAACGGCATCGGAACGCAAGAACTTCCTCGATGCCCAGTACGCCGACCTGAACGAAGCGATCACCACGCTGCAAGACGCCATCCACAAGATCGACATCGAAACGCGTGGCTTGCTGCAGGACACCTTTGACAAGGTCAATGGCCATTTTGCCGAACTGTTTCCGATCCTGTTCGGCGGCGGCCAGGCCAAGCTGACCATGACCGGTGATGAAATTCTCGATTCCGGTGTGCAGGTCATGGCGCAGCCGCCCGGCAAGAAAAATGCCACAATTCACCTGTTGTCTGGTGGTGAAAAGGCGCTGACTGCGACGGCTTTGGTGTTTTCGATGTTCCAGCTCAATCCGGCGCCGTTCTGTCTGCTCGACGAAGTCGATGCGCCACTCGATGATGCCAACACCGAACGCTTCTGTAATATGGTCAAGCGTATGTCGTCCAATACCCAGTTCCTGTTTATTTCGCATAACAAAATTGCAATGGAAATGGCCAACCAGTTGATCGGTGTGACCATGCAAGAGCAAGGTGTCTCGCGCATTGTCGCGGTGGACATGGAGGCTGCGGCCACGTTCAGTGCGGAGGCGCAAGTCGCCTGAGCCGGGCGGCAAGTACTTTTTAGCAAGAATGGACAGCTTGACAAGCCTATGCTGGAACACTACCCTAAAAGGCTTGTCATATCAGCTTCTTAGCGTATTGGTTCAATTGCGATCCAGGCAAAAACAACAAGACGGCAACGACAGCATGTGCGTCAGATGGGCAGGGACCATCAGGCAACATCAAGTCAGTAGCGGATGCAGCATGCTTGTCGAAACTCAGGAATCCACGAAGACCAGTTATGACCAGTTTTATAGAGCCGAACATGTTTGATCACATTGTTACTCACAGTGCTGAACAATTTGCGCCCCACGTTGCGGCGCGTCCGGTGATAGCTTTTGCCAGCGCGACTGCGGCAGGTGTCACTTTGAAGAAAAATTCCAAGGTATATTCGGCATGACAGACCTCCAAACCAGCCTGATCATCATCGGCGGCGTGATTGTTGTCGGCGTTATTTCGTATAACAAATGGCAAGAGAACAAGGCGCGCAAAACCGTCGAGCGGGCATTTGCATCGGATCATGATGATGTCTTGATGAGTGCCGAAGGCGACGCCAATAGCGCACACCCATCAGCGGCTCCGGCCGCGTTTTCAGCAACGGCGCCAGCCGCACCAGTGTCCAAGCGCGTAGCGCCAACGCTGGCTGACGATGACGGCTTCGATGATGATCGTGTCGAGCCAGGACTCTACGAGATGCCCGAACGACGGCCTGCCGCGATGACCCCGGAAGCCGCACTCGATGCCGCAGCAGCAAAGATCAGTGCCTATCGCGATGCCGATCACTACACGGACGATGCCGACGCCTCGGCAGAACCATATCTATCAATCGACACCGCCGCCAACAGTCATGGCGATTATCCTGCCAATCCACCTGGCACCCGCGAGGTCGAAACCGACCTGAGCCATGTGTCGGTCTCGCTGGCCGACCCGGCTATGCGCAGCACGCCGTTGGTGCAGCGCGAATTGCCGGTCGATGAACTGGTCGATTGCATCATTCCGATTGCGCTGGAGTTGTCGGTGCGCGGCGACAAGATTTTGCCCGGTGTGCAAAACCTGCGTCACGTTGGTAACAAGGCGGTCAATTTCGTCGGCCGCACGGTCGCTGGCGAATGGGAAGCGATCGGCCACGGCAGCGTCTACAACGCCTTGCTGGCTGGTGTGCAATTGGCCAATCGCAACAATGGTCTCAATGAGCTGGAGTATTCCGAGTTGATCATGCGCCTGCGCGAGTTCACGGACGCCATCGGCGCCGAACCGGAAGTGCCGGACATGATTGACGTCATGAAGACCTCGCAGGCCTTGCATCAATTCATCATGGATCATGATGTGCAACTGGGCGTCAATGTGCGCTCCAATGGCGCGCCCTGGAATGTCACTACTTTGCTAGCAGCACTCACGCGCCAGGGCTTTGATCGTCGCTCCAACAGCAATCTGGTGATGCAGGACGGCGAGGGCGATGTATTGTTCTCGATTTCGACCAATGTCACGGGCGCTGCCGAAACCACTGACAAGCTCACCCTGTTGCTCGACGTGCCACGCGTGGGACCGGTGCGCGATGGTTACGGTGCGATGATCGCCTGTGCCCGTTCGCTGGCCATGCGCTTGGGTGGCACGGTGGTGGACGATAGCGACCAGTTGTTGTCGGACGCCGCCTTGAGCGATATTGCCGAGCAAGTCGCCGCCTTTTACAGTGCAATGGAAGCGGCCGAAATCCCTGCCGGTTCCAAGCGCGCCATACGCCTGTTCAGTTAAGCCAGCGCGCTTCGTTACGGAGCGCGTCCAGGGTCTCTCTATTATGCATTCAGAATCAACTTCCCTTCCGGCGCCGGAGAGTCCGTGGCGCGTGCGTGCAGCCTGGCTCAAGGCCAGTCTGGAGCGGCATAATCATGCCTACTATGTGCTCGATACCCCGAGCATTCCCGACGCCGAATACGACAAACTGTTCCAGGAACTGCAAGCGCTGGAGTTGCAATATCCAGAGCTGGCCAGCGCCGATTCGCCCACCCAGCGCGTCGGCGGCACGCCGTTGCCGCAGTTCGAGCAGGTGCGCCACGCAATTCCCATGTTGTCACTCGGCAATGGCTTCGAGGATGAGGATATTGTGGCGTTCGACAAGCGGGTGCAGGATGGCCTGGCCTCGTTGAGCGAAATCAGCTATGCCACTGAACTCAAATTCGATGGCTTGGCGATCAGTCTTCGTTACGAAAATGGTGTGCTGATCAGCGCTGCCACCCGCGGCGATGGGGCCACCGGCGAAAACGTCACCGCCAATATCCGCACCGTACGCGCGATTCCATTGCGGCTGCATGGCGATGCTCCGCCGCAGGTACTGGAGGTGCGCGGCGAAGTGTTGATGTACAAGCAAGACTTCGCCAAACTCAATCAACGTCAGCGCGATGCCGGCCAGAAAGAATTCGCCAATCCGCGCAATGCCGCAGCCGGCAGTCTGCGTCAACTCGACTCCAAGATCACGGCGCAGCGCACCTTACGCTTTTTTGCCTATGGCATCGGTGTGCTCGAAGGCGCCGCGCTGCCGCCGTCACATTCGGCTTTGCTGGATTGGTATGGCAAGCTCGGTTTGCCGGTCTGCCGTGAGCGCGCGGTCACCCACGGTGCTGCCGGTTTGCTGGCGTTTTACCGCGACATCGGCGCCAAGCGTGCGCAATTACCGTATGAGATCGACGGCGTAGTCTACAAGGTGGACCGACTCGATCAGCAGCAACAGCTCGGGTTTGTGTCGCGTGCACCGCGTTTTGCGCTGGCGCACAAGTTTCCGGCGCAGGAAGCATTGACCGTGGTGCAGGGTATTGAAGTCCAGGTCGGACGTACCGGTGCCATCACGCCCGTGGCGCGACTGCTGCCGGTGTTTGTCGGCGGCGTGACGGTGACCAATGCCACCTTGCACAATGAAGATGAAGTACGGCGCAAGGATATTCAGATCGGCGACACCGTGATCGTACGCCGCGCCGGCGATGTGATTCCAGAAGTTGTGGCGTATGTGCCGCAATCGCGTCCGGCCGATGCCCGGCGTTTCGACATGCCGACGGCCTGTCCGGTGTGCGGCTCGCCCATCGTGCGGCTGGAGGATGAAGCGATCGCACGCTGCTCGGGTGGCTGGGTCAAATGTTCGGCGCAGCGCAAGGGCGGCTTGCAGCATTTTGCTTCGCGCCGTGCCATGGATGTCGAAGGGCTGGGCGATCAACTGATTGAGCAACTGGTAGACAAGCAAGTCATTACCACGGCTGTCGACTTGTACCGCCTGGGATTGACCGCCTTGTCAGAGCTGGATCGCATGGCCGAAAAATCGGCGCAGAACGTGCTTGATGCGCTGGAAAAATCCAAATCGACAAGCTTGGCGCGATTTATCTATGCGCTGGGTATCCGCCATGTCGGTGAAGCCACCGCCAAGGAGCTGGCACGTCATTTTGGCAATATGGATGCGGTCATGGCCGCCAGCGAAGAACAATTACTGGAAGTGGCCGATGTCGGTCCGGTGGTGGCGAAGTCGATTACGCTGTTCTTTGGCGACGACCTCAATGTCGAGCTGGTCAACCAATTACGCGCCGCCGGTATACACTGGTCCGAAGGCACAGGTATTGAAATACAGGCCAAGACCTTGGCAGGCAAGACGTTTGTGCTGACAGGCACATTGCCCAATCTGAGCCGCGACGACGCGGCACAACGGATCGAGGCCGCCGGCGGCAAGGTCAGCAGTTCGGTGTCGAAGAAGACTGGTTATGTCGTCGCCGGCGCGGAAGCCGGCAGTAAATTGGCCAAGGCCGAAGAACTAGGGATTGCCATCCTCGATGAGGAAGCCTTGCTCAGCCTGATCGAGCTGGGGCCGCCACAGCCGCAGCTCGAGTGAGCGGCAACTGCTGCGGCCAGAAAACGCATTACTGAATTAATATTGAATCTTTAACAGGGAGTTGTGATGATCAAGAAAATCAAGAAAGCAGTATTTCCGGTAGCGGGATTGGGCAGTCGCTTTTTACCTGCTACCAAGGCGCAGCCCAAGGAAATGCTGCCGATCGTCGACAAACCACTGATTCATTATGCCGTGGAAGAAGCGGTCGCCGCTGGCATTACCGAGATGGTATTCATCACCGGGCGTAACAAGCGCGCCATTGAAGACCATTTCGACAAGGCGTATGAGCTGGAAAGCGAACTGGAAGCAGCCGGCAAGCAGCAATTGCTCGATATCGTGCGCAACGTGATTCCCAAGAACGTCACCTGTATTTTCATTCGTCAATCGGCACCGTTGGGCTTGGGGCATGCGGTGTTATGCGCACGTCCCGTGGTCGGTGAAGAGCCGTTCGCGGTGTTGCTGGCGGATGACTTCATGGACGTCGCGGCTGGCGTCAAGCCCGTCATGGCACAGATGACCGAAGTCTATGAGCGTGAAGGCATGAGTCTGCTGGCAGTGCAGGATGTGCCGCGCAGCAATACCAAACAATACGGCATCGTCAGCGCCACGGCCTATCAAGAGAATCTGGAGCGCGTCAACGGCATCGTCGAAAAGCCGCAACCTGACGCCGCACCGTCGACGCTGGCGGTAGTGGGGCGCTACGTGCTCAACAACCGTATTTTTGATTATCTGGAAAACCTTGGCAAAGGTGCCGGCGGCGAGATTCAACTGACCGATGGCATCGCTGCGCTGATGCATGCGGAAACAGTATTGGCTTACCGCTATCAAGGCCAGCGTTACGACTGTGGCTCCAAGCTGGGTTATCTCAAGGCGATGGTGGCGATGGGCATGAAGCATGAAGAAACCGGCGCGGCATTTACCGAGTATTTGCAACAGCTTGACGTCAAGTCCTGAGCCGGTTATCGGTTCTAGTATCTGGAGAAGTGAATGGCGCTGCATGAAATTCTGAAAATGGGGGACCCGCGCTTGTTGCGTCAGGCCGAGCCAGTGCAGCAATTCGGCACGCCGGAGATGACGCAGTTGATCGCGGACATGTTTGAAACCATGCGTGCCGTCAATGGTGCAGGTCTGGCAGCGCCGCAGATTGGCATCAATCTGCAGTTGGTGATTTTTGGTTTCAAGAAGAACGAGCGTTATCCCGATGCCCCGGAAGTGCCAGAAACGGTGCTAATC
Source organism: Duganella sp. (assembly GCA_026225475.1). Taxonomy (GTDB): domain Bacteria; phylum Pseudomonadota; class Gammaproteobacteria; order Burkholderiales; family Burkholderiaceae_D; genus Herbaspirillum. Next base: position 42,571 of record JAMFSU010000053.1, read on the forward strand.
AATCCGACGCTCACGCCGCTCGGCGAGGAGATCGAGGAGGGGTGGGAAGGATGTTTGTCGGTTCCCGGCCTGCGCGGCGTGGTGCCGCGCTGGAGTCACCTGCGCTATGAAGGCTTTGATCAGGATGGCAACCCGATTGACCGTACCGTCGATGGTTTTCATGCACGCGTAGTGCAGCATGAATGCGATCATTTGATCGGGATGCTGTACCCGATGCGGATCAAGGATTTTTCGCGTTTTGGATTTACTGAGATTTTGTTTCCTGAGCTCGATCCTGACGACGACGATTGAATTTCCCACATTCAGTATGCCTTGCGCGCGTATTCATTGCAGCTGCGGCGCCGTTCAAAACGCCGCAATTTCCTTCGCTTGACAACCTCAACCCGTCTTCTCGGTAGTCCTATCTGAGGAGATGAGATTGTGTTGAGCAAGACGTTCTTTCAGTGTCTCTGTGCCGTCAAGATTGAGGGCGTGTGGGTCAGCGGGGGAAAACGTGTCCGCTGGGCACTCGCAGTACTCTGATCCCATCAGAATCCACATTTTGTTGACAGTAATATCTTGCTTAGCCTGTATTGTCGCCGCATCTTGACATTTTTTTTGCACGGGTTGTGGTGGGCACGAATCTGTGTGACGACGATCGCGCATGGCTATTTGCGTGGCAGTATCGATGACCGGAGCGAGGGGATGCGGTGTCCAGGGTTCGGGAATCGTTGCATTAGTTGCGCCTGCCATTTCGGAACCAGAGTTGTGGCGGTAGGCGCTGTATATCAGGCCACCGGCACCGGCTGTTGCGCCCAAGGTCAGCAGGCCAAACAATACTGCCTGTTTTTGGCTAATATTTTTGTTGGACTGATGTGCTGGTGATTTTCCTACTCCGTCAGAGTGGGGTGAAAGAAGCATATTTTCGCTTTCACTTTTATACACGTTACCCTCGCTGAGGACTTCGACAAGTTTGGCATCGTGCGTCGGATCTTGCGTCTTGGACATCAATTGCCGCACCAAATTTATCGGTGAAAATATAACCGATCGTATGCTGCCGGTAAGCGCCGTATATCGCGACTCTGCTGCAGGTTTGGCGATTGACGTTTGAGCAGTATCGTATATTGTGCAGCTTGTTTTGGAGGAACAGATCAGGGGCGTGGGCATGTTCGACGACTCCTTCAGGAAATGAATGAAGTTGTTTGATGGTAACTTTTGTATTTTTGTTTCATTAAAGTTTTTGTTTTTTTGCAATAATTCGTCTGCCGCAATCCTACGCTCGCCCCGTACGGAGATAGTGTTGCTAGTTGGATTTAAGCAGATTAGAAGCGCCTCAATTCAACAATGGCGGATTCGCTGACGACGCAGAATGCTAGACAGAAATTTTCCCGATCTCATCATCTGTGCAATGCAGGATTGAAAGCAATCAAGAAACCACGCCGGTTTTTTCTTATTACTGTCAGGGAGCTTTAATGGTTATTTTGCAGAGTGGGGAACCAGTTTACGCACTTGCTGGCGCTTTTGCCTACCCGGCATCGTCCGGCGTTACTCACTAAGATGGCGTGTTGAGCAAGGCTATCTGCTCATCGGCGGCGTTGCGCAGCATCGTGGTGACCACAATTGACAAGCGAAACAATCCACTGGCATCAGCCTTGCCGATCGTCGGTGCGCTAACTTGTTCAATTACGGCATCGCGTGCGAGTTCAAGAAAGTCGGCAAGACGTTCTTGCCGGCCGTGGCCGAAGATCAGTGGAAGTCTTCGTGGATTGGTGGAATGGTTTTTTGCCCAGACGCGTTTGTAGCAGACATGATGGCTCCTTTGTCGAAGAACGCCGTGCTCCGCTGTCAAACTCATCCTCTCGTTATCGAGGACAGCGGCGGTATCAGCCTAACAACCCACAACAGTCTTTCAAATACCGAGCATCCACATAACGATGCGCGCTGCAAACAAAAACGCATGTGAAGCTAATGACTTCACATGCGTTTTTCATTTCAGTGCCAGTCTATGTTGCAGTCTCAGCCTTCGGCGACACGCTTGGCAATGTGCGCCAATGCCTCTTCAATTTGATCGATCAGAATCAGGCACAGATCGCCTTCCTTGAGCGACTCCAGTGCCGTATCGATGGCCAGGAATTCACCAAACACTTCCTTGGTCACGGTGGTACGGCGGGCATTCTCCAGACCTTGACGCAACAACGCCAGCACCTCGCCATCGGCACGGCCACGCTGGCACTGATCCTGATAGAGCACCACTTCATCGAACGCATCGCCGAGAATTTCCGTTTGCTGTCGGATGTCGATGTCGCGCCGGTCACCAGCACCGCTGATGACCACCGAGCGGCGTTTGGCGGGAATGCTTTCGACCGCCTTGACCAGCGCGTTGATCGCATCGGGATTGTGACCATAGTCGGCAATCAGCGTTGCGCCGCGATAGTCAAACAGGTTGAAGCGACCCGGCGCGGTGCCGACATCGCTGACGAAGCTGCGCAAACCGGCGCGCACGATTGTCCAGTCCTGATTCAAGGCCCATACGGCGGCCACTGAGGCCATGGTGTTTTCCACCTGGAAACCAATGGTGCCGCTGCGGGTCAGGGGAATCTCGGTCAATGCCAGACGGGTTTCCTGTTCACCTTGGGCCGCGACGATGTCGTTGCCGTCGCGATAGATGACGCGATGGCCTTGCGCGCGGTGGGTGGCCATGATCGGGTGTTGCGGATCGAGTGCAAAGAAGATCACGGCGCCGGTGCAGCTATGCGCCATGTCGGCCACCATCGGGTCGGCAGCATTGAGCACGGCATAGCCGGTCGGTGCGACGTTTTCGACGATCACGCGCTTGACTACGGCGAGGTCTTCCACGGTGCTGATATAGCTCAAACCGAGGTGGTCGCCCATGCCGATATTGGTGACGACGGCGACATTGCAGCGATCAAAGCCGAGTCCTTCACGCAAGACGCCACCGCGTGCAGTTTCCAGCACGGCAGCATCGACGTCGGGATGGAACAGGACATTGCGGGCGCTGCGTGGACCGCTGCAGTCGCCGGTATCAATGCGTTGCTTGTCAATATAGACGCCGTCGGTATTAGTCATACCCACGCGCAGACCTTGCTGCGCCAGCAGATGCGTGATCAGACGCACGGTGGTGGTCTTGCCGTTAGTGCCAGCGACGGCCACGACTGGAATGCGGCCGTCATCGCCATCGGCATACATGGTCGAGATGATGGCATCGCCGACAGCGCGGCCCTTGCCATACGAGGGCGTCAAGTGCATGCGCAAACCGGGCGCGGCGTTGACTTCGACAATGCCGCCTTCCTGTTCTTCGAGTGGCTTGTGCACGCTGTTGCAGACAATGTCGACACCGCAGATGTCGAGGCCGACCATCTGTGCAGCGGCCACGGCCCGTGCTGCCAGTTCTGGATGCACGTCGTCGGTGACGTCGGTGGCAGTGCCGCCGGTGCTCAGATTGGCATTGTTGCGCAAGACGATGCGCGCGCCTTGCGGCGGGATCGATTCAGCGTCGTAGTCTTGCTTGGCCAAGGTGGCCAGCGCAATGTCGTCGAAGCGGATCTTGGTCAGCGACGTTGCATGACCATCGCCGCGCAAGGGGTCACTATTGACGGCATCGACCAGTTGGCGAATCGTGTGCACGCCATCGCCGATGACTTGCGGCGGATCGCGACGGGCGGCGGCAACTAAGTTCTTGCCGATCACCAATAGACGATAGTCGTGACCGGGCAGATAGCGTTCGACGATGATTTCGTCACTAATGCGCACGGCGGCGTTGAAGGCCGCGCTGATTTGTTCTTGGGTGCTGATGTTGACGGCAACGCCTTTGCCCTGGTTGCCATCGCGCGGCTTGATGACGACCGGTGCGGCGATTTCCTGCGCAGCAATCCAGGCATCTTCCACGGTTTCCACCACACGGCCATTCGGTACCGGCACGCCAGCGGCGTGCAACAGCATTTTGGTCAATTCCTTGTCTTGCGCAATCGATTCGGCAATGGCGCTGGTGTCGCTGGTTTCGGCCGCTTGAATGCGTTTCTGGCGGCTGCCCCAGCCAAATTGCACCATGCTGCCGTCAGTCAGGCGGCGAAACGGGATGCCGCGCTTGAGTGCCGCGGTCACGATAGAGCCGGTGCTGGGGCCGAGTCGGACATCTTCGTCCAGTTCACGCAGACGCTTGAGTGCATCAGCCAGATCGAATGCCTGATCCTCGGCCGACGCTGTGCATAGTGCTTGCGCCAGTTCGAAGGCGAGACGGCCAACCACTTCTTCGCTGTATTCGACAATGACTTGATAGACGCCGGCCTCAACGGTGGGTACCGTGCGGCTGAACGTGACCGGGCAGCCAGCCTGGGCTTGCAGCCCGAGTGCGGCGGCTTCAAGCGCATGCGCCATCGAGACTGCCTTGACGGCACCGGCCGGTTGCAGGAAGCCGATGTGCGGGAAGCGCGCGCGCAGGCGCACTTCGAATCCGGGCAGCGATTCAATGGCGCGCTCGGGTTCAGTACAGGACACGATGGCTTCAATCGCCGTGTGTCTGCTCCAGAGGTTTGGGCCGCGCAATACGCGAATACGAGAAACGTCCATCAACAAGTCTTCCTGAATAAGTCCTGAGCCATACTGGCCCGTAGTTTTTTTGCCCGGTGTCGCTGCTATTGCTGCTGCAATTGTTCAGACCGATTGTGCCTTGCGTTTTTTGCCTTGCTCTTCTGCCTGCTCGGTGCCAAACAGTTCGATGCCGGCGCGAATCAGCTCGGCTGTGATACCCAGCGCCCATGCTGCGGCCACTGCCGCCAGCACGTTTTCGATCTGGAAGCCGACGGCGCCGCCGCCGGTGATGGGGATGGCGGCAACGGTGCTAACCAGAATTTCCTTGTCGCTTGCGGCCAGGATGACGTCGCCATTGCGCAGGAACACGCCGCGCTTGCCCGCTTGTAGGTGCGCAGCCATGACTGGTGCGCTGGCGTCATTGGCGAAGAAGATCACTTCACCATCGCACAGGCTGGCCATGTCGGCGACCAGCGCATCGTCGGCATTGAGCACGGCCACACCGTCGGGCAACACCACGTCGACCTGGGTGCGCTTGACCTTGGTGGCCATTTGTTCGGCATTGTCGATGTAATACTCAGGCAAGCTGTCGGCCGGATCGATATTGGCCACTACGCCGACCTGACAGCGGTCGTAGGCGAGACCTTCAGCGAGGATGGACACGCTGCCGTTTTCAAATACCGCCGCTTCGACGGCGCGATTGAGCAGAACCCGGTGCGCGGCACCCCAGGTGGCGCGATTGCCTTGTTCCACCAGGCGTTGGCCGAAATACAGCCCGTCGCCGCAAGCCAGACCGACATGCTTGCCGCTCAAATGGATGATGCGGGCGATCAGGCGTGCAATCGTGGTCTTGCCGTGGGTGCCGGTGACGCCGACGATAGGAATGCGGCCGGTGTCTTCTGGTTTGAACAGATGTTCGATGATGGCCTGGCCGACCGGGCGCGGTTTGCCTTCCGACGGTTTCAAGTGCATCAGCAGGCCGGGGCCGGCGTTGACTTCGACGATGGCGGCGCGCTGTTCATCGAGCGGACGCGAAATATCTTCAGCAACGATATCGACACCGGCGATATCGAGCCCAACCACGCGCGCTGCCAAGGCGGCTGTGGCGGCGACACTTGGATGGACTTGGTCGGTGACGTCGATGGCGACATTGCCGTTGCGCAGCAGCAGCACTTTCTTGCCACTTGGCGGTATCGATGTGGCGCTCAAGCCTTGGCGTTCCAGTTCCAGGCGGGCCGCCGGCTCACGTTCCAGAATTACCGGGTTGAGCGGATGTTCTTCCAGATCGCCACGGCGCGGATCGGTGTTGACCACGTCAATTAGTTGGGCAATCGTCGACTGGCCGTCGCCGACCACAAAGATCGGCTCGCCACGTGCCGCCGCAGCGAGCTTGCCGCCGACGATCAGCAGGCGATGTTCGTTGCCGCGAATGAACCGCTCGACCAGTACGCTGCTGCCTTCTTCGAGCGCCGCCTTGTAGGCAGTCTCGACTTCGGCGCGGGTGTTGAGGTCAATGAACACGCCGCGGCCATGGTTGGCATCGGATGGCTTGACCACCACTGGCAGGCCGATGTCTTCGGCAGCTTCCCAGGCATCTTCCGGGCTATCGACCATGCGGCCTTCGGGAATCGCCACGCCGCATGATTGCAGCAGGGTCTTGGTCAAATCCTTGTCGCGCGAGATGCTTTCGGCAATCGCGCTGGTCTGGTCGGTTTCTGCGGTCCAGATCCGGCGTTGCTCGATGCCATGGCCAAGCTGCACCAGATTGCCTTCGGACAGGCGGATCGACGGGATGCGGCGCTCATCGGCGGCATCGACGATGCAGGCGGTGCTGGGGCCGAGGCAGAGTGAATCGACCATGTCGCGCAATGTCGCTACGGCAGCATCAACGTCGAACGGACGGTCTTCGATGGCGGCCATCACCAGATCGCGGCCAGCGTGCAGCGCGGCACGCGTGACTTGTTCATGGCGCGCCCGCACCACGACTTTATAGACGCCGCGCACCGAGGTTTCGCGGGCTTTGCCGAAGCCGCCCGGTAAACCTGCCAGGTTTTGCAGTTCCAGCGTGACGTGTTCCATGATATGGCCGGGCCAGGTGCCTTCTTCCAGCCGTTGCAGGAAACCGCCGCGTTCGCCATAGCTGCAGCGGTGTTCGATCAACGACGGCAACCAGCCGGTCAGTCGTTCATTGAAGCCGGGAATGATGTTGGACGGAAAGTCTTCCAGTTCTCCGATATCGATCCACACTTCGAGGGCTGGCCGGTAAGTCCAGATGTTGGGCCCTTGCAAAGGCAGAATACGGAGAAATTCTATATTTTTCATGTGTAAGCACGTAGGCCGCTGGGCGTTGTCTGTTCTTTCGTTCCAAGCATGAGTAACGCATTAGGTGTCGATTGGTTTACTTGCGCACAATAAAACACGCGCAATTAAAGCCAGGACTTACCAATGTTGGCTTGGTTTTCTACGGCTAATGAGACTAATTTATATCGCATTAAGGCCGCAAACTTTCAAAATATCGAAATATCACGATATTGTCGCAGACTGTTTCGTGTCTTGCATGCAAAAAAATCAGCAGCTAGTCAGGTTTTCTTGATGACTTTATAGAATCTGTGTCATCTATTTAATGCACTAATGCGTTTTAATTGAATAGGATTGATCGATAGATAGATCAAAATAGAATGATGTTTGCACAATAATTGTGCGAGATCGATACGATATAATAGGCGCGGCATCCGTTGCTGGCAAAAAATGCCTGCAAATTCAATCTTCACTGTCCGCACCGGACATCTATGCCGTTCAGATGAATAGAGACTCTCCACTACTCCCGACCCCAAGTAATTTGCCCGCCACATGGCGCGCACAAGTGCAGGCGCAATTGCTCGCCGACGAAAATGTCATCACATGGCTGGCGCTGGACCTGGATGTGTCGCTGCATTTCGCCCAGGGTTTGCTGCTGGCGACCGACCGCCGTTTGCTGGCTTGTTCGGGTGCTGGTGCCAATAACTGGAGCGCATGGGAGTATCGCGCCGGTTTGCAGCTCAAACATGCCGACCATGCTGGTGTCGGTAGTCTGGAATTGCAGGATGCTCAGTCGCGGCTGGCCTTGTGGCGTTATACGCTGGCACAGAATCCGGCGGCCTTGCGCCTGATCAATCAGTTCGACCTGCAGCGCGATGCGCTGCTATCGGGGCAACTGGCCGAGCCGGATGAGCAAGACTTGTGTCCGCAATGCAAGGCGCCGATTCCGGCCGGCCAAGAAAGCTGCGCGATTTGCCCGGAGGCCAAGGAAGCGCCGCCATCGACCTGGGCACTGTTCCGGCTCACGCGCTTTGCCAAGCCGTACAAGGGTTCCTTGCTGCTGGGATTCCTGCTGACGCTGGCGTCGACCGCTGCCACTTTGGTGCCGCCGTACATGACGATGCCGTTGATGGACAATGTGCTGATTCCATTCCAGAACGGTGCGCCGCTCAATGCGCATCTGGCCGGTTTGTATCTGAGCGGCTTGCTCGGCTCGGCCATGGTCGCCTGGGTGCTTGGCTGGGGCCGCACGTATATCCTGGCGCTGGTCAGCGAACGTATTGGCGCGGATTTGCGCACCAGCACTTATGAACATTTGCTGCGGCTGTCGCAGGAATATTTCGGCGGCAAGCGCACGGGTGACCTGATGGCGCGTATCGGTTCGGAAACCGATCGTATCTGTGTGTTCCTGTCGCTGCATTTGCTCGATTTCATCATCGACGTTTTGATGATTATCATGACGTCCGCGATTCTGATCTCCATCAATCCCTGGCTGGCGCTGGTGACCTTGTTGCCGCTACCGTTCATTGCCTGGATGATTCATGTGGTGCGTGACCGTCTGCGCCATGGGTTCGAGAAGATTGACCGGATCTGGTCCGAAGTCACCAATGTGCTGGCCGATACCATTCCCGGCATTCGCGTGGTCAAGGCATTTGCGCAAGAAAAGCGCGAAGCGGCGCGCTTCAAGGAGGCTAATCGACACAATCTGGTGGTCAATGATCGGGTCAATCGGATCTGGTCTTTGTTTACGCCGACAGTCACCATGCTGACCGAAGTCGGCTTGCTGGTGGTGTGGGTATTCGGTATCTGGCAGGTGTCGCACAACCAGATCACGGTGGGTGTGTTGACGGCCTTCCTGGCGTATATCAGCCGTTTCTATACGCGCCTTGACTCGATGAGCCGTATTGTTTCTGTGACGCAAAAAGCGGCCGCTGGCGCCAAGCGCATCTTTGACATTCTTGATCATGTATCGAGCGTGCCAGAACCTGCTAATCCAGTGCATATCGCGCACGTCAAAGGTGCGATCGAATTGCGCAATGTCGGTTTCCGTTATGGCAACCGTTCGGTGATGCGCGGTGTCGACCTGTCGATTGCACCCGGTGAGATGATCGGCCTGGTCGGTCACAGCGGGTCAGGCAAGAGCACCATGGTCAATCTGATTTGCCGCTTCTACGATGTTTCGGAAGGGGCGATTCGTATTGACGGCGTCGATATCCGTTCGTTACCGATCTCGGAATACCGTCGCAATATCGGCCTGGTGTTGCAGGAGCCGTTCTTGTTCTTTGGCACGATTGCCGAAAATATCGCCTACGGCAAGCCAGACGCCACGCGCGCCGACATCATTGCCGCTGCGCGCGCCGCCCATGCGCATGAATTCATTTTGCGCTTGCCGCATGGTTATGATTCGCTGGTCGGTGAGCGCGGTCAGGCCTTGTCGGGTGGTGAGCGTCAGCGTATTTCGATTGCCCGTGCACTGTTGATTGATCCGCGTTTCCTGATTCTTGATGAGGCGACGTCGTCGGTCGATACCACCACGGAAAAGGAAATTCAAAAAGCGCTCGATAATCTGGTCAAGGGCCGTACCACGATTGCAATTGCGCATCGTTTGTCGACCTTGCGCAAAGCGGATCGCATTGTGGTGCTGGATCGCGGCCAGGTGGTGGAAGTTGGTCCGCATGAGGAGCTGATGGCCAAAGGAGGCGCTTATTACCGCCTGTATCAGGCGCAAGTGCGCAATCCGGATGGCGAAGTGCAGGGCAGTGATGAAGGTGGCGAATAACCATGACGACAGATAGCAATACGCCAATGCAGCATTTTCAATTGCGCCATAACGATTTTGGCCGACTGGTTTTCATTGCCGCTGACGGGGTGGAGTATGAAGGTGCGATTTCGGTCCGGGCGTTTCCTATCGGTGCGCCGGAGCAGGGTATTGCCCTGATGAGTGCGGAAGGTCATGAATTGGCCTGGATTGAGCAATGGACGGATGTGTCGCCGCAGATCAGGGCAATCATCGAGCAGGACCTGGCTGTGCGTGAGTTCATGCCGCAGATCAGCCGCATCCGTGAGGTATCGAGCTATTCCACGCCGACCGTCTGGCGTGTTGAAACTAACCGTGGTGACACGGCGTTTACGCTCAAGGGCGAGGAAGATATTCGGCGTTTGCCGCAGTCAGCGTTATTGATTGCGGACAGTCATGGAATTCAGTTTTTGATCCGAGATATCAATGCGCTGGACAAGCAGAGTCGCAAGATTCTGGATCGGTTTTTGTAGCATCACTTTGTCGACGCCCTGTGCGCGCAGCAGCGCACAGCGGTGCGGGGGCGTCCGGGTGGTTTAAAACTGCTCGTCAGGCCGCAAATAACGCCACTGTCCAGTCGGCAAATCCCCCAGCTTGACGCGGCCGATGCGCACGCGCTTGAGTCCAATCACCTTCAAACCGACTAGCTCGCACATGCGGCGGATCTGGCGCTTTTTCCCTTCGTGCAGTGTGAAGCTGAGCTGGTCTTCGTTTTGCCAGACGACCTTGGCCTGCTTGAGCGCCTTGCCGTCGAGCGAGAGGCCGTGGTTGAGGCGTTTCAGATCGCTGTCAGGCAGTTTGCCGGGTTTGCTGTATTGCACGCGCACCAGGTATTCCTTGTCGACGCTGGAGTCTTCACCAATCAGATGTTTGGCGATGCGGCCATCCTGGGTCAAGACCAGTAAGCCGACGGAGTCAATGTCCAGCCGCCCAGCCGGCACCAGGCTGCGTAACTGGGTCGGATGGAATTGCGTGTCGACCTGATCCTGATCCCAACGGGTGGCGGCTTCGACCAGTGCCACTGCCGGCTTGTAGCCGTCTTCGGCCTGGCCGCTGACAAAGCCCATCGGTTTGTTGATGAGGATGGTGACGCGCTTCGATTGTTCGGCGGCGGCCTGGCGTTCCACGCTGATGCGTTGGTCGGGCAAGACCTTGGTGCCGAGCACGTCGACTACCTTGCCATCGACGCGGATCCAGCCTTTTTCTATCCATTCGTCAGCCTCCCGGCGTGAGCAGAGGCCGAGTTCGGACATGCGTTTGGAGAGGCGTACTGGTTCGGTCATGGCAATCTAAATAAAAATATCGGGTTAAGCTAAAAAGCAGGCAGGCAGCGGTCTCGACTCAAATCCGTAAGGCCTTGAGTAGATCGGTTTCCAGCAGGATTTGGTTGCGAGGATGATTGAGTGCGGCGCCATCGATGAGGAAGACGTCTTCAACACGTTCGCCCAAGGTCATGACCTTGGCGGTATGCAGGTTGATCTTGTACTTGGTGAGGATGTTCGAGATGGTGTACAGCAAGCCGGTACGGTCATTGGCCGAGACTGACAGCAGATAATACTGGCCGCGCTCATCGGGCCGCAAATCGACCGAAGGATTGATCGGAAACGTGCGCGACAGACGCGACAGACGGCCCTTGGCAGGCGTCGGCAGAGGGCTGTCGGATCGCAGCAGGTGTGCCAGTTCGTGTTCGATCAGGTTGATGATGTCGCGGTAATTTTTGGCAAACACCGGCGCGCTGATCAGAAATGCATCGAGCGCGTAATTGTTCTTGGTGGTATGAATCTTGGCGTCGAGAATGCTGAAGTTTTTTTCGTCGAAATAGCTGCAAATACGCGCAAACAAGTCGGGCCGGTCAGGCGTGTAGACCGCCACTTGCACACCTTCGCCAATCGGCGCTAGGCGGCATTTGACCAGTGGTACGGTGCTGTCGATTTTGTCGTGGAACGAGCGTGTTTGCCAGGCGATATCGGACGCTTCCAAACGCAGGAAATAGGCAACATCAAGCTGACGCCAGAAGGCTTCGTGGGCGTCGGCTGGCAAACCATACAGACGCAAGGTCTTGAGCGCTTCTTCCTGGGTGTTCTTCAGTTCACGGTCAGCCGATGGCGCTTCGCCGCCGAGTACGCGCAAGGTCATGCGGTACAGGTCTTCGAGTAACTTGCCTTTCCAGGCATTCCAGACTTTCGGGCTGGTGCCGCGAATGTCAGCCACCGTCAGCAGATAGAGTGCGGTCAGATGGCGTTCGTCCTTGACCGAAGTGGCAAATTGCTGAATTACATCGGGGTCGGATAGATCTTGCTTTTGCGCGACTTGCGACATGCTCAGGTGATGTTCGACCAGGAAGACTACCAATTCCGTGTTTTCTTCCGTCATGCCATGCTGTTCGCAGAACTGGCGTGCATCGGCCATGCCCAGTTTGGAGTGGTCGCCACCACGGCCTTTGGCAATGTCGTGAAACAGCGCGGCGATATATAGGATCCAGGGCTGGGCAAAGTTGGCGATGAGCTGGCTGCAGAACGGGTATTCGTGCGCATGTTCGCTCATGGTAAAGCGACGTACGTTGCGCACCACCATGAGGATGTGCTGATCGACCGTATAAACGTGGAACAGGTCGTGTTGCATCTGACCGACGATGCGCCGGAAGTTGGGCAGGTAACGGCCCAGCACGCTGGTCTGATTCATGCCGCGCAAGGCATGCGTGATGCCGCGATTGCTTTGCAGGATCTGCAGGAAGAGGGCGTGATTGGCCGGGTTGTTGCGGAACGCATTGTCGATCTTGAAGCGCGCATGCCACAGCGCACGCATGGTGCGCGCAGACATATCCTTGAGCTCCGGGCGTTGGGCTAGGATCAGGAACACCTCCAGCATTGCCGACGGACTGTCTTCGAAGACATTGTCATGGGCGATGTCGAGAAAACCATTGAGTTCGTTGAAGCGTTCGTTGATCTTTTGCGGCACCAGTTCTTGTGGGAACAGTTGTGCCTCGATGTTTTGCAGCAGAATGATGTTGAGCTGAGTGACCGCCTTGGCGGCCCAGTAATAACGTTGCATCAGGTATTCGCTGGCGCGGCGGCTGTCATTGCTCTTGAAGCCGAAGCTTTCGGCAATGGCGGTCTGGATATCGAATACCAGCCGGTCTTCGCGGCGGTTGCTCTGGATGTGCAGACGGATGCGAATATCCTTGAAGGCGCGTTCCTTTTGCGTCAACTGCCGCGCTTCGGTAGCCGTCAGCAGGCCGCGTTGCGCCAGCTTGCTCCACGAGTCGCCCAGGCCCGCCGCCTTGGCGACCCACAGGATCACTTGCAGGTCGCGCAGGCCGCCGGGGCTTTCCTTGGTATTCGGTTCCAGGCTGTAAGGCGTGTCTTCGTACTTGACGTGACGCAGGCGCATTTCCAGGGTCTTCGCCTGGAAGAAGGCGCGCGGGTCCATGGCGGCGTGACATTGCTCCTGTAGCGCCTCAAACAGTGGTTTGTTGCCGGTCACCAGGCGCGCTTCCAGCAGGCTGGTCTGGACGGTGATGTCGGCTGCCGATTCGCTCATGCATTCATCGATGGTGCGAATGCTGTGGCCGATTTCCAGGCCGATATCCCAGAATAGTTGCACCAGCGATTCCAATTGCGCCCGGGTACTGTCGTCGGGTGTGCGGTCGAGCAGGATCAGTACATCGACGTCGGAATACGGAAACAATTCACCGCGGCCATATCCACCCACGGCGACCAGCGCGAATTCGCGAGGCAGTTTGCATTTTTCCCAGGCTTCCGTCAGCGCGGCGTCGACATTGCGGCGCAACTGGGTCAGCAGGATTTCGGGCTTGCCGTTGGCCTGGAAGCTGTCAATCGCTTCCTGGCGTGCTGCTTTTAATTGCTTTTTGAGGCTGACGGCGAGAGCTGGCATAGGTGAAGTGGGCAGTCGGGGAAGGGCTCAGGCGAGCGCGGTGCTGGGCTGGATGAATGCGGGCGGCGCTGGCATGCCGGGTGAAACGGTCAACACTTCATAGCCGGTTTCGGTGACCAGTACGGTGTGCTCCCATTGTGCCGACAGGCTGCGATCCTTGGTTCTGATGGTCCAGCCATCGCCCATTTCGCGAATGTCGCGGCGACCGGCATTGATCATCGGTTCGACCGTGAAGATCATGCCGGCTTCCAGCTTTTCGAGCGTGCCAGGGCGGCCGTAGTGCATTACTTGTGGTTCTTCATGGAAGACTGTGCCGATGCCATGGCCGCAGAATTCGCGTACCACGCTATAGCCGGCTTTTTCGGCATGTTGCTGGATGACGTGGCCGATATCGCCAAGATGCGCCCCCGGTTTGATCTTGGCAATGCCGAGCCACATGCATTCGTAGGTGATTTCAGCCAGGCGGCGCGCCATGATTGATGGCTCGCCCAGGAAGAACATGCGGCTGGTGTCGCCGTGGTAACCGTTCTTGATGATGGTGACGTCGATATTGAGGACGTCACCGTTCTTCATTACCTTATCGCCTGGAATGCCGTGGCAGATAACGTCGTTGAGCGACGTGCAGATGGCCTTCGGATAGGGCGTATAGCCGGGTGGGCAATAATTGAGCGGGGCCGGGATGCTGTCTTGGACATTGGTCATGTATTCATGACACAGGCGGTCGATTTCGCCGGTGGTGGTGCCGGGTTTGACGAACGGCGTGATGTAATCGAGGACTTCGGCCGCCAGTTTGCCGGCAATACGCATGCCTTCGATGTCTTCGGCGGTTTTGATGGAGATGGTGCTCATAACTGTCGCAATACTTTAAAAAATCAGAAAAAATACTAATAAGTTGCGATTATAGACGAGGGTGGCCGGTTCGGCGCTGCCGATTGGCTTGTCGCTGCTGCCAAAAGCCAATGAAAACAATGATTTCCGCGCTTGAATGGATTCTAAGGATGAGGTAGAATGCTCGGCTAACTTGATCTGATCAGGTTGGTGGGCGGAAATTCACCGAATTTAGTGGTGTTGCTACCGAAAATTTGTTGAGTGATTGCCTTTAAGTAATTTAAACGTTAAGTAAGTTGAATCGCGAATCCATTCGCCAAAGGGTGTTCAGGCTTGTTGTCTGAATGACCGAATGGATTCCAGACCTAACCCTGGAGAATATTATGTCCGTAACAATGCGCGAAATGCTGGAAGCTGGTGTCCACTTTGGTCACCAAACACGCTTCTGGAACCCAAAGATGGCTCCTTATATCTTCGGTCATCGCAACAAAATTCATATCGTCAACCTGGAAAAGACCCTGGGTATGTACCAGGAAGCACTGAAGTATGTGCGCCAGTTGTCGTCCAATCGCGGCACCATTCTGTTCGTTGGTACCAAGCGTCAAGCACGCGACACCATCGCTGCAGAAGCGCAACGTGCAGGCGTTCCTTACGTCGATCAACGTTGGTTGGGCGGCATGCTGACCAACTTCAAGACCATCAAGACATCGATCAAGCGCCTGAAGGAAATGGAAGCGGCTATCGCTGACGGTTCCAACGAAAAGCTGAGCAAGAAGGAAGCCCTGTTGTTCAGCCGCGAGCAAGAAAAGCTGCAAAAGGCTATCGGCGGTATCAAGGATATGGGCGGCATTCCTGATGCGATCTTCGTGATCGACGTCGGCTACCACAAGGGTGCTATCACCGAAGCGGCCAAGCTGGGTATCCCAGTCATCGGCGTGGTTGATACCAATCACTCGCCAGAAGGCGTGACTTACATCATTCCTGGTAATGATGACTCGGCCAAGGCAATCACCTTGTACGCCAGCGGTATTGCTGATGCAATCCTGGAAGGTCGTGCCAATGCAGTCAACGACGTTGTCGAAGCCATCAAGGGCGGCGACGAATTCGTGGAAGTCAACGAGCAGGCTTAATTAGCCCGCGACGCCGCTGGCAGATGTTTGTCTGCCAGCAGTAAGGAAAAGGGGTAACAGCGATCGTTAAGCGCAGTTCACCCCTTTTTTTTGAGTAAATTGATCGAATTTTGATGTGTTGTTACTGTCCACGGGCAGAATGACCCGTCCACTTAGCTAGGAGAAACATATGGCGGCAATTACCGCAGCATTGGTAGGCGAACTGCGCGCGAAGACCGACGCGCCGATGATGGAATGCAAGAAGGCATTGACCGAAGCCGAAGGCGACATGGCCCGTGCTGAAGAAATCCTGCGCGTTAAGCTGGGCAGCAAGGCTTCCAAGGCTTCTTCGCGCGTGACCGCCGAAGGCGTGGTGGCAGCTTATATCGCCGGCGGCGAAGGTGCCTTGGTGGAAGTGAACTGTGAAACCGACTTCGTCACCAAGAATGACGACTTCATCGCTTTCGCAAACGTGATCGCCAAGCTGGTTGCTGAAAAGAATCCGGCTGATGTGGCTGCGCTGGCTGCCTTGCCACTCGATGGCAAGACCGTGGAAGAAAAACGTACTGAGTTGATTGGTCGTATCGGCGAAAATATGTCGATCCGTCGTTTTGCGCGTTTTGCCACTTCTGGCAAGCTGGTTTCTTACCTGCACGGCACCCGTATCGGTGTGGTCGTCGAGTTCGAAGGCGCGGAAGAGCAAGTGGCCAAGGACGTCGCCATGCACATTGCTGCAATGAAGCCGGTCGCGTTGTCTTCGGATCAAGTGCCAGCTGACCTGATCGAAAAAGAGCGTAACGTTGCGGTCCTGAAGGCGGCTGAATCGGGCAAGCCAGCAGATATCGTCGCCAAGATGGTTGACGGTTCGGTGCAGAAGTATTTGAAGGAAGTGTCGTTGTTCAATCAGCCTTTCGTCAAAAACGACAAGCAAACCGTGGAACAGATGCTCAAGGCGACCAATACCGTCGTCAAGGCATTCAGCATGTTCGTGGTGGGTGAAGGCATCGAGAAGAAGCAAGATGACTTTGCCGCTGAAGTGGCAGCTCAGGTTGCTGCTGCCAAGCAAGCGCAGTAAGAAGTAAGGAAGCGGGCCGAGAGGCCCGTTTTTTTAATCCTCTGATTTGCGGGAGGTCGTGGCGGGGCAGTTTGGGAGGTCTGCGGCAGTTGCCGGCGGACATTTCAAGATGTAAGCAAATGCCCAGCGACGTGATGCAGCAGCATACAATGGCGTCCTTGCAGTGTTCCTGCGGCATAGCTGATAGCTCGAGCCTGCCAGCAGCAAGATAGTCAGTAATAGTAATACGTACAGAATTTAGTTAAACACGGATAGCAAACGGAGCCCAGCACATGACGACACCAGCCTATAAGCGCGTACTCCTTAAACTCTCCGGCGAAGCCCTGATGGGCGACGATGCCTACGGCATCAATCGTGCCACCATTGAGCGCATGGTCGCCGATGTGGCGGAAGTGACCCAGTTGGGTGTGGAATTGGCCATCGTTATCGGTGGCGGCAATATTTTTCGTGGCGTTGCGCCTGGTGCGCAAGGCATGGATCGCGCCACTGCCGATTACATGGGCATGTTGGCGACGGTCATGAATTCGTTGGCATTGGCCGATGCCATGCGCCAGGCGGGTCTGACCGCACGCGTGATGTCGGCCATCGCCATCGAACAAGTAGTCGAGCCGTATGTTCGCCCGAAGGCCTTGCAATATCTGGAAGAGGGCAAGATCGTGGTGTTTGCGGCCGGTACCGGTAACCCGTTTTTTACCACCGATACCGCTGCGGCATTGCGTGGTTCCGAAATCGGCGCGCAGATTGTACTCAAGGCCACCAAGGTCGACGGTGTTTATACTGCCGACCCAAAGAAAGATCCGGCGGCCACGCGTTACACCACCATCACGTTCGATGAAGCGATCTCCAAGCATTTGCAGGTCATGGATGCCACCGCATTTGCGCTGTGCCGTGACCAGAAGCTGCCGATCAAGGTGTTTTCTATCCTCAAGCCTGGTGCGCTCAAACGCATCGTGATGGGCGAGGACGAGGGCACTTTAGTGCACGTTTGAGTGTCAGAAGTGACCAGTAAGAAAATTGTTTCAGAATTTTGTTAGTTATAGATAGGAGAGCAGCATGACCATCGCTGACGTCAAGAAAAGTACCGAACAAAAAATGGCCAAGTCGATCGAGACTTTGCGCGCCGACTTGGCCAAGGTTCGCACCGGCCGTGCCCACGTGGGCATCCTCGATCACGTCCAGGTCGATTACTACGGTTCGCCGACGCAATTGTCGCAGGTGGCCAATCTGACCCTCATCGATGCGCGCACGATTGGCGTGCAGCCGTTCGAGAAAAAGATGCTGGCCGTGATCGAAAAGGCGATTCGCGACGCCGACCTGGGTCTGAATCCGGCTGCGCAGGGGGAGTTGATCCGCGTTCCAACGCCACCGCTGACGGAAGAGCGTCGCAAGGAAATGGTCAAGCTGGTCAAGGGCGAAGCGGAAGATACCAAGATTGCGATTCGCAACATCCGCCGCGATGCCAATGAAGGCATGAAGAAGCTGGTCAAGGACAAGATCTGCTCGGAAGATGATGAGCGTCGTGGCCAGGATGACATCCAAAAGTTGACCGACAAGTTTGTGGCCGATGTCGACAAGCTGGTTGCCGATAAAGAAAAAGAAGTCCTGACGGTGTAAGGTCTTGTCGTTACGAGTGACGACGGTTTATGCGATGATGGCCGCGAGCGGTCTCATCGTTCCTCTGGATTTTTACACAGTATGATTTATAAAAGCTCAACCCAGGTGGTGCCGCAAGTATCGTCGGTGCCGCGTCACGTTGCCATCATTATGGATGGCAATGGGCGTTGGGCGACCAAACGATTTTTGCCACGCGTGGCAGGGCATGTCAAAGGTGTCGAGGCGGTGCGCACCATCGTCGAAGCCTGCTCGCTGCGCGGTATCGACTATGTGACCCTGTTTGCCTTCAGTTCCGAGAACTGGCGTCGTCCTGCCGATGAGGTGTCCTTGTTGATGCGCCTGTTCATGACAGCGCTTGAGCGAGAAGTCGGCAAGATGCATGCGAACAATATTCGCCTGCGTGTGGTCGGCGACCTTAGCCGTTTTGATGCCAAGCTGCAGGACATGGTGGCCAAGTCGGAAGCACAAACTGCTGCCAATACTGGTCTGACGCTGACCATTTGCGCCAACTATGGCGGCCGTTGGGATATCATGCAGGCGGTCGGTAAGATGCTCAAGCAGCAGCCTGACAGGACTGATTTTTCCGAAGACGAATTAACTCCACATTTGGCAATGGCTTACGCTCCCGAGCCGGACTTGTTTGTGCGTACCGGTGGCGAAGAACGCATTTCCAATTTCCTACTTTGGCAACTCGCCTATAGCGAACTGTATTTCACCGAAACATTCTGGCCAGATTTTGATGGTGCTGAGCTGGACAAGGCGATTGAATCCTATCGCCAGCGCGAACGGCGCTTCGGTCGTACCAGCGAGCAATTGGTCGAGCAGAAAAAGGCTTCCTGATGCTTAAAACGCGCGTTATCACGGCGTTGGTTTTGTTGGCAATTCTCTTGCCAATATTGTTCCTGAATAATTTTTTCGCCTTTGCAGCGGCGTCCCTGGTGTTTTTTGCCGCTGGCGCCTGGGAAAGCCTGCGCTTGTTCGGCTATTCCCGGCCCCGGCTGTGGGCCGGTTTTTGGACCGTCGCCTATGCCCTTATTGTTTTTGTCAGTGGCATGCCTAGCGTGCGTGGCTTGTTTGGTCTGTGTGTGCTGCTGTGGGCGCTACGCTTTATTCCTGCACTCGGCCTGGGCTTGCCACCGCTGGCGACGCCGGGCAATCGACTCTTGAGTGTGACCTACACGCTGGGCTTGTTGGGTTGCTTTATTGCCATCGTCTCGCTGTTCCAGCACTCGCCGCTGTACCTGTTGTCAATCATGGCAATCGTCTGGGTGGCTGATATTGGCGCCTATTTCGCCGGCAAGGGTTTTGGTCGTCACAAGCTGGCCCCATCGATTTCTCCAGGGAAATCCTGGGAGGGAGCTGTCGGCGGTTGGCTTGCTGTGTTGGTGATCGCTGCGGCATCGGTCATGTTCCTCGACGAAGAGACCTTTGCTGGGCGCCTGTATGGGCGTTTCGGCTGGCCCGGCTTTATCGTGGTGATGAGCATGCTGGTGGTTGCAAGCGTGGTGGGCGACTTGTTTGAGTCGCAACTTAAGCGTCGCGCCGGTATCAAGGACAGCAGCAATCTCCTGCCCGGCCACGGTGGCGTGCTTGATCGTATTGATGCGCTGATTCCGGTGTTGCCGTTGGCAGCACTGATTGATCTTTGGTTGTAGGAATTTCATGCAGGCAATAAGCGTACTGGGTTCTACCGGTTCCATCGGCGTATCAACGCTGGACGTCGTGGGGCGCCATCCTGAGCGTTATCGCGTCTACGCGTTGACCGCCCATGCCAGCGTCGACACGTTGGCAGAGCAATGTGCGCGTTTTCGGCCGCAGGTCGCGGTGGTCGGTTCGGCACAGGCCGCCACAGCGTTGCAGCAAAAACTCACAGCGCTGCATTTGCGCACGGAAGTACTCTACGGTCAGCAAGCATTGTGTGATGTTGCTGCCAGCCCTGAGTGCAATATGGTCATGGCGGCCATTGTCGGTGCCGCCGGACTGGCTTCGACGCTGGCTGCTGCACGCGCCGGCAAGAAGATCCTGCTGGCCAACAAGGAGGCCTTGGTGATGTCGGGCCAGTTGCTCATCGACGCGGTCGCTGCGCACGGTGCCAGCCTGCTGCCGATCGACAGCGAACATAATGCAATTTTTCAATGCCTGCCGGCACAATTCAAGCGTTCACTGGGTGAGTCGGGCATCGCCAAGATTTTGCTGACGGCCTCGGGTGGCCCTTTCCTCAAACGCGCTGTTGAAACACTCGACAGTGTCACGCCTGACGAAGCCGTTGCGCATCCGAAGTGGGTCATGGGGCGCAAGATTTCGGTTGATTCTGCGACCATGATGAACAAGGGGCTGGAAGTGATCGAGGCGCATTGGCTGTTTGGCGCGCCGGCTGACAAAATCGAGGTGATGATTCACCCGCAAAGCGTGATTCACTCGATGGTGTCCTACATTGATGGCTCGGTGCTGGCGCAATTGGGTAATCCCGATATGCGTACGCCAATTGCCAATGCGCTGGCTTACCCTGAGCGTATTGATTCCGGTGTGGCTCAACTGGATCTGGCACAAATCGGCCAGTTATTTTTTGAGCGCCCCGACTTCGCCCGCTTTCCCTGTTTGAAACTGGCGTATGATGCACTGCAGGCCGGTGGCAGCGCCGCTGCCACCCTCAATGCTGCCAATGAAGTTGCCGTTCAGGCATTTCTGAATCAGGAAATCGGATTTCGCATGATTGATCAAGTGATCGCCCGCGTCATGGATAAATTGCCCCATGGCCCGTTGGCCGATATCGAAGGCCTGATCGAGCAAGACTTGTTGGCGCGCTCAGTGGCGCAGTCCTGCCTCTCATGAATTTTCTCCATACGTTACTGGCCTTTGCGGTCGCCCTCGGCACGTTGGTGGTGGTGCACGAACTCGGTCATTACTGGGCGGCGCGCTGGTGTGGTGTCAAAGTACTACGTTTTTCGGTCGGTATGGGACGGGTAGTGTGGTCGCGTCGCTTTGGTCGCGATCAAACCGAGTGGGCCTTGTCGATCCTGCCGTTGGGCGGCTACGTCAAGATGCTCGACGCGCGTGAACAGGATATCAGCGAGATCGCGCCCGAAGATTTGTCGCGCGAATTCACGCGGCAGTCGGTATGGCGTCGCATTGCCATCGTTGCTGCCGGGCCGATTGCCAATTTCATCCTGGCAATTTTGCTGTTCGCCGGCCTGTTCATCCATGGCATTCCCGAGCCGTTGGCCAAGGTGCGAGCCATGGGCAGTCAGACCGCAGCTTATCAGGCTGGTCTGCGCGGTGGCGAGACGATTACTGCGATCAATGGTGTGGTTGTGCAAACCTGGTCCGATGTACGCTGGCAGTTGATGTCGCAGGTGCTGGCCAAGACGTCGGCGCGGTTAGAGGTTGAGAGCCCGAATCCTGTGCAAACCGGCGGCAAGTTGCTAAACAGTGTAAATCTTTCACTCGATTCGGTTTCTAGTAAGGACTTGGAGAGTGATTTTCTGGCAAAGTTGGGCCTGTCGTTGGCACGGCCGCCTGCGATCCTGGGCAAGATCATGGCGGGACCGGCGCAGTTGGCAGGTTTGCAGCAGGGTGATTTGATTCTGGATGTCAACGGTGTCGGGGTGACCGATGGTTTGGCGCTGGTGCAACTGGTGCGTGCATCACCAGGCAAACAATTGATCGTGCATGGCATGCGTGGCAGCAGCGAATTTAAACTCGCGGTTACTCCAGAAGCGGTGTCGGATAACGGTCAGGAGATTGGTCGCATCAAGGTTGAGGTGCCGATGACGCCAGCCATGACACTGGTCAGGGACGCGCCCTGGACAGCCGTAGTCAAGGGAGCGCAGAAGACTTGGGACACCAGCACCATGACACTGACAATGATCGGCAAGATGATCGTCGGTCAGGTTTCCTGGAGAAATATCACTGGCCCAATCACTATCGCTGATTATGCCGGTCAGACCGCCAAAGTAGGTTGGGTCAGCTATTTGAGCTTTATTGCTTTCATCAGTATCAGCTTGGGCGTGATGAACCTGTTGCCTATCCCGGTTTTAGATGGCGGGCATTTGCTGTATTATTCGCTGGAGATTTTGACTGGACGTCCCGTTTCCGAACGTTTTGGCGAAATAGCACAACGCGCGGGGATGGGGATTTTGATGACGTTGATGCTGGTCGCTGCGTTCAACGATATTGTCCGTCTGATGTTGTAAAGATTTGCTGGAAGCCGTCCTGTCGCTCTGGATGGCTTTTGGCTTTTAAATATGGCGGACTATTCCTCCTGAATAGCCGGCAAAAAACATAGTTAATAAACGATAGCTAATGAAATTACATTCCGCGCATTTCACTGCACCGACATTTTCCCGTCGCCTGATTGCCGCTGCTGCGATTGCCCTGTGCTCAGGCCAGGCATTTGCTGCCGATCCGTTTGTGGTCAAGGACATCCGTGTCGAAGGCATTCAGCGTACGGAAGCGGGCACGGTATTCAGCTACCTGCCGGTGCGCGTCGGCGATACCTTCACCGATGAAAAAGGCACAGCAGCCATCAAGGCCTTGTACGCCACTGGTTTCTTCAAGGATGTGCGGATCGAAGCCGAAGGCAATGTGCTGGTGGTGCAGGTGGAAGAGCGTCCGGCGATTGCCAGCGTTGACTTCACCGGCATCAAGGAATTCGATAAGGATCAACTGACCAAGGCGCTCAAGGAAATCGGCGTGGCTGAGTCGCGTATCTTTGACAAGTCGCAGGTTGATCGCGCCGAGCAAGAGCTCAAGCGCCAATACCTGTCACGCGGTCTCTACGGCGCCAAGGTCACTACCACCATCACTCCGGTCGAGCGCAATCGCGTGGCCGTTTCGTTTGCGGTCGATGAAGGTGAAGTGTCGCGCATCAAGCAAATCAGCTTCGTCGGTAACAAAGTGTTTTCCGACAAGGAATTGCTGGCGCAGATCAAGTTGACCACACCCGGTTGGTTCACCTGGTATAGCAAGGCTGACCAGTATTCCAAGCAAAAACTGGCCGCCGACATTGAATCCCTGCGTTCCTACTATCTGGATCGCGGTTATCTGGAAATGCAGGTGGAATCGACTCAGGTCTCGATTACACCGGATAAGAAAGACATCTACATCACCGTCAATCTCAATGAAGGTGACAAGTACACAGTTTCCGACATCAAGCTCGACGGCGAAATGCTTGGCCTCGATGCCGATCTGGCGTCATTGGTGCAATTGAAGAAGGGTGATATCTACAATGGCTCCAAGCTGACCGACAGCACCAAGAAGATCAGTGAACGTCTTGGTAACTTCGGTTATGCGTTTGCCAACGTCAATGCCAATCCCAACGTTGATCGCGACAAGAAGGAAGTAGCCTTCACGATCATGGTCGATCCGGGCAAGCGCGTGTATGTGCGTCACATCAATATTGCCGGCAACACCAAGACCCGCGATGAAGTGATCCGCCGCGAATTCCGTCAGTTTGAAGACTCGTGGTACGACGGCGAACGCATCAAGCTCTCGCGTGACCGCGTTGACCGCCTCGGCTATTTCAAGGAAGTTACGGTCGAAACGCCGGAAGTGCCGAATAGCACCGATCAGATCGATGTCAACATGAAGGTCGAAGAAAAGCCGACCGGTAACATCATGGTCGGTGCCGGTTTCTCGCAAACCGACAAGCTCAGCCTGACCGGTTCGATCTCGCAGGAAAATGCCTTCGGTAGTGGTAACACGGTCGGTATTGAAATCAATACCAGCAGCACCTATCGTACGATTGCGGTGTCGCAGACCAATCCCTACTTCACCGATGATGGTATCAGCCGTACCTATGACGTGTATCTGCGCAAGACGCAGAACTCGACTTACACAACGGGTGACTATCGCGTCAAGACCATTGGTGGCGACGTCAAGTTCGGTGTGCCATTCTCTGAGCTCGATCGCGTCTTCTTCGGCGTCGGCGTGGAAAATACCAGCGTTGAAACCGATCTGACCAGCCCGAGCTTGTATCGTCAGTATGTGCGTGACTTCGGTAATGCTGGCACGGCCGGTTGTGACGTCACTGCGACCACCGGCGATTGCGGTGTTGGCACCGCCACGACTACCAGCTTCCCGCTGACCGTGGCATGGCAGCGTGACAGCCGCGACAGTGCATTGATCCCGACTAAGGGGCGTTATCAACGTGCCAACCTGGAAGTGTCTTCGTTTGGTTCCTTGCAATACTACAAGGCGACTTACCAAAACCAGTACTTCCAACCATTCTGGGGCAATGCAGCGACGCTGGCGCTCAATGGTGAAGTTGACTATGGTCGCGGCTTCGGTGGCAAGGCTTACCCGATTTTCAAGAACTTCTATGCCGGTGGTATCGGTACCGTGCGTGGATATGAATCTTCCTCGCTGGGTGCGCTCAAAGATCAGTACGGCGATTCCATGGGTGGTGCGTCGCGCTTGATTGCCAATGCCGAACTGCAATTCCCGTTTGCCGGTTCTGGCCAGGATCGTACGCTGCGTTGGTTTGTCTTTACCGATGGTGGTAACGTGTTTGCCGACGGCGCACCGATGAAGGTCAGTGATTTGCGTTACTCGACCGGTTTCGGTATCAGTTGGCTGTCGCCGATCGGACCGCTGAAGTTGAGCTACGGCAAGCCTTTGAATGCGAAGCCCGGCGATAAAGCGCAAAATTTTCAGTTCCAGTTGGGAACCGGATTCTGATGGCATGATCATCAGCTAGTGGCATAATTGAAATCTGTATTACGGAGAATCATCTTGAAGTTCATGACTAAATCTTTGTTGTCGATCCAGGCCTTGACCTTGGCTGTGGGTATGTTGGCATTTGCAAATGTACAGGCGCAGGAGTCGTCGAAGATCGCTTTCGTCAGCACCGAGCGTATCTTCCGTGAAGCGGCACCGGCCAAGGCGGCGCAAGCCAAGCTGGAACAGGAATTCGCCAAGCGCGAAAAAGACCTGGCCGATATGGCCGCACGTCTGAAGGCGACGTCGGAAAAGCTGGATAAGGATGCGGCAGTCCTGTCCGAGTCCGACCGCGTCAAGCGTCAGCGCGATCTGGCGGATCAAGATACAGAATTCCAACGTCGTCAACGTGAGTTCCGTGAAGACCTGAACCAACGCCGCAACGAAGAGTTGTCGGTGGTGCTGGAGCGTACCAACGGCGTGATCCGCAAGATCGCTGAAGCCGAAAAATACGACATCGTGTTCCAGGAAGCCGTCTATGCCAGCAAGCGCATCGATATCACCGATAAAGTGCTGAAGGAACTGTCCAAGTAAACGGACGGTCATCTCTCTCTTGTTTACCATGCCTAGCTTGGTCTCGCGAAATGCCACAAACAGTGGCATTTTGCCGTGGTCGGGCAGGTAATACCATAATCTAGAAGGCCAGGATGAGTATTCGGCTAGAACAGTTGGTCGAACACTTGGGTGGCCAACTTAAGGGAAATGCACACATCAGTGTCAGCGGGATTGCGCCGCTCGATGCTGCGTCGGTGTCGCATATTACCTTCCTTTCCAATGCCAAGTTTCGTGCTCAGGCCGAACAGACGCAGGCTGCTGCGCTGATTCTGTCGGAAGCCGATGATGCCGCGATCGTTGCCTATCAGGGCGCGCGTATTGTCACCAAAAATCCTTACGCCTATTTTGCCCGCGCCTTGCAGTTGTTCGTTGCTGAGGCAGCAGTACCAGTGCCCGCGGGCATCCATGCCAGTGCTTGCGTGGATGCAACGGCTGAGATTGCTGCCAGCGCGGTCATTGGTCCGCACGTCGTGATTGAAGCCGGCGCCGTGGTGGGAGAACGCGTTGTCATCAATGCGGGCAGCTATATTGGCCGCAATGCGCGTATCGGTGCCGATACCCATTTTTACGCCCGAGTGACATTTCAGGCCGCCTGTGAAATCGGTGAGCGTGGCATCTTGCATTCGGGCGTGGTGATTGGATCCGATGGTTTCGGTTTTGCCAACGAAGGCGGCGAGTGGATCAAGATTCCGCAAGTTGGCCGCGTGATGATCGGCAATGACGTCGAAATCGGTGCCAATACCACAATCGATCGTGGCGCCTTGTCCGACACCGTGCTCGAAGACGGTGTCAAGCTCGACAACCAGATCCAGATTGCACATAACTGCCATATCGGTGCCCATACGGCGATTGCCGCTTGCGTCGGGATTGCCGGCAGTGCCAAGATCGGTAAATATTGTTCGATTGGTGGCGCGGCCATGATTCATGGTCATATCACCATTGTTGACCGGGTACACGTCTCAGCCGGTACGCTGGCGTTGAGGTCGATACTTGAGCCTGGGCAATATACCGGCTTTTATCCAATTGCCAAGCATGGCGACTGGGAAAAATCGGCTGCTTTGGTGCGCAATCTGAGCACAATGCGTGAGAAAATCCGTGCGTTGGAAAAAACTATCAAATCGCTGAGCCCGCAAGCGACTCAGCAGCCTAACCCGCAGAATACAGAGCAAAATAATGACTAGTCTCGATATCAATCAAATCAAAGAATACCTCCCGCATCGCTATCCGCTATTGCTGGTTGACCGTGTATTGAGCTGGGAAAGCGGCAAGGACATTACCGCGATCAAGAACGTGACCGTCAATGAAGAGTTTTTCAACGGCCACTTTCCGCACAAGCCAGTGATGCCAGGTGTGTTGATGATCGAGGCACTGGCGCAGACTGCAGCGTTGCTATCGTTCCTGACCGAAGGCCGCAAGCCTGATGCCAGCACAGTGGTGTATTTCGTTGGTATCGACAATGCCCGCTTCAAGCGTCCGGTCGAACCGGGTGATCAGCTCAAGATGCACGTGGAAATCACCCGGCGGGCACGGGGTATCTGGAAGTACAGGGCCGTGGCAACAGTGGACGGTCAAGTCGCGGTCGAAGGCGATCTGATGTGCACTATGCGCAACGCCAACGACGCCAGTCAGGCTGGTTGAGCGGAGCTGCCCATGTCCTTGCTTAAGCAGCGCATTCATCCTAGCGCCATCATCGAGGCTGGCGCCGAACTTGATTCATCGGTTGAGGTAGGTGCCTATTCGGTCATTGGTCCGCATGTGCGCATTGGCGCCGGCACCAAGGTCGGCCCGCATGTGGTCATCGAAGGCCATACCACGATCGGTCAAGACAATCAGATCTTCCAGTTCGGCTCGCTCGGTGCGGCACCGCAGGATAAGAAATACGCCGGTGAGCCAACCCGGCTGGAGATCGGCGACCGCAACACCATACGCGAGTTCGTGACCTTCAATCTGGGCACCACCCAGGATGCTCACGTCACCCGCATCGGTAGTGACAACTGGATCATGGCCTATGTGCACATCGCCCATGATTGTCAGCTCGGCAACAATATCATCCTGGCCAACAATGCGACCCTGGCCGGTCACGTCCATCTGGACGACTGGGTGTTCTTGGGCGGATTCACGTCGGTGCACCAATTCTGCCGTATCGGCGCGCATGCGATGACGGCCTTCACTGCGGCGGTCAGTCAGGATGTGCCCCCATTCGTTACTGCGGCCGGCAATCGCGCGGTACCGGCTGGTATCAATAGCGAAGGCCTGAAGCGGCGCGGATTCACTCCGGAGCAGATTGCTGCCATCAAACGCGCCTACAAGGCGATCTATCGTGCCGGCTTGCCGCTCGAACAAGCCATGCTTGAGTTACAGCAGCAAGAGCAAAAATCGCCCGAAGCAGCCGAGCATATCCAAACAATGCGTGACTTTATCGCTGCATCTGCCCGTGGCATCATCCGCTGATCTGTCGATTGCCATGGTCGCCGGCGAAAGCTCCGGTGATCTGCTGGCAAGCCGTCTGTTGTCCGGCTTGCGTCCGCGCTTGCCGGATGTACGTCTGCACGGTATCGGTGGCGCCCATATGGCGGCGCATGGTTTTGTCAGTGATTGGCCGATGGACAAGCTCACCGTGCGTGGCCTGTTTGAGGTAATTCCGCGCTATCGCGAAATCAAGAGCATCCAAAATGCCTTGCGCGATCAATTGCTGGCCGAGCGTCCGGCTGCCTTCATCGGGGTTGATTATCCAGGCTTCAATCTCGGCCTGGAGCTGCAATTGCGCGAGGCCGGCATCCCCACCATGCATTTCATCGGGCCGCAAATCTGGGCATGGCGCGGCGGTCGCATCAAGAAAATTGCGCGTGCGGTATCGCACATGCTGGTGATTTTCCCGTTTGAGGAAGCGATTTACCGCAAGGCCGGAGTGCCGGTCACCTATGTCGGCCATCCACTGGCAGAAATCATTCCCATGGTGCCCGATACTGTGGCCGCACGCGCCGCGTTGCGATTGCAGCAGGAGCGTCGGGTAGTGGGGATTCTGCCTGGCAGCCGCATGGCGGAACTCAAATACAATACGCTCAGTTTTCTCGGCGCAGCGCGATTGCTGGCGCAGCGTGAGCCCGGTTTGCAGTTCATCGCGCCGATGGCTGGCGAGCGTCAGCGTGCCTTATTTGAAGAGCTGGTGCAGCAAAGCGGCAGCGCCGATCTTGGCATTCAGGTCGTCAGCGGCCAGTCGCATCTGGTCATGGAGGCCGCCGACGTTGTATTGGTGGCATCTGGTACCGCGTCGCTGGAAGTGGCCTTGTACAAGAAACCGATGGTGATTGCCTACAAGGTGATGGCGGCGTCGTACGCCATCATGCGCCATATGAATTATCAGCCGTGGGTCGGCTTGCCGAATATCCTGGCGCGTGAATACCTGGTGCCGGAGCTATTGCAAAATGCCGCCACGCCGCAAGCGCTGGCCGATGCGTTGTGGCATCAGCTCGACGATGTGGCGCATCAACAGCGCTTGCGCCAGCGCTTTACCGACATGCATCATGCGCTCT
The DNA here is from genome assembly GCA_026225475.1 of Duganella sp. Classification (GTDB taxonomy): domain Bacteria; phylum Pseudomonadota; class Gammaproteobacteria; order Burkholderiales; family Burkholderiaceae_D; genus Herbaspirillum. The sequence goes on from JAMFSU010000053.1 coordinate 71,518, forward strand.
TGCGCGATACTGCCCATGCCAGTGCCGAGGCGGTTTGCGCCTTGCTGGAGCGGCAACAGGCACGCAGGGCCTAACCAGTTTCAGGACCAAGATGGCCAAGAAAAGCGACTCCAATTTATCCTTGTTCGTGGTGGAAGACTACGCCGGCGAAGTGCTGTGCGGCGTCGATGAAGCCGGACGCGGTCCATTGGCCGGGCCGGTGTTTGCAGCTGCCGTGATTCTCGACCCGGCACGGCCGATCATTGGTTTGCGCGACTCCAAAAAACTCAGTGAAGCCAGTCGCGATGCACTCGCGTTGGAAATCAAGGAGCATGCGCTGGCCTGGGCCATTGCCGAATGCTCGGAAGCGGAGATCGATCAGCTCAATATTTTGCAAGCCAGCATGCTGGCCATGAAGCGCGCCGTCGAATTGCTTAAGATTGTTCCGACACTGGCCTTGATCGACGGCAATCGCTGCCCGGTCATGCGTATCCGTTCAGAAGCGATCGTCAAGGGGGATGACAAGGTGCCAGCCATTTCGGCCGCCTCGATTCTCGCCAAGACAGCACGCGATGCCGCCTTGCATGTGTTACATGCGCAATATCCGGTCTATGCGTTCGATCAGCACAAAGGCTATCCGACGGCATTGCATCTGGAACGTTTGCGGCTGCATGGGGTGTCGCCGGTGCATCGCAAATCGTATGCGCCAGTGCGCGCCTTGCTGACGCAAGCGGACACGTGATGAAAGACATCTCTTCGCGCGACAATCCACTCTATAAAGAGCTCAAACAACTAGCCACCAGTGCCCAGGCGCGCCGCAAGGCAGGGTGCAGTTTGCTCGAGGGCGTGCATCTGGCGCAGGCATTTTTGCAGCAGCAGGGCCGTGCCGACTATTGCGTGCTCGCCGAAAGTGCCGTGCACCACGCCGAAGTGGTGCCGCTGCTGGCGCAGTGTGAAGTCGCGGGCAGCCAATGTGTCTGCCTGCCCGACGCGCTGTATCAGGCGCTCAGCCAGGTTGAAAATGGCGTTGGCCTGTTGCTGGTGATTGCGACGCCGCAGCCGCAGGTACCGGCCCGATTGACGCGTTCTGCGGTATTGCTCGATGGCTTGCAGGACCCCGGCAATCTCGGCTCGATCTTGCGCAGTGCCGCCGCAGCCGGGATCGCCCAGGTATTTTGCTCTCCCGGCACTGCCGCCGCCTGGTCACCCAAGGTTTTGCGCGCTGGCATGGGGGCACATTTCTTGCTGGAGATCATTGAGAATGCTGATTTGCTGGCCCTGAGCCGCAACACCGATATTCCATTGTTGGCGACCAGTTCGTATGCACAACATACAATCTTTGAAGCCGATCTGCGTCAGGATGTGGCATGGCTGTTCGGCCATGAAGGGCAGGGCGTCAGCGCGGCCTTGCTGGCGTCTGCCAGCACGCAGGTGGTGATTCCTCATCTGGGGGCAATGGAGTCGCTCAATGTGGCGGCAGCCGCGGCCGTGTGTTTCTTTGAGCAGGTTCGGCAACGGCAATTGAGTCGTTGATGTCGCAGATGACCGCGTTACCCGCGACAATGTCTGATGTGCTCGCCTATTTTTGCGGGGGCTGGACTTTTACGCGTGCCATGCAAGGACTCGATGGCAGTCCGCTCGGTAGCGCTGAAGGGCGTGCAGAGTTTCGGCCACAGGTCGCTGCGAATCACTTGCACTACGTTGAATCGGGCAAGCTGCAATTGCAGGCCGAGAAGCGCGCAATCAGCTTTTCGCGGCGCTTTGATTACCGCTGGCAGGATAGCTTGCTGGAGGTGTTCTTCGCCGACGGTCCGCAAATGGGCCAGCGCTATCAACACTATCGTTTTGATCCAATATCGCAAGTCTTGTTGCCAGTGGCCACGCATGTTTGCATAGATGATCACTATGAAGGCCGTTACCAACTGATCGACCACGATCATTTCCGTTTGCAGACCCGTATTGAAGGGCCGCACAAAGCCTATCTATTGTTAAGTCATTTCAGCCGTGCCGCTGAAGCCTGAAGGCGTCAGCGGGCAGTCTGGGCCTGCTTAGCGGTTTTCCGGCTTGATTTCCTGCAGAATGGTCGCGGCAATTTCTTCAATCGATTTGGCCGTCGATGACATCCAGCGTATGCCTTCTCTGCGCATCATCTTTTCCGCTTCATTGACTTCATAACGGCAATTCTCGATGGCAGCATATTTACTGCCGGGACGACGCTCATTACGTACTTCGGCCAGACGTTCTGGCGCAATGGTCAGACCAAAAATCTTCTTCTTGAAATTGATCAAGCCGCTCGGTAATTTATCGCGCTCGAAATCATCGGGAATCAGCGGGTAATTGGCCGCCTTGATGCCATATTGCATGGCCAGATAGAGGCTGGTCGGGGTCTTGCCCGAACGCGATACGCCGACCAGGATCACATCTGCCGCCGACAGGTTCTTGTTGGACTGTCCGTCATCATGTGCTAGCGAGAAATTGATCGCTTCAATGCGATTCTTGTACTCTTCTGAATCGGCGGTGTTATGGCTGCGACCAATGGTATGCGTGGACTTGACGCCGAGTTCCTGTTCCAGCGGTTCGACGAAGGTCTGGAACAAATCCATATGCATCGCGCGCGCCTTACGAATCACCACTGACAAATCGGGCTTGACCAAGGTGGAAAACACGATGGGTGCCTTTCCGTCGACATCGGCCACTTCATTGATGCGACGGGTTGCGTCATGGGCCTTGTCGAGTGTATCGACAAATGGCAGTCGAACTTGTTTAAAGCGCAACTCGAACTGGCTGAGCACAGAGTGGCCCAAAGTTTCGGCGGTAATGCCGGTACCATCGGAGACGAAGAAAACTGTGCGGTTGGCCAGAGGCAGCGGAACGGGGTAGGACGATGGCGCGAGATCGAGCATGATGTTGTTGAAAATAAACAATAAAAAATAAATGGTGGAATGAACAAAATGCTGGCTAGCCTGTAAAATGCCATGCAACAGATTGAGAAGCTAGCTCAAAATGATTCAAAACGTGTTGCGTAAATTGACCGAATACATGTGGCTGTTTGCGTTGCCAAACAGTGTCGGCATGGTCGCGCGCCGTTCGTGTCATGTCATGCTCCAGGTCAGCAAGGCAGTTGCTAGTGCTATTGCTTCAGCAGTTATACCGATTATGTCGCCTTCGTCACAGAAAAACAAAGAACAAATGACGCCGGGTGTGCACGCACAGATTTCTTATCATCAAACTAGAGGTTGTTATGTCCAACGCAGTAAACATGGGTTCTGCCCAGGGGGCCGCTTACGTAGTCTCCTTTGAAAATCTTCGCATGACGGATGTGGAATCCGTCGGTGGCAAGAATGCCTCGCTGGGTGAAATGATCAGCCAATTGGCTGGTGCTGGGGTGCGTGTCCCTGGTGGCTTTGCGACCACGGCACAGGCTTTTCGGGACTTTCTGGAACACAGCGTCAATGGCGGCGCAACCTTGGCGCAACGCATTGCCGATCGCCTTGCCACGTTAGACATCGAAGATGTGCGGGCACTGGCGCAAGCTGGTGGCGAGATCCGTCAGTGGATCATCGATACGCCGTTCCAGCCGCGTCTGGAACAGGAAATCAACGCATTCTACGAAAAGCTGGTCGCTGACTCGACCGCTGAAATGTCGTTCGCCGTGCGCTCGTCTGCGACGGCAGAAGACTTGCCTGATGCATCTTTTGCTGGTCAGCAAGAAACCTTCCTCAATGTCGTCGGTATCGACAACGTGCTCGAAGCGATGAAGCACGTATTCGCTTCGCTATACAACGACCGCGCGATTTCGTATCGCGTTCACAAGGGCTTTACCCACGCGGAAGTCGCGTTGTCGGCTGGCGTGCAGCGCATGGTGCGTTCCGATGTTGGTGCTGCCGGTGTGATGTTTACCCTCGACACCGAATCGGGCTTCAAGGATGTGGTGTTCATTACTTCCAGCTACGGCCTCGGTGAAACCGTGGTGCAGGGGGCGGTCAATCCTGACGAATTCTATGTCCACAAGCCGATGCTGGAACAAGGCAAGCTGCCGATCATCCGTCGCAACATCGGCTCCAAGCTGATCAAAATGGAGTTCACCGGTGAAGCTAAGGCGGGCCGTTCGGTCAAGACCGTCGACGTGCCGGTGGAAATGCGTAACCGTTACTCGCTCAACGATGCCGAAATCGTCGAATTGGCCAAGTACGCCACCATCATCGAAAAGCATTATCAACGTCCGATGGACATCGAATGGGGCAAGGATGGCCGGGACGGCAAGCTGTACATCCTGCAGGCACGTCCAGAAACCGTGAAGTCGCAGCAAAAGGCCACTGACGCGCAACAGCGCTTCAAACTGAAGGGTTCCAGCAGCGTGTTGGCAACTGGTCGTGCAATTGGCCAAAAGATCGGTGCCGGTCCGGTGCGCGTGATTCGCGATGCGTCTGAAATGGAACGCGTGCAACCTGGCGACGTGCTGGTGGCTGACATGACCGATCCTAACTGGGAACCGGTCATGAAGCGTGCCGCAGCGATCGTCACCAATCGTGGTGGCCGTACCTGCCATGCGGCGATCATTGCGCGTGAACTGGGTGTACCGGCAGTGGTTGGTTGTGGCGATGCAACCGATGTGCTCAAAGACGGCACGCTGGTGACGGTTTCCTGCGCCGAGGGCGATGAAGGCAAGATTTACGACGGTTTGCTGGAAACGGAAATCACCGAAGTGGCGCGCGGCGAATTGCCTGCGATTCCATTGAAGATCATGATGAACGTCGGCAACCCGCAACTGGCATTCGACTTCCAGTCGATTCCGAACAACGGCGTCGGTCTGGCACGTCTGGAATTCATCATCAACAACAATATCGGTGTGCATCCACGCGCGATCCTGGAATACCCGAATATCGATGCTGATCTGAAAAAAGCGGTGGAATCGGTAGCACGCGGCCATGCCTCGCCGAAGGCATTCTATGTCGACAAATTGGCCGAAGGAATTGCCACGATTGCCGCCGCGTTTTGGCCCAAGCCGGTCATCGTGCGCTTGTCCGACTTCAAGTCGAACGAGTACAAGAAGCTGATCGGCGGTTCGCGCTACGAGCCTGATGAAGAAAACCCGATGCTGGGTTTTCGTGGTGCGGCACGTTACCTGTCGGCTGATTTTGCCGAAGCATTCGAAATGGAATGCCAGGCCATGAAGCGTGTGCGTAACGACATGGGCCTGACCAACGTCGAAATCATGGTGCCATTCGTGCGTACGCTGGGCCAAGCCGAAAAAGTCATCGGCTTGCTCGGCAAGAACGGCCTCAAGCGCGGTGAAAACGGTTTGCGCGTAATCATGATGTGCGAAGTGCCATCCAATGCGATTTTGGCGGAACAATTCTTGGAGCATTTCGACGGCTTCTCGATCGGTTCCAATGATTTGACCCAGTTGACGCTGGGCCTGGACCGCGATTCCGGCATGGAATTGCTGGCGGCCGATTTCGATGAGCGTGATCCTGCCTTGCAGGCCTTGCTGAGCAAGGTTATCTCGACTTGTCTGGCCAAGGGTAAATACGTTGGTATCTGTGGTCAGGGTCCTTCGGATCATCCTGATTTCGCCGAATGGCTGATGAAGCAAGGGATTGAGTCTATTTCTCTTAATCCTGATTCGGTCATCGACACTTGGCAGAAGCTGGCCACCGTGAAGTAAGGCCTAACACAGGCAAGTTAGCTTGCTTAAATACGAAAACGCGGACTTATCGTCCGCGTTTTTGTTTTTTTGGGGGTGTAGACTGTTAAAGTTTGGTCCGCAAGCGCAATAATTTTGCTTTCAACTTGGCTTTTCCGGCGTGCAGTTAGTCGAATAATGAGGAAACAACATGATGGGATGGGCAATATGGTGCATTGCAGCTGGCGTGGCCGTCGGCGTGGAGATGTTCACCGGCACCTTCTACTTATTAATGATTGCTATCGGTCTGCTGGCGGGTGCGCTAGCGGCCTGGCAGGGCCTGATGGCGGAGTGGCAGTTGTTGGTTGCCGCCATCGTCGGATTGATTGCATTAGGCTTGTTGCGGCGCAGCCGTTTCGGTCGTCGTCCTGGTGCTGATGCGGCACGCGATCCCAATATCAATCTGGATATTGGGCAAGGCATTTTGGTGGATGGCTGGAGCGAAATCGATGGTCGACATACAGCGCGGGTACGTTATCGCGGCGCTGAATGGGACGTTGAACTTGCCGCAGGCAGTCCGGTGCAAGCCGGTAATTTCATCATTCGAGAAATCCGAGGCAGTCGCTTGATTGTCTCTCATTGTTAAGGAGAATTCCCATGTTCGGTAGCGTAACTTTAGTTATTTTTCTCATCGTCGTCATTTTCGTGGTCAAGACCATCAAGGTCGTACCGCAGCAACATGCCTGGGTGGTCGAGCGGCTCGGCAAATATCACGCCACGCTGGGGCCTGGCTTGAATATCGTGGTGCCGTTCATCGATCGCATCGCCTACAAGCATGTGCTCAAGGAAATCCCGCTCGATGTGCCACCACAGGTTTGCATCACGCGCGACAACACGCAATTGCAGGTCGACGGCATCCTGTATTTCCAGATCACCGATCCGATGCGCGCTTCCTATGGCTCGTCGAACTATATCGCTGCCATTACCCAGTTGGCGCAAACCACCTTGCGTTCGGTGATCGGCAAGATGGAACTCGACAAGACCTTTGAGGAACGCGATCACATCAACACCACCATCGTCAGCGCCATTGATGAGTCGGCGCAAAACTGGGGTGTGAAGGTGTTGCGTTACGAAATCAAGGACTTGACGCCACCGAAGGAAATTCTGCACGCGATGCAGGCGCAGATCACTGCCGAGCGTGAAAAGCGCGCATTGATCGCGGCGTCGGAAGGGCGCAAGCAGGAACAGATCAATATCGCTACCGGTGAACGTGAAGCCTCCATCGCCAAATCCGAAGGTGAGAAGCAAGCCTCGATCAACCGCGCCGAAGGTCAGGCTGCAGCGATTCTGGCCATTGCCGAAGCGAGTGCCGAAGCGATCCGCAAGACAGCATCAGCGATTCAGTCTCCGGGTGGTTCGGATGCAGTCAATCTGAAAGTGGCGGAGCAATATGTCGCCGCCTTTGCCCAACTGGCCAAGACCAATAACTCGGTAATCGTGCCCGCCAATCTGGGGGATATGAGTTCCTTGATTGCCAGTGCGATGCAGGTGGTGAAGTCGCAAAGTAAATAAAGCCAGTCGAGAAGTTTGAAAACGCCTGACGCCTTGGTTGCGCTCAGGCGTTTTGTCTTTCTGGATGGAGGATATTGTGGTTCTCTGGATGCTGGTCAGCTTCATCGGCGACATCGAGTGCGTCATACGGCAACAGAATATCCACGCACAATCCACGCTCCAGGCGATTGAACGCCTTGATGGTGCCGCCATGGGCTTCAATAATGCGGCGTGCAATCGTCAATCCCAGGCCATAGCCATGGCTGTTTTTCTGGGTGCGGCTGCTGCGGAAAAACGGTTCGAAGATCAACTGCACTTCCTCTTCCGGCACGCCTGGCCCGTGATCGATCACCGAAATCAGCAAACGTTGTTTGTCTCGGTCGACCTGAGTATTGATGGCAATCGTGGTGCCAGTGGCGGTTTGCTTGATGGCATTACGTACGACGTTTTCGATTGCCCGATGCAGTAGTTCGGCGCCACCTTTGATGATCACATTGCAGCGAGCGCAGCCGTCGACATGACGATCGTTGGCTTCCGCTTCGAAGCGGGCATCATTGATGATGTCGTCGAGCAATTCTTCCATGCGTATTGGCTCTTCCATGGTGCCGGTTACACCGGCTTCCAGCCGCGACAGGGTCAGCAATTCGCCGACCAGGCGATCCATGCGTACGCCTTCGCGCTCTATTCGTTCTATCGTTGCTGCGGTTTTTTCCGGTTGCAGGCGCGCCAGCCCGATTGAGGCCTGCATGCGCGCAATCGGCGAGCGCAACTCATGCGAGACGTCATGCAGCAGGCGACGCTGGCTATCCATTGCAGCGCGCAACTTGTCGGTCATGCCGTCAAAGTCGCGGCCGAGGTCAGACAGTTCGTCATTGCGTTTGCCCATCCGCGGTTCCAGACGGCTGCTGAGATTGCCCGAAGCGGCGTCGGCAAAGGCAGACTTGAGCTGACGTATAGGTTGCGAGAAATACCAGGCCAGCAGTAAGGCGAAGATGAAACTGGCGATCGTTGAGATGGTCATCGGCATCACCGGCAAAAACGGCCGTGGCGGCCGGTCTTCGTGCAACAATAAACCCAGGCCGGAACCCGTTGGCGAGGACATGAACATGAGGTAAGTATGCCCGTCGCTGGCCGTGACTTGCCCTACGACATTGATGTCGGGATGGTCATTGAGCACCGAGCGCGCTTCTTTGATTAGTTGCTGCGGCACGTCGCGGCCCAGCAATTCGTGTTGATTTTCATCGACGGCATAGATGCGGCGCCGTTCACCACTGAGAATGAGCTTACGCAAGGCATCCGTGCCACCGTATTGCAAGGTGGCGACGGAAGATTTGATCAGGAAGGCGGCTGGCGGACTAAGGTCGAGGTCGTTGCTGCGCTGGTTGCGGGCGCGGTTCTCCAGCGAGAACATGAAGCCCACCGTGAACGTGGTGGTCAGTTGCGCCACCATGATGAAGAAAAAGAATTTCCAGAACAGCCGGCCCATTCATCACTCCTTGATGAATTGGTAGCCTAATCGATAAACGGTTTGAATGCAGGATTTGTCACTGCCCAGCGAAGCGATTTTTTGGCGAATGCTGCTCAGGTGGACATCGATATTGCGGTCGAAGCGCGCCAGTGGACGGCCCAGGCCTTGTTCAGACAGATTTTGCTTGCTGACCGGCTTGCCGGCATTGCGCGCCAGCACTTCGAGCAGATTGAATTCGCTGCTGGTCAATTCCAGTGGCTTGCCGGACCAGGTAGCGCGGCGTTGTTCCGGCCACATTGACAATGCACCTACGGCCAACGGCGAATAGGGGCTGTGTTCGGTATTCTCGGTCACAGTGCGACGCAGAATCGCCCGCACACGTGCAGTCAGTTCGCGCGGCGTGCAGGGTTTCGGCACATAGTCGTCAGCGCCCAGTTCCAGTCCGATGATGCGGTCGGTATCGTCGCCCTTGGCGGTCAGCATGAGGACCGGCAAATTGCTCTTGGCACGGATGCGGCGCAGGGTTTCCAGGCCGTTGAGGCCCGGCATCATGACATCCAGCACGACAATGGCGTATTGATTGGTCAGCGCTTCAGTGACGCCGGATTCACCATCATGGGCGACGCGTACTTCAAATTTTTCTTGCTCCAGATATTCTCTGAGCATGTCAACGAGTTCAATGTCGTCGTCGATCAACAATACTTTAGACATCGTCGTTTATTCGCCTTATATGGTTTCTGGGTTACTTTGATTCGTGCAATGATATTCTCAAAATAGTTCAATACATATCTCGGTAACGATTGGTGTCTTGATCTTTACATTATTTAACGGAACTTTTTTGTGGATAAATAACTTCAGTAACTGAAGTTGTTTATTTGCAATTGTTCAAGTCCGTCAGGGCGGTACGACGGGTTCTTGCGGGCAGTAGACTGGTTTTTTGCCGCTAGGATAAGAGGGTTGCGTCGATATAATTTCACATTGTTATACTGAAATTTACATAAGTGAGCATTTGAAATTGAGCAAATAAATCTGGATTTAAAACTGGAGCACGGTCTGCCCCATGCATGAAGAACAGGAGGGATCATGCTGCATGAGAAGCTGTTGCGCGATCCTGCGCATCTGCATGAATTGATGGATTTACTGACACAAAGCATTAGCGCAGAGCTAGCCGGGCACACCGGTGAAGCGCTAGTCTTGCTGGATCGTGCTGTGACGCTCAATCCTGCGTTTGTGCCGGCCGCCATACGACGTGGCGATCTGTTGTTGGGGGCGGAGCGCTATGCTGACGCGATTGCTGCCTACGAAGACTGCCTGCGTTATTTCCCGCAATTGGAAGAGGCGGCGCAGTCGCGTCATCATGCCTTGTTGATGGCGGTCCAGCATGCCGGGCTGCTGTTGCTGGACCAGCCAGATGACATCGACTTGTGCTGTCGTCTGGCGCAGTGGCAGATAGCGCTGGGTGATATTGACGCCGCGTTGGTAACGCTGGAGCAGGCCTTGGCGTTGGCCGCTGACGCACCTCTGGTGTTGAATTTATGTGGTGTCTGCTGGTTGGCACTGGATCGCCACGAACTGGCGCTGCAGTGTTACGAGCGTATTCTGGCGCGGGACGCTAATGATGTACTGGCCTTGTTCAATCGTGGCAATGTGTGGCAAGCGATGGGGGTATTGCAGCAAGCGATGCGCAGCTATGCGCAAGCGCTGGCATTGCAGCCGGATTTTGCCGAGGCTGAGGTCGCGCTCGGCTATTGCCTGTTGATGCAGGGCGAGTATGCCGCCGGCTGGCGCCATCACGAAGCGCGTTGGCGTACGGGGTTGCTGCAAGGACATGGTTTGTTTCCCGCGACGCCGGCCTGGCTCGGTACGCCTGCGTTGCATGGGCGCAGCATCGTGTTATGGGCTGAGCAGGGCTTGGGCGATACGCTGCAATTTGCGCGCTATATCCCCGCCATTGCCGCCATGGCGCAACGGGTGACCGTCTGTGTGCCACCGCCACTGTTGACGCTGTTGGCGACACTGGCGTCAGCCAATGTCGCGCTGGTCAGTAATGACAAGCTGCTGGAAACGCATGATTTTCATTGCCCCTTGATGAGCTTGCCGTTGGCATTGCAAAGCCAACTGCCGGAGATTCCAACGCAGGTGTCTTATTTGCAAGCAGATGCGGCATTGGTAGCGCAATGGGCGCAGCGCCTGCGGCCATCATCGGTACTTGTTTCGACACGCCTGAAGGTGGGGTTGGCTTGGGCCGGGCGCCAGTTCGGCGTGCTTAACCGCACGCGCGACATCGCGTTACGTCATTTGCAGCCGCTTGCCGCCATGGATGTTGAGTTGATCAGTTTGCAGCAGCAGATACCCGCAAGCGATGTGGACGAATTGGCGCGCTGGCCAGCGTTGCAATGCTTTGAGAGCGCAATGACCGACATGGCACAGACGGCGGCGTTGATCAGCCAACTGGATCTGGTCGTCAGTGCCGACACTGCCGTGATTCATCTGGCGGCCGCTTTGGGCAAACCGGCCTGGCTATTGCTGCGCTATGAAAGTGAGTGGCGCTGGGGCTGGGGTAGCAGCAGTTCGTGTTGGTACCCCAGCGTCAGAATCTTCCGTCAACAGTCGCATGGCGACTGGCCTGGTCTGTCCGAGGAAGTCGCCGCCTGTTTGCGGGCAGCCGCTGCAGCGACCGGGTAGCTGACCATCAACGCCGATGTTGCTTCATGGCAGACTCAATCTGGCGCGCACTGTCGCGATTTTTTTCGGTCTCGCGTTTGTCGTGTTGCTTCTTGCCCTTGGCCAGCCCGATTTCGCATTTGATGCGGCCTTTGCTGAAATGCAGGTTGAGCGGCATGAGCGTGTAGCCCGAGCGTTCCACCTTGCCGATCAGTTTGGCGATCTCGGCTGCGTTGAGCAGCAGCTTGCGCGTGCGCGTGGTTTCCGGGTGGATGTGGGTCGAGGTGCTGGTCAGTGCACTGATGTGCGCGCCAAACAGAAATATTTCGCCGTTGCGAATCGTCACATAGGCTTCCTTGATCTGCGCCTTGCCGGCGCGGATAGCCTTGACTTCCCAGCCTTCCAGGACGATGCCCGCTTCAAAACGCTCCTCGACGAAGTAATCGAAAAATGCTTTTTTGTTATCTACAATACTCATCTAATCGGAAAATCCGTGGTGTCGGTTAAAATTTCAACTTTGTGATTTTATCAAACGGACCACCTTTCATGGCAGTCGTACATAAAACAGTTCTGATCAACTTCAGTGCCGAGCAGATGTTCAAGCTGGTCGACCGGGTCGAAGACTATCCTGAATTCCTGCCCTGGTGTGGCGGCGTCGACGTTGACGAGCGGCAGGGCAACAAGCTGAGGGCCAAGCTCAAGATCAACTATCACGGCCTCAAACAATCGTTTACCACCGAAAACACCAATGTGCCGCCAAGCAGCATGACGATGCATCTGGTGGAGGGGCCGTTCAAGCATTTCGAGGCGCGCTGGAATTTCAAGCCTTTGCGCGAAGATGCCTGCAAGATCGAGTTCGACATGCAATACGAGTTTTCCAATCGTATTCTGGAAACGGTGATCGGCCCGGTGTTCAGCATGATCGCCAACAGCTTCGTGGACTCGTTCTGCAAGCGCGCCGAGATCGTTTATGGCTGAGCCCGCCCTGATCGAAGTCGAAATCTGCTATGCCACGCCAGCGTTGCAGGTGCGCAAGTTAGTGCAGGTTGCTGTCGGTGCCACAATACAAGAAGCCATTATGCAAAGCGACGTATTGCGCGAGTGTACCGCAATCGACCTGACGGTGAGTCGGGTCGGTATCTACGGCAAGCTGAAAACGCTCGATACCGTGGTGCGCGCGCAGGACCGGATAGAGATTTATCGCTCGCTGGTCGCCGACCCCATGGCGTCGCGTCGGCGGCGTGTCGAGAAGAAGGGTGCTTGAATATCGTACGCCGATGCTGGGTTACCACAATCGGACTGCATATTTCACAGAAAAATCAAGGGCAGTGCGACGAGCGTACAAGTTTTCTGTATAATTCGCTTTTGCGCCTATAGGAAATACTATGCGTCTTCTTCAAAAAGCACTGACATTCGACGATGTGCTGCTCGTCCCGGCTTTCTCGGACATCCTCCCTAAAGATACTTCCCTTGCTACGCGTCTGACACGCAATATCCATTTGAACATTCCGCTGGTTTCCGCGGCCATGGACACAGTGACAGAAGCGCGTCTGGCAATTGCCATTGCGCAAGAAGGCGGCATCGGTATCGTACACAAAAACCTGACTGCCAAGGAGCAGGCGCGCGAAGTCGCCAAGGTCAAGCGTTTTGAATCCGGTGTGGTGCGTGACCCGATCACGATTCCACCGACCATGAAGATTCGCGAAGTAATTGCCTTGTCGGAAGCGCACGGCATTAGCGGTTTCCCGGTAGTAGAAGGTGCCAGCCTGGTCGGCGTGATCACCAACCGCGACCTGCGCTTTGAAGAAGAGCTGGACGCCGAAGTGCGTGCCAAGATGACGCCACGCGACAAGCTGGTGTATGTCAAGGATGGCGCCGGACTGGAAGAAGCCAAGCGTTTGATGAACAAGCACCGCCTTGAGCGCGTGATGGTGGTCAACGACAATTTCGAGCTGCGCGGCCTGATCACTGTCAAGGACATTCAAAAAGCCACTGCTCACCCGTTTGCCTGCAAGGATGATCAAGGCAAACTGCGCGTTGGCGCCGCTGTCGGTGTCGGTCCTGATAACGACGAACGTATTGAATTGCTGGTTGCTGCTGGTGTTGACGTGCTGGTGGTCGACACTGCCCACGGCCATTCGGCTGGCGTGCTCAACCGCGTCAAATGGGTCAAGACCCGTTATCCCCATGTTGAAGTGATCGGCGGCAATATCGCTACCGGCGCAGCCGCCAAGGCTTTGGTGGAACACGGTGCCGATGCAGTCAAGGTCGGTATCGGTCCAGGCTCGATTTGCACGACACGTATCGTTGCCGGTGTCGGCGTGCCACAGATTTCGGCAATTGCCAATGTGGCCAAGGCACTCGAAGGGACTGGCGTGCCAGTTATCGCCGACGGCGGCATCCGTTTCTCGGGGGACGTATCCAAGGCATTGGCAGCCGGTGCATCTGCGGTGATGATGGGCAGCATGTTTGCCGGTACCGAAGAGGCGCCAGGCGAAGTGATCCTGTTCCAGGGCCGCAGCTACAAATCGTATCGCGGCATGGGCAGCCTGGGCGCGATGGCCGATGGTTCTGCTGACCGCTATTTCCAGGATGGCGAAAACAATGCCGACAAGTTGGTGCCAGAAGGTATCGAAGGCCGCGTCGCCTACAAGGGTAGTGTGGTTGCGATCCTGTATCAACTGGTCGGTGGCGTGCGTTCCTCGATGGGCTATTGCGGCTGCGCCACGATTGATGAATTCCGCGAAAAAGCCGAATTCGTCGAAATCACCTCTGCCGGCATGCGCGAATCGCACGTGCATGACGTTCAGATCACCAAGGAAGCGCCGAACTATCGCGCCGAATAAGCTGGTGAATGTCATCAAGAAGGCCGCGCCACTTCAGTTTGGTAGCGGCCTTTTGATTTATTTTCGCTGCTGAATATTTTCAAACTTGCCATTCTCCACTGCCATGCACTCTAAAATTCTGATTATCGATTTCGGTTCCCAGGTCACCCAGTTGATCGCCCGTCGCGTGCGCGAAGCCGGTGTATTTTCCGAAGTTTTTCCGCACGACGTCAGCGACGAGTTTGTGCGTAACTATGGCGCTTCCGGCGTGATTCTGTCCGGTGGCCCCAACAGTGTGACCGAGGGCGATACGCCGCGCGCGCCGTCTTCGGTATTTGAATTGGGCGTGCCGGTGTTGGGCATTTGCTACGGTATGCAAACCATGGCCGCGCAACTGGGTGGCAAGGTAGAGAATGGCACGTTGCGCGAATTCGGTTACGCCGAAGTGCGCGCCCACGGCCACACCGCCTTGCTCAAGGACATTGCTGATTTCACTACGCCCGAAGGGCATGGCATGCTCAAGGTCTGGATGAGCCATGGCGACAAGGTGGAAGAATTGCCGCACGGTTTCAAGCTCATGGCATCGACCGGCAATTGCCCGATCGCCGGCATGGCTGACGAAGCGCGTCGTTTCTATGCGGTGCAATTCCACCCGGAAGTCACCCACACAGTACAAGGCAAGGCCATGTTGAGCCGCTTCGTGCTCGACATCTGCGGCTGCAAATCGGACTGGAATATGCCCGACTACATCGCCGAAGCGGTGGCGTCAATCCGTGCCCAAGTCGGCAGCGATGAAGTCATCCTCGGTTTGTCCGGCGGCGTCGACAGTAGTGTCGCCGCAGCCCTGATTCATCGCGCCATTGGTGATCAACTGACCTGTGTGTTCGTCGACCACGGCCTGCTGCGCCTCGATGAAGGCAAGATGGTCATGGAGATGTTCGGCAAAAATCTTGGCGTCAAGGTGATTCATGTCGATGCCACTGCGCAATTCATGGGCCACCTGGCCGGCGTGACCGATCCGGAAGCCAAGCGCAAGATCATCGGCCGTGAATTCGTGGAAGTGTTCCAAGTCGAATCGGCCAAGCTGAAAAGTGCCAAATGGTTGGCCCAGGGTACGATTTATCCTGACGTCATCGAAAGCGCCGGCAAGGGCAAGAAGGGCGCACATACCATCAAGAGCCACCACAATGTCGGTGGCTTGCCGGAAACATTAAATCTGAAACTGCTGGAGCCACTGCGCGAACTGTTCAAGGACGAAGTGCGCGAATTGGGTGTGGCGTTGGGGTTGCCGCCGGAGATGGTGTATCGCCATCCATTCCCAGGTCCAGGTTTGGGCGTGCGTATTCTCGGCGAAGTGAAGAAGGAATTTGCCGATCTGCTGCGCCGTGCTGATGCGATCTTCATCGAAGAGCTGCGCAACACCAAGGAAGCCGACGGCGAAAGCTGGTACGACAAGACCAGCCAGGCATTTGCCGTGTTCCTGCCGGTCAAGTCGGTGGGTGTGATGGGTGATGGCCGCACCTATGAATACGTAGTGGCCTTGCGCGCGGTACAGACGCAAGACTTCATGACGGCGCACTGGGCGCATCTGCCGCATGAGTTGCTGGGGCGCGTGTCGAACCGCATCATCAATGAAGTGCGTGGCATCAACCGGGTGGTGTATGACATCTCCGGCAAGCCGCCTGCGACGATTGAGTGGGAGTAAAGTTTTCTCATGGAAATCAAGGTCAACTTCCTCGATAAGCTACGTCTTGAAGCCAAGTTCGATGACTTCACGGTCGTGGCCGATCAGCCTATCCGTTACAAGGGTGATGGCTCCGCGCCTGGCCCCTTTGATTATTTTCTGGCTTCATCGGCCTTGTGTGCGGCTTATTTTGTGAAGTTGTACTGCAACACGCGCAATATTCCAACTGAAAATATCCGCCTGTCGCAAAACAATATCGTGGATCCGGAAAATCGCTACCAGCAGATTTTCAAGATTCAGGTTGAGTTGCCGTCCGATATATCAGAGGCAGACCGTCGCGGCATTTTGCGCTCCATCGAGCGTTGTACCGTCAAAAAAGTGGTGCAGGCCGGACCTGAGTTCATCATCGAAGAGGTGGAGAGTCTGGACGCCGATGCGCAGGCTTTGCTGACCTTGACGCCAGCGTCGGATGCCAGCACCTATATTGTCGGCAAGGATCTGCCGCTGGAGCAAACGATCGCCAATATGTCGGGCTTGTTGGCGGGCTTGGGCATCAAAATCGAAATCGCATCGTGGCGCAATATCATTCCCAATGTGTGGTCGCTGCATATCCGCGATGCGCACTCGCCGATGTGCTTTACCAATGGCAAGGGCGCGACCAAAGAAGGCGCATTGGCATCGGCTTTGGGCGAGTATATCGAACGACTGAGCTGCAACCATTTCTATGCCGGCGCTTTTTGGGGCGAAGACATTGCCAATGCAGCGTTTGTGCATTACCCGAACGAACGCTGGTTCAAACCCGGCCCTAAGGATGCGTTGCCGGTTGAGATTCTGGATGCGTACTGCCTGGAAATTTATAATCCCGATGGCGAATTGTTTGGTTCGCATCTGATCGACACCAACTCCGGCAATGCTGAGCGTGGTATCTGTTCGCTGCCGTATGTGCGGCAGTCGGATGGCGAAGTAGTGTATTTCCCGTCCAACCTGATCGAAAACCTGTTCGTCAGCAATGGCATGAGTGCCGGTAATACGCTGGCGGAAGCACAGGTGCAATGTCTGTCCGAAATTTTCGAGCGAGCGGTCAAACGCGAAATTCTGGAAGGTGAAATTGCTTTGCCGGATGTGCCGCAGGAAGTGCTGGCGAAATACCCCAGCATTCTGGCAGGGATTGAAGGTCTGGAAGAGCAGGGCTTTCCTGTCCTGGTAAAGGATGCATCGCTGGGTGGTACTTACCCGGTGATGTGCGTCACCTTGATGAATCCACGCACCGGCGGTGTCTTTGCCTCGTTCGGCGCGCATCCGAGCTTCGAGGTGGCGCTGGAACGGAGTCTGACGGAATTGCTGCAGGGGCGCAGTTTTGAAGGCCTCAACGATTTACCGCGGCCGACCTTTGCCAGTGAAGCCGTGACCGAGCCAAATAACTTTGTCGAACACTTTATTGACTCCAGCGGCATTGTGTCGTGGCGCTTTTTTAGCGCCAAAGCAACTGACCCGTTTGTGGAGTGGGATTTTTCTGGCCAGGGGGAAAACTCCAATGCCGAGGAAGCCGCAACCTTGTTCGGTATTCTCGAAGACATGGGCAAGGAAGCTTACATGGCGGTGTATGACCAGTTGGGCGCCGTGGCCTGCCGTATTCTTGTGCCCGATTATTCGGAAGTCTACCCGGTAGAGGATTTGATCTGGGATAACACGAACAAGGCGTTGTTGTTCCGTGCCGATATTCTGAACTTGCATCGTCTGGACGATGCCGCGCTGGCGGCACTGCTTGATCGCCTGGAAAACAATGAGCTCGATGAGTACGCCGATATCGCCACCTTGATCGGTATCGAATTTGATGAGAATACGGACTGGGGGCAACTTACGGTTCTTGAGTTGAAGCTGCTGATCAATCTGGCCTTGCAGCAATTCGAGGAGGCGCAAGAGCAGGTGGCGGCTTTCCTGCAGTACAACGACAACTCGGTCGAGCGCGGCTTGTTTTACCAGGCCTTGAGTGTGGTGCTGGAAGTGCAGCTCGATGACGACCTGGAACTGGACGACTATATTGCCAACTTCCGTCGGATGTTTGGCAATGCCAGGATGGACGCGGTATTGGGGGCAGTGGACGGCAGCGTGCGCTTCTTCGGCTTGACGCCAACGAGTATGAAGCTCGAAGGGCTCGACCGGCACCATCGCCTGATCGACAGCTACAAAAAATTGCATCAGGCGCGGGCTAAGTCGGCAGTGACGGCCAGTTAGGAATTGACCGGGTACGCCTGCCGATTGCGCAGGCGTCGTTTTCTTGGTCAGGTCGACCGGCGTGCGTGCAGTCAAGTGCAATGACATGTTATTCGGCAGGTCAATTTTGTTTCTTTCGGGAAACTCACTGTCGCGCCTGGCGCGGTATTGGCCCGTGTAGCGTGCTGCGCCGGGCTCATTATCCACGTTATAATGCCCACTTACGGGCCAACTCGGACTCGGTGTCAGCATTCCTTCTTTGCGCTCACGCCGTCTGCACATTTCGGTGCCACAACCAGCGGGTTTGAATCCGCCAGTATTTCCTATCATCGTGACCTACAGCATCAAAGAAATTTTTTATACCTTGCAAGGCGAGGGTACCCATGCCGGCCGTCCGGCGGTGTTTTGCCGTTTTAGCGGCTGCAACCTGTGGACCGGCCGCGAAGAAGATCGCAGCAAGGCAATTTGCCAATTCTGCGATACAGATTTTGTCGGCACCGATGGCGAAGGCGGCGGCAAGTTCAAGACTGCCGAAGCCTTGGCTGCGACCATCAACGCGCTGTGGCCGATGACTTATCCAGCTAGCAAGTACGTAGTGTTTACCGGCGGTGAACCCCTGCTGCAACTGGATGTCGCAATGATCGATGCCATGCATGCAGTCGGCTTTGAAATTGCCATCGAAACCAATGGCACGATTCCGGTGCCGCAGGGCGTCGATTGGATTTGCGTCAGCCCGAAAATGGGTTCCGAGTTGAAAGTCTTGCAAGGTAGTGAACTCAAGGTCGTGATTCCGCAGCAAGCCCAGGTATTGGCCGATTATGAAAAACTGGACTTCCAGCATTTTCTGCTGCAACCAATGGATGGCCCAGACGCCGCGCGCAATACCAAGCTGGCGATTGAACTGGTGAAGAACAATCCCAAGTGGAAGCTGAGCATCCAGACCCACAAGCTGTTGCAAATTCCCTGATGTTGTTGCTGTCTTGATAGGTGTTAATCCGGGCGGCCTGAAGCCTGATGCTGGCCGGGCATGCTTCTTATTCGAACCTCTTATTCAACTGTAAACGATTCATGCTGACCATTACCCGTAAACTCGAATTCGATGCCGGTCATCGTATCCCTGACCACAAGAGCCAGTGCCGCAATCTGCACGGCCATCGCTACACGCTCGAGATCACGCTGGTGGGCAAGGTCATTGAAGTGGAGGGGAGTTCCGATAACGGCATGATCATGGATTTTTCCGACATCAAGACATTGGCCAAGCTGCATCTGGTTGATGTGTGGGATCATGCATTTATTGTGTACGAAAAGGACCGTCCAGTGCGCGATTTCCTAGCGTCGTTACCGGACCACAAAACGGTGATCATTGATCGCATTCCGACCGTGGAAAATCTGGCGCGCACCGCTTTCGATATTCTCAATGCCGCCTATAAGGATGCCTACGGTACCGGCCTGCATCTGCAAAAATTGGTGCTCCATGAAACGCCCAATTGCTGGGCCGAGATCACTGCCGACTGAGGCCACTTGTTTGACCATGACTGATCTCAGCGCACAATCGCCAGCGACCCCTATGGTCGATTTGCGCCACATGCAACTGGCTTTGCAACTGGCGCAAAATGCCTGGGAGCTCGGCGAAGTGCCGGTCGGGGCGGTGGTGGTCAAGGATGGCGTAGTGATTGCCCGCGGCTTCAACCAGCCGATCGGCAAACATGATCCGACCGCCCATGCCGAGATCATGGCCTTGCGTGCCGCGGCCGAGATTTTGGGCAATTACCGGCTGCCGGGTTGCGAGCTGTATGTCACACTGGAGCCTTGCGTTATGTGCGCCGGCGCCATGATGCATGCGCGTCTGGCGCGGGTGGTCTACGGTGCGGCCGATCCCAAGACCGGCGCTGGCGGCTCTGTGGTCAATCTGTTTGCGCAAGAACAATTGAATCATCACACCGAATTGCTCGGTGGTGTCATGGCCGAACAATGCGGCCAGTTGTTGAAAGACTTTTTTGCTGAACGGCGCGAGCGTCTCAAGCAGGAGCGGCTGCAACGCCAATCCATCGCGCATGCCAATGTGATCGATGGTGAATGCAATGACTGACACAATATTCTCTGCTGCCACGACCGATGCGGTCGTTATTCCACCAGGTACTTGCGTGGCTATCGTCGCTCCCGGCGGCTATGCACCCGACGAAGCAGCGGTCGGGCGTGGCATTGCCTTGCTCGAGGCGCAGGGCTGCAAAGTCAAAAGTTATTATGATCATGCTGCCCGCCATCAGCGCTTCGGCGCGACCGATGCCGGGCGTGCGGCGCATATTCAGGAAGCGGCAGCGGATCCGGAAGTGCAGATCGTGATGGCCTTGCGCGGTGCCTACGGTATGTCGCGCATTTTGCCGGTACTGAATTACCGTGCATTGGCCGTCAGCGGCAAGCTGTTTGTCGGTTATAGCGACATCACTGCCTTGCACCTGGCCTTGCTGGCGCAGACCGGTGCTGTCAGTTTTGCCGGGCCGATGCTGTGTGGTGATTTTGGCGCCGAGACGCCAAGTGCGATGACCATGAACAGTTTCTGGCGCACCATGACGCAGCCAAGTCAAACCATCAACGTGCATGCCCGTGGCAATCCCACGCTACAGACCAGCGGTACGCTATGGGGTGGCAATATGGCGATGATCGTGCATCTGCTGGGCACGCCGTATTTTCCGCAAGTCGATGGCGGCATTCTGTTCATTGAGGATGTCAATGAACATCCTTACCGGGTCGAACGCATGTTGTTGCAACTGGAGCATGCCGGTGTGCTGGCGCGCCAGAAGGCCGTATTGCTCGGCGATTTTTCCAATTACCGCCTGTCGGACTACGACAATGGCTACGACTTCGAGCAGATGCTGGCCTATGCGCGCCAGCATCTGTCAGCACCATTGCTGACCGGTTTGCCATTTGGCCACATTACCGATCGACTGACCTTGCCGGTGGGCGCCTACGCCCAGGTCAGCGCCGACGAGCATGGCTTTTCGTTGCAGCTGGATGGCTATCCAACCTTGGTCACAAAGGCTTGATTTCTACCTTGATGCCGTCTTTTTCGACGGTGATGGCGCCAGGTTCGAAACGCTTGCCATTCATTTCAAGCTGTTCCGGCTTGAAGGTATAGATCGGGTAATCCTTGAGAATTTGTTCGGCGGCGCTGTTGCCGAGGGCGTTGAGTTGTGGCGCGTATTGCGCTGGAACACCGGCGATATCAATCTTGTCGACGGTCGGTGTATCCAGCCGCACGGCGCGTGCAGCGGCATCGTATTTGAGGGCGCTGCTTATTGCCAGGGTGCCGGTGACGGGCCTGGCCAGCAACAATTGATTGTCAATTTGTGCATCAACGGTGGTGACGAGGCGGTTGTTTTGCGCATCCAGACTCAGGCGTGGATTGCTTAAATTGACCTCGAAAATTTCCATGTAGCGCAATTTGCGCGGAAATTGCGTCGCAATCGCGCTTTGTAGATCTTGCCGTGCGAACGTGTATTCATTGGTCCAGATATTGTAGGCGCCCCAACTGCTGCCGGCTACCGCCAGCAGGGTAGTGCAGAGCAGAACTGTGCTCAGGGAACGACGTATCGCTTTGGCTGTCGTGTGAAGTTGCTTGATGTGCATGAGGCTTGTCCTTTTGTCAGCTATCCACTTTAGAGCTCGGCCGCACAGGAATAATTCCAGCACTGTGGCGAGCAGGCACAGTGCGAACGAGGCGCCGCTGCGCCAGCACCCGTGTGCAATGGTAAAATCACCAGTTTACATCCGTATTTCGGCAATTTCCCTAAGTAAAGGCTTTCTTCAGTGTTATCCACAGCGAACATCACGATGCAGTTCGGCCCCAAGCCGCTGTTTGAAAACATTTCTGTCAAGTTTGGCGATGGCAATCGCTATGGCTTGATCGGCGCCAACGGCTGCGGCAAGTCGACCTTCATGAAAATCCTCGGAGGCGATCTGGAAGCCTCGGGCGGCAATGTCAGCCTGGATACCAATGAGCGCCTGGGTAAGCTGCGCCAGGATCAATTTGCGTTTGAAGAAATGCGGGTGCTCGATGTGGTGCTGATGGGGCACACTGAAATGTGGGCGGCAATGGCCGAGCGCGATGCGATTTACGCCAATCCGGAAGCCACAGACGACGACTACATGAAGGCGGCCGATCTGGAAGCCAAGTTTGCCGAATACGACGGCTACACGGCAGAAGCGCGTGCCGGCGAATTGCTGCTGGGCGTTGGTGTGCCGATCGAGCAGCATCAAGGTCCAATGAGCAATGTTGCGCCCGGCTGGAAGCTGCGCGTGTTGCTGGCGCAGGCGCTGTTTTCGAATCCGGACATCCTGTTGCTTGATGAACCAACCAATAACCTGGACATCAACACCATCCGCTGGCTGGAAGATGTGCTCAATGAGCGCAATTCAACCATGATCATCATTTCCCATGATCGCCACTTCCTTAATCAAGTGTGCACCCACATGGCCGACATGGATTACGGCACGCTCAAGGTCTATCCGGGCAACTACGATGATTACATGCTGGCGTCGTCGCAGGCGCGTGCGCAGCAACTGTCTGTGAACGCCAAGGCCAAGGAAAAGGTCGCAGAATTGCAGGACTTCGTGCGCCGCTTCGCGGCCAACAAGTCCAAAGCGCGGCAGGCGACCTCGCGTGCCAAGCAGATCGAAAAGATCAAGGTCGAAGACGTCAAGCCGTCGAGCCGGGCCAATCCGTTCGTGCGCTTTGATGGTGAAAAGAAGCTGCATCGATTGGCGGTGGAAACACAAAGCATCAGCAAGGCCTATGATCGTTCACTCTTCAAGAACTTCAACATCATGGTCGAAGCAGGCGAACGCATTGCGGTGATCGGTGCCAACGGTGTCGGCAAGACCACCTTGTTGCGCTGTATTGGTGGTGATGTCGCTGGTTTGCATCCCGACAGCGGTTTGGTCAAGTGGGCGGAAAACGCCAATGTCGGCTACATGCCGCAGGATCCGACCGAAGAATTCGCACGCGGTGAAATCTTGACCGACTGGATGGGCCAGTGGACCCAGGAGGGCGATGACGACCAGGCAGTGCGTTCGATTCTGGGACGCTTGCTGTTTTCCGGTGACGACGTCAAAAAGGGCGTCAAGGTCCTGTCAGGCGGTGAAAAAGGGCGCATGATGTACGGCAAGCTGATGCTGGGCCGTCACAATGTGCTGCTGATGGACGAGCCGACCAATCATATGGATATGGAGTCGATCGAGTCGCTCAATATTGCGCTCGACAAATATGCCGGCACGCTGATCTTTGTCTCGCACGATCGTGAGTTCGTGTCCTCGCTGGCCACCCGCATTCTGGAAGTGAAAGAAAACGAAGTGATCGACTTCCGCGGTAATTACGAAGATTACCTCGCCAGCCAAGGCATCCAATAAACTTTGAGAGCAGTTTGATTGCTATGCAAGCAACCGCAATGAAGGTCGTGGAGTTTGAGCGACCACAGATGGAGACAGGCAGTAGCTGCACCGCCAACGCGTGGGCCAAAGTACCGGCCACACCGTCGGCCGATGAACGCGCCGTGCTCAAGGCGCGCATCCGGCAACTGCTGAAGGAAAAACAAGCGGTGCTGGTCGCGCATTACTATGTCGATGGCGACCTGCAGGATCTGGCCGAGGAAACCGGCGGTTGCGTCTCCGACTCGCTGGAGATGGCCCGCTTCGGCCGTGATCATGCAGCGCAGACGCTGGTGGTGGCTGGAGTCCGCTTCATGGGCGAAACCGCCAAGATCCTGAGCCCGGAAAAGCGCATCCTGATGCCTGATCTGGATGCGACGTGCTCACTCGATCTGGGCTGCCCGACTGATGAATTTGCGGCGTTTTGCGATGCCCATCCCGACCGTACAGTAGTGGTGTATGCCAATACCAGTGCTGCGGTCAAAGCACGCGCTGACTGGATGGTGACGTCGTCGATCGGTCTGGAGATCGTCCAGTATCTGCATGCGCAAGGCAAAAAAATCCTGTGGGCACCCGACAAGCATCTGGGCAGCTATATCCAGAAGCAGACCGGTGCCGACATGCTGCTGTGGCAAGGCTCTTGCCTGGTGCATGATGAATTCAAGGGCGTCGAGCTGGAACTGCTGCGGCAACAATATCCGCATGCCAAGATCCTGGTGCATCCGGAGTCGCCCGAAGCCGTGGTGGCGCAGGCTGATGTGATTGGTTCGACCTCGCAACTGATTGCTGCGGTGACAGCGCTCGATGCGCAAGAATTCATCGTCGCCACCGACAATGGCATTTTGCACAAGATGCGCGCAGCGGCACCGGGCAAGCTTTTCATCGATGCGCCGACCGCCGGTAACAGCGCGACGTGCAAGAGTTGCGCGCATTGTCCGTGGATGGCCATGAACGGTTTGCAAAACCTGTTGCATGTGCTTGAAACTGGCAGCAATGAAATCCATGTCGATCCTGTCATCGGCAAGCAAGCCGTGGTCTGTATCGACCGTATGCTGGATTTTGCAGCAAAGAAAAAAACCAATGTACGCCCTAGCGGCGCGTTGGAAAACGAACAAAAACTGTTTGCAGGAATCGGCCCAGCATGAGTCTCATCGTCAGCAGTACGAGTAATTTGCAGAATCCGTTTGCACCGTTCGATGCCCCCTTGTCAGCCGCATTCGATGCCAATGTCAATCTGGCTATCGCCGAAGATGTTGGCAATGGTGACCATACCGGCTTGCTGGTACCGGAAAATGATTTCGTGCAGGCCCGTGTGATTGTGCGCGCACCGGCGGTGTTGTGCGGCGCACCGTGGTTTGAAGCGGTCATGGCGCGGCTCGATCCGCGGCTGCGGGTTGACTGGCAGTATGCAGAAGGTGACCTGATGGCGGCCGACAGCGAAGTCTGTCGTATCGAAGGTCCGGCCCGCGCCTTGTTGACGGCGGAACGTGGTGCCTTGAATTTCCTGCAACTGCTATCGGGTGTGGCGACCGCCACGCGGCGTTATGTCGATGTGGTTGCAGGTACCCGCGCGCGTATTCTCGATACCCGCAAAACCTTGCCGGGGCTGCGTCTGGCGCAAAAGTACGCGGTCCGTGTCGGGGGCGGCATGAATCAGCGGCTGGCTTTGTATGACGGCATCCTGATCAAGGAAAATCACATTGCCGCCGCAGGCGGTATTACCGCAGCGGTCAGTGCCGCGCTCAAGCTTAATGCCGGTGTCTCAATTCAGGTGGAAGTGGAAAATCTGGACGAGCTCAACGAAGCATTGGCGGCTGGTGCCAGTTCGGTGCTGCTCGATAATTTCTCACTCGACATGATGCGTGCCAGCGTGCAATTGACTGCAGGGCGTGCGGTACTGGAAGCCTCTGGTGGCATCAATATGGAGTCCGTGCGCGCGATTGCCGAAACCGGTGTGGATCGGATTTCAATCGGCAGCTTGACTAAGGATATTCAGGCGGCAGATTTTTCGCTGCGCATCGTGGCTTGAGTTGGCCTTAGATGGCGTGCCGTTGTACGCCACTGTGAAAACAACCCGCATCGCTGCACGCCATGCGGGTTGTTTTTTTGGAGCCCCTGGCTGCTAAAATGGACACGCACGGGTCGTGCATGTCAATGGCGCACGAGCGCGACGTCAGACGGGAGTCAGTTCCAAGGCCGATAGTCAGACCTTCATGCTTGGCGACGATACCCGTGCGGCACAGGAACAGCTTTCCTCCAGGACCACTACTGTGAAATCAAATCCACTTGTTGCGCCATTGCTGTGGGCTGCACTGTATTTCATCTTTGGTTACTTTTCCTATTCCCTGAACGGTTCGTATGTGGCTACCGGCTACATCTGGTTGCCAGCCGGTATCACGGTGAGCGCCTTGTTGCTGTCGCCACCGGCACGCTGGTTTGCTGTGCTGGTATTGCTGCTGGCAGCGCAGATACTGCTGGGTTGGCTTGAGCAACGCGAACTGTGGCGCATCGCCTTGCTGGCGCTCAATGAAATCGGTGTGGCGGCCTTGGTGGTGTGGCGCGTGCGGCGTACGCCGTTGCCGATGGCGGGTTTGCATTTTGTGCGTGGCTTGCTGATGATCGCTGTCGGCACCAGTTTGATCAGCGCCGTGATCGGTGCGGTCTGGTTTGCGCTCCAGCAGGATGCGCCGTTTTGGCCGACCTTGCGGGTGTGGTTCTTATCGGATCTGGTTGGTATCTTGATCATCACGCCGGTATTGGCTGCCTGGTCGCGCTTTAGTGTTACCCGCTGCGGCGGCATTGCGCGTAGCGAGTTCCTGCTGGGGCTGCTGGCATTCTTTGGCGTGCTGCTGTCGGCCTATGTCGCGTTCGATAGCGAGTTTGACCGCTGGTTGCTCGATATTAGTTTTTCCTCGACTTATGTACCCTTGTTCTTTATCGCTCTTGTCACGCTACTCTGGGGTGGCCGTGGTGGTGCCTTGTCAGTGGCGGCGCTGGCATTGATTGCGTTTGTCTATAACGCGCGCGGCCAGGGGCCGTTTGCCGAACTGGTGCAATTGCATTCGACCAATGCCTTGCTGGAGATGCAGGTTTATCTGGCAGTGGCATCCTTGCTGTCGTTATTGATCAGTGCCCTGAAAACCACGCGCGAGCAATTGCATGAGCAGGTGGCGCGCTGGAAGAGCGAAGTGGAAGTGGCACTGAGCGTGAGCCGACAACTGGTCTATAGCATCGATCCGCAGGCGTTGACGGTGAGCTGGAGCGGTGATGTGGAAGCGGTACTTGGCGTGCCACGGCAACAACTGGCGAGCTTGGCGCAAGTGCTGGTCTTAGTGCATCCGCTCGATCAGCATCGTTTGCGGCAGCGCTGGCTGGAGCCGGATGCGCAGAACGATCACGAGGAGCCGTACCAGGGTAGCCGTCCAGACATGCCGTTCCGGCTGCAACTCAATGCTGGTCGCCTGTTGACGGTGACCGACATGAGCTACAGTCTGCGTGACGCGTCCGGCAATCTGACCTTGATTGCTGGCGCTTGGCGTTTTGATGCAACCACGTCCAATAGTGAGTGGGCCCGGTAATGCGTGTTGCGGCAATCACAATATGACCAATTCGGATTTATTGGTAGTAGCCGCCCACCGGTGCTGCCGCCAGCAACGTCTTGACCTGGGCGATGCTGTCGGGCGATACATGCTGCAGGGAGGCATGATGGGCATCGATGCTGTCCCAGACTTCAAGGATCACCATGCTGGCCGAGTGGACCTGGTCTTGCAGCAATTGGCAGGACTGGCAACCGGCGGAACTGCGTATGGTTGGCAGCAGCGCCAGCAGGAAGGTCTTCAGTTCGTCAATGTGCTCGTCTAGCGCCCGAAAGGTGTTGATACGCGTGATGCTCATTGATATCTCCTTCAGTTGTGGTGATGGACACAGGTATTGTGCAATCGTGCAGAAGCTTATTTTTCCAGCGTAATGACCGTGGGCAAGGCTTTGGCCAGGGTATCCGGATAGTCGAGACTGTAATGTAAGCCACGGCTTTCCTTGCGCGCCAGGGCGCTGTTGACGATCAAGGCGGCGACGTCGACCAGATTGCGCAATTCCAGCAAGTCGCGCGTGATGCGGAAGTTGGCGTAATACTCGTCGATTTCTTCCTTGAGCAAAGCGATGCGATGCTGGGCGCGCTGCAGTCGCTTGTTGGTGCGCACGATGCTGACGTAATTCCACATGAAGCGGCGCAGTTCATCCCAGTTGTGCGAAATCACGACTTCTTCATCGGCGTCGCTGACGCGGCTTTCATCCCAGGCCGGCAATGTCACGGCAGCCGGTTTGGTTTGTTGTTCTATGTGTAGCGCAGCGGCGCGGCCCAGGACCAGGCATTCGAGCAGCGAATTGCTGGCCAGGCGGTTGGCGCCGTGCAGGCCGGTATAGGCAGTTTCGCCAACCGCATACAGGCCGGGCATATCCGTGCGCCCCGACATGTCGGTGACGACGCCGCCGCAGGTGTAATGCGCCGCAGGCACTACCGGAATCGGCTGCTTGGTAATGTCGATGCCAAACTCCAGGCAACGCGCCTGAATGGTGGGGAAATGTTCTTGAATGAATTCCGGCGATTGATGGCTGATGTCGAGATCGACATGATCGAGGCCGCGTTTTTTCATTTCAAAGTCGATCGAACGCGCCACGATATCGCGCGGCGCCAGTTCAGCGCGATCGTCGTGCTGTGGCATGAAGCGCATACCGGCCGCAGTGCCGGCGCTGGCCGGCAACTTCAGTAATGCACCTTCGCCGCGCAACGCTTCGCTGATCAGAAACGATTTGGCGTAAGGGTGATACAGGCAGGTCGGGTGGAATTGGATGAATTCCATATTAGCCACCCGGCAGCCGACGCGCGCGGCCATGGCGATACCATCGCCGGTGGCGGAATCGGGGTTGGAGGTGTACAGATAGACCTTGCCGGCGCCGCCGGTGGCCAGCACAGTGTGATCGGCAGCGATCGTGACGACCTTGTTCTGCTTGACGTCTTGCACGTAGACGCCGACGCAGCGTGGTGTGCCTGGGGCGGTCGGATCGACTTTTTTGGAACTGATGACGTCAATGGCGCAGTGATGTTCCAGCAAGGTGATGTTGGGATGGCTGCGCACGCGTTGCTCCAGCGTGACTTGTACGGCATGGCCCGTGGCATCGGCGGCGTGGATGATGCGCCGCTGGCTGTGGCCGCCTTCACGTGTCAGATGGAAGCCCAGTTCAGCGCTGGCGTCGCGGGTGAACGGCACACCTTGTTCGATCAGCCATTCGATGGCGTCGCGGCCATGTTCGACGATGAAGCGGGTGGACGATTCGTCGCACAAACCGGCGCCGGCAATCAGGGTGTCGTCAATATGCTGAGCATGGCTGTCGCCCGAATCGAGCACCGCAGCAATGCCGCCCTGGGCCCAGTTGCTGGCACCATCGAGCAATTCGCCCTTGGAGATCACGACCACATTTTTTTGTTCGGCAAGATGCAGGGCTACCGACAAACCGGCTAGTCCGCTGCCGATGATGGCGACATCGAATTTCATGAAGGCTGAGGAAAGAAATGAGATGAGCGATTATAGTCTTCCTCATCCGGTGCTGCTGAGGCGCTGCATCGCCGTGTCGGTAACGACGGCGATGCAGGCTGTGGGCATTACACTATCTTGACTGGCTTGACCTTGGCGGCTGCCTGCTTGGCGCGAATGCGTGCATCTTCGACATTGTCGGCGGCTGCCAGTGCCACGCCCATGCGACGGCGCTGGAACGACTCTGGCTTGCCGAACAGGCGGATGTCGGCGCCGGGGATGCGCAAGGCATCGGCTACGCCTTCAAAC
Organism: Duganella sp.; assembly: GCA_026225475.1. Taxonomy (GTDB): domain Bacteria; phylum Pseudomonadota; class Gammaproteobacteria; order Burkholderiales; family Burkholderiaceae_D; genus Herbaspirillum. The sequence goes on from JAMFSU010000053.1 coordinate 100,793, forward strand.
GCAATTGCCTTGGCATCGTGTTGGCCGTAGATGACGGCCGAGGCGCCAGGAGTACGCAGTGCCACATTGATCGGCAAGCCGAGGATGGCCTTGGCGTGCAATTCAAACTCGCTCTGCACCTGGCTGACCATGGTCACCATGCCGGTGTCATGCGGACGTGGGCTGACTTCCGAGAACCAGACCATTTCGCCCTTGACGAACAATTCGACGCCGAACAGGCCGAGGCCGCCGAGGTTTTCAGTTACCTTGCGGGCAATGTCGCGTGATTTTTCCAGCGCCACTGGATGCATGGCGTGCGGCTGCCACGATTCGATATAGTCGCCCTTGAGCTGGACGTGACCGATTGGTTCGCAGAAGCTGGTGATGGTGTCGCCGTTTTCATTGAGCGAGCGCACGGTCAGCAAGGTGATTTCATAATCGAAATCGATGAAACCTTCCACGATCACACGGCCGGAATCGACGCGGCCACCAGAGGCGGCGTAGTTCCAGGCTGCTTCGACTTCTTCGGCGCTATCGATCTTGGACTGGCCTTTACCCGACGACGACATGACGGGCTTGATCACACAGGGGAAACCGATCTGCGAGGTGGCAGCGCGCAACTGTTCCAGGCTGTCGGCGAAGCGGTAGGGCGAGGTGGCCAGCGCCAGGGTTTCGCCGGCCAGACGGCGGATGCCTTCGCGGTTCATGGTCAGCCAGGCGGCGCGCGCGGTTGGAATCACGCGGGCTTTGCCAGTGTTTTCCAGTTCCACCAGCGTCTCGGTGGCAATCGCTTCGATTTCAGGCACAACCAGATCAGGCTGTTCTTTCTCGATCAGCGCGGCCAGCGCCGCGCCGTCGGTCATGTCAATCACATAGGCGCGATGGGCGACCTGATGGCCCGGTGCGTCGGCATAGCGATCTACGGCGATGACTTCTACACCCAGTCGTTGCAGCGCAATGATGACTTCTTTGCCAAGTTCGCCGGAACCGAGCAGCATGACTTTGGTGGCAGAAGGAGAAAGCGGAGTGCCCAGACGGACGGGGACAGAAGTCTTCATGTGGATAGCGGGAAAGAAAGGTTGAAAGTCGGTGAATCGCGCGACGATACCAAATCTTGACCATTTTGGACAGCCAAAAAACGGCTAAATCTAGACCAATGTCGATTGCTCTTGAGATACTACTTTAAGAAAGTCTAATAAGTATGTGGCAGCGTTCATTAGTTACCATCAGCCGGGAATCCTGCTTCCCAAAAGTCTTCATGCCGCATCGGGTACTTCGATGGCCAGCATGGCACCGGAGAGACATTTGCCATGGGCGTCCAGGGCCAACGATCGGGTGACGCCACCGCCGAGTGCGCGTTGCATGACGAAATTCAACGCTCCCAGGTGTGGCAGCGCATAGCGCACCACCTCGCCATGCACAATGCCGGCAAAATGGGCTTTGACACGTTCTGGTGTCAGATATTGTTCCAGTCGGGCGAAATCGGTCTGATCATAGGCAATCACCGAAATGTTGGAGATGTCGCCTTTGTCGCCGGCGCGGGAATGGGCAATGTCGCGTAACAGCATGTCAGCTCTCCTCGAAATGGATGGCAGGATGGATCAGTTCACGCGGCACCAGGGTCGATAACACGGCGACGACTTCACGCGCCGTTTTGGTGGCACCACCACCACCGGCCGGGCCGCAGGTGTAGAGCGTTTCCACTTCATTGCCGATACGCACAGCTTCGCGCATGGTAGCGGTGCGGCCGCTGACGCGTGCGCGTACTTCATCAGGTTCGGCAGCGTTGGCGGCAAGCTGTGGACCGTGGATGGCGTTGACACCGATGAGGTCATATCGCAGTTCGCTGGCGACGATGCCCATGATGGTCAAGCGTTCTTTGACGATATCGAGCGCCAGTTGGCCGCGTGCCTGTGCGCCAGGGCCGGCATAGGAAATCTGGCCTTCGCCGATATAGCTGTCGAGATAGCCCAGCGTGGTCTTCAACGTGGCTGGACGGGGGCGACCGTTGCCACCACTGATGGCAACCCGGTCAGGGCCGATCTGCTTGATCTGCACTTGTGAAAAATCAGCAATCACATCGGGCGTGTAATAGGCTTGCGGGTCGTGAATCTCATACAGTAGCTGTTCCTTACAGGTGGCTGTCGTGACCTGGCCACCAGAACCAGCCACCTTGGTGATGATGGCGCTACCGTCGGCGGCGACTTCAGCCAATGGAAAGCCCAGGCGCGCCAGCGCGGGCACATCCTTGACGCCGGGATCGGCAAAATAGCCACCGGTGATTTGCCCTGCGCATTCGAGTAAATGCCCGACCAGCGTGCCCTGGCCGAGCCGTTGCCAGTCATCGGCTTGCCAGTCGAAGGCATGGATCAGCGGTCCCAGTACCAGTGCCGGGTCGGCGATGCGGCCGGTGATGACGATGTCGGCACCGGCTTGCAAGGCGGCCACGATTGGTTGGGCACCAAGGTAGGCATTGGCGGAAATCAGTTGCTCGCCCAGCGAGCGCACGGGCTGGCCGTTGTCTTCAATGCGATAGTCGTCGCGCTGGACGATGTTGAGCACATCGTCGCCGGTGATGGCGGCGATCTTCAATCCAGACAGGCCGAGTGACTGCGCGATTTCCTTGATCTTGGCCGCGCCTGCCAGGGGATTGGCCGCACCCATATTAGTGATGATCTTGATGCCCTTGGCAGCGCAAGGTTTGAGTACTGCCAGCATACGCTCGGCCAGCAAGGGATCGTAACCCTTTTGCGGATCGGCGCGGCGTGCCTGTTGACCGATGGCAATCGTGCGTTCGGCCAGGCATTCAAAGATCAGATAGTCGAGATCGCCGTGTTCGGCCAACTCGACGGCAGGCTCAATGCGGTCACCCGAGTATCCGGCGCCAGCGCCGATGCGGATGGTTTTGATCATGGTTCTTCCTTACAGCAAGGGAAACAGTCCCAGTAGCACGCAGGCGATGGTCATCACCACCGAGGCGCCAAACAGGAACGGAATCGTGAATTTTTGGTGGTCGGCCAGTTCAATGCCAGCCAGGCCGCAGACCAGGAAAGTGGCCGGTGTCAGCGGGCTGACCGGAAAGCCTGTCGTCATCTGGCCCAGCAGCGCTGCCTGCGCTACTTGCAGCGTCGGTACGCCAAGCATGTGGCTGACTTCGGCAATCACCGGCAACACGCCAAAGTAGAACGAGTCAGGGTCGAACAGCAGGCTCAGCGGCATCGACAGCAAGCCCAGTACCACTGGGATATGTTGTGCCATTTCTGGTGGTACGAAACCGACTGCAGTTTTGGCCATGGCCGTGAGCATGCCGGACTTGGTCATGATGCCGGTAAACACGCCGGCGGCGAACAGGATGCTGGCCATCAGCAAGGCGGCCTTGGCATGGGCATCGATGCGCGCGCGCTGCATGGTGACATCGGGGTAGTTGATCATCAGTGCCAGCACCACGCCAATCATGAACATCACGACCGGATCGACCTTGCCACTGATCATCACGCCCAGCACGAACACGGTCAGGATGATGTTGATCCAGAAGTTGCGCGGGCGGCGGATTTTCTTTTCTTCCTCGGTCAGGACATGTTCCTGGATCACGCCGGCGGCAGCGCCTTTGCTCAGGCCTAGGCGTTTTTCTTCCTTCCGGCCGAGCAGGTAAGAAGTGATGAAGACAAACGCCAGCCCGATCAACTGGATTGGAATCAACGGCGTGAAGATTTCGCTGACGGGAATATGCAGCGCGGCCGAAGCGCGGATCATCGGGCCGGTCCACGGCAAAAAGTTGACCCCGGCAGCCAGCGAGGCGACACAGGCCAGGATACGTTTGTCGATGCCGAGCCGATTGTACAGCGGCAGCATCGCGGGAATCGTGATCAAAAAAGTCACTGCACCGGAGCCATCGAGGTGGATCAACAGCGCCAGCAGCGCCGTGCCCGGCACAATGCGGCTGGGCCTGCTACCGACGGTGCGCAGGATGCGAGTGATGATGGGGTCGAGCATGCCGGCATCGGTGACGATGCCGAAGAATAGAATCGCGAACACGAACATGCCGGCCACCGGCGCAATTGCTGTTACACCGGAGACGATGAACTTGGAGGTGGCCATACCGAAGCCGCCGATCAGCGCTGCCACGATGGGAATCGCAATCAGCGCCACCAGGGGCGACATCTTTTTGGTCAGGATGGCCGTGAAGAGCAGGACGATGGTAATAAAGCCAAGCAGGGCAAGCATGTGTGTCTCCGAATATTGTGTGCGCTGTCTCCCGGTGGGAGCAGCGTGGATTCTTATTGATCCGTCTGTTTGTGCACTTGTGTGGATGGCACCAGACGTTATGTGCATCTGTATTCCATATGGCAAGCCGAGTGTAGGCAATAGCTGATTTTGTTGTAAAGTGCAATTTTTCGATTGATTGATCGTTTTTTTAGATTAATGGGGTGGTACTGTGCAAGCCAATATTTCCACTAAGTTGCTGCAGGCCTTCCTGGCGCTGCACGCCTGTCGCCATTTTGGTCACGCCGCGCAACGCTGCCATGTATCGCAATCGGCCTTCAGCGTGATGATCCAGAAGCTGGAGGCCGCAACTGGTGCCAGATTGTTTGAGCGCGATACGCGCAATGTCACACTGACACCGGAAGGCGAGCTGTTCGTGGAAGTGGCGCAGCAATTGATGAGTGACATCGAGGCCGCATTTTCTGACATGAGCGACTATGTGGCACGGCGCAAGGGGCGGGTTTCGATTGCGGCCTTGCCGTCGCTGGCAGCCGGTTGGCTGCCGCCGGTGATCGCCGCCTATCAGGCGCAGCATCCGGGCGTGACGGTGGAGTTGTTCGATGCCATTTCCGACCATTGCCTGAGCTATCTGCGCCAGGGCAAGGCCGATATCGCATTGACCGCGCCTGGGCCCAATCTGATGGAATTCGATACTCAGCCTTTGTGTGCCGATCCGTTTTATCTGGTTTGTCGGCGCGACCATCGACTGGCGAAAAAACGCCTCATCCAACTGCCGCAACTGGCTGGCTGCGCGCTGATCCATCTGGCCCGCTCGACCAGTGTGCGGCAGCATCTGGATGCTCTGTTGCGGCCGGTGGGCGTGGTCAATGCCGGGTTTGAAGTCGAGCATCTGGCGACCGTGGCCGGTTTGATCGAAAGCGGTCTGGGCGTCAGTCTGGTGCCGGAGTTGACCTTGTTCCAGTTTCGCCATCCCAATCTGGTGGCGGTTCCGCTCAACGCGCCCGAGCTGGTGCGCCCGCTGTTGATCGTCAAGGCCAAGGAGCGCAGCCTGTCGATTGCGGCGCAAGGTTTGCTGGTCTTGATTCAAGAAAAAAGCCGGTCAGGACTTTCATCCTGACCGGCCGGCATTGCTTTAGTCTTGGCTTACTTTGACGGACCTGCTTAGTCCTTGGCGTAGATATCGTTGTCCTTGGTTTCCTTGACGAACAGCGCGCCGACCACAACGGTGATCAGGGCGATGATGATCGGATACCACAGGCCATAGTAGATATCACCCTTGAATGCCACCAATGCAAACGAGGTGGTGGGCAACAGGCCGCCGAACCAGCCATTGCCGATGTGGTAAGGCATCGACATCGAGGTGTAGCGGATACGGGTAGGGAACATTTCCACCAGCGCTGCCGCAATCGGGCCATACACCATGGTCACGTACAGCACCAGGATGAACAACAGCAGCAACACCATCGGTTTGTTCATTTGATCCGGATCGGCCTTGCTCGGATAACCGGCCAGTTTGATATCGTCAGCCAGTGCCTTGGAGAACGCCTTGTCCTTGGCTGCAGCATCTTCCTTGGACAAACCAGCGGCGTCGTAGGAAGCGATGGTATTGTCGCCAATCTTGACGGTTGCCACCGAACCAGGTGCTCCAACCACGTTTTGGTAGTTCACCGAGGCAGCTGACAGCTTGGCCTTGGCGATGTCGCACGAAGACGTGAACTTCTTGGTGCCGGTCGGGTTGAACTGGAATTGGCACGTGGCAGGATCAGCAGTGACGATCACCGGCGATTTTTGCTGTGCCATTTCCAGTGCTGGATTGGCGTAATGCGTCAGGCCCTGGAATATCGGGAAGTAGGTCAGCGCGGCGATCAGGCAACCACCGAGGATGATTGGCTTGCGGCCGATCTTGTCGGACAGCGAACCAAACACGATGAAAAACGGCGTCGCCAGCAGCAGTGCCAACGCGATCAGGATATTGGCCAACGGACCATCGACCTTGAGCGATTGGGTCAGGAAGAACAGGGCGTAAAACTGCCCGGTGTACCAGACCACGGCTTGACCTGCAGTCAGACCGACCAGCGCCAGAATCACCATTTTGAGGTTTTTCCATTGACCGAAAGCTTCAGTCAGCGGTGCTTTCGATACCTTGCCTTCGGATTTCATCTTCAGGAACGCTGGCGACTCATTCATCGACAGACGGATCCAGACAGAAACCGCTAATAACAGGATCGACACCAGGAAGGGAATGCGCCATCCCCAGTCGGCAAACGCTGCTTCGCCGATCGCCGTACGGACGCCCAGAATGACCAGCAGCGACAGGAACAGACCCAGTGTGGCAGTGGTCTGGATCCAGGCCGTGAAGGCGCCGCGACGGTCGTCCGGTGCATGTTCGGCTACATAGGTGGCAGCGCCACCGTATTCGCCACCCAATGCCAGGCCTTGCAGGATGCGCAGCGAGATCAGGATGATTGGTGCGGTGATGCCGATCGAATTGTAGTTCGGCAAAATCCCCACGATGAAGGTGGATGCCCCCATGATCAGGATGGTCATCAGGAAGGTGTATTTGCGGCCGATCATGTCACCCAGGCGGCCGAACACCAACGCGCCGAACGGGCGCACGATGAAGCCGGCAGCAAACGCCAGCAGTGCGAAAATGAAGCCGGTATTGGGGTCGGTGCCGGTAAAGAATTGCTTGGCGATGATCGCCGCCAGCGAGCCGTACAGATAAAAGTCGTACCACTCGAATACGGTACCGAGTGAAGACGCAAAGATAACCTTGCGTTCTTCAGGCGTAATACTGCGCCCAGTGGATGCTGTCGCCATGCTTGTCTCCTTGATTTTTTAAATAATGGATGTACAAACGAGCGACCCAAACTGCGCGGGCGCTATTTGTGCACGCAAGGAGTGTGCGACGTGAAACTTACGCAAGACTTGCTTGAAACTTACATAAGCTTACAGCTGGGCAAGAGCAGCGCTTAGGCAGCCTGTTGTTGCAAGAAAGCTGGCACCTTGGCGGCCGGCATGCGGCCAATGGCGGCCAGCAGGGCAGGATCGATGTGGCGACATTGATAATGCTGGCGCAAGCGCTGGCCGAGCACGATCAGTAATTCTGCCGAAACTTCGGCATCGGCTTCGGCGCGGTGGGCGTCGCCGCGAAAACGGATGCCCTGGTTGGCAGCGACATTGGCGAGCCGGTAACTGTCCAGTCCGGGCAGCAGACGGCGCGACAGCAGTAGCGAACAGACCAGTTCGCCATAACCGGTCTGCAAGTCCTGGCGTTGGCTTTCAGCTTGCAGGAACTTGTCGTCGAAGCTGGCATTGTGCGCGGCTAGCGCATCGCGGCCAATGAAACGTAGCAGTTCGGGTAATACCCGTTCGACTGGCGGGGCCTGATCGACCATCTCTTGGGTGATGCCGGTCAGTGCCGTGATTTCGTAAGGAATGTCGACATTACAATTGATCAGCGTCACAAACCGTTCGACCACGCGGCCCTCGACGATGCGCAACGCAGCGACCTCGGTAATGCGCGCGCCTTGCGCCGGGCTCAGGCCAGTGGTTTCAAAGTCCAGCATCACAACAGGTTGGTTAATCACGGTAGATCGCCATCAAAAAGACATAAACAGCGATTTTAATACGTGCCGCCGTTTTACAGGTAAGGCCGGGATGCGCATTCGAGGCAAGCGATGCAAGATCGCACAAGCTTCGCTTATCATTACGCTTTATTTAACTATGTAATCTAAAATTTTGGAGATCGTGGTGCTCAAACATATCGTCATGTGGAAACTGAAAGAGAAGGCCGAAGGCGCCGATAAAGCAACCAATGCGCGCAAGATGAAAGCATTGCTGGACGGCTGTGCCGGTCTGGTGCCGGGCATGCTGAAGTTTGAAGCGGTGCTGGCGCAGCCAGGACTGGAAGCGACTTACGATGTGGTGTTGTATTCCGAGTTTGTGTCCAAGGAAGCGCTCGATGCCTATCAAGACCATCCTGACCATGTTGCCATCAAGCCATTCATCGGTGCGATCCGCGAAGGCCGTCAGTGTATGGACTACGAAGTCTGAGATTTACCCTGCCGGCGTTCGTCAACGTTTGCCGGGTTTGCCACAATGCCGCATGTACGCGTCAACGTGGCGGCATTTTTTGTCTTTCATCATGGCCCATTCCTTATCTGAAGTGTTCATCAACGGCAATCCCTATCTGGAAAGCCTTGGCGTGGTTGTGCTCGACTACGGCGACGGTCGTGCCAGCATGGCATTGGCATTGCGCTCCGAATTCATGAACAGTTGGCATGTCGCGCAAGGCGGGATATCGATGACCTTGATGGATGTCGCCATGGGTTTGGCGGCACGTACAGCAGTGGTTGATGCCAAGTCGTCGGCGACGGTCGACATGAGTACCAGCTTCCTGCGCCCGGCCGGCAAGAGCGGCGATACTCTCATCGCGCATGGTCGGGTTTATCATAGCTCGACCACCATGTGCTTTTGCGATGCCGAGTTGTGGAATGGCAACTTACTGGTCGCCAAGGCGATGGGCACGTTCAAGGCCATCAAGCGCGTCGATATCGGCAAGCGCCTGGTGCCAGAGAAATAAACCAAAAATTACCAATGACCAAGCCACACACCTTACAAATTGCCGCCTGGGATGTCTTGCGCGCCGATGCCTCACTGATTCGCAATGAAGTCTTCGTGGTCGAGCAGCAGGTTGACGTTGCGCTGGAACTTGATGAGATGGACGTCGTTTGCCTGCATGCAGTGGCCTATGACGCCAACGGCCAGCCGATTGCAACCGGTCGCTTGCTGCCGGATGGTCATATCGGCCGCATGGCGGTACGCAAGAACGGACGCGGGCAAGGTATTGGCGGTGCGGTGCTGCAGGCATTGATGGCCGCAGCACGTCAGCGCGGTGATCAACAGGTGATGCTGAATGCGCAAACGCATGCTGCACCGTTTTATGCCAACCATGGTTTTGAGCAAGAAGGTGATGAGTTCATGGAAGCCGGAATCGCTCACATTGCCATGCGCGCTGCACTGGACTAGGCGCGCACCGGCAGTCGTTGTCATAGCTGCAATACGAAGGTGTCAGCGCTGCAGGCTTTGGTTGAGGATGGCGCTCGGCTTCTTTTTGGTGCAAGGCAAAAATCCAAAAAACCGTTGTGGTTTCCCACAATATCTCGCGATGTAGCGCTGGTGCATACTTCGCCCGCAGTCGCTATATCATTGGTGCTTATAACAAGTTATAACAGTGACCTGCCTCTCATATTTTCGAGATTTACATAATAAACGGAGAATCGAATGGCCAAGAAGCCACCACTATACAAATCCCTATACTTCCAGGTCCTGACGGCGATTGTCATCGGCGTGCTGCTGGGTCATTTCTATCCGCATACCGGCGAGATGATGAAGCCGCTTGGTGACGGTTTTATCAAGTTGATCAAGATGATCATCGCACCGGTGATTTTCTGTACCGTCGTGCTCGGTATCGCTGGCATGGAAGATATGAAGAAGGTCGGCAAAACCGGTGGCCTGGCCTTGCTGTACTTTGAAGTCGTCAGTACCTTGGCGCTGGTGGTTGGCCTGGTGCTGGTCAATGTACTCAAGCCAGGTGCCGGTATGAACGTCGATGTATCGACGATTGATACCAAGAGCATCACGGCCTTCACCAATCCCGAAAAGATGGGCGGGATTGTTGACTACATCATGAACATCATCCCGAACAGCTTGTTTGATGCCTTCGCCAAGGGCGATGTGTTGCAAGTGTTGCTGATTTCGGTACTGTTCGGTTTTGCACTACACAAGTTCGGTGGTCGCGGCACGCTGGTGTTTGACTTCATCGAAAAAATTTCGCATGTGCTGTTCTCGGTGGTCGGTACCATCATGAAGGTCGCGCCTATTGGTGCCTTCGGTGCGATGGCATTCACCATCGGTAAATACGGTGTCGGCTCGCTGCTGTCGCTGGGCAAGCTGATGGGCACGTTTTACCTGACCTGCCTGATCTTTGTATTCGTCATTCTGGGCATCATTACCCGTCTGCATGGCTTCAGCATCTGGAAGTTCGTCAAGTACATCAAGGAAGAATTGCTGATCGTGCTGGGTACGTCGTCGTCGGAATCGGTATTGCCACGCATGCTGGTGAAGATGGAAAACCTCGGCGCCAAAAAGACGGTGGTCGGTCTGGTGATTCCAACGGGTTACTCGTTCAACCTGGACGGTACGGCGATTTATCTGACCATGGCGGCTGTGTTCATTGCGCAGGCGACCAATACGCCGATGACGCTGGTGCAGGAACTGACACTGCTGGCGGTGTTGTTGCTGACGTCCAAGGGCGCGGCAGGGATCACAGGTAGCGGCTTTATCGTGCTGGCGGCAACCTTGTCGGCAGTGGGACATGTCCCGGTTGCCGGTTTGGCGTTGATTCTCGGTATTGATCGTTTCATGTCGGAGGCGCGCGCCTTGACCAATACTGTGGGTAACGGTGTTGCTACCCTGATTGTGGCCAAGTGGAGCGGTGAGCTCGACGAGAAGCGCTTGCATGCCGAACTCAACAATGAGACCTCGGAAGCGGCTAACACACCGGAAAAGGTGCTCGATCGCACTGAGGCCAAGCTGCATTTGTAATCGGCTTTAGTCATGTCAGATTGGGCCAGTCCTGATTTGATCGAAGAAAAAACGGCGACAGGATGAAAGTCCTGTCGCCGTTTTTCTATTGTCTGATCATCAATTGTAGGGAGACACTGCAACAAAACAAAGCCTTGTCAAAAAAGCAAATCCCCAAAAGCAAAGACCCATAACGATAATCTGGCGTTATGGGTCTTGGTCTCCTCACAGCCTCTTAAGGACTGGATCTATTTGATGCTATTGTGTTCGCTTTATTTCCAGAAGTCATTCTGCGGTGCAGCATGAAAATAAGGGCGGAAATGGGGTGGAAAAGACATAAAAAAAGCCCGCAACCTTGCGGTTGCGGGCTTAAATCCAATTCTTTAAGGAGGAAATTGGAGGAGACAGGTGTAACTTTAATGCTCTGCACCAAATTCCACTACTTTATTTTGCAAATATCAGATATATGTTTTGTTAATGTCTCGTCTTTATATATAGTTAAATTGATATCAATACGGCCATGCTGGAATCAGCTTGGACTTTCAGCACCGGGGTTGATCTTCATTTTGCAGGGCGCGCGCTTTTGCTGCGGTTCGGTCGTTGGCGCAGCCTGGCATGAAGTGAAGGGGTCCGAGACTTGTTCCGACAAGACCGGTTCGCCGATGATGGGAATGCGCACGACGGTGGAAGCGCGCGTGCCATAGTCGGGAGAACAGATGAAAATCGACGATAGAATGCGTTCCCATTCCAGGCTAACGCCGGTACTAGGAAGGCGGCAATCATTGGCGCGCGTGCTATCGCTGAGTAGCTCGAAGAAGGTTTCTTCCGGTGCTCCCTGGCACAATAAGCTGGCAAACTGCGCCTTGGCGCGCGTCACCTTGGGCCAGGGGGTATCGAGCAAGGCATTCGACAAACCGTAGACGCCATAGTCGAGCGGCTTGCCATTGCGCGGATCGTCGTTGCCGCGATTGGAATACCAGAGTAGATTGTCGCGATCGCCGACGATCAGGTTGAAGCCATTGTATTGGTCCGCAGTGGGGCGGATTTCTTCAATATATTGCTCAGGCGTCATCTCGCCTGCCAGATAATTCGACACCAGTTTGCCGCGCGTGGGTGCGCCAGGATTCTTCTCGGCGGGCGCACGCACATTGGTCAGTGCCGCAAAGCGGCCACTACGGGTTACGCCAAGCCAAGTACCACCGGCTTGCAGGTCACGACCGGCAAAGATGTCCGGGCGGTCTTCCCACCAGCCGGCGGCGCTGGCCGGACGTTGATAGAACTCGTCGCGGTTGGCGGCAGCGATCAGCGGCATGCCAGGAATGACTTTCCACGCAAAAATGATCAGGCACATGGTGAAAAGTCCAGAAAGTGTTCGATGTGACGCGGGCCGTCAATCAGGGCATCCAGTTGCAGCTCGGCCACGGCGGCCTTGAGCGCCAATTCGAAGCCGTCTGGTATATCGAGATAGACCTCCATCCAGGTATACATGCCGTCATTGGCTTGCGGGCTGCGTTTGAATTCAGTGGCGATCTTGTATTGCTGGGCCAACCCGGCCTGCATGACAGAGACGCGCTGTTGCAGCACAGCTGTGTTTTCAAGGGACACGCGATAATAAAGGTAAAGATCCATCGGCAAACTCGTCAACGCTGCGGCAGAGTGGGAGCAGGGTACCGCTTCATTGCGGCTCTGCCAGTTCATACGGCAGCGTCAGTAATTTCAAGGCCGGACCAGCGACGCTGCCGACATGGATGCTGCCATTGTCGGCTGCGGCCAACTTGATTTCGACCAGGCAAGCCGAGTTGCCGTCATTGGCTACTTCGGCATTGACCACCATGCCACATGGCTGGCCGGGATCTTCGCTGGAAAAGACTTCATTGCCAGCCGTCACATCGATGCCGTCGACCAAGGCCAACACGCTACGGCGCTTGAGTTTGCCCAGATACTGGCTGCGCGCAACGATTTCCTGACCTGGATAGCAACCCTTTTTGAAATTGACGCCGCCGATCAGTTCGAAATTGATCATTTGCGGCACAAATTGCTCCTGCGTTGGCTTGGTGATGCTGGGCACGCCGGCATATATATCGCTCAAACGCCAGACCTGGGTCGCCGCCGGTGTCAATTTTTGGGTCAGCAGCGGCCAAGCGACGATCGCTTGCTCGACCGTAGTGATCCATTGATAACGCGGTGCCTGGCGGCTGTCGGCCAGACGGATCAACGTGCCATGTTCATTGTCGAGCTTGGCATAGGCATGTGCGGGCATCACTGGAAACCATTGCTGCAAGACCTCGGTCGCTTTGCTGCCAGCCAGGCCGAGCGCCACACGCTGCTCGCTTTGATCGACCAGTTTGACCTTGGCGCGCAGCACAAACATCTGCAAGCGCTTCTGGATCGTCGTCTGCAATGGGCGTGGCAATTGCAGCATGATTTGCTGGCTGTCTTTCCAAAGTAAAAAAGTCGCCAGCAGACGGCCTTTCGGTGTGCAATAGCCCGCCAGGCGCGCGCTGCCGAGGTCGAGTTTTTCGACATCGTTGGTGATCTGGTTGTGCAGGAAGCTGACGGCATCGTCGCCGCTGAGCGAAATCAGCCCGAGATCGGTCAGCGGCGCGACGAAATGCTCAGGCACAGCCGCGCCGGCAACTGCACCAAAGCCGCTTGCTTCAGCGCCGTGCAGACTGTCGTCGCTGGCGAAAACAGCGCCTTGTTGGGCCAGGAATGCCTGCCAGGAAGTGGCGGCGGAAGTCGTTTCAGTCATAAATTAGGTCACTCAGCTATACAGCGATTATCATTGATGCCTTGATTATAGTGGCGCTGTAAAAAGTGCGTCGGATTGCGCTTCATTTTTGCTCAACAATGAAAAAACTATTTAACACGTTTATCCTATTGTGCGTTGTCTTTGCTTGTGGCGGCGCGTATTGGGTGTCCCAACCGATCTTGTCGCCCGATCAGAAACCGCTGGATTTCACGATCACTGCTGGCAGCGGCATCAACGGTGCAGCGCAACAGATCGCCGACGCTGGCGCGCCGCTCAATCCTGTTTTGTTCGCCTTGCTGGCACGCGGCAGCGGCAAGGGCAATCGCATCAAGGCTGGCAGTTATGAGCTCAAGCCGGGCACCACGCCGCTGCGCTTGCTGGAACAACTGGTGCGCGGTGAGTTTGCGCAAGAGTCGTTGACCATCATTGAAGGCTGGAGCTTCAAGCAAATGCGTCAGGCGATTGCTGCGCATCCAGACCTCAAGCATGACACCGCGAGCTGGACCAATGCCGAATTGCTGGCCAAGATCAGTCCTGAGTTCAGCGATCCCGAGGGTTTGTTTTTTCCTGACACCTATTTGTTTGCGCGCGGCGCCAGTGATCTGCAGATTTACCGCCAAGCCTTCACGCTGATGAACAAACGCCTTGGTGAAGCCTGGAGCAAGCGTGATTTATCCTTGCCCTACAAGACACCCTATGATGCCTTGATCATGGCATCCATTGTCGAAAAGGAAACTGGTCAAAAATCCGAGCGCGGCATGGTGGCAGGCGTTTTCGTCAATCGTCTCAAGACCGGCATGCTGCTGCAAACCGATCCTACCGTGATCTATGGCATGGGCGAGCGTTACCAGGGCATGATCCGCAAAAGCGACTTGTTGACAGATACCCCCTACAATACCTATACCCGCCGCGGCATGCCGCCGACACCGATTGCCTTGCCGGGAGCGGCATCGCTGGCGGCGGCGATGAATCCAGATAAGACCGATGCCTTGTACTTTGTTGCGCGGGGCGACGGCACCAGTCATTTTTCCAGCAATCTGAGCGAGCATAATCAGGCGGTCAACAAGTATCAGCGTTGAAATCAGCGCTGATCCGCTGCTATCGGTAGCGTTATTGAACCTTTTTTACTATTTTTAATATGGTCACGATGGCAACAGGTAAATTCATCACCTTTGAAGGCATAGACGGCGCCGGCAAATCGACCCATATCGCGTTTGTCGCCGAATTGTTGCGCGCGCGCGGATTGACTGTCGTGACCACGCGCGAACCGGGTGGCACAGCATTGGGCGAAAGCCTGCGCGAAATGGTACTGCACCAGACCATGCATCTGGAAACCGAAGCCTTGCTGATGTTCGCCGGTCGTCGCGAACATCTGGCGCAAGTGATCGAACCGGCGCTGGCGCGCGGTGACTGGGTCATTTCCGATCGGTTTACCGATGCCACCTTCGCCTATCAGGGCGGTGGCCGTAAACTGGCGCTGGACAAGCTTGATGTGCTGGAGCAGTGGGTCCATCCGCATTTGCAACCCGACTTGACGCTGTTGTTTGATGTGCCGTTGGAAGTGGCAAGGGCGCGCCTCGATGCCGAGCGCACCCTCGACAAGTTCGAGCAGGAAAAGGCGGATTTTTTTGCGGCCACACGCGCTGAATATTTGCGTCGCGCCGGGCAATTCCCGCAGCGATTCCGGATACTCGATTCGACCCGCGCCATTGCCGCAATTCAAGACGAGATTCGGCAATTGCTGGCCGCTGTCTGAGCCCTTGAGGCGATTCAATCACTGCTTTATTTTTGAAGAGCACGAATGAGCAATACCGTTTTCCCCTGGCTAGAAGATGCCTGGCTGCAATTGCAGCAATTGCGCGCACGGCTGCCGCATGCCATTTTGTTCTATGGCGCTGAAGGCATCGGCAAGACTAATTTTGTCGAGTCATTTGCCCAATCGCTGTTGTGCGAGGCAGTGCAGGCCGACGGCCATGCTTGCGGCGCCTGCGCGTCCTGCGGCTGGTTTTCGGCGTACAACCATCCCGACTATCGCCGCGTGCGTCCGGAAGTTCTCGATGGCGAGGATGCTGCCGATGACGGCGAATCCAGCGAAGAAAAGAAAACTGCCAAGGCCACCAAGGCGCCGTCCAAGGAAATCAAGATCGACCAGATCCGCGCGCTGGCCGATTTCATGAATATATCTACGCATCGCTCCGGCATGCGCGTGGTGGTGCTGTATCCGGCCGAAGCGTTGAACACGGCGGCTGCCAATTCCTTGCTCAAGACACTGGAAGAGCCACCACCGAATACCATGTTCCTGCTGGTATCGAATCGTCTGGACCGTTTGCTGCCGACCATTCTGTCGCGTTGCCGTAAATTCGCCCTGGCGTTGCCGTCGGCAGAAGCTGGTCTGGCCTGGCTCAAGCAGCAAAACGTCAAGGATGCCGATGTCTGGTTGTCCGAGCAGGGCGGTGCGCCACTAGCAGCACTCAACGCCTCACAAGGCGATGGTCGTGAGTTGATGGATGAGTTCTTGCGTTCATTGAGTCACCCTGGTATCGACGTTGCACTGAAAACCGCTGAACGCTTGCAAAAGACACCGGTGGTCGATCTGGTCGGCTGGCAGCAGCGCTGGCTCTACGATTTGTTTGCGCTCAAGTCGGGTGGCGCGATTCGTTACTATCCGCGTTACGGCAAGGAATTGGCAGCATTGGGTGCGCGTGTCGATACGGTGATAATTGCCGGCGCCTTGAAGGCGGCCAACGACAGGCGGGCGATTGCCGATCATCCATTGTCGGCGCGCTTGTTCATCGAGGAAATGCTGCTTGAATATGCGGGTTTGTTTGCGTAGTAATTGATTTCTATTTTTCCAACACACAGTTTGCATTTATGAGCGTGAGTTACAGCCACCGCCTTGCGCGCCAGGAAGACCTGGACGCCATCGTCGCCATCTACAACAGCACCATCGCCTCGCGTCAAGTCACCGCCGATACTGAGCCAGTATCGGTGGCGTCACGCCAAGCCTGGTTCGACGAACATACACCGGAAAAGCGGCCGTTGTGGGTCGCCGAACACGACGGTACCGTGATTGGTTGGTTGTCGTATTCCAATTTCTATGGTCGTCCCGCCTATGCGGGCACGGCGGAATTGTCGGTCTATCTGCATGAGAGCGCGCGCGGGAAGGGCCTTGGTCGTTATTTTCTGGAGCAGGCGATGGCGTTTGCCCCGACGATCCAGGTGCATACCTTGCTGGGGTTTGTGTTCGGGCACAACGAGCCTAGCCTGAAGCTGTTTGAGGCGCTGGCGTTTGAGCGTTGGGCAAACATGCCGCGCGTGGCGACCTTGGATGGGGTGGAGCGTGATCTGGTGATTTTAGGGAAGCGGGTGGCTTGAGGTTTTTGTGGTTTGCATCACCGTAATGAAAAAAGCAGATCCGAGGATCTGCTTTTTTTGTGCGGCTAACTTGTCGAGCGATTACAGCATTAGAAATCGACTGCGGCGGACAAGACGAAGGTGCGTGGCGAACCCAGAACCAGATAGCCTAGGCCGGATCCACCACCCGACGATGCCCAGTAGTTCTTGTTGGTCACGTTGTCGATGCGGCCTCGGAAGGTAACAACTTTACCTCCAAGTGTCGTCACGTAACGTGCGCCAAGGTCGTAGCGAACCCAGGATGGTACTTCCTGCGTATTTGCTGCATCAATGTACTGGTTGCCTGTATAGACTGCACGTGCACTGGTGCTAAGTCCTTGAACACCAGGTACATCCCATTCGACGCCAGCTTTTGCTTGTTGCTTAGCTGCACCAATGACGTATTTGCCATCGGTCGTGCCACCATCTGTACCTTGTTGTTTCGCATCAAGCAGAGTCAAGCCTGCAAGCAAACGCACGCCACGCATTGGCGTGCCGAAGGCGGTGAATTCTACGCCGCGATTGCGCTGCTGACCGTTCGGGCCATAAAAGTTAGTGGTCGAATTTTTATACAAATTTGGCTGTGAGAGCGTAAACAAAGCTGCAGTCATACCGACTTTGCCTGCATCATATTTCATACCAACCTCTTTTTGGCGGGAAATATAAGGGGCAAAAATCTGACCCGTATTCGATGCACCAAAGGCGGTAACAGGAGCGGATGCCTGCAAACCTTCGACATAGTTAGCGTAGACCGACAAGTCCTTGAGCACTTTGAAGACAACGGCTGCCATTGGTGTCGTGGCGCTTTGATTGTAATAAGCGTTCGCGCTCTGAATGCCGGTGGCGTAGGCGTAACCCGTAGTCTTGACGCGTTGATCACGCACACCCAACGTCACTTGCATCCGCTCGTCGAAGAATGATGCCGTATCGGCAATGGCGATGCTGCTCAGTTGCTCGCTATTGGTGATATGTGGTGCCGCCAGGTCGCCACCACCGGCCGAGGTAATTGCGGGAATGGCATAGTTGGTCGGAGTGTAGATATTGGTTGTCAAACCGTAAAAGTCGCTATAACCGTAGGCATTGCGCGAGTCGAGTTGATAAATCGATGCGGTCGCACTCAGTTCGTGTTTGACCGGACCGGTTGTCAACTTGGTGCGGATACCTACTTCGCCAGTATTGACAGTATCTTCACGCGCATTATCAAATCGATAGGTAGCGGCAGCACCATTAGCACCGGTTACTTCAACACCAGATAGGGAGTTCCTTTCGTAACTGTGCCGCATGCCATAGGCCGCCCATGCTGTTGTATTTGAGCTTAAATCCCATTCGCCGCGCAAGGTACCGAACTGGTCTCGCTCGTTGGAATATGACCAAGGTTGGCTGAAGTTGCTAGAGGCATTAGGTGCAGCTGGCATGGCCACGCCGGAAGCTAGCGCTACGCTGGTACGCGCATTGATCAGGCGTTGTTCTTGAAAGCCGAAATCGGCGGAAAGGCGGAAATTATTGCCACGATAGTCCAGTCCGACTGAGCCGAGACTGAGTTCAACGTTTTCGTTATCGACACCGGTGCCACCTTCGCGACGGACTGCGTTGACCCGGACGCCAATACGGTCGTCGGGGCCAAAGCGACGGCCAATATCCGCTGCATAATAGCCTTGGCCACCGGTTTGCCAGCCTACCGACACTTGGGTGATCGGATCATTTGTTGCGCGCTTGGGCAATAAATTGACGGTGCCACCGATACCGCTGCTGCCTGGCGTCATACCATTAAGGAAAGAGCTGGCGCCGCGTAAGACTTCAACGCGTTCGAGCAATTCAGCTGACACATATTGGCGCGGCAACAGTCCGTAGAGACCGTTGTACGCTACGTCGTCCGAGTTGAGTGCCATGCCTCGAATCACATACAACTCCTGGAAATTGCCATAGCCACGGGTGATGCCAATGCTTGGATCGTTTTGCAGAATATCGCCAACACTTTGCGCTTGCTGATCTTTGATGAATTCCTGGGTATAACTGGTGGTGCTGAATGGCGTATCAAGGAAATCCTTATTGCCCAGGAAACCAACTCGACCACCGCGTGCAACCTGGCCGCCCGCGTAAGGAACAGGCAAACCATCGGCCGAAGCGTCGGCAGAGGCGTTGACGTTAACTGTCGGCAGCACCTTGTCAGTAGTTGCGGCGTCGCTGCTAGTCGATGAAGTCGACTCAGTAGTCGAGGCCGTTTGCGCTTGGGCCAGACCGGCGACACTCATTGGAACAATGAAAGCGACTGCCAGTGCGGCGGCGAGGGGGGTAAGGCGATATTGCATGCTATCCTTTTTTTTCGAGTACGAATGCTGTTTTATTTCGACCGGTTCAACCTCAACCTATCGATGTGCCTGAGCAGAATGGGGTCTTGAAATTATAAATGAGAATAATTATCGCTATGATTTCCAACTTGGTTTTTTACAACTAACTGTTGTAAAACCACACCTAATTTTGTTGAAAAACTCGATAAGTTCAGCTATTTATCAGTCCCGATATGTAATTATTTTCATATTTCTGCATGGCTGCCTGACGTGGATATTGGCGCTGTTGCATCGCTTGGCTACCACGACTCTCTTTGAATTCCAGATCGGCGGCATATAATTCCCCCATGCCTATCCTTCCCATTTCCCGCCCCTTGCTGCAGCACCAGCTCTTGCTACGGCTGTTTTGGATGCGTTGCGTTGCTACGCTGGCGCAGGCCTTGCTGGTTGCGGCGGCCGTATTTGGCATGCGGTTGCCGTTGCCGCTCACACCGCTGTGCACGGTATTGAGCTTGATGCTGGTGTTTAATGGCTGGACCTGGTGGCGTACCCGGATGGCTTACCCGGTGCGCGAACAGGAGTTGTTCGCGCAGTTGTTTATCGATATCAGCGCCTTGTCGGCGTTGCTGTATTTCACCGGTGGCGCGACCAATCCATTTGTGTCGTTTTACCTGCCAGCACTAGCGGTGGCGGCGGCCATTCTGCCGTCGCGCTATGCCGTTGCGCTGGCCCTGTATTCGCTGTTGTGCTACTCGGCCCTGACCTATGTGTACCGACCCTTGCACATCCATGATGCCAATCAGGGCATGGCCTATCATTTGGCCGGGATGTGGCTCAATTTTCTGGTGTCGGCGGCATTGATTACCTGGTTTGTTACACGCATGTCGGCCACCGTGCGCGAACGCGAAAATCAACTGGCGCAGGCACGTGAACTGAAATTGCAGGATGAGCGTATTGTCGCGCTGGGCACCCAGGCCGCCAGCGCTGCCCATGAAATGAGTACGCCTTTGGCAACGGTGGCTGTGATTGCCGGCGAGCTGCGCAACGAGGCCGTGCGCAATGCGGCATTGGCACAGTATCGCGATGAGCTGGCGATCATCGAAGAGCAGATCGAGGCGTGCAAGCAGGCGCTCGATCGCATGGGCATGGAAGTGCCGACGCCGCATGTTGCGGCCAGTACAGCAGTCGGTTTGGGCGAGTGGTTGCACCACTTTGTCGACTTGTGGCGGCTGCGCCATCCTGCCGTGGCGTTACGCATGTCTTTACCTGCCACCAGCGGTCCCGTGCTTGACCAGCAACTGCTGGGACAAATTGTGCTGACCTTGCTCGATAACGCCGGCAAGGCGGTCGCCGAGCATGGCAAGATTGAATTGGAGCTGACCGTCGATACACATGAGGCGGTATTGCGTGTCGCTGATGATGGACCAGGCATCCCCGCTGACTTGCTCAAGCGGCTCGGGTATGAGCCGGTACGCAGCAGCACTGGCGGCCAGGGTATCGGTCTGATGCTGGCGTTCGCCACTGCGCGCCAGCTTGGCGGCCGGCTGATTCTGGCGTCGCCGTCGCGCCAGGGCGTCAATGCCATTCTGCATTTACCGTTGCGTGGTCCGGTCCCTGTTTTGCCGCAATCCGCTATCACCTCCACCATGCCGTCAGTTCCGCTGAGTGGCCGAAAGACTGATTCATGAGTGCTGCTTTTTTGATTCTCGATGACAATGATGTTTTTGCCGACACACTGGCGCGTTCGCTGACGCGGCGCGGTTATCAAACGACCGTCGCCTATAGCGGTGAACAGGCGTTGGCTGCCGCAGCGGCTACCCGTTTTGATTACGCCACGATTGATCTGCAATTGCAGCAGGATTCCGGTTTGCAGTGGATCGCGCCGCTGCGCCAGCAATTGCCACAGGCGCGTTTGCTAGTGTTGACCGGTTATGCCAGCATCGCCACGACTGTGCAGGCGATCAAGGCTGGCGCCGACAATTATCTGTCCAAGCCGGCTAACCTGGATTCGATTCTGTCGGCATTGGCGGTCAATGCCAACGACAACGGTGTCGATGTCGCCAACGCTGCCGCGTTCAATGCCACGCCGCTGTCGGTAGATCGGCTCGAATGGGAGCATATTCAGCGCGTGCTGAGCGAGCATCAGGGCAATATTTCTTCAACGGCACGGGCCTTGAACATGCATCGTCGCACTTTGCAACGCAAGCTGGCCAAGCGTCCAGTGGCCAAGTAGGCGCATGTAACCCTGCTGGCAACAGGGCGATGGCGTAAAATAGCGGCCATCATGTATATCGATTCCCATTGCCATATCAATTTCCCCGACCTAGCGGCGCGCTTGCCGGAGATTCTCGACAAAATGACGGAGAACTGCGTCAGTCATGCCCTGTGCGTCTCGGTCAATCTGCCTGATTTTCCGCAAGTACTGGCGCTGGCGGAGCAATACCCGCATATTTACGCTTCGGTCGGTGTGCATCCCGACTACGAAGACACGCCTGAGCCTAGCGTTGAACAACTGGTGGCGTTGGCCGACCATCCGCGCATCGTCGCCATTGGCGAGACTGGTCTTGACTATTTTCGTTTGCAAGGCAATCTGGAGTGGCAGCGCGAACGCTTTCGCACGCATATCCGTGCTTCGCGCATGACGGGAAAGCCGTTGATCATTCATACGCGCTCGGCTTCCGAAGACACCATCCGCATCATGCGGGAAGAGGGCGCCAATCCTGAAGCTGGTGGCGCCGCTGGTGTCATGCATTGCTTCACCGAGTCGCAGGAAGTGGCTGATGCTGCCATTGCCTTGGGATTTTATATTTCCCTGTCTGGTATTGTGACATTCAAGAGCGCCAAGGCCTTGCAGGAAGTGGCGCGTACGATTCCGCTGGAACGCATGCTGATTGAAACCGATTCGCCCTATCTGGCGCCGGTGCCGCATCGCGGCAAGACCAATGAGCCTGGACTGGTGCGGCATGTGGCGGAATTCATCGCTGACTTGCGCGGTATTTCGGTGGAGGAAGTGGCGCGCCATACCAGTGATAATTTCTTCCGTTTGTTCAAGATGGCCAAGAGGGATTTATGCTGAAAGCGGTGCTGGCGCGTTGTCTGCCGTGTTGTCTGATGCTGGCGTTGCTGGTACCGATGCAGGCGCATGCCGGCAGCTACGACGATTATTTCACCGCCGTCAAAATGGATGCGCCGCGTGAATTGAAACAATTGATTGCGCGTGGCCTGGGGCCGAACATGGTCGAGCCGCAACGCGGCTATACGGCCTTGATGCTGGCCATACGCGAAGATTCGTTGAAGGTGGTTGATGTATTGCTCAGCACGCCCGGTATTGATCTCGAAGCGAAAGCCAAAAATGGTGATACGGCGTTGATGCTGGCGGCGTTTCATGGCTACCTGCCGCTGGTGAAGACCCTGCTCAGCCGTGACGTCGAAGTCAATCGGCCCGGCTGGACTGCTCTGCATTACGCCGCCATCAACGGCAATCCGGACATCATCAAGGTCTTGCTCGATGCCTCGGCCTATATCGATGCAGAGTCACCGGAAGACAAGATGACACCGGTCATGCTGGCGGCAGTGCGCGGTCGTACGGCGGCAGTGCAGATATTGATGCAAGAGGGCGCCGATATCAGCCTCAAGAACGCCGATGGCATGACCGCGCTGGATCTGGCGCGGCACTTTCAGCAGGCGGAAGTGGTCGATGTATTGACCAACAAAATCACGCCGTGGTCACGGCAGCCACCCGCAGAATAAAACACTGCCTCCAAAAAAATCCCGGCCTGCGTACGCTGACGCAGCCGGGATTTTTTTATGTGCTGAGACGTTGCTCAGCGGCGGATCAGAATTTGCGGACCGACTTGCTTGATGTCCTTGGTGCCGGTCAATGCCATGCTTACATCGAGTTCTTTTTGCAGGATTTGCAGCATCTTGGTCACGCCTTGCTCACCCATTGCACCGAGGCTGTAGAGGAAGGCACGGCCGATCATGGTGCCTTTGGCGCCCAAGGCGGTCGCTTTGAGAATATCCTGGCCGGAGCGAATGCCGCCGTCGAACCAGACTTCAATTTGATCGCCGACCGCTTCGGCAATGGCTGGCAGCGCCTCAATCGACGACATCGCGCCGTCGAGCTGGCGGCCACCGTGATTGCTGACGACCAGCGCATCGGCACCGGTCTGGGCCGCCAGTTTGGCATCTTCGACATCGAGAATGCCTTTGAGGATCAGCTTGCCGCCCCATTGTTCCTTGATCCAGGCGACATCGTCCCAGTTCAGGGTCGGATCGAACTGGCTGGCAGTCCATTGGCTCAGCGTCTGGATGCCTTTGCCGCCGCCGGTGATGTGGCCGGACAGATTGCCGAAGGTCTTGCGTCCGGTCAAGGCACGCAAGGCCCAGGCCGGTTTGCTGGCGAGGTCGAGCAGGGTGTCGAGGGTCAGTTTGGGTGGCACCGACATGCCATTTTTGAGGTCCTTGTGGCGCTGGCCGAGGATTTGCAAATCCAGTGTCAACACCAGTGCCGAACATTTGGCAGCCTTGGCGCGGTCGATCATCGATTTGACGAAACCACGGTCGCGCATCACATACAACTGGAACCAGAATGGTTTGGTGGTAACGCTGGCGACATCTTCGATCGAGCAGATACTCATGGTCGACAAGGTGAAGGGAATACCAAATTTTTCTGCGGCAATCGCGCCTAGCATTTCTCCATTGGCCCATTGCATGCCGGTCAGCCCGGTCGGGGCAATCGCCACTGGCATGCTGACGTCGTGGCCGATCATGGTAGTGCGCGTGCTGCGCTGGTCGACATTGATGGCCACGCGCTGACGCAGCTTCAAGGCAGCCAGATCATCGCTGTTGGCGCGGTAGGTGCTCTCGGTATAGGAACCGCTGTCGGCGTAATCGTAAAATGCCTTGGGCACCCGTTTCTTGGCCAGAATACGTAGGTCTTCGACGCAGGTGATGACAGGCATGTTGATTCTCCGGAAAAAGGTTGCGATAGATTTGATTGAATTGGCTCGTATCGTAGATCAATCCGCCGCCTTATGGGGTGAATCCCTTTAAGCCAAACGATGAAAAATTTCGCTGTATGCGACGGTGTCAGCGCGTCAGTTGCCCTTGAGCAGCCGTTTAGCGGCGGCAATGCCGCTTTGGCATGCGGCTTCTAGTGTGGCAGGGTAATCGCCGGCAACATAATCGCCAGCCAGCGCCAGGCCTGCCGGCATCGCATCATTATCCGGTCGTTGCAGACCGGGCGTGCAGGAAAAAGTGGCGCGCTTTTCGGAGATGACTTTGCTCCATTGCGGGGTCAGTAAGGCGGGATCTTGCAATTGTTGTGCCAATTGCGCTGCCACCGCGCTCGTGAGTGCGGCATGTCCTTGTGCAATGGCTTCGCCTGAGGCACTGATCACTACCGCCAGCAAACCGGCATCGTTGCCGTCGCTATTGAGCTGGCCGCGATCGAAGACAAATTGTCCCCAATGGTTCTGTTCGGGACTGTCAAGCAAGGCAAACAACGGCTGCGCCAGGCGCAATTGCGCAGGATATTGCAAATAGCAGGTGGTGATCGCTTCGTAGTCAAACGCCCGTAGCGCTGTGGTGTCGATCACCTCATTGAGCAAGTCGGCGGCGGTTTCTGCTGTGGTTGCTACAATCACGCCAGCAAAGGCTTCGCTGCGGGCATCCTGTTTGAAGCGGATGTTCCAGCCGGGCGTCGCTGCTGAAGCGCTGGCAGTAACCGATACTGCGCTTTGCCCGGTGCTGACGGCGCCGCCGTGGCGCGCCAAAAACGCTGCCGCTTGATTCGGCAGCAGTTCGCTCAAATCAGTGCGCGGGATCAGCATATCGGACGCGGCTCGCCGTGCCCCGAAGCTGTCGCGCAATACGTTCAGAAACACCTGGGCAGAAGCACGCTGCGGCGGGGTATTGAGCGCGGCAATGCACAAAGGCGTCCACATCAGGCGGTTCAGGCGTTCAGTTTGATCGAAGCGTTCCAGCAAGGTGGCAACGCTGCAATCGTCATGCAAGCGCCAGCCCATCCATTTTGCAGTGGTGGAAAAACGCGCCAGCGCCAGTTTGTCTTCGCGCGTCAGTCCGCGCGCGCGGATCATCGCCAGCGCCAGATGCCAAGGGGCCGGTAGGCGTGGCGCTATAAATTCCATACCATCGGCACCGGCTGGATAACGCATTTGCAGTGGCAGTCGCAACAACGCCTGGTCGGCATCGATGCCAACCGTTTTCATGATCTTCAGGGTGCTGCGGTAGGCGCCTAGCAGGATGTGCTGGCCATTGTCGAGTCGTCGACCATCACTGTCGACACGGCGCGCGCGGCCGCCCAGCGTGCGTGCGGATTCGAACAGGCTGACGCGGCGGCCAGCCTTGGCCAATGTCACTGCCGCAGCACAACCGGCCCAGCCGGCGCCAATGACGGCGATCGGCGCTAACTGCTCAGGGGAGTTGGCCATGCTTCATGAGAGCGGGTAATTCTTGGGTCGGTACTTCTTCCCAGGCGGTGACCTTGCCAGCCGACGAAACATACAGCCGGACGTAGGTGTCGAGCGACAATTGTTTGTCCGAAGTGAAGGTCAGTGTCTTTTCGGTACCGCGCCCATCCATGGCTGGCACGCGATACAGGAACGACTGATGGGCCATGGCGCCGGCCCCAGCCAGCGTGCGCTTGCCAGCATCGACGACGTAGATGTAAAACTCGTTTTTGCCCAGGCGTTCGAGTAGACGATCAAACGAGGGGTTCATCACCAGACTGGTAAAGAAGGTCAGACCGGCACAGGAGGCGATCAAATAGATAGGTTTCATTTCACACTGGAGAGGGCGTTAAACATCTAGGGGCGAAAGCGAATGGACGTTGCGCTCGCCCACTAGTTCAGCCGCGGATATAAGTTTTCCAGGCCAGCCACAGTTTGCGGATCGGTGTGAGCGAAATGCGTTGGTCCAACACATGGTAGCCATCGCGTTCGATCTCGTCCAACAAGGTACGATAAATGGCTGACATCATCAGGCCGGGACGCTGTGCCCGACGATCCTGCTTGGGCAACAGCGCAAAGGCCTCATTGTATACGCCTTGCGCGCGCGCCACCTGGAACTGCATCAGGCGCACAAAGTTGTCGCTATGACGGGCATTAATAATGTCGGCAGCGGTCACGTTGAATTGCTGTAATTCATTGACGGGCAGGTAAATCCGCCCTTTGCGGCCATCTTCACCGACATCGCGGATGATATTGGTCAACTGAAATGCCAGGCCAAGCTTTTCTGCAAACAGTAAAGTACCGCCCTGGGTCACGCCAAAAATACTTGCCGACAAAATGCCGACGACACCGGCCACATGCCAGCAATAGCGTTGCAAACCGGGGAAATCGAGATAACGGGTTTGATCGAGGTCCATTTCCATGCCATCGATGATGGCTTGCAGATGTTCACCCTTGAGGCCATAGGTGGCCACGTGCGGTTGCAGCGCCAGCGTCACCGGATGACTGGGATTGCCGGCCAGCATGGCGGCGATCTCTTTGCGCCACCAGAGCAATTTGGTGCGGGCAATGCTGGCATCGGCAATTTCATCGACGGTGTCGTCCACTTCGCGGCAAAACGCATATAGCGCAGTGATGGCGCGGCGTCGTTCCGGCGGCAGGAACAAAAAACTGTAATAAAAGCTCGATCCGCTTTGTGCGGCTTTTTGTTGGCAATAGTCGTCAGGAGACATGAAATGGCGTGGCGGTAAAGGCGACGGTGAAAGCAGGGAGCAATGCGGGCGCACTGTGCGAAGCCGCTATGCTAGCCGACTAGCCAGCGAAGGGCAATCGACTTTGCCATCATGGTGGCAGCATGCGTTGAAAAGCGCCTGGAAACAGCATGAGTTCGGCGTATATAAGCTGTTGCGGCAGCCGACGTTGTACATTAAGCTGGCGGCATGCAGATCAGTGCCACTGTGCGTATTGATGCGGTGAACGACGCGGCTTGCCGGGGTGGATGCCGTACTGAAATAGCAGAAATAATAACTCAATGAAATGCTGCGTCGCAGCATTTGATGGCGAAATTCTCAGGTAAGGGAGACAGATTTTTCATGAACAGATTGGAATCTTTCAGAAACATCGCGGCACAGGCGGGGCGCGGCGAACTGGTGTTCCCGACCAATGTCAATGCATCGATCAAACTGCAGCAGGCGCTCAATGATCCTAATTGCCATCTGGAGGCAGCGGCCAAGCTGGTCATGGCTGAACCGTTGCTGTCGGCGCGTACCGTGGCCATTGCCAATTCGGCCGCCTACAACCGTTCGGGCGGGGAAATCAACAATGTCCGCACGGCCGTCATGCGACTTGGTTTCAAGACCTTGAATGCGATCACGACAGCGGTCATTGTGCGGCAGTTGGGGCGTAATATCTCCGATCCGGAAATGCGCGTCAAAGCGGCACAGTTGTGGGAGCACACTGCCAATGTGGCGGCGCTGGCACACGTGATCGCGCTGAAGATGACGCGGCTGGACCCGGATACGGCCATGTTTGCCGGCATCATCCATGAAGTTGGTGGCTTTTATCTGTTATCCCGCACCGATGAATTTCCGGGCTTGCTCGACGGTAATGCCGAGGATTGGGCCGAATACGGTGAAAAAATCATCGGCCGCGCCGTGCTCAAGAAACTGGGTGTGCCAGATGCGGTAGTGGCGGCGGTTGAGTCACTGTGGCACGGTATTCGCGTGTTGCCGCCGGAAGCTTTGGGTGATGTGTTGTTGCTGGCCAAGGAGTTGTCGCCGGTGCCGTCGCCGTTCCAGAGGAGTCAGCTGGAAGCTGGTCGTGCCACTGACACCATCGTCGATGAGTTCCTCGGGGACGAGAGTTTGCGTGAAGTGCTGGAGGATTCTGCCGAGGAAATCCGTTCGTTGACGTCGGCCTTATTGATCTGATCAGATTTTGGGTAGCAAAAAGGCAGTCGCTATGCGACTGCCTTTTTTATTGGCTGCGTGCGTAATGTCGATTCAGGCGGTGCGCATCAGGCGCATCTTGAAATTGCGGCCCTTGATATTGCCGCTGGACAGACGTGTAAACGCCTTTTCGGCGATGCGGTAATCGAGTGCGACATAGGTCGTGAATTCGAAGACATTGATCTTGCCAACCTGTTCTTTGCTCAGACCAATCTCGCCAGTCAATGCTCCTAGCAGATCACCAGGGCGCAATTTGTCTTTCTTGCCACCTTGAATACACAAGGTGCGCATCGGTGCGCGCAAGACCGTGCCTTCATTGTCATCGAGGGCATTGATATCGAACCATTGCACCGATTTCTTTTGATATTCTTCGATCAGCTTGACCCAGCGTTTTTCGGTCGGGATACACAGATTCAGCGCCAGCCCTTTGTCGTGACCACGTCCGGTACGGCCGATGCGGTGAATGTGGACTTCGGTGTCACGTGTGACATCGACGTTGATCACTGCGCTCAGGTTGGCAATGTCGAGGCCGCGTGCAGCAACGTCGGTGGCCACCAGCACCGAGCAGCTCTGATTGGCGAACTGCACCAGGATTTCATCGCGTTCGCGCTGTTCCAGGTCGCCATACAAGGCGAGAGCGCTGAACCCATGTGCACGTAATTCTTCGGCCAGTTCGCGGCAGTGAATCTTGGTGTTGCAAAAGGCCAGCGTCGAGACCGGTTGGTAGTGTTGCAACAGGCGTGCCACGGCGGTATTGCGCTGCTCTGCACTGACTTCAAAAAAACGTTGTTCGATTTTGTCGCCATCGTGCTGTGCTTCGACCTTGATTTCGACTGGGTCGCGCAGAAAGCGCGCGCTGGCCTTGCGGATATCGTCAGGATACGTGGCCGAGAACAGCAAGGTTTGCCGGCGCGCCGGACAGGCGCTGACGATACCTTCGATATCTTCATAAAAACCCATGTCGACCATGCGATCGGCCTCATCAAGCACCAGCGTCTGCACGGTGGACAGATTGATGCTGCCGCGTCCGATATGGTCGCGGATACGGCCGGGCGTGCCGACGACGATGTGGGTGCCGTGTTCCAGCGAGGCCATTTGTGGACGCATGGCATTGCCGCCGCACAAGGTCAGGATCTTGATGTTGTCGGTGAAGCGCGCAATGCGGCGCAGTTCGTTCGACACCTGATCGGCCAGTTCGCGCGTTGGACATATCACCAGGCCCTGAATCGCGAAATAACTCGGATTGAGATGATGCAGCATGCCGATGCCGAAGGCTGCGGTCTTGCCGCTGCCAGTCTTGGCCTGGGCAATCAGATCGCGTCGCTCCAATACTGCGGGCAAGCTGCTGGCCTGGATTGTCGTCATTTCGTGATAGCCGAGCTGATCGAGATTGGCCAGCATGGCTGGCGTCAGCGCCAGGCTGGAAAAGGGGGCTGCGGGCGTTGGGTTGACCATGATTGGACTCGGCTACGAACGAAAGTGAAAGAAGTCTAAAGCAAGTTGGACCACGGTGCATCGCCAACGGAGCGGGCGAGTTGTCGTGATATCGGAATTAGTGCGCTAGATTTGCGCATACGGAGGATACAAAGCAAAAGGGCCTGCACGATGTTTCGTGTGCAAGCCCTTGCCTATAACTGGTTGCGGGGGCAGGATTTGAACCTACGACCTTCGGGTTATGAGCCCGACGAGCTGCCAGACTGCTCCACCCCGCGTCTGAGGGATCGAAGTGTACACAGCATCGATTTTCTTGGCAAGCATTGATTGCGGCAATGCGGAAAATAAGTTTGCATGCAGCGGTGGACGCCGGCCTGTAGTGCACATACACTGCGCCGTTAATTGAATGAGGGAGGGACTATGACCTATGAAGAATATCTTGACGAAGTAACGACACTGATCACGGAGTTGTATGACCTGACCGATGCAGATGCCATCAAGTTGGTGGTGCGGGCACAGGCCGATGAATTTTTTGTCGCACATGATGATCACGAAAGTATGCGTACCGAAGAACGCGCAATGCAAGATGCGCGCACCATCTACAAGCAGCGCAAGAAAACCCCGCTAAAGAAATAACGGTAGCGGCACGCTAACTATGGGCAGATTCTTCCAATTGATTACCTGGTCCTTCGCAAAGCCATTTTCCGTGTGCTGTCCGGCGATGTCTTACAAGTGTTTCGGAGGTCGAGCACGGCGTCGTGGCGGCTGCTTTGGGGTACAGTGAATCGGTGTTCTGAGGTCGTTCTGGCCAGGTTTGGTTCAGCGATCAAGGTACTGATTGATAAAAAGGAGAGTCCATATGAAGGCACGTCAACTCGTTATTACTGCAGCTTTTCTGGCCATGACCGGTACTGCAATGGCGCAAAGTACCGCCGCGCCGAATGCGCCGCCGACAGGCGGCACCGTCAATGGTGCAACTTCGCCCGATCCGTTTGTGCAAAAGCGTCAATCTGATGCTGATGCAAAGGCAGAGTACAAGGCGAAAAACAAGGCCGCCAATCAACAAAGGCGCGCTGATAAAAAAGCTGCCAAGAAGGAATTGAAGCAGCAAAAACGTGAAGCTACCGCCGAGCGTAACGCCGAGCTGGCCAAGCAGCCGCCAGGAACGACTGACAAGGCGCCTTGATCTGGTGAACGATTAGTTCCTGTCGGCACGACTCACGCGCCGACAGGTGAACCGCAAAAAAGCCTCTTCTGTGAAGAGGCTTTTTTGCATGGTGGCGACAATTGGTAGTTGCGTGGATAAGCTGCACTTGCCAACAGATGAAAATGGCATGCTAGGACTCTTTTTTCCTAGTGTCATGCTGGGTACTGTCCTGCTTGCGGTACAGTTGGATCAGTGTCCTGGCATCATCCTGACTGGGTTTGGTTCGGTGGTCTTGGCACTGCTTGATACAAAAGGAGATTTCATATGCAAGCACGTCAATTCGTTATTGCCGCAGCTTTGCTCGCCTTGGCGGGGGGGGCGATGGCACAAAGTAACTTACCACCAGGTGGTGGCACAGCCAATGGGGCGACTTCGCCCGATCCGTTTGTGCAAAAGCGTCAGGCTGACTCAGAATCCAGAGCCCAGTACAGGGAAAGAAAGAAGGCTGCTAATCAGAAAAGCCGGGCTGAGAGAAGCGCTGCCAAAAAAGAGTTTCGGCAGCAAAGGGGGGCGTCTACTGCAACGCGTAATGCCGACTTGGCCAGACCGCAGACTGACAGGGCGCCTTGAGCAGGATTATCGATAATCACGGATCGGCATTCAATCACCGGCAAGTGAACAGCCAATTGCTGATAGCCTCTTCGGTGAAGTGGCTATCGGTATCGCAGGTACTACATTCTGGCAGCACGTGCCAGAATGATGACCCAGTCGCGCCATTGCAATTGAGGGCGATGGCGAAATACATCGCCTTCAATCTTTTCCAGACATTCCAGAATTCGTAGGCCGCCTTGTATCACCAGGCGCAATTCCCAACCGATCCGGCCGGGAAGGCGCTTGGGCAATGTTGCGCCTGACTGCATCAGCGTACGTGCGCGCGTAATTTCAAATTGCATCAGCGCCTGCCAATTGGCATTGTTATTTCCGTCGGCAATTTGCTGTTCATTTACCCCAAAACGCCGCAAATCTTCTTGCGGCACATAGACCCGTTGCTTTTGCCAATCAATGGCGATGTCTTGCCAGAAATTGATCAATTGCAAGGCGCTGCAAATGGCATCGGCATCGCGCAGGTTTTGCGGGGTTGCTGTTTGGTACAAATGCAGCATCAACTGCCCGACCGGATTGGCCGAGCGTCGGCAATAGTCGGACAGGCTGGCGAAATCCGTATAACGAGTGGTCAGCACATCCTGCTTGAATGCCGACAGCAAATCGCGCAGCGGTGCCAGTGGCAGTTTGTGGCTGCGCACGGTCTTTGCCAGCGAGGCAAAGAGCGCATCGTTGCTGATGCCGCCGGTTTCCATTAGATTGAGTTCCTGCTCATAAGCCGTCAATGCGGCTAGCCTTTGCGCGGCCGTGGCATCGCCTTCGTCGGCGATATCGTCGGCGCTACGCGCAAATGCATAAATGGCCTTTACTGCCGGACGCAGATGCGCCGGCAGCAGAATTGAGGCAACGGGAAAATTTTCGTAATGATTGACGGCCATGCAAACGCTTCGAAAGAGTCGACGGGTTGAATTTTGCTGCTCAGCATAGTAATGGAAAAAATTGTTTCCACGGAGTCGATAGTTGGCAAGGGAGTCGTAGCGATAAAAAACGCAGACAGTCTGGCACGCTTGCAGTAGAATAGCGGGCTGCAATAAATAACACTACCTCATCGACAGCGCCGTACAGTCCCGTTCAGCAATGTATGCAGAGTCAGCTTCCCGAAGCTGGTCGCAACAGAATGGCGTCGATGATGCACCCCTTTAGCGAGGATGGCGAAATTGGTAGACGCACCAGGTTTAGGTCCTGACGCCAGCAATGGTGTAGGGGTTCGAGTCCCCTTCCTCGCACCATCACTCCTTTTTCATTTGTTTTCGGTCTTTGGTCCGGGCCAGGCTTTATTGCGCATGCAGATGTGTCAATCATTGCCAGTCTCGGGCGGTGCGTTGGCTCGGTAAATTTGAGTTCCGGCGCAAGTCGATCAATAGCGAGGTCAATATGCTGTACCGGCACTACAAAGGTGGAATCTACGAATTCCTGCACGAAGCCACATTAGAAGTCGATTTGACGCCGATGGTAGTTTATCGGGCGTTGGCTGACGGTACGATCTGGATTCGGCCGCAGGCGGTGTTTCATGAAATGATTGAGATTGATGGTAAATCGGTGCGGCGATTTGCACCTATGGACGAGATCTCTGGGCTAGCGGCACCGGCAGCCAGTTAGTTTTCTAGGAAAGCAGGGAGAGTATATGCATCGGTTTTTATGTCGCACCATCATGGGTAGTGTGTTGCTGTTGGGGGTGGCCGCTGCGGTCCATGCGGAGGATTTGGGCGACGTCAGTACGGCATTCCGCTGGCTCGGCAAGAATGACCGCATTGCAATCGAGGCATACGACGATCCCAAGGTGTTCGGCGTGACTTGTTACGTATCGCGTGCGCGTACTGGCGGTGTCAAGGGCACAATCGGTCTGGCCGAGGATAAGTCGGAAGCCTCGATTGCCTGCCGTCAGGTGGCTTCAGTGGTGACGTTCAAGGGTGTATTGCCGCTGCAAGAGGATGTGTTTACCGAGCGCATGTCGTTGCTGTTCAAGCGTTTGCATATTGTGCGTATTGTTGACGTGAAGCGCAACACGCTGGTGTATCTAACTTATTCCGATAAATTGATCGATGGCAGTCCGATGAATGCCATTACGGCCGTACCGGTCAATCCGGCAACACCGATTCCGGTCAGGTAGGCGCCGCTGGCGCCGTGAGCTTTGTCAGAGTAATAAGTTGCGCAGAAAAAAATTGCTGACGCCTGTTCTGACGGGCTGGCCAGCGGCCCGCAACAGGGCTGCTGGCGGCCTGATTGGCCGTTTTTCTTCATGCAAACATGGGGTTTTGGCGCAACGGCATCTTTTCCGTATAAAATAGCGGACTTTAGCGCGTCCGGGTAGCGCGTAAGACAGCGGTTTCACCGTTGTTTGCTGGCCGGGACGCACCACAGAATTTATTAATTTTTGGACGATTCACATGGCAACTGCAGTCGAAACTCTGAGCAAACTTGAGCGCCGTATCACCCTGACATTCCCTCTGGCCGATGTGCAGGCTGAAGTGGAAAAACGCCTGAAAGTGCGCGCGCGCACTGCCAAGGCGCCAGGCTTCCGTCCAGGTAAAGTGCCAATGAAGATGGTCGCCGCGCAATATGGCTACCAGGTCGAATCCGAAGTCCTCAACGACAAGGTCGGTCGTGCATTTAACGACGTAGCTGTGGAAAACAACCTGCGCGTAGCCGGTTTTCCACGCATTGAACCAAAAACCAGCGAAGGTGTGGCTGAAGGTTCGGTGGCGTTTGACGCAACATTTGAAGTCTACCCAGAAGTCGTGGTTGGCGATCTGACTGCCGCTGAAGTCGAAAAAACCACCTCGGCTGTGTCCGAAGTGGAAATCGACAAAACGCTGGACATCCTGCGCAAGCAACGTGTGCATTATCACGTCAAGGGTGAGCAAGGTGCGCATGGTGATGGCGGTGCGGATCAATCGGCACAAAGCGGCGACCGCGCTACTGTGGATTTCGTCGGCAAGATCGACGGCGTGGAGTTTCAGGGCGGCAAGGCTGATGCGTTCCCGTTCGTGCTCGGCGAAGGTCGCATGCTGCCAGAGTTCGAAGCAGCAACATTGGGCCTGAAGGTCGGTGAGTCAAAGAGTTTTTCATTGGCATTCCCAGCGGATTACCATGGTAAGGACGTGGCCGGCAAGACTGCCGAATTCACCATCACGCTGCAAAAACTGGAATGGGCGCATCTGCCGGAAGTTGATGGCGAATTCGCCAAGTCGCTTGGTATCGAAGACGGCGATCTGATCAAGATGCGTGAAGATATCAAGCGTAACCTCGAGCGCGAAGTCAGCGCCCGTACCAAGGCCAAGACCAAAGACAGCGTCATGGATGCCTTGATCAAGGTCAGCGAGCTGGAAGTGCCTAAGGCCTTGATCGAGCAAGATGTCGAGCGCCTGATGGAAATGGCTCAGCAAGACATGCAACAACGTGGCATGGATCCTAAGGGCATGCAATTGCCGCGCGAATTGTTCGCTGCACAAGCTGAGCGCCGCGTGCGTCTGGGCCTGATCCTGGCTGACGTGGTCAAGAACAACAAGCTGGAAGCGACTGAAGAGCAAGTCAAGGCACAAGTGGAAGACTTCGCACAAAGCTACGAAGATCCACAACAAGTGCTGAAGTACTACTTCAGCGACCGTCGCCGTCTGGCTGAAGTCGAAGCTCTTGTTTTGGAAGAAAACGTCGTCAACTATGTGTTGGGTAAATCCAAAGTTTCCGAGAAGCCAGTCGCATTTGACGCATTGATGGGCAATCAGCCACAAGCGTAATGCCATCTTCTCGGGTAACATCAGAGAAGTCTTAGACGCATAAGGAATGCACATGACAGGTTTCATTAGGCAGTCGGCACTGGATACGGAAATGCTCGGCATGGTGCCGATGGTGATTGAGCAAAGTGGTCGCGGCGAGCGTGCGTATGATATTTATTCGCGCTTGCTGAAGGAGCGCATCATTTTTCTGGTTGGACCAGTCAATGATGCGTCGGCCAATTTGATCGTGGCGCAGTTGCTGTTCTTGGAAAGCGAAAATCCGGATAAAGATATTTCACTCTATATCAATTCACCAGGTGGTTCGGTGTCGGCCGGTATGGCGATTTTCGACACGATGCAGTTCGTCAAGCCGCAAGTCTCGACGCTGTGTACCGGTCTGGCTGCATCGATGGGTGCTTTCCTGCTGGCGGCAGGTGCCAAGGGCAAACGTTTTTCCTTGCCTAATTCGCGCATTATGATTCACCAGCCATTGGGTGGTGCGCAAGGTCAGGCTTCGGATATCGAGATCCAGGCGCGTGAAATTCTGTATCTGCGTGAACGTCTGAACGCCATCTTGGCGGAAAAGACTGGTCGCACCACTGATCAGATTGGTAAGGACACGGATCGCGATAACTTCATGTCTGCCGATGCGGCCGTTGAATATGGCTTGATCGATCAGGTATTGAAAGAACGTGCCTGATTGAGTTGGACTCAATCTGTTGCAAACAAAACCCACCATTGATGGTGGGTTTTGTTTTTGGCGGAGGCGATTTTGAGATTAAGCTTGCTTGGCCTCATCGCTGTTGAGCAAACACACATTGCGGTGGGGAAATGCGAGCCAGAAATGCAGTGGCTAAGACGGTCAAGTCTATTTTTTTGCCAAAATGATGAATTTTTTATTGCATTGTATTATATGAATGTCATTTGGCATGAACTGCGCCATAGTAGCGCGTGCCATCCTTCAATTAGCGGTCAGATTCCACCTCATTGCTTTTCTTGTCTGCGGTCCCATATGGGTTAGGCTAAGGCTATTCCTGCTCGCTTCAAATATTGCGATTCCGTGACGAATCATCAAATCGCAGGTATGATCAAACCGTATCCTATTCAAGTGCCCTATATGTCCGAGAAAAAATCTTCCAGTGGCGAAAAGCTGCTTTACTGCTCGTTTTGTGGCAAAAGTCAGCATGAAGTCAAGAAACTGATCGCCGGTCCGTCGGTATTTATCTGTGATGAATGCATCGATCTGTGCAATGACATTATTCGCGACGAGGCTTCCAGTGTTGAATCGGTCGCCGGTGCCAAGTCAGACTTGCCAACCCCGCAAGAAATTTCCGAGTTGCTCGATCAATATGTGATCGGTCAGGCAACTGCCAAGCGCATTCTGTCGGTAGCGGTGTACAACCATTACAAGCGCCTCAAGCATCTCGGCAAGAAGGATGATATCGAACTGGCCAAGAGCAATATTCTGCTGGTCGGTCCAACCGGTTCGGGCAAGACGCTGCTGGCGCAAACACTGGCACGCATGCTCAATGTGCCGTTTGTGATTGCTGATGCTACCACCTTGACAGAAGCCGGCTACGTTGGTGAAGACGTCGAGAACATCATTCAGAAGCTGTTGCAGAATTGCAATTACGAAGTCGAGAAGGCACAGAGAGGTATTGTCTATATCGATGAAATCGACAAGATTTCGCGTAAATCGGACAATCCATCGATTACCCGTGATGTCTCCGGTGAAGGCGTGCAGCAGGCGCTGCTCAAGCTGATCGAAGGCACTATGGCATCGGTGCCGCCACAGGGCGGGCGCAAGCATCCGAACCAGGATTTCGTGCAAATTGACACGACCAACATCATGTTTATTTGTGGTGGTGCGTTTGATGGCCTGGCAAAGATCATTTCCGAGCGTTCTGAAAAGAGCGGCATAGGTTTCTCTGCGAACGTCAAGAGCCAGACCCAAAAGACTGCCAGCGAAGTTCTGTTGTCGGCTGAGCCTGACGATCTGGTCAAGTTCGGCTTGATTCCAGAGTTGGTTGGACGTCTGCCAGTGATTGCGACGCTCAATGAATTGAATGAAGAGGCCTTGATCCAGATTTTGCTGGAGCCAAAAAATGCCTTGATCAAGCAATACTCCAAGCTGTTGCAAATGGAAGGCGCCGAACTGGAAATCCGTCCGGCTGCACTGCAAGCGATTGCCAAGAAGGCCTTGGCACGCAAGACCGGGGCGCGTGGACTGCGATCGATTCTGGAATACGCCTTGCTGGACGTGATGTACGAATTGCCGAGCCAGCAAAATGTCGCCAAGGTGGTCATTGATGAAAATACCATCACCAATGGCGCCAAGCCGCTGCTGATTTATCATGAGCAGCCCAAGGTGTCGGGCGCATAAGCTGGTGTTTAACGCTCAGGCTTACTCAGTGAATTTCATCCGGACTGAAAATCTCCTGGACGAAATTCAGTTAGGCTAAAAGCGGTACAATAAACCGCGGAAACACTCCGGCTTCCATCGTAAAGCCACCCGAGGGCGACTTCGTGTGTGGCTTTTTTTATTTGTTGTTTTCGCAGTAATAAGTTGTCGTGTATTTATTGATTATTTGGGCTTGTGTTTTAGCAGCTCGCGCCAACATCACTAACAGTAACTTTTGATAAGGCTCGCCATGACGACTTCTACACTCACAGAACAAACGCAATTGCCCTTGTTGCCGTTGCGGGATGTTGTTGTCTTCCCGCATATGGTGATTCCTTTATTCGTTGGCAGGCCAAAGTCGATCAAGGCTTTGGAAGCGGCGATGGAGCAAGGCAAGAGCATCATGCTGGCGGCCCAGAAAGCGGCGGCCAAGGATGAGCCATCCGCGGACGATATCTATGAAATCGGCTGCGTCGCCAATATCCTGCAAATGCTGAAGCTGCCCGACGGTACCGTCAAGGTCCTGGTCGAAGGCGCACAGCGCGCACGCATTCACCATATCAGCGAACTCGATACGCATTTCGTTGCGGATCTGACACCGGTTGAATCGGAGTCGGGTGACGAGGCTGAAGTGGAGGCGATGCGCCGCACCATCGTTCAGCAATTTGACCAGTACGTCAAACTGAACAAAAAGATCCCGCCAGAAATTCTCAGCTCGTTGGCAGGTATTGATGATGCTGGTCGTCTGGCCGATACCATTGCCGCGCATCTGCCGTTGAAGCTGGAGCAAAAGCAGGTGATTTTGGAAATTTTCAATGTCGCCAAGCGCCACGAGCATTTGTTGGGGCAACTTGAAGGCGAACTCGACATTCTGCAGGTAGAAAAACGCATTCGTGGTCGCGTCAAGCGCCAGATGGAGAAGTCGCAGCGCGAGTATTACCTGAATGAACAGGTTAAAGCGATCCAGAAGGAATTGGGCGAAGGTGAAGATGGCGCCGATCTGGAGGAGTTGGAAAAGAAGATTCTGGCTGCCAAGATGCCCAAGGAAGCTTTGGAAAAGGCGCAGTCCGAGTTGCGCAAACTCAAGCTGATGTCGCCGATGTCGGCCGAAGCTACTGTCGTGCGCAATTACATCGATACGCTGGTCGGTTTGCCATGGAAGAAGAAATCCAAGGTCAATAACGATTTGCCGAATGCTGAAAAAGTCCTTGAAGGCGATCATTATGGTCTCGACAAGGTCAAGGAACGCATCTTGGAATATCTTGCCGTGCAACAGCGCGTCGAGAAGCTGAAAGCACCGATTCTGTGTTTTGTCGGCCCTCCGGGCGTGGGTAAGACCTCGCTGGGGCAGTCGATTGCTCGTGCGACGAACCGCAAGTTCGTGCGCATGGCATTGGGTGGCGTGCGTGATGAAGCAGAAATTCGCGGTCACCGCCGTACCTACATCGGTTCGATGCCAGGCAAGATTTTGCAAAGCCTGTCCAAGGTCGGCGTGCGCAATCCACTGTTCTTGCTGGATGAAATCGACAAGCTCGGTATGGATTTCCGTGGTGATCCATCGTCGGCCTTGTTGGAAGTGCTTGATCCCGAGCAGAACCATACTTTCTCGGACCATTACATCGAGGTTGATTTCGATCTGTCGGATGTGATGTTTGTCGCGACGTCGAACTCTTTCAATATCCCGCCAGCATTGCTGGACCGGATGGAAGTCATCCGTTTGTCGGGCTATACCGAAGATGAAAAGACCAGCATTGCACAACGTTATTTGTTGCCGAAGCAGATCAAGAACAATGGTTTGAAGGACGGTGAAATCAGCGTCGCCGAATCGGCTATTCGCGACATCATTCGCTATTACACACGGGAAGCCGGTGTGCGTTCGCTGGAACGTGAAGTGTCGAAGATTTGCCGCAAAGTGGTGAAGATGCTGCTGCTCAAGAAGCAGGAGAAGAAGGTCGCGATCACTTCACGCAATTTGGACAAGTTCCTCGGTGTGCGCCGTTTCGATTTTGGCATTGCCGAAAAAGACAACCAGGTCGGTCAGGTGGTCGGTTTGGCCTGGACCGAAGTCGGTGGCGATTTGCTGACAATCGAAGCGGTTACGATGCCGGGCAAGGGTGGGGTGATTCGCACTGGTACGCTTGGTGACGTGATGAAGGAGTCGATCGAAGCCGCTCGCACTGTTGTGCGCAGCCGAGCCAGCAAGCTCGGTATCAAGAGCGAGGTATTTGAAAAGAGCGATATCCATATTCACGTGCCCGAAGGTGCAACACCGAAAGATGGTCCATCGGCTGGTATTGCAATGACGACAGCATTGGTCTCGATATTCACCGGTATTCCAGTACGCGCGGATGTCGCGATGACGGGTGAGATTACGCTGCGCGGTGAAGTATTGCCGATTGGTGGTCTCAAGGAAAAACTGCTGGCGGCGCATCGCGGCGGTATCAAGACTGTGTTGATTCCTGAGCAAAACGTCAAGGATCTGACTGAGATTCCCGACAATGTGAAAAACAAGTTGGAAATCGTGCCGGTGCGTTGGATCGACAAGGTGTTGGAAATTGCCTTGGAGCGCCAGCCGGTGCCACTGACGGAAGAAGAAATGGTCGTCGCCGTGGCGCCGAAGGAAGCCGCCGATCCCAGCGTAGTTAAGCATTAAATTGTTTGTAGCAAGGAAAGGCGCTCGATTGAGCGCCTTTTTTTATTTGTAGCGAGCATAACAATGCCCAAAACCTTAATGCAATTTACAAAGAGGCGGCTCAATGCCAGGATTTTTAAATTAATACTGGCACGGCACTGAAAGATGGGCTATACTAGCCGTCTTTCGTCGTCAACAGACGGCAAAATGATGGTTTGAGCTTTAGGTGCGGGTGCTTAGCTCAGTTGGTAGAGCGGCGCCCTTACAAGGCGTAGGTCGGGAGTTCGAGCCTCTCAGCACCCACCAGAACTCAAACATCAGCACGATTTAGGAGTGGTAGTTCAGTTGGTTAGAATACCGGCCTGTCACGCCGGGGGTCGCGGGTTCGAGCCCCGTCCGCTCCGCCAAAACAAAAAAACGCCTGCGTAAGCAGGCGTTTTTTTTCGTCGATAAAGATGAGGTCGGCTGCGCGGCTGCCAGCGGCGCTCGAAGGTTTTCGCTTGCAAGCGAAAACGCGGCCAGGGGCGTAGGCGAGCCTTGAGCCGGGAGGAAGTTTTCCTAGGCATTTTTGTCCGATGCGTAGTGAGAACGGATGCGAAGAAGGGATCCATCGCCCGCGCAATTCAGGCCAGCACTTGATAACGCAGCTAGGCAAGCATCTACCGCGACAAAATGCCGCACAACCGCATCCCTGCAAGTATCTATACTCAGCTGCTTTTCATCACGTCAGCTCTCTCATGACCAGCAACGCCTACCGCTCCCCGGATGCCGCCGCCAACCCACGTCCAACAACGACCGGCGCCAACGTCGGCCAGCTGTTGCGACGGCTGCATTTCTACATTGGCCTGTTTGTCGCGCCTTTCATCTTGATCGCTGCGGTCACCGGTACCTTGTATGTGCTGACACCGCAGATCGAAATCAGCTTATACGCCGCTCAACTGTTCAACCAATCGCAGGGACCGGCACATAACCTAGCCGAGCAAGTTAGCGTTGCCAGTAATCATGTTGGTGCTAGCGGCCGTCTGTTTGCTGTGCGTCCCGCCAAGCAGGCCGGCTGGAACAGTCGCATCATGTTCACCGCACCTGGGATGGGCGAATCCGAAAGCCGAGCGATCTTCGTTGACCCGGTAACGTTGCAAATCAAAGGAGATCTGCAGGTCTACGGCACCAGCGGTACGTTGCCACTGCGCACGACGCTTGATTATTTGCATCGCAATTTAATGTTAGGCGATCTCGGCCGCAACTATAGCGAGCTGGCTGCATCCTGGCTTTGGATTGCGGCATTGAGCGGCTTGTATTTATGGTGGCAGACGCGCAACAGGCGTGGCCAGTCGGAGCGCAAACCGACCAGTTTGCGTCGTCTGCATAGTCTGACCGGCTTATGGATCGTGCTCGGCCTGATATTTTTTTCCGCCACCGGCTTGACTTGGTCGCGCTGGACCGGCGCGCATGTCGACCAGTTGCGCATGCATTTGGGATGGGTCACGCCATCGGCATCAATGCAACTGCAGTCGATGCCGGTCGCTGCACTGGAGCATCATCACCACGATGGAGGCAATAGGGCGGTGGCAGCCAGCACTACGCCGGTCCTGCAGATGCAAGACTTCGACCTGGTGCAGTCGATTGCACGTGCTGGCGGCATTGATGCTCAGGAACTGGAGATTCGTCCTCCACGTGCGCCCAACCAGGCGTGGATGGTGAGGGAAGTGGATCGCTCCTGGCCGACGCAGGTCGATACCGTTGCGGTTGATCCCGTGCGCAAACTGATCACCAGCCGAGCAGAGTTCGCAAGTTTTCCGCTGATTGCAAAACTGATACGCTGGGGTGTCGATGCCCACATGGGCATTCTTTTCGGTGTCGCCAATCAAATCATCATGGCGCTGTTCGGTGTGGCCTTGACGGTGATGATCGTACTCGGTTACCTGATGTGGTGGCGGCGCCAACCGGCGGCGGGTGCCACATGGCAGCCGCTTTGTGCGGCGCTGCTGGCGCTGTCGTGGGGTTACCGCATCACGCTTGGCCTGGTGGTGCTGGCATTGGGTTGGACCATGCCACTGATGGGGATCAGTCTGTTGCTATTTCTGCTGATCGATGTCGTGCGCTATCGGCTGCATCAACGACAAAACGCCTGCTGAGTGCACAGCAGGCGTTGCAAGCAAGGCGGCGCAGACTTAGTAAGTCAACGTTACGGTCACTGTGTCCGTATAGACGCCAGCCAGTGGTGTTTGTGCGCTGGCAATACGGCCATATACAGTCAAGTTCTGAACCAGACCGTTACCGGTGCTGGCTTGTGTATCGCTACCGATCACGGTGCCCCACACGGCGGTACGGGCGGCATCACGATAGAGTAGATAATTCAAGGCACTACCGCCCAAAGACCCGGTGAGTTTGCGCTGGCTGGTCGTGGCACCGGCGCCGGCTCCAGCGTCCAGTGCAATCGTATAAGAAACACCGTTGGAGCACAGGACGGCAATATTGCCGGTCTGGTCGACTTGTGTTGAGTTGTAATTGCCGAACGCAATCGTCGAGCCAATGATGCTGCACGATGCCAGCACGCCTGCCGACGAATTGACCCCACTCGACTGGGCCGCTTGGGCCATCTTTGGCAGGCCGCTAGTGACGAAGAGTGCGCAGGCAATGGCCATTGCAGATAATTGTTTTTTTTGGGTAAACATACTTGGGTCCCTTATGTCGCGGCTGGCGTGCTGGATAATTCCAGTAGTTGCTGCATGACGGCATAAGTCGGGGTTAGCACCGCTGGGTTGTCATTGCGCGCGCGGTGGCGAGGGATTTTCCTGCGTACGTGTTGAGGCAGGAAAATCGTCAGTAAGTCAGTGTAACCAGGACAGTGTCGGTATAGACGCCAGCCAGTGGTGTTTGTCCGCTGGCAATGCGGCCATAGACGACCAGATTTTGCACCAGGCCGCTGCCGGTACCGGCCAGGGTATCGGTACCGGTGGTCGAACCCCAGTTGTTGGTGCGGCCGGTGTCGCGAAACAGGGCGTAATTCAAGTTGCCGCCAAGCGAGCCGGTCATCTTGCGGTTGCTGGTGGTGGCACCAGTGCCAGCGCCGGCATCGAGGCCGATGGTGTAGTTGGTGCCGTTGGTGCAGAGCACGGCGATGTTGCCGCTTTGATCGACTTGCGCCGAGCTGTAGTTGCCGAAGGCAATGGTGGACCCGACTACGGTACAAGAGGCCAGTACAGTGGCGGTGACGATTAGCGAGCCGGTGGAGTTGCCGGCAAATACCGGGGCGCTCGATACCATCATGGCGGCGGCGAGCGTAGCGCAAAGAAAACGTGTTTTTTTCAAAGTGAACATGGTAATCGCTCCTGGGGCCAGTGCTTTGTATTCTCGTCCCATTACGAGGAATTCAATATCATCGGACAGGTGAACTTTAGCTTTTCGACATTATTTTTAGCATAGGGCAATTCCTGACAGTGTTGTCGGAGGTGTCAGGCATTTCCCTATGCGTGTCAACTT
The DNA here is from genome assembly GCA_026225475.1 of Duganella sp. Taxonomy (GTDB): domain Bacteria; phylum Pseudomonadota; class Gammaproteobacteria; order Burkholderiales; family Burkholderiaceae_D; genus Herbaspirillum. The sequence goes on from JAMFSU010000053.1 coordinate 144,413, forward strand.
GCATCAGCAACGCCAAAAATCGGATTGACTTAATAGGTCACTAAAATCGTCAACGTATCTGTATAGGTGCCGGCAAAGACATTCTGCAATGCCGTGATTCTTCCATAGGCGATATAGGTCGTGCTGACAGGTACCAGCACCGACAGCAGATAGCCGCCGATGTTATAACTGGTGCTGCTGCTGCCGTCGCCCCAGACTTGGGAATAGGTCGGATCTTTATAGACCTGATAGCTGAGTTGCGAGCCGGTAGTGGTCATCTTGCGCGCCAGCAGATTGTTGCTGCCGCCGGCGCTGAGTTTGACTGTGTAGGCAACCAGCAGGGCAATCGTGGCTTGGCACACGACGACGACATTGGCACTGGAATCCGTGGGTAGGTTGGACTTGGGATCGTAGATGCCGAATGCCATGGCCGTGGCGGATACAGTGCAGGTCTGGGCGTGTGCCTGCTCGATACTGCTCAAGCAGGTCAGGCACAGCAACGCGATCTTCAGTAGTGCGCGTAACGTATCCATTAATGACATTCCAGTAGGTTGCTGGACATGCCGCCATCGGCATTTGCAACCGGGCTCAGTTGCGCCGTGCAAGTGGCGCCGGAGGGCATGGTGACGTCCAGGGTATTGCTTGTCCCGAGTTCGGACAGATAGGTTGCGCCATCATAGCCGACGGGTGCCTGCTGGCCATTCTCGCGAATCTTGACGCGCGAGCCGAGCGGCACATAGTCGCCATTGGACAGCTTGAGGATCAGGCTGGCATCCGAGGTTTTCTTGGCCTTGAAGTTGATCACCGTACCGGCGCGATCGCGTGGCTTGACGTATTGTTCGTTGACGTCCAACTGCTGGGTCAGCGGTAAATCCAGCACGTCGACCGACACCTTGTTCACATCGTAGGCGCGCAGGTCGGTGAGCAACAACTGACCATCGCTATTGGTTTTGCCGGCAAAGCGATTTTCGGTATAAATGCCGACATCCTTGATGCCTTCGGTATTGACCACGGCAAAGCTGTCGTCAATCCAGTTGGACATGAAGGCCGAACCGTCCAGCAACGCGATCGAGCCGCGCACGCCGGCGCGCTGGCTGGTGGTGCTGCCAGTCTGGGCCACCGTGTAGCTGGCGCGGCCATTGTTGCCCTTGTAGTCGAGTTCGCCATAGCGCTGAGTATACGAACCCTCGGTATCCTGTACCTGCCAGCCGACGTCACCGGGTGAAATGCTCGGTCTGCTGGTTTGTGCCGTGATGGTGCGCTGACCGTTGTTGTTGGTGAAGCTGATGCCGGCGACATCGTTGTTGCCGAGCGGGAGAATCAGCCCTATCGTGGCACCGTAGCCGCCACTGCGAAAATCGCGATAGCCGGTCACGAACATATTGGCATTGCGCGTCAAGGATTTAAAGTAGGAAATCGTCAGGCTTTGGCTGTCCGCAATGCTGACGTTACCGGTGGTGGAAACCAGCAGCGTGCTCTTGGCCGCAGTGTAGGCAAGACTCATCGATCCGTAGCTGCCCAGATTGATGCCGAGCGTACCGACGGTGGTCGCGCGCGACACCGGCGAACCTTCCATTGCGCCAATATCGCGATAGTTGGTTGTGGCCTGGGTGCGGGTCAGCGAGGTGCTCAGAAAACTGCTGCTGCGTTCAACACCGACTGAATATTGCTGGCCATTGCCATTGTCCGATTTACTGGCCGAAATGGCCGCCGTCAGTACCGCCCAGTTATCCAGATTGAACACTGAACCGACGCCGCCCATCTGCATGCCACGCATGGCCTCGCCATGGGTTTCCAGGGTCAGCATCTTGCTATAGCCGAGACGCCCGGTACCGGCAGTGGCGAGCTCGCCATAGTTGGCGCTGGAGGCACCATAGTTGCGCCTGACCCAACCGCTCTCGAGCGTGTACGAGGACAGATTTTCTGCCAGCAGCTTATCGGAGGAATAGAACGGCACCGTACGGTAGGTCTGTCTGCCGAGCTCATCGGTGACGGCGACTGAAATCTGGCCGGCACCGGAGGCAATCGGCGCCTGACGAATTTCAAATGGTCCTGGCTGCACCGCTTGCGATAATTGCCGCACGCCATTGACAAACAAGTCGACAGTAGAAGGCACCACCACTTCGCCGCCCAGGTTAGGCGTCGGAGATTTGACCAGATCTGGCCGCAGTGTGAAATCGCTACCGAACTGGAAACCGCCAAAACGTACCGATCTGCTCCAGGACAGACTGCTGGTAATAAAATCGCCAGCGCGATAACGCAGCAGTTCGTTAGGATTGGAATAGGTATAAGTGGTGTCGAGTCGCGCCGAGGTAGCCGGGCTGCCGCCGAGATAGCCAATACCAGTTGTGCTCAGTACGCTGCTGCCGGAAAAATAACGTGTATCGAGATATCCACCATAAGTACGCACGCCGCCGGTATCGGTTGCCAGCAGATCATAATTGATCAGTGCGCCGCTTCGGGCTTCGGCCAGCGGTACCTTGTCGGCCGAGGTGGCCGGGGTCTTGATGTCGGTTGTGTTGAGAAAATTCATGGGCACTTCCATGTCAATTTTCAAGGTCGCCTTATCCAGTTGGACGCTTTTCGTAAAGCCACTGACGGCAATGAGGTCGTCATCCTTGCCCTGTATCTTGATGCCCAGGCTGCGCAGTTCGCTAGCGGTCGACATGAGTGTCTCGCCACGCTTGGTGAACTGTCCGACCAATTGCGTCGGGTGGCCGTTGATTGACACTTCCAGCAACAAGGTTTCATCCCCTCCAGTTGCCGCAGCAACCGCATGCGACCAAGCCACCAGCGTCAACAAACTAATCCAGTTTGATAGTCTTCTCAAGGCGAAACGGTGATCTCAGTGTCTACCGGGCCGGTGTCGGAATTGGCGGACATTTTGACCACAGATCCGACTGCCAGCGGCGCGTCTATCTCGAGCAGGTATTGCCGGACCTGGCCGGCAAGGGTATATGGATTGGCGCCGGCTGGCGGCGTGATTTTTTTGCCATTGGGCAGTGTCAATGACAGATTGAGCAAACGGCCGCGCCGGTTACCACTATTAGTGACCACCAGTTTGGGCGTCTTGCCAGCCGTCATCGACCATCCCAATTTCAGATTAGGATTGCCGTTCGGAGCGATGAAGATCGGCATCGAAATGCGGAACTTGAAATTGATTGCCGGACCTTCGGCTGCGGTCGGAATTTCATCGACCAACAAGCGATAGGCGACTTCATTGGCTTCGGCGGGACGCTTGGATACGATCCGGATCACTTGTGAGGCGCCGGGGGCCAAGGTGAAGACGGGCGGGCTGATGATCAGCGTTTTGGTCGGATCAAGTTGATCGACGCTGTCTTTTTGTGCCCAGTCATAAGCGCGGATTTGCAGCGAGACATCGTGGGTGTCGTTATTGACGATCTTGACCACGCCAGCGGTTCGGGCTGATGACAATTCCAATACTACCGGGGATATTTCGAAGTTCGAGGCAGTCGCCGCCTGACTGCATAGCATGCTGAGTAAAATCGACAGAAGTATGAGGAAATTAAATATAATTTTCTCCGCGCCAACGAAATAGTAAATGTTATTCGTCTACGTCATCGCAGCAGTACTACACTGACAACGTTTTTATGATTGGAGCGTATCAGATATTTGCTGAAAGAAAAATCAATAATTACGCAGTGCTAGTACGAAAGTGTAATTCCAACCACATCGCCAGCATTGCCGGCATTAAGATTTTGGCCGTTGGAGGCGGTGCTGAAGACCGGCACACTTTGTTGGCTACCGTCGCTGATCAGTTGACGGCTGGTAGCAGTCGTGCTGGCATCAAGGCTGATGGTGTAGGCCGTGCCGCTGGAGCAGTTCACGCCGACGCGCGCAGTAGCGGCACTGGCCAATGGCAGGGAGGCGCTTTGCACGCTGCAGGTAGAAGTAACAATAGCAGACACCGACAGATTGCCAGTCGATGTCGCTGCCTGAGCCAGGCCACTGACACTGAAGGTAAATACTGCTGCGATGATCGCTATTTTTTTCATATTATGTTGGTAGTAATGCTAATTTATGTTCCGTGTTTTATTGGAGTCTATTATAGAATCGGTTTAAGGAATTTCCTGAGTTGACTTCGGGATTTTCTGGTTTCATGCAAAAAATGTCTGCGGTAATCAACGTTTTGATAGCGATATGAAAACATTTCGTGTGGAAAATGAAACTTAATTTTTCGGGAAAATGTAAGAAAAACAAAAACCTCCGGAAAATTGTTAAATTGCAAAGTAAGAAATATATCTAGTCGTACTTGTCGGTCGTGTTTTGCAAGAGGGGAAAATTGCATCGGCATTAGGGCGGTGTTGCTAGCAAATGGCAACCAGGTTTGTCGACATGACATCAACTGCTGCTTGCGTCAATAGTCGCTGCATTTTTTTGCTTGTGCGCACAATGAATGCGCCAAGTAGCGCACACAACAACAGTGTTAGATGTTGCACAACATCTTTTTCAATGGGCGGGCAGTTGCATCTAGAACGTAACCGAAAAGCATTCATTAAAGTGAATTTTCACGGCAGGAAGAAAGTGCTCGGTGCCTGCTCAACATTGTTGAGGCTTATCGAAATTCACCAATACGATGCCGATATTAACTAAGAAAACATCGACGATTTCCTTGACGGGGGCCTTCTTTTTGGTCGCCATGGCGTTGACCGTTGCGGCTGCGCTGTTTTCCTATCGCGGTGTCATGGAAATCGCAAAGCGCAGCGCCGAAGAACAGCGTACGCATCATGTTTTGTTGCGTATGGAAGAAACGCATTCCACGCTGCGCGATCTGGTATCGAGTGCGCGTGGCTATGCTCTGTCCGGCCGTCATGAATATTTGCTCAGTTTCGAGCTTGACCGGAACATCTTGTTCGAGATGCTGGACGGCTTGCGGGTTGCCTTGCGTAATCAGCAAGGGCAGCTCGACAAGTTGGCGCAATTGAGTACGGCTATTGCCAGACGCGTTGAAATGTCACGTACGCTCATCGAAGCCGATCGCAGTGTCAAGATCGACAATGTCGACGAGCACGGACGCGACTTGAGCGAGGATATCCGCAAGCAGTTTGTCGCACTCAAAGACGCTGAGCAGCAGTTATTGCAAGTACAGGTGACTGGCAGCAGAGCCAGCATGGAAGCAGCGCTGCTGGCAATCATCGGTGCCGCGGCATTGAGTGCGGCGGTATTGGTGGCGGTGTATTTGCGTTTGCGGCGTGAAATTCTCAGCCGCAAGGAGACCTTGCTGCGCGCGCAACTGGCCGAGACGGATGCCGATGCGCTCTATAACCATGCACCCTGCGGCTATCACTCGATCAACGAACAAACGCATTTGATTACCCGCATCAATGATACCGAGCTGACCTGGCTCGGCTATCGGCGCGAGCAAGTAGTGGGGAAGATGTCCCAGACAGATTTGATGACGGTCGCGAGTGCCAGCGCCTACGGTCGAGAAGTGCGACCGCGTATCTTAGCGGGCAAGGTGGTCAGCAAGGTCGAGCTGGAATATCGTCATGCCGACAGCAGCCAGTTTGCGGTCATGATCAGCATCAGCAGCAGTGTGTCGCATCACAGTGGTGCGCTGCTCAGTCATTACGTCGTGCACGATATCGCCGAACGGCGTCGCGCCCAGCAGCAGATCGAGCAACTTAATGCCAGCCTGAAGCGGCACGCGCTGCAATTGACCAATATCAATAAGGAACTGGAGAGCTTTTCTTATTCGGTATCGCATGACTTGCGCGCACCGTTGCGCGCCATTTCAGGTTATGCGCTGATGCTGGAGGAAGATTATGGAGATGCGCTAGGCGATAAAGGTCAGGAAATGCTGCAAGTGGTTGGTAAGAACGTCAAGAAAATGGATACGCTGATCAACGACTTGCTCAAGTTGTCCAAATCGACCACTGCTGAACTGACGCTCAACAGCTTTTCCATGCATGAGCAAGTCAAGCAGGCAGTGGCAACATTGCGGGCCGACCACAGCAAGATCGATTTCGTCATTGAACCGCTGGAAAATGCACCTGCCAATCAAGCCCTGCTGGCCCAGGTATGGGAAAACCTGCTGAGCAATGCCGTCAAGTTCAGTGCCAAAACCGAGCAGCCGCAAATACGGATTAGTGCTCAAGTAACGCCGCAGGAAGTCGTTTATCAGGTACAAGACAACGGCATCGGTTTCGACATGCGTTATGTACACAAATTATTTGGTACCTTCCAGCGCCTGCACCGGCAGGAGGAATATTCCGGTACCGGTATCGGACTGGCGTTGGTGCAACGCATCGTGGTAAGGCATGGCGGGAGGGTATGGGCGGAAAGCACCGCCGGCCAGGGTGCCAGGTTTTATTTTGCTTTGCCAAGGACGGCGCTTTGATCGTACCCGGTAGCAAACTCTATTTAGGATTTCTATGAGCATTCCATTACGCGTGTTGTTTGTGGAGGATATGGAAGAAGACGTCATCCTGATGGTGCGCGAACTCAAACGCGGCGGCTTCGAACCGACCTGGCTGCGGGTCGAGACCGAACCTGACATGGAACAGGCCTTGCGTGACAAATGGGACATTGTCATCTCGGATTACTCGATGCCGATGTTCAGCGCGGTCGATGCGCTGGAACTGGTCAAGCGGCAGAGCGATCAGATTCCCTTCATCATCGTCTCCGGCGCTATCGGTGAGCAGACCGCGGTTGAAGTGATGAAGGCCGGTGCACAGGATTATTTTCTCAAGAGCAGCATTGCGCGTCTGCCGATTGCCGTCGAACGCGAATTGCGCGACGCGCTGGTACGCCGCAAACAGCGCGCCAGCGCCGCAGCCCTACGCGAAATGCAAGCACGCTTCTATGCCTTCATGAACACCGCACCCATGCCGGCCTGGATCAAGGACGCCGATTTACGCTACCTGTACGTCAATCCGGCGCAATCAGCTTTTTTCGGCATGACGCCAAGCGACATGATCGGCATGTCCGATTTTGATCTGATGTCCAGCGGCGCGGCACAAAATACCGAAGCCAATGACCGCATGATCCTGCAGACCAATCGCGAGATGCATACCCAGGAAACGGTCTTTGATGCCAATCACAATCCCAAGATCATGGACATGGTGCGTTTTCCGATCGGCAGTGACGGCAAGATACTGGCCGCCGGTCTGGCCATGGATGTGACTGAACACGTGAATTCGCAAAAGGAACTTGAACAGTCCGTGCAGCGTCAGAAAATCCTGGCCAGTCGTGTCATCGAAGTGCAGGAACGTGAGCGTCAGCATCTTGCCCGCGGTCTGCATGACGATGTCGGGCAGTCGCTGACCGCGCTCAAGATCAATCTGGAAACGATCAAGAAAACCGGTTCGCTGGAAGGCCCTTCGTTACAGAATGGCATCGATATCGTCAGTTCGGTGCTGTCGCAAGTGCGCAGTCTCTCGCTCGATCTACGGCCGCCGCAACTGGACAATCTAGGCTTGATTGCGACCTTGCGTTCCTACGTGGAAAACAAGTCGCAGTTGGCCAACGTCAAAGGCTGGTTTGAAAGCTCGTCGCTGACGGAACAATTGCATCCCGATATCGAAAACACTTGTTTTCGTATTGTGCAAGAAGCGGTCACCAATATCTTGCGCCATGCCAAGGCCGGCAATATCTGGGTTCAGGTCGGTCAGCGGCAAGGCCAGTTGCATGTCAGCATCCGTGATGACGGCAAGGGCTTCGATATTGAACAGGCTCGCAGCAATGCCATTTCGGGCATCAGTTTTGGTTTGCTCAATATGGAGGAACGTGCCGTGCTGGTGGGCGGCAATATGGATATCACATCGGCGCCTGATGCCGGTGTTGAAATCGTTTTTCAATTACCAGTAGCACCTGTGATGCGGAGGGCATGACCATGTTGACACGAATCTTGCTGGCGGATGACCATGCGCTGGTGCGCAGCGGCATACGTTCCTTGCTGACCGCCATGCCAGGTATCGAAGTGGTGGGCGAGGCCGATGATGGCAATGCGGCTATCGAGATGACAGAAAAGTACAAGCCCGATGTGGTGGTCATGGATATCGCCATGAAAGGCATGAATGGCCTGGAGGCGGTGCGCCGTTTGCGGGCTGACTTTCCTACCACCAAGTTTTTGATGCTGTCGATGTATGGCAGTGAAGAATATGTAATGCAGGCGCTCAATGCCGGCGCCAATGGGTATCTGTTCAAGGATTCAGCCGCCTACGAACTGGAAAAGGCGCTCACGGAAGTGATTCATGGTAGGCAATACCTTGATTCGCACATTTCCAAAGACGCGCTTGATCTTTACATGAAGAAGGTAGCACTCGATGGCACCCCGGTGGAAGTGCTGACGCCACGCCAGCGCGAAATTCTGCAACTGATTGCCGAGGGCAACAATACCAAGGAAATCGCCTACCGCCTCAATGTCAGCGCCAAGACCATCGAGACCCATCGTGCGCAATTGATGGAGCGTCTGGAAATCCGCGATATCCCTGGATTGGTGCGCTATGCCATCCGCACTGGGCTAACGACTTCCGATAAATGACACGGAATTCAGAAAATCACACAAAAGCCAAGGGAAATACGGCAGAATCCGGAAACTTCGCCGTAGGCTCAGGAATTTCCTGATAGACATTGTTGTCGTTTGTGCCACACTGTAATCGCTAACCTTATACTGCGAATGTTCAAAAAATGGATATACTCAATGTCGGTTCAGCCCTGATGGGGCCTGACATTGCGTCATATTGCACAGCAGTCAATGAGAATGTTCAAAGGCACTATTTTTGAGAAGGCGATGTATTCATGGAGCAGATGGATATCATGTTGGTGGACGACAGCCCGGAAGTTGCGGAGCTGACGCGTATTGCTCTCGAAACCAAGAAACTGGCCGACAGAATGACCTGGTTCAGCGATGCCGAAGAGGCTGCTGACTTCATGTTTGCCAATACCGGTTTTGCCGAACGTAAAGACGTGCATCCGCGCCTGATTCTGCTGGATCTGCATCTCCCCTTGATGAGTGGTCATGACTTGCTCAAGATCATCAAATCGAATGCCGTCACGGCGCACATTCCCGTGCTCATGTTTTCTTCCTCTGATGATCAGCGCGATATCCTGCTGAGTTATCAGCTCGGTGCCAATGGTTATCTGATGAAATCGTCTGATCCGCGCGAGTTTATCGGCAGTGTGGCCGATGCTGGTGTGTATTGGGTCAATCGCAACAAGACCGTGCGATGAAGTGGATGCTTTGGTCGTAATGGAAATGTCGGTTGCTGCTTGATGCTGTTCTTTTAAAAAAAGCCTGCTTTTTCTTGGTTTTCTTAGTTGCTGATGCTTTGTTCTCTTCGGACAACCTAGCCGGGGGCGGCCCGGCAGCCGCTCACTTTCTTTGGTCTCGCCCAAAGATAAGTAAGCAAAGAAAGGCGACCGCTACTGCATCGCCCCTGCGGGGTTCCCGGCGCTGTGGCGCAAGCATCGGGAGA
>JAMFSU010000054.1 GCA_026225475.1 Duganella sp.
CTGCCTGTCACTGCATTTTGCAGTGGCAAGCGGCGGCAGATCGCGACTTTATTGCCAGCCGAAGCGGCGGGTGTACCAACCCTTCATGACTTGAATCAGTGCACCGTAAGCCAGCAGGATCACCAACAGCCATGGGAAGTAGCTCAACGGCAGCGCTTGCAACTTGAAGTAGCTGGCCAGCGGCGACATTGGGATAATGATGCCGATGCACATGATGATCAAGGTCATGCCCATCAACGGCCACGAAGCACGGCTTTGCAGGAATGGAATACGCCTGGTGCGGATCATGTGCACGATCAGGGTCTGCGACAACAGGCCTTCAATGAACCAGCCCGATTGGAACAGCGTTTGGTGTTCCGGCGAATTGGCACCGAACACATACCACATCAGGGCAAAGGTGCTGATATCGAAGATCGAGCTGATCGGACCGAAGAACACCATGAAGCGGCCGATTTCACCTGGGTTCCAGCGTTGCGGCTTTTCCAGGAATTCCTTGTCGACGTTGTCGAACGGGATCGAAATCTGCGACACATCGTACAGCAGGTTCTGCACCAGCAGATGCAACGGCAGCATCGGCAGGAATGGCAGGAAGGCACTTGCCACCAGCACCGAGAAGACATTGCCGAAGTTGGAGCTGGCCGTCATCTTGATGTACTTGAGCATGTTGGCGAAGGTCTTGCGGCCTTCGAGCACGCCTTCTTCCAGTACCATCAGACTCTTTTCCAGCAAGATCAGATCGGCCGCTTCCTTGGCGATGTCGACGGCGGTATCGACCGAGATACCGATGTCGGCTGCGCGCAGGGCTGGTGCATCATTGATGCCGTCACCCATGAAACCGACCACGTGCCCCTTGTCATGCAATACCCGCACAATGCGTTCCTTGTGGGTCGGGCTGAGCTTGGCAAACACGGTGGTCTTGCCAACGGCTTCGCTGAGTTCGGCATCGCTCATTTTTTCGACTTGCGAGCCGAGCAACATGCCTTCTACTTCGAGGCCAACTTCACGGCAGATCTTGGCCGTGACCAGTTCATTGTCGCCGGTCAGAATCTTGACTGTCACGCCATGCGCGCGCAAGGCAGCCAATGCCGGTTTGGTCGATTCCTTTGGTGGATCGAGGAAGGCGATGTAACCGATCAATACCAGATCCGATTCGTCGGCGACGCTGTAGGTTTCCTTGGTCGGCGGCAAATCCTTGGCTGCCACGGCGACCACGCGCAAGCCTTCGGAATTGAGGCTGGCGGTAGTTTCACGGATCTCGGCCAGCAGTTCCGGTGTGAACGGCACGATCTCGCCGTTGTTGCGGGCATGGGTACAGATCGAGACGATTTCTTCGACGGCGCCTTTGCAGATCAGCTCATGGTGATCTTCGCGTTCGCTGACCACCACCGACATGCGACGGCGCTGGAAGTCGAACGGAATTTCATCGACCTTGCGATAGGTTGAGGCCAGTGCCATTTCGCGTTGCAGTTCGGCATGTTCCAGCACGGCCACATCGAGCAGATTCTTCAGGCCGGTCTGGTAGTAGCTGTTCAAGTAAGCGTATTGCAGCACTTCGTCATTGGGTTCGCCGAGAATGCCGGTATGGCGTTCGAGGAAAATCTTGTCCTGTGTCAGCGTGCCGGTCTTGTCGGTACACAGTACATCCATGGCGCCGAAATTCTGGATCGCATCGAGCCGCTTGACGATGACCTTCTTGCGCGACAAGGCAACTGCACCTTTGGCCAGGGTCGATGTCACGATCATCGGTAGCATTTCCGGGGTCAAACCAACCGCCACCGAGAGGCCGAACAGGAACGCTTCGACCCAGTCGCCCTTGGTGAAGCCGTTGATGAAAAATACCACTGGCGTCATCACGAACATGAAGCGGATCAACAACCAGCTGACCTTGTTGACGCCCGACTGGAAGGCCGTCGGGGTGCGGTCGGTGGCGGTCACACGCTCGGCCAGGGCACCGAAATAGGTGCGCTTGCCGGTCGTCAATACGACCGCCGTAGCCGATCCGCTGACCACGTTGGTGCCCATGAAGCACAGGTTGTCCAGTTCCAGTGGATTGCTGGCATCGGCACCGCGATGATCGATGAATTTTTCTACCGGCAGTGATTCGCCGGTCATGGCTGCCTGGCTGATGAACAGATCCTTGGCGGCGATCAGGCGCAGGTCAGCCGGAATCATGTCGCCGGCCGACAATTGCACGATATCGCCGGGCACCAGTTTCTTGATCGGCAATTCGATACGCTTGGCACCTTTCGGATGCAGCGTGATATCGAAATAGCGCTGCGCTTCGGCTGCAATGTCTTGCACCATGTCGTGACGGATCACGGTGGCCGTATTGCTGACCATTTCCTTGAGCTTGTCGGCGGCAGTGTTGGAACGCGACTCTTGAATGAAGCGCATCAGCGTCGACAGGATCACCATCGAACCAATCACGATGGCGGCTTTCATGTCTTCGGTGTAGTAGGACACCGCTGCCAGCACTGTCAGTAACAGGTTGAATGGATTCTTGTAGCAATGCCACAGGTGCATCCACCAAGTCATCGGTTTTTCGTGTTCGACTTCATTCGGGCCGACGGCGTCGCGGATGGTTTCCGCTTCTTGTTCAGTCAAGCCGTCGGTGCGCGTGTTGAGTTGGCCGAGCAAGACCGAAAGTTCGATTTGCGAGGCGCTGACCAGGCTTTGCGCAATGGTTTGGGGAACGTCCTTGGTCAGCGGCGAGCTGCGGAACATGTCCATGCCCAGGCGACCGAAGTGGCGGTCCATACCGCGGGCGCGGATGAAGCCGACGAAGGTTTCTTTCAACAGATCCAGATTCATAATGAGGCTCTTTTTCTTTGCAGCAGTTTGTGGCCGGAGATGACTTGGCATAGTCCGGTTCGGGCCATCATCGGAGAGAAAAACGAGGAAGCGTCAAACTGTAACGACTCCTCCTGACATATCGATGACAGAGGCAAGGGGTTTAGATATTTCTGTCTGGCATAGGGACTCCGCATTGAGGTGGCGAAGACCCTTTCGTCGGTAGTTGTTCGGCGGTATTGCATTGGCCATGTCAATTTGCCGGCCAAGGCAATGCCTGCGCCATCGCCTGTCCGCGCGCATTACTGCGCAACAGTAACCATGCGGACATGGCGATAGCGTCATACGATGAAGTGCGCCGAACGCGGCATTCTTCAACTGGGGATGTTGCGTGGTGGAAAAACAAACGCGCCAGAACGGTGCATTGTCTATGCCATCATCTGCTACAGCAAGATGACGGCAGGAGGAAGTCCCGCGTTATCTTGCCGAGGCGAGCCGGGATTTTTCCCGGCAACAACTATCACTCGAACAAGTGCCCATGAAAGGGACTCCATAAAATAAGAACGGGCGGATTTTAACCCTCTGCCAATGGCCCGGTCAAGCCGAAATACAGTAGCTTCTGGAGTATTTACGCAACAAGTCAGACTGCTGTCAGGAATGAGAAAAGATGTTGACGCGCAGTTTGATTTGTCGCGTTGCAATATGGATATTTCTTGTCTTATATCGACCTCGTCCTATACTCAAATTACAAAAACAGAGTAGGAGACAAGTCATGCCAAATATCGTCACGAGTAATCTGCTGTTCTTTTTGCCGATGGCCTTTGCCGGATTGCTGTTGTGCGGTGAAGTGCCGGTCGCATCGAAGGCGTTGCGGACGGTATTGCGAGCGTTCGGCGCCATAGTTGGTGCGCTGATGGCGCTTTTAGTGCTGGAGGTTCTGCCAGTGCTAATTTAAACGAGCTTTCTTGCTCGTTCGCCGCGCGAGCGGCGGTGGTTGGAACGCCGGAGGAAGTCTGCCGCAAGCAGCTTCGTGTGCTCGTCGGGCGTTCCACCTTTGCTTCCCGAAGCCGTTGTCGGTCTGCCTTGCGTGGCAGGTCGACAACGGCTTTTTTTACATGGCGACCTGGCCTTCGACTACGCGGCAATTACGGCCGCGCTGCTTGGCTTGATACATTGCATGATCGGCGCGCAGATTGTCGCGTAACAGTTGCGAGAAATTCTTCAACGCTTCATCGCCGATCAAGTGGCCGTGGGTGTCGTTGATATTCGTGAAATGATCGATGTCGAGCAACAGCAGGCAGGCATCCAGTTTCTGTTCATGGCAGGTGTTGAACTGCGCGATCAACAGGCTTTCTCATGAGTAGGTCGGTCAGGCCGTCACGTTGACTGACGGTTTCAAATTCGCGCGAGCGTTCGGCCAGTTTTTCGACATGTCATAGGTCGATTTTTCCAGTGCCAGCGGATACAAGGCCAGCATCGGCAGGCAGGCAATGATGGCAGGTCCGACAGCGGCTGGAAGCGGTGAATCCAATCGACAAGCCAATGACGCGCAATACATAAATGCGTTTGACGAAGCGTACGCCTTTGCCGATCACTTCCTTGGGCGAGGCTGAATTGCTTAATCCACGCTCGGTGCGGGAGGAAGAAAAGATGGTTGCCATGCGCGCTTGTTTTTGATGGCGATCACGACATGGATTTAGTTCGCATGACGTGGTGCCAGCATGACGATGGCCATGCCGGCCAAGGATACGGCACCGCCCAGAAAATCCCACGCGGTGGGTTTGATGGCCTCGATGATCCACAGCCAAAGTAGGGCAACAACCACATAGACGCCGCCATAGGCGGCATAGACGCGACCGGCGGCAGTCGGGTGCAGCGTCAGCAACCAGACGAACAAGCCTAGACTCAGCGCTGCAGGCAGCAACAGCCACGCCGAGCCGTCGCGTTTGAGCCACAGGTAGGGGAGGTAGCAGCCGATGATTTCAGCTAGCGCAGTCAAGCTGAACAGCGCAAGAGTTTTAAGGGCATCCATAGGGGGCAGGAGCAGATAGGGCTGGCGTCATTCAATGAAAATAGTTACGTTTTATATGACATCTCGATGACGCATTGTGCGATGCGCCTAGATTACAACATAAGTCGGCGCTTCACCAGATGGGCGAGTGTGCCTTGGACTGGTCATGGGCAAGGGCGGCGCAAGCACCCTATAATGCCCGATTGCCATTGATAAGTTCCTCATGCAGATGCTCAAGAAAGTCGCTCGTTGTTCGCGCCTGACCGTAGTCGGGATCCTCGCCACGATTTATGTTGTATTGCCGGCAGCGGCCCAGGACTTGCCGGCTTCGGTGACCAAGGCCTTGAAGCAGGCCAATATTCCGATTCGCAATGTCGGTGTCTTCGTACAGGAGGCAGAGCGTTCGCGGCCGCTGCTGGCCTACAATGTGACGCAGCCATTCAATCCGGCATCGGTAATGAAGCTGGTAACCACCGATGCCTCGCTGGAATTACTGGGGCCAACATTTACCTGGAAGACCCAAGCTTATGTGGATAGTGCACCAGCCAATGGTGTTCTGAACGGTGACTTGAGCATCAAGGGCAGCGGCGACCCCAAGCTGGTGATGGAAAATTTCTGGTTGTTCCTGCGCCAGATTCGCGCCAAAGGGGTCCGCGAGATTCGCGGCAATCTGGTGTTGGATCGCACTGCCTTTGAAGACGCTGTCTACGACCCGGCCAAGTTCGATGGTGATCCGCAAAAGCCTTACAACGTGGGGCCGGATGCCTTGCTGCTCAATTACAAGACGATCGCCTTGCGTTTCATTCCCGATGAGGCTGGCAATCAAGTCAATGTGAGCACCGAGCCGCCGATGGCTGGCTTTGCCGTGGTCGCGCCGAAGTTGAGCCGGGATGCTGTCTGTGGTGACTGGAAAGGCAAACTGCAGGCCGACGTCGGTGCTGGTTCAGCGCTATTCAATGGCAGTTATCCAGCCGCTTGCGGTGAACAGATCTGGTATCTGCATCCTTACCGCATGAGCTCGGTACAGTATTTTGACGATGTGTTCCGGCAAATGTGGAGCGATCTGGGTGGACGCTTTACCGGCAAGGTGGTGTCGGGGTCGGTCGCACCGACGGCGCGTCTGCTGGCGCAATGGCAATCGCCGGCCGTGCCGGAAGTGATCCGCGATATCAACAAGTACAGCAACAATGTAATGGCGCGTCAATTGCTGTTGACGATTGCGGAGCAGGCCGAGCCGATGCCGGGTAATGTCGAACGTGGTGCGCACGCGATCCGCAACTGGTTGTCCGGTAAAGGAATCAGCGCTGACGAGTTGGTGATCGAGAATGGCGCGGGCTTGTCACGCAATGAACGGATTGCGCCTGCGACGCTGGGACAGGTGCTGCTGGCGGCATATCATTCGCCGGTGATGCCGGAATTCATTGCCTCACTGCCGCTGGTTGGCTATGACGGCACCATGCGCAAACGGCTGCGAGGCGAAGACGTGGCAGGACAGGCACACATTAAAACCGGCTCGCTCAACGATGTGCGTTCGGTGGCCGGTTATGTGCAAACGGCTTCGGGCAAGATGTATGTGGTGGTATTTCTGATCAACCATCCCAACGCCCCTGCCGGACAGCAGGCCCAGGACGCCTTGTTGCAATGGGTGTTCGAGAAAGGCTGATTACAACATCAGCGGACGATCGGACAACTGATTGTGTTGCGGCCCGCTGCGCGGATAGTGTTGCGCCAGCAGGGTATGCAATTGCGTCAACGCGGCTAGCACGCTGTCGTGATAGGCCGCGCGCGCAAAGCCTGCGCTCATGGTGGCGCAGATGCTTTGCCAGTCGGCCGGTTTGAGTGCGCGGCCGACGCTGCGGTCGGGCACGATTTCAATCTTGTGGTCGGCCAGATTGAGGTAGACCAATACGCCGCTATTGTCCTCGGTATCCCACAATCGGTAGTGCGAAAACAATTCATGTGCGCGGGCGCGCGCGCCATGGCCTTGCCATACGCTGGCAAGCGGCAGTGCAGCTTCGATCACCACGCGCACTTCGGCGCGATGGCGGCTTTCACCGTCAGCAATGCTGGCCTGGATCGCTTGCAGCGTGGTGTGTGGAAACAGTCGGCGCGCGCTGCGACGGCTGCTGGATAGATGACGCCAGAGGCGTAACAGTCGTGTCATCACCAATTTCCCGAGGCGCCGCCGCCGTCAAAACCGCCGCCACCGCCGGAAAAGCCGCCGCCCGCATTACCGCCGCCAAAGCCACCACCGCCAAAGCTGCCACTGCTGCGGCCAGAACTGCCACTGCGACTGAGTTCACTGAGCACGCTGCCGAGGATGACTCCGGTGGCATGGTTGCCCCAGCCATTGCTGTTGAGATTGTTGCGTGGGCCGCGGCGCGCATACATGACGACCGCAAAAAAGACGATCAGGAAAATCACTGGCGCGACCACATTGAGCCAGCCGTCGTTATCGATGGCCGCCGCCGATTTTTTTTGCGCGGCTGGCAGATGTTCTTCATCAAGCACGCTGGTCAGCGCAGAAATTCCGGCGGCCAGACCACCGTAATAATCGTTTTGGCGAAAATGCGGGGCAATCACGTCTTCCAGGATGCGTTTCGACTTGGCATCAGTGAGGCTGCCCTGGACGCCGCGTCCAGCTTCGATACGCAAGCGTCGCAAGGCCTTGTTATTGTCCTTGGCGACCAGCAGGATAACGCCGTCGTCGATGCCTTTGCGGCCCAGTTTCCAGGCTTCGGCCACGCGGATGCTGTATTGCTCGATCACTTCCGGCGCGGTGCTTGAAACCAGCAGGATGGCGATCTGGCTGCCGCTGCGAGCTTCGTATTCGCTCAAGACCTGGTCGAGCGTGTGGCGTTGTTGCTCGTCAAGCATGTGGGCCTGATCGACCACGTGCGAGCTCAGCGGCGGAATGGCGGCAAAGGTTTGCGCGCCAACCTGAGGCAGCAGACTGGCCAGCAGCAGTGCCAGAAAAAAGCGGAAAAAGGGCATCGATGGCAATGTTATTTACCGAAATTGACGGCGGGCGCAGTGGAAATGGCTTTTTCATTTTCCACTGTAAACGATGGTTTGACGGCATAACTGAACAGCTTGGCCGTGATATTGCTCGGGAAGCTGCGCGCCAGCACATTGTATTCCTGCACTGCGGCGATATAGCGTTGGCGTGCCACAGTGATGCGGTTTTCGGTGCCTTCGAGCTGCGATTGCAGGTCGCGGAAACTGGTGTCGGCCTTGAGTTGCGGATAGTTTTCCGACACCGCCATCAGGCGCGACAATGCCGACGACAGTTGGCCCTGCACTTGCTGGAATTTGCTGAAGGCTTCCGGATTGGTGAGCACCTCTGGTGTGATCTGAAAACTGGTGGCAGCCGCACGTGCCTGGGTGACTGCTTCCAGCGTGTCTTTTTCGTGCGCGGCATAACCCTTGACGGTATTGACCAGATTAGGAATCAGGTCGGCGCGACGTTGGTATTGATTGACCACTTCGCTCCAGGCTGCCTTGGTGGCTTCATCCTTGGCCTGAAAATCGTTGTAACCGCAGCTCGACAGGGTCAATACGGCAGCGGCAAGCGCCAGCCAGGCAAACCATTTTTTCATGCTATTCCTTAATAATGAATATCTATCGTCGTTCGTTGTGCCACGCCAGCCGGCGGTGGACTTGGGCCATTGAGCACGGGCGCGTTACAATATCGCATCTTTGCATATTAAGGCTTCCTGTGACATTTATCGACAAATTATCCGCTGCCTGGCAGGCCAACGACTCGTTGCTCTGCGTTGGTCTCGACCCGGATATCAGCAAGTTTCCGGCACACTGGAAAGACCAGCCGGATGCGATTCTTGCTTTCTGTAAAGCCATCATTGACGCCACCGCCGACATGGCGTGTTCGTTCAAACCGCAAATCGCCTATTTTGCTGCGTTGCGCGCCGAAGACCAGTTGGAAGAGATTTGCAGCTATATCCGTAGTCGTTATCCGCAGATTCCCATCGTGCTCGATGCCAAGCGCGGTGATATCGGTGCCACTGCCGAGCAATATGCCCGCGAAGCGTTCGAGCGTTACGGCGCCGACGCGGTCACGGTCAGCCCGTACATGGGCTTCGATTCGATCGCACCTTATTTGGAGTGGAAAGATCGTGGCGCGATTGTCTTGTGCCGTACCTCCAATGCTGGCGGCTCTGACCTGCAATTCCTGCGCGTCGATGGCGTGCCGCTGTACCAGCACGTGGCACGGCTGGTGGCTGATAAATGGAATACCAATGGCCAATGCGGCCTGGTGGTGGGTGCAACGTTCCCGGATGAACTGGCGCAAGTGCGCAGCATCATCGGCGACATGCCTTTGCTGGTGCCTGGCGTGGGGGCACAGGGCGGCGATGTGGCAGCGACGGTCAAGGCTGGCAAGACCATAGCGGGCAGCGGCATGATGATCAATTCGTCGCGCGCGATTCTGTATGCAACGGCGGCCGAGGGCGAAGATTTTACCGCTGCTGCGCGCCGGGTGGCGACAGAAACCCGCAACACCATCAATCAATATCGTTGAGATTGCTGCGCGGCAAGCTGATCAAGCGTTTGCCTGCATAACAAAACGCCGCACGCGAATGGCTTCGTGTGCGGCGTTTTTTATTGCTGTGCTGCGGCGCTTCAGGTCAAAAGCCGCAGCAAGCCTTGCAAGCTGTGTTGTACCGACTGTTCACGCACGGCGCGCCGATCGCCACTAAATACCAGGCGTTCGGTGACGGTTTGGTCGCCGATCTTCCAGCCGAAGCAGACCGTACCAACCGGCTTACCTGGCACGGCGCCGCCTGGCCCGGCAATGCCCGTGGTGGAGACGGCGACATTGGAGTTGCTGTTGGCCACGGCCGCTTCGGCCATGGCTGCGGCGATCTCTACGCTGACGGCACCATGTTGCGCAATCAAGGCTTCCGAGATATCGAGCAATTCATTCTTCGAAGCATTGGAATAGGTCACAAAACCGCAGTCGAACCATTCCGATGAGCCGGCAATGTCGGTAATTGCCTGAGCGACACCGCCGCCGGTACAGGATTCGGCCGTAGCCAGCAAAAGGTTCCTGGCTTTAAGCGCGTGGCCGACGCGCGTGGCGAGGTCTGTCGTGGTATCCATGTTGATGTCATCCTTGTGGTTGGCGTGGTCAACCTGAGTCAGGCAAGATGCCTTGGTGCCAAGCATACTCCTGTTGCTGCCGAATTACATCGCCCGGTAAACGGCGAAGACCAGCAGCGTATAAAACGCCGCGACAATATCATCCCACATGACGCCGAAGCCGCCTTTGAAGTGGCGGTCGAAATAGGCAATCGGCGGCGGTTTGACCATGTCGAAAAAGCGGAACCAGACAAAGGCCCAGCACTGGGTGCTCAGATCGGCCGGCATTAGCACCACCAACACCAGCCAGAATGCAATGATTTCATCCCACACCATGCTGCCATGGTCGGGTGCGCCGAGATTGCGTCCGGTGACATGGCAGGCCCAGATGCCGACGATGAAACCGACGCCAATCACAATCAACCACGTCGTCGGTGTGAAAACCGCAGGCCAGCGCGCGCTCAGCACGGCATACACTAACCAGGCAAACAAGGTGCCGGAAGTGCCGGGCATGATCGGCGAGAGGCCGCTGCCGAAGCCCTGCGCCAGCCAATGGGCTGGATTTGCGCACATGAAGCGGGCGCTAGCGCGTACTTTGCGCGGGTTGTCGTTGAGATTGTGCACGATGGACGGGGAATCTTGTTCTAGTTGGGGGTTCATGCGCTGAAATGGTCGAAGGAATTAACGGCAAGTTGAATTGGTTCACCGCCGCCGTCCACCAGTCTGAGGCCAGGGGTAGCGTCTATTACGCCGACCCGGGACACGTCAATGCCAGCTTGTTCGGCAGCGGCGAGCACTTGTGCACGGCGGCTTTCGGGGGCGGTAAAGCAGAGTTCATAATCGTCACCGCCGGCCAGCGTGAATTGTCGGCGCAGCGTCAAGTCTTGTTGTTGCAGAATGGCTCCGGGCGGCAAGGCATCCACATCGAGGCATGCGCCGACCTGCGAACGCGCCAGGATATGGCCAAGGTCGCCCGACAATCCATCGGAAATGTCGATGGCTGCACGGGCAATGCCACGCAGCGCCATGCCTAGCGCCACCCGTGGTGTCGGCCGGTGCATGCGTTGCGCCGCGGTGTGGTGCGCCTCAGTCGTTAGCGTCAGTTCGTGGCGATACGCGGCCAGTGCCAGTCGTGCATCGCCGAGGGTGCCGGAGATCCAGATGTCGTCCCCGACCTTGGCGGCGTCGCGTCGCAACGCCTGGGTGAATGGAATTTCGCCGAACACGGTAATGCTGATCGTCAGCGGTCCTTTGGTGGTATCGCCGCCGATCAGTTCGCAGCCGTACTGGTCGGCCAGTTGCAGCAAGCCTTGTGAAAATGGCTCCAGCCAGTCGGCGCGCGCTTGCGGCAAGGCCAGCGCCAGCGTGAAGGCAATCGGCTGGGCACCCATCGCTGCCAGGTCTGACAAATTGACAGCCAGGCTTTTGTGGCCGAGCGCATAAGGATCGGCATCTGGGAAAAAATGCCGCCCCTCCACCAGCATATCGGTCGACACCGCTAATTGCATGCCTGGTGCCGGCGTGAGCAAAGCGCAGTCGTCGCCAATGCCAAGCGCCGCCCGGCTGTCAGCATGCAGCGGACGGGTGAAATAACGGGAGATGAGTTCAAATTCGGAGAGCATGGACCAGATTGTAACCAAAACGGCATCTGTTACGGGGGATTTCCACGATTGACAGGTAGGACCAATTTGTGCGGTGATACTGAGTTGTTTGCTCTGTGAAACCGCGCCACTGCTGGCTTTTTTGATGATGCAGTGCAGCATTGAAGTGCCTGCCGTATGCTAGGAGAAGGACCCCGACCTCTGCTAGAATCACAGGTCTCCGATAAGTCTAGAAAAGAGAATGCAGAGTATGGATTCGATGATAAGCAAGAAAGAAGAATTGCGTCAGCAACTTCGTCAGGCAGCGCTGGAATACCATGAGTTTCCAACGCCGGGCAAGATTAGTGTCACGCCCACCAAGCTGTTAACCAATCAACGAGACCTGTCTCTGGCATATTCTCCGGGCGTGGCGGCAGCCTGCGAAGAGATCGTGGCAGACCCGGCCAATGCCTTCAAGTACACGGCGCGCGGCAATCTGGTGGCCGTTATCACTAACGGTACTGCGGTGCTGGGGCTGGGCAATATCGGCCCGCTGGCGTCCAAGCCGGTGATGGAAGGCAAGGGCGTGCTGTTCAAGAAGTTCGCCGGCATCGATGTGTTCGATATCGAAATCAACGAAACCGATCCAGACAAGCTGTGCGACATCATCGCCTCGCTGGAGCCGACCTTCGGTGGTATCAATCTGGAAGACATCAAGGCTCCCGAATGCTTCTACATCGAGCGCAAGCTGCGCGACCGCATGAAGATTCCGGTCTTCCATGACGATCAGCATGGTACTGCGATTATTGTTGGCGCAGCAATTCTCAACGGCCTCAAGGTTGTCAACAAGAGCATCAAGGAAGTCAAGCTGGTGGTCTCCGGCGCCGGTGCAGCAGCACTGGCCTGTCTGGATCTGATCGTTGACCTGGGCTTCCCGATTGAAAATATTTACGTCACCGACCTGGCCGGTGTGGTCTACAAGGGCCGGGTCGAGTTGATGGATCCTGACAAGGAGCGTTTCGCCCGTGAAACCACGGCGCGTACCCTGGCTGACGTGATCCCCGGCGCCGATATTTTCCTCGGCGTATCGGCCGGTGGTGTGCTCAAGCAAGATATGGTCAAGCAAATGGCGGCGCGTCCGCTGGTGCTGGCACTGGCCAATCCGACCCCGGAAATCCTGCCGGAAGACGTGATGGCAGTGCGTGACGATGCCATCATCGCTACTGGCCGTTCGGATTATCCGAACCAGGTCAACAATGTTTTGTGCTTTCCGTATATCTTCCGTGGTGCGCTCGATTCGGGTGCCACCACTATCACGCGTGAAATGGAAGTTGCCGCCGTACACGCGATTGCTGAACTGGCGCAAGCCGAGCAATCGGACGTCGTGGCAGCGACTTATGGTGTGGCCAATCTGTCGTTCGGTCCGGAATACATCATTCCCAAGCCGTTCGATCCGCGCCTGATGATCAAGATCGCCACTGCCGTGGCACGTGCAGCGGAAACCTCCGGTGTGGCCGCACGTCCGATCAAGGACATGAATGCCTACGCTGAAAAGCTGGAGCAGTTCGTCTATCACAGCGGCACTTTCATGCGTCCTATCTTCCAGGCTGCCAAGAAGGCGCCGGACGACAAGAAGCGCATCGTCTACGCCGAAGGCGAAGAAGAGCGCATATTGCGTGCGGTGCAGGTGGTGGTCGACGAAGGTCTGGCCAAACCTATCCTGGTTGGCCGTCCGGAAGTGCTGGAACAGCGCATCAAGAAATTCGGTCTACGTCTGCGCCCAAATGTCGATTTCGAAGTCATCAATCCAAACTTTGACAGCCGCTATCGCGATTACTGGCAAACATTCCTGGAAATGACCAAGCGTAGTGGCGTCACCGAGCAGTACGCCAAGCTGGAAATGCGTCGCCGTCACACGCTGATCGGTTCCATGGCGATCCACAAGGGCCATGCTGACGGCATGATTTGCGGCACTTATGGCACGACGCAATTGCATTTGCATTACATCGATCAGGTGTTGGGTAAGCGCGAAGGCGTCAACGTCTATGCGGCAATGAATGGCGTGATCCTGCCTAGTCGCCAGTTGGTGCTGGTTGATACCCACGTCAACGAGAACCCTACGGCAGAAGAGCTGGCCGAGATCACCATCATGGCGGCAGAAGAAATGCGCCGCTTCGGTTTGCATCCACGCGCTGCGCTGTTGTCGCACTCGAATTTTGGTTCCAGCAACAGCGAATCGGCACGCAAGATGCGCGCGGCACTAGCCTTGATTCACAAACAGGCGCCAGATCTCGAAGCTGATGGCGAAATGCATGGTGATACTGCACTCGACATGAAGCTGCTGGGCCAGATCATGCCGGATTCGCCACTTAAGGGCGATGCCAATCTGCTGGTGATGCCGAATATCGACGCCGCCAATATCGCCTACAACCTGTTGAAGACGGCATCTGGCAATGGCGTGGCAATCGGTCCTATTCTTCTGGGTTGCGCCAAGCCAGTGCATATCCTGACGGCGTCGGCGACGGTACGTCGTATTGTCAACATGACGGCACTGTGCGTGATGGATGCCATCTCGGAGCGTTGATCTGAACTGACCGTCCGGTAGTAAAAAAGCGGCGCATTTCTTTCGGAATGCGCCGCTTTTGCTTTGTTGCTGGGATAACTTACTTTGATAATACGCGTGCCAACCAGCGACCGATATCGTCGATTTCTTCGGCGCAGACGGAATGCTGCATCGGATAGGTTTGCCATTCCACTTGAAAGCCCAGCGTCCTCAGTACATCGCGCGATTGTTCGGCGCGCGGCAAGATGACGACGGGGTCTTGTGTCCCATGCGCCATGAAAATGGCGGTGTCCTGATTGGCGGCATGGTGTTCTGCGGCGATGCTGCCGGCCAGCGGCAGGTAGCCTGACAGGCACATCAATCCGGCCAATTTTTCAGGGTGGCGCAGGCCAGCTTGCAAGGTCATCGCGCAGCCTTGCGAGAAGCCAGCCAGCACAATGCGTTCGGCTGGAATACCACGGGCTTTCTGGTCTGCGATCAACGCTTCAATCAGCGCTTGCGAGGCACGCAAACCGGGTTCGTCTTCGCGTCGCACCAGGTCAGGGGCAAAGATGTCGTACCAGGCACGCATCACGTAGCCGCCGTTGATCGTTACCGGCATGGTCGGTGCGGTCGGGAAGATGAAACGTATCGGCTGGCAACCTGATAAATCGAGCTCACGTACAATCGGCACGAAATCATTGCCGTCGGCGCCGAGACCATGCAGCCAGATGACAGCAGCGGTTGGTTGCGGGGCGGATTCAATCTCGATGGTGGCAAGTGCAGCGGCTGGGGTAGTAGTGGATGCAGGCATGGTTTTCTTCAAATCGGACTTGTGCAACATGGTGCACAATAGCGGGTTAGGATGGCGACCATGATACGACGATCTGCGTAGAAAATCTGCGCAGCTGTTTTGAAGGAGCATCAATGATCAAGAAAATTCGCACGGCACTGCTGTGCCTATCCATGCTGAGTCTATGGCAGCCATTACCTGCCAGTGCTGCGCTACAGGCTAAGTCATTTGGCGAAAACCTGGTGATCCGTCCACCTTCCGGCTGGCGGCTGGCGTACACCGAGGGCGATCCCAGTGGTGACTACATCGTTGAATTCATGCCTGGCAATGAACGTCAGGATTCCTGGCGTGAAGGCTATATGTCGGTGCGGCGCGGCAGTTATCAGTCGAGCAAGGGCGTGCATCTGTCGACGCAACTGGTGCAGGAAGTCGTGCAGAATGCGCAGCGCAATTGCGCCGGACATTTCACCTCGATGCAACAGAAGGATAGCGTCACCAACGGTGCCTATACGTCCATGAGCGGAGGCTTTTGCGATCGGCCCGGCAATATGGCGCCCTATGGTGAAGGTAGTCTGGTGGCCATGGTGGAAGGCAAGCAACACCTGTTTCTGGTGCAGTTCGGCTGGCGTCCAGCGACCGAGGCTGAAGGCAAGAGCGGTGGCTTGCGTATCAGTCCGGAAAAATTGCAACAGTATCTGAATTTGCTGAACCAGGCGGTCTTGTGCGGCGGCGATGGTCAGCCTGTTTGCCCACGCTGACCGCCGGAGAATTACTGCTGCGGGCGCAGCGCTGACTTGGGGCGGAATGCCTTGCACACGGCGTCATTGGTCTCGATGTACGGGCCACCGATCAAGTCGATGCAATAGGGCACCGCAGCGAAGATGCCAGGCACGCGTGCGCTGCCATCCTCATTTCTGAGACCCTCTAGTGTTTCCTTGATCGACTTGGGCTGACCTGGCAAATTCATGATCAGAGAGGCATGGTCGGCCGTTTCGCGGATGACGGCGACCTGACGCGACAGGATTGCAGTCGGTACGAATTGCAGGCTGATCTGACGCATCTGTTCGCCAAAACCGGGCATCTCTTTGCTCGCTACAGCCAGTGTTGCTTCCGGCGTCACATCGCGACGTGCAGGCCCGGTGCCGCCAGTGGTCAGCACTAGATTACAGCCGACTACGTCGACCAATTCAATCAGGGTTTGTTCGATCTGCGCACGGTCATCGGCAATCAGCCGGGTTTCCATGCGCCAGGGGGTGCGCAGGGCTGCGCCGAACCATTCTTGCAGTGCTGGAATGCCTTTGTCTTCATAGACGCCGGCAGAGGCGCGATCGGAGATCGATACAAGACCGATCAGCAGTTCACCGTCAGTTTTAAGCGTCGCGCTCATCGTCATTGAGCTCATCTTCTTCGGTATCGACTTCACCGGCCGCTGCGCGCGCTTCCTTTTGCAGTTGCTTGAGAATCTGGAAAATCTCGCGATAGGCCTTGGGGGGCTTGTTTTCAGCCTGTTCCTTGCGGGCGTTGCGAATCAGTGTGCGCAGATGTTGCACGTCGAGATCGGGATGCAGGGCCAGCAACTCGGTTAGTGATGCATCGTCCTTGAGCAGTTTTTCGCGACGTCGCTCGAGCGCGTGCATCGACGCGGTATCGGACTTGGACAAGCCGCGCCAGCTATCGAGCGTTTTTTGAATCTGGGCAATCTCGTCTTCGTCGAGCGTGCGCATTTTCTTGCCGACGTATTGCATTTGTCGACGACGGCCTTCGTGGTCCTTGATTTGCTGGCATTCAAGAATGGCGTCGCGCACGTCTTCTGGCATCGGCACGCGCTTGACGCGGTCACGCGGTTCAGCGACGAGCTCTTCGCCCAGCTTCTGCAACGCAGTCATCTCGCGTTTCAGTTGTGATTTGGAGGGGCGCTCGTATTCCTGTTCGAATTCATTGGACTGGAATCCACAGGAGCCGCGGTTGGGATTTGGCATGATTCTGATAAATAAGCTAAACGACTGCTATCATACTCGTTTTATCAGTATTTTGAAGAAACCAGGCTCATGAGCGAAACCGTATTTACCCACAGTCAAGACCAATTGAAGCAACTGGCGCAGGATGTGTTGCGCTATGCCAAGGAAAAGGGCGCGTCGGATGCCGCGGTCGATATCAGCGAGGGTAGCGGGCTGTCGGTGGCGGTGCGCAAGGGCAAGATCGAGACCATTGAGCAAAACAAGGACAAGGGTATCGGCGTGACCGTGTACCTCGGTGAAGGCCGCAACGTGCGCCGCGGCAACGCCAGCACCTCGGATTTCTCGCAACAGGCCTTGAAAGAGACAGTGGAAGCCGCGTATAACATCGCGCGTTTCACTGCCATCGATGATTGCGCCGGCCTGCCCGATGCCGATACGCTGGAAATGCATCCGCGCGACCTCAAGCTGTGCACGCCATGGCTGATCAGCGCCGAGGAGGCGGTCGAACTGGCGCAACGCTGCGAGGCGGCGGCATTGTCGGTCGACAAGCGCATCACCAATAGCGAAGGTGCCAGTGTGTATGCGCAACAGTCGCATTTCGTCGCTGCCAATTCGCGTGGCTTCATCGGTGGTTATCCATTCTCGCGGCATACCATTTCGGTCGCACCGATTGCCGGCAAGGGTGGCAATATGCAGCGCGACGATTGGTATTCGTCGATGCGCGATCCGAAAAAGCTGGCCAAGCCGGAAGCCATCGGCCGCTATGCTGCCGAACGTGCACTGGCACGTTTGAATGCCTGCAAGTTGTCGACCCGAAAATGTCCGGTCTTGTTTGAAGCACCACTGGCAGCAGGTCTGCTGGGCGCATTTGTGCAAGCGGTATCGGGCGGTGCTTTGTATCGCAAGTCGACCTTCTTGCTTGATTCGTTGGGTCAGCAGGTGTTTCCCGATCACATCCAGGTACTGGAAGATCCGCATGTGGTGGGTGGTGTCGGTTCGGCGCCGTTCGATGATGAAGGCGTCAAGACCCATCGTCGTGAGGTCGTCAAGGATGGCGTCGTACAAGGTTATTTCCTGTCGACCTATTCGGCGCGCAAGCTGGGCATGCCGACCACCGGTAATTCGGGCGGTTCGCACAACTTGTCGCTGACCTCGTCGCTGACCACAGCTGCCGATACCTTCAAGGGCATGCTCAAGAAGCTCGACACCGGCTTGTTGGTGACCGAGTTGATGGGCCAGGGCGTCAACTATGTGACCGGCGACTATTCGCGTGGTGCTTCCGGTTACTGGGTCGAGAAGGGCGTGATTCAATATCCGGTCGAAGAAATCACGATTGCCGGCAATATGAAAGACATGCTGCGCCAGATCGTTGCCATAGGTAATGACACCTTGATTCGCGGTACCAAGGAAACCGGTTCAATTCTGCTCGAAAACATGACCATCGCTGGCGACTAAACTGCACAGTGGATGTTGTTTTTCCACAACCGTCTCGCCCGAGACGGTTGTGCGTACAGATTTTCCTGCCGTTACGACAGTGGCTTTATCCATGCGGTTGCCATGGCCATCAGCACAGTTCTCTCGCAATTGATAGAATGACGCATCAGTCACTCCGGGCTGGCGCCTGTGATGAATGTTGCGATATGAGAAGCAGGTGAGCTTACTTGCTTGTTGTATCGGCAATGGTTTCATCGTCAGGCACGGCGCAAACGTCAAACGATTTCCCATGTCACCACATCAAGAAGCCGCGCATTCGAGCGGTCAAGTTTTGCCTTTTCGCGCTTCCTTAATGGCTACCCTAGGGGTCTGCTTCGTCATCATGCTGGTGGCGCTGGATCAGACGATCGTCGGCACGGCCTTGCCGACCATCGTGGCCGAACTCAAGGGTTTCGATCTGTATGCCTGGGTGGCGACTTCCTATCTGCTGACTTCGGTGATCACGGTACCGATCTTCGGCCGGCTGGGTGATTACTTCGGCCGCAAACCGTTTTTGATTGCGTCCATCATCATCTTCGTGATCGCCTCGATGCTATGCGGCATGGCCAACAGCATGCTGTTTCTAGTGCTGGCGCGCGGCTTGCAGGGCATTGGTGGTGGCATGCTGGTCGGTACTGCATTCGCCTCGATCGCAGACCTGTTTCCCGATCCGCATGTGCGACTGCGTTGGCAAATTATTTTGAGCGCGTCCTATGGCATTGCCACCTCGGTGGGGCCATCGTTGGGCGGATTCCTGACGCAATCGCTGGGTTGGCGCTGGGTGTTTTACGTCAATCTGCCAGTTGGTATTATTTCGCTATTCTTTGCGTTGCGCTACCTGCCGCATATTCGGCATATCAAGCATCAGGGCAAGATTCGTCTCGACTGGGGCGGCGCGCTGTTGATCACGATTGCGCTGGGCTGTCTGCAATTGCTGGTGGAACTATTGCCGCGCCATGGTCTGAGTCTGAGCATGCTGGCCTTGATGGTGGTCGGTGTAGGTGCTTTTTTGGGCTTGTGGAAATGGGAGCAGCGCGTCGAGCAGCCGATCGTGCCGTTCGAGATGTTCCGTGATCCGGCCATGTCCAGCCTGTTCATCTTGTCGGTGCTGGCGGGCTTTGCCATGTTCTCGATGCTGATGTATGCACCCTTGCTGTTTCAGGGCGGCTTCGGCATGTCGCCGCGCGAAGCCGGTCTGCTAGTCACGCCGCTGGTGGCCTGTATCACCGTGGCGAGCATCGTCAATGGTCGTATCGTCACGCGCATTCCCAATCCCAATCTGATGATGTATGTCGGTTTCTTGCTGATCGCTTTGTCGTGTCTGGGCATCGTGCTGGCACAGCGTGGCTCGCCCAACAGTTTCATTCTGGTGACCATGCTGCTCGGTGGTCTGGGGCTGGGTCTGGTGTTGCCGAATCTGACCGTGTTTGCACAGCAGTCGGCCAGCCGTGAATACCTCGGAATTGCCACTGCCTTGCTGCAATCCTTGCGCATGATCGGCGGCATGCTAGGCACAGCGGTCACCGGTACGCTGGTGACGCAGATGTATGGCAGCGGTGTGGCGCGCGCATTGGAAAGTGATCACGCGGCGCAATGGCTGGCCGATTTCAAAGATCCGGAAATTCTGGTCAATCACGATATCCAGTCAACGTTACTGGCGCAGATGCTGCAGGCCGGACACAACGGTTCTGCTTTGCTGGATGCTGCGCGCGATGCGCTGGTCGGTGCTATTCATATGGGGATTGCCTTGGCTATCGTGGCTGCCGTGGCCGGCTTGTGGATGGTGCGGCGCGTGCCGTTGATACGCTTTGCTGCGCGCCAAAAGATCGAGCCAGTCATGTCCGAGTAACACTCAGGGATGCAACGGCGTCCCTGTTGCTTTATAACGGCGTACGCACTCAATGGCGATCTCCGGTATAGGCTTGGCGGTATATTCCCGTGCCGGTTGCGGTATATCATTGATGCCACATTCATCCAACATCCGCACAATCAGAGGGAAGATCATGGGCAAACTCAGCACGCACGTACTCGATGTCACACAAGGCAAGCCCGGTGTCGGTGTCAAGCTGGCGCTGTATGTCGTCAACGGCAATGACAAGGTCTTGCTCAAGCAAGCGATTACCAATAGCGACGGTCGTTGTGATGCGCCATTGCTGCAGGATGATGCCTTGCTAGCCGGTCGTTACGAGTTGGTCTTTGGTGCCGGTGATTACTTTGCCGGGCAGGGCGTGCAACTGCCATCTCCACGTTTCGTCGATGAGGTCGTGATTGCATTCGGCATTGCTGATCCAGCACAAAATTATCACGTGCCGCTGGTCGTCTCACCGTGGTCATATTCCACCTACCGGGGTAGTTGATCGTGAGGAATGCGGGATCAATCTGATCCTGCGCTGACGTGTCGGACTTGTTATTTGAACCTGCTGGTCCCACAGGATTTACTTCATCATTTGTCAAAATAGCGAATTAGTTGCGAAAGAGCAGGGCGATAAAAGCATGCCGAAACGACTGCGCAATCGGCTCGGCTACTTGCCTTATCTCTCACGCAGTTCGTGTCAATTTGCGGTTGTCAACGCAGACGCTTCAAACACCCATCCATTTGCACAGCCATCACGCTCATTTCAAAGTAGTCAGTATTTTGTCAGGTAGCTGTTGCCGATAATGCAGCTCTTGAATATAATGATAATCATTCTCGATAAGTGTCGGCGAGCAGTGCCGTCCCTGGTTGCCAGTAACGCCATCTGACGTTTGCGCTTCCCATTTTGCCCGCTTTCCCCTTGATTGCGTACCGTTTTCATGAGGTCGCAGGATGTCTGCCTAGCATCGTTTTGAATGTTCACGCGTTTGGATCATTGACCCCGAAAGGAAACACCCATGAAATGTCTCGTCATGCCCGCTCTGTTGTCGACCTTGTTGCTGGCAGCATCGGCCCAGGCACATCAGATCTGGCTGCAGCAGGATGCCAAGTCCGCCAATCTGTATTTTGGTGAATTCGGTGAAAACCTGCGCGAAGCTTCGCCCGGTCTGCTTGATCGTTTCGCGCAGCCGAGTGCTGTGCTCATTAGTACCGATGGTGAAAAGACGCTGGACTTGAACAAGGGCAGCAATGGCTTCGCGCTGTCAGCACGTGCGGGTACCAAACAATCGATCGTGGCACAGGATGCGCATTACCCGGTGTTTGAACACAAGGTCGGCGATGTCGTCACGCGCACCGCATGGACACCAGCCGCGCGCCTGATCACCTCGGATGCGGAACAAGCACCGCGCTTGACGCTCGATATTGTCCCGACCGGCAAGCATGGAGAATTCAAGCTGGTCTACAAAAACCAGCCTTTGCCAAAGACCAAGGTCGGGGTGGTGACACAGTCCGGCTGGCTCAAGGAAGCCTATACCGATGAGCAAGGTCTGGTGAAGTTCAACCTGCCATGGCAAGGCACTTATGTAGTCGAAACCCACCACAGCGACAAATCCGGTGGCGAGCGTGACGGCAAGGCTTATGACGTCGGCAGTTTCACAACTACCTTGTCGCTGGTGCAGGCCAAAGGTGTCAAGGCATTGCCAGCACCACCGGCAATGAAGCCTAACAAGTAAGCTTGCAACGGCGCCTTGCGCGTTGTTTTCCCCGCCGGTGCGACAATCTGTCGCACCGCTTGATTGCTCCCATTTTAAGACGTGCCGCGGCATTTCTTTTGTCCTTGTAGGCGACGGAAGTCCTTTGCAGTAAAGGCTTGTAGAGATTTTCTCGTTATCGGCGGTAGTTTTTTTCAGTGGCGCGACCTTGCTGGTGGCGTTGCGCCAGCGATGCGACCTCATGCTACATTCGCCGCATGAGCTGTGCCCAATCATCAAACATACAACGACACGTATTGTCAGCGCCTGGATTGCGATTCTGGCGCTGCTGCTGAGCGCCGCGATCACGTCATCTGCGTGATGCCTGATGCGTGTTGTGTCGGTTCGCTCCCGCTATTATCGACAACAAAAAAACCAAAACCACATGCAAAAACCATCCCCCATACCGGCTGCACTGACCCCGTTGATGCTGGCATTGATCACCGTCTGGAGCCCACTCAGCCATGCCGACGATAGCGCGGCCGGGTTACCCGAGATCGTGGTCAAGCAAGCACCATCGGCGAGTGAAAAGAAACAGGTGCCGTCGACCACAGAAAGCGTGACGGCCGAACAGATCGCCGACACCATCAATGCAACGAGTACCGAAGACGCGTTGAAATACCTGCCTAGCGTGCTGGTGCGCAAGCGTTTCATCGGCGATACACAAGCGCCGATGGCCACGCGTACCACTGGCATCAACGCCAGCGCGCGCAGCTTGATTTATGCCGATGGTCTGTTGTTGTCGGCGTTGATCAACAACAATAACGGCAATGGTTCGCCACGTTGGTTCATGGTGGCGCCGCAGGAAATTGAGCGCATCGATGTTATGTACGGTCCATTTTCCGCGGCCTACCCTGGTAACTCCTACGGTGCCGTGACCGAAATCACCACGCGCATGCCGCAACACTTTGAAGCCAGCATCAACGCCAATACGGCCTATCAGGATTTTAGCCAGTACGGTACCCACAACAACTATCGTTCGCAAGAGTTTAGTGCGGTACTGGGCAATCGCAGCGGCGATTTTTCGTGGTGGTTCAGTGCCAATCATCTGGATGGCTATAGCCAGCCATTGACCTATATCACAGCGGCTTCGGCGCCGGTTGGCAGCAGCGGCGCTTACCCGACACAGGACCGCAGCGGCAACAACATTTACGTGCTGGGGGCCGGCAATCTGACGCACACGGTGCAAGACAATGCCAAGCTCAAGCTGGCCTATGATTTTTCAGCCAGCTTGAGTGCCAGCTACACCTTGGGTTTCTGGCAAAATCAGGCCGATGCGCATGCACAGAGCTATCTGAGCAACGCCGCCGGTGCGGCGGTCTATACCAGCGGTTTTTCCAGCAATACCACCGATCAGCAACAGTGGATGCAAAGTCTGGCACTGCGCAGCAAGACCGAAGGCCCCTGGGATTGGGAAGTGATCGGCAGCAACTTCAATGTGGCACAGGATCTCACTCGCACCTCGACTGGCAGCTATCCAGCGGCGCAGAGCGGCGGGGCCGGGACGATTGCCGATGCCAGCGGCACTGGCTGGAACAGTTTGGACATGAAAGCCACCTGGCGGCCACAAGGCGTTGGTGGCGCCCATACGGTCAGCTTTGGCAGTCACTATGATCGCTACACGCTGGTGAGTCCCACTTATCTGACCAGCGACTGGGTCAACGGCGGCAATGGTGCCTTGTCGATCGATGCGCGCGGCAAGACCGAAACCAGCGCCATCTGGCTGCAGGATGTCTGGCGCCTGTCACCCAACTGGAAGGCCACGTTCGGTAGCCGCTATGAGTGGTGGCGCGCCTTTGATGGCTATAACTATGCCGCCGCCGGTGGTGGCGTCAACCAGCCACAGATCAACAGCGCCGGGTTGTCGCCCAAAATGTCGTTGGCCTGGGCGCCGAACGATGACTGGCAGGTGACCGGTTCGCTGGGCAAGGCCTTGCGTTTTCCGACCGTCGGCGAGTTGTATCAGAATGTGCTGGTCGGCGGCGTGTACGTGCAACCCAATCCCAATCTGAAACCGGAGCGCGTGCTATCGAGCGAACTGGCAATCGAACGGCAACTGAATAAAGGCAAACTGCGCCTGTCGCTGTTCCAGGAAAATGTTTCCGATGCCTTGATTTCGCAGACGGCAACGCTGGGCAGCGGCGTCGCTTCCTATACGCAGAATATCGACAAGACCCGCCAGCGCGGCGTCGAACTAGTGTGGCAACAAGACGATGTGCTGCTGCGCGGACTGAGCTTCAATGGCAGCATGACCTATGTCGATGCACGCATTCTGGCCAATAGCAGTTTCGTCTCGAGCACGACCACCTCGGTTGGTAAGCGCACACCGTATGTGCCTGAGTGGCGCGCGACGCTGGTGGCTACTTACCGTCCCGATGACCAGTGGGCCTACACGCTGGCTGGACGCTATAGTGGCCGCATGTACGCGACGGTCGACAATAGCGATGTCAATACCAATACCTATCAGGGCTTTGGCAGTTTTCTGGTGCTCGATACCCGTGTGCGCTACAAGATTGATCGCCATTGGAGTGCAGCCGTCGGTATCGACAACCTGACCAATGCTAATTATTTTTTATTTCATCCGTTCCCGCAACGGACCGTATTTGCCGAGCTGAAATACGATTTTTGAGAGAACTGCTGCGATGGCGGTTTGACGAAGCAAGCGGATGAAGGTTGTCGGAACGACAATGAAGAGATGCAGCAAACCGCCAAGGCGCTTGCCGAGTCTGATACGCGGTAGCGCCGAAGCGGATTAGCTGCTCTTGGCTTTTTCGATCATGGAGCGGGCGGCCTGCATCAGTGCAGCAGTTTCTTCACCGTCGGAATCGAGGTATTGATTTTCCAGGTTGATTGCCAGATTGCTCATTTTTTCAGCAAGATCGGCCAGTGCGACACTGAGCTCGCACATTAGTCCGGACATTGTTTTGGGTGGAATCGCCATGTCTTCTTCCTTAAACGAACTCGGCAGTATTGACTGCCAAACACACTCTGGGTTGTCACAGACGGCCAAGTTTGGCCAAAGGCTACGTCGACTTATTGTAAGCTGATTCTCGATTGGACTGCTGAGGGCGCAAAAAATTGCATACGTAGTTGTATTTTCTTGGCGATAGAAACAGACAGGGCTTGCCGTCGGCAAGCCCTGTCTGTTTCTATCGATGCACAGCTGTCGCTGTACGTTGCCGCTGCACATTGTTGATGTGCTTCGGCAACGTGCTTGCTGCAGTTTAAAAGGTTTCCCAATCATCCGATTCGGACATCGGTTTAGTGGCCTTGCTTGTGCTGGCAGCTTTGCCAGTGATGGCAGGTAAGCGCGGTGCGCTGGCCGGTTTGCTCTTGACGGCCGCTGTTGCAGCGGGGCGTTGGATGGTCGTTGGTTTGGCAACGGCCGCACGAGGTGCTGCTGCGGGTGCCGCGCGCACGGTGCGGGCTGGCATGGCAGTGCCGCTCTGGTTGGCATCAAGCTTGAAGCGGCCGACCAATGCTGCCAGCGTGGATGCCTGATCCTGTAAGGATTGCGCGGCAGCAGCGGCTTGTTCCACCAGGGCCGCATTTTGTTGCGTACCTTCATCCATTTGCGTGATCGCTTGTCCGACTTCATTGATGCCAGCGCTTTGTTCCTGGCTGGCCGAACTGATTTCGCCGACGATATCAGTGACGCGTTTGACGCTGGTCACCACCTCCTGCATGGTTTCGCCTGCCTGTTTCACCAGTTGACTGCCGACATCCACCTTGGCCACCGAGTCATCAATGAGCAGCTTGATTTCTTTGGCGGCAGCCGAGGAGCGTTGCGCCAGGCTGCGTACTTCGGATGCCACCACGGCGAAACCGCGGCCCTGTTCACCAGCGCGGGCCGCTTCCACGGCGGCATTGAGCGCCAGGATGTTGGTCTGGAACGCAATCCCGTCAATCACGCTGATGATGTCGACGATTTTGCGTGAGGATTCATTGATCGAGCCCATCGTATCGACCACCTGACCGACCACCTTGCCGCCGCTGATGGCAACTTCCGAGGCGGACACGGCCAGTTGATTGGCCTGGCGTGCGTTGTCTGCATTCTGCTTGACGGTGGAAGTCAGTTCCTCCATCGCCGAAGCGGTTTCTTCGAGTGAGCCAGCCTGTTGTTCCGTGCGGCCAGAGAGGTCGAGATTGCCGCTGGCAATTTCACTGGAGGCGGTGGCGATGGTATCGGCCGAGGACTTGATATTGGCGATGGTCTGGGCCAGCGAATCGCGCATGCGCTTGAATGCAAACAACAGGCTGGAGGTATCGCCCGGCATGGTGTCAATATGCAAGGTGAGGTCGCCATCGGAGATACGGTTGGCGACTTCTGCCGCATCGCCGGGGTCGCCGCCGATACTGCGCAAGATGCCGCGGTTAATATAGATTGCCAGCACCGAAAGGATGCCGATCACCACCAGCAGAATGACGCCGGTTTCAATCAGGGAGTGCGTGAATTCGTTATTGACATCGTCCATGTAGACGCCGGTGGTGAGCACCCAGTCCCAGGGTTCATAGCGCAGTGCATAGGAGGTTTTGGGGACTGGATCGGCGGCGCCGACCTTGGGCCATAAATAGTTGACGAAGCCGCCGCCCGGTTGCGAGCCAGCCTGGCTGATGTTGACGAATAACAGGTTGCCGGCCGGATCCTTGAGGTTCGACAAGTCCTTGCCGTTGAGCTCAGGCTTGATTGGATGCATCACCACAATCTGCTTGGTGGTCGACAGAGAAAAATAGCCGTCAGTGCCATAGCGCATGTTCTTGATTCGTGCCAGCGCCTGGGTTTGTGCCTGTTCCGTGGTCATTGCGCCACTTTGCGCCAGTGCCGCATAGTCCTTGACGGTACTCATGGCGATTTGCGTGACATTGACCAGCGCATTCTTGCGTTCGTCCAGGCGCAGATTGCGTGACTCGATGGTGTTCAGCACTGCAATGGACAGCAGGGCGATAAGGCTGATGATGAGCGGAACCCACAACCTTTGTTTAAATGAAAGTGTCATCTCAGCGATCTCCTAAGTTTTTCGAAATTGAGAGTAATGTCGCCGACATGTCTCTGCATGCCTCGAAAACTTGGCTACCAGTCCCTGTATTGTTCTGCGCACGCGTGTTCGTCGTGGCCTTCTGTCTTTTACATTAACGGTGCAATTGAAGCTGAACTTTAAGCAGACATGACAATTTCTTTTATCAGTTTTCGACTCAAATGTTGCTCCTGATCCGATACCAGAGCAAGCCTATCCATTCGTGCAGGGCATAGTTGCTGCGGCGCATGCCTTCGCCGCTGGGCAGGAAATCATAAGCGGTCGCCGTTTCCTTGCTGAAGAACACAGTAGCGGCGGGTATTGTCGTCAAGCCAGTGTTGCGAAAACTGGCCAGCGCCCGTGGCATGTGCATGGCATCGGTGACCAGAATGATCTGGTGCAGATTGGCCTGACGCAACAGAACTGCCGAGCGCAGTGCATTTTCAGCGGTGGTGGCCGATTGCGTGTCGAGCCAGCGGGTTGTTACGCCGAAATCGTCGCGCAAGCTGCGCGCCATCAGTTGCGCTTCACTTTCATGTTCGCCGTTGGGGCTGCCACCACTGACCAGAATCGGCAAGCCACTCTGGCGTTGCAGGCGTGCGGCATATTGCAGCCGGGCCAGGGTGAGATAAGAGGGGACATCGAGCGCGTCATACTCCGGGGCGCTGGCACGGCGGCCTCCGCCCAGCACGACGATCGCCTGTGCCTGAGCGGGAATACTTGCCAAGGGCGGATTTTGCATTTCCAGCGGTGCTGTCAGCAGCATGGCGCCGCTACGCGTGCTGAACAGCCACAACAACGCCAACGCCAGCCAGCTCAGCCAGATCGCCTGGCGCAGTCGGTGCCGCAACAGCAGGCCGGCGGTGGCCAGTATCAGCAGATTGGCGGGGAGCAGTAAAACAGTGGTGGCAAGGATAGTGAGCAGATTCATGGGGAGCAGGCAGGTTGATCTGCATTGTCGCTGATCCAGGTGACTGCGCACAAGCTAGGTTGGCGGTGCTTGTCCTACACGCCAATCCGGTGTCGTCCGATTGGGCGTTTGCATACGCACCCTTATTATCTTGTCTCACACCGGAGTTGGCGGTTAGAAAATATACCAACACCAATTCATGCGCGCTGTGCATCGCGCACAGCGCTGTTTTTACAGCAGTCCGGGTCACAGTGATTTGATGCAATTTGTCATGACGATGTGATCATGGTGTGGTTTCATTGCACCTATCTCCATCGCCCCCTGACCTCCATGACGCTTCCCATCGAACAAAACGGCGCGCTGCAGGCCGCCGACGGTACCCAACTCTATTATCGCCAATGGCGCCATCCACAGCCGCGTGGTGCGGTCGTGATGGTACATGGACTGGGCGAACATAGTGGGCGTTATACGCAGCTGGCGCTATTGTTTTATGAGGCAGGTCTGTCGGTGCGTATGCACGACCAGCGTGGCCATGGCCATTCTGGTGGTGCGCGTGGCAGTCTGCGGCACAGTGATGATTACCTGGCCGATCTGAAATTGATCGTCGACGATTTTTCCCGCCACACACAGCAAGTACCGTTCTTGTTCGGTCACAGCATGGGCGGCTTGGTAGCGACACGATTTGCTTGCAGCGGGGTTGCCGAGCTACGCGGTTTGCTGTTGTCGTCGCCAGCGTTGGCGATTCGCTTGTCTGGCTTTCAGCGGCGCTTGTTGGCCTTGAGCACTTGCATTGCACCAGGTCTGGCACTGCCGACCGGTTTGCCTGCACAGAAGGTTTCCCATGATGAGCAGATCGTGCAGGCCGCGCGTAGCGACACACTCAACCACGGCCGGGTGTCGGCACGGGTGATCAATTTCATGTTGACGTCAATGGCACAAGTGCAGGCGCAGGCGAGCAGCTTCAGACTACCGTTGCTGATGCAGGTTGCCGGCGACGATGCATTTGTCGATCCAGAAGGTAGTCGGGCGTTTTTCGCACAGGTACCCGATATTGATAAATCGTTCTGTTATTACCAGGACGCATACCATGAGATTTTCAATGAATCGCCAGCCTATCGCTGGCCAGCCCAACAGGATTTGAAATCCTGGCTGGTCGCGCATATGAAATAAGGTTTTAGGCGTGGGTGGCTTTTTTTGTTGCAGCGCAATTCAATTGCACCCCGGGGAATTATTCGTACGGCTATCTTGATGACTATTTGCAAATGCAAATTCTTCTCAGGGTTGCGACGAAGGAGTGTTGCTAAATTGGCAACGACTGTCCCACGGGTTGCAGCCGCAGCCGGTCAGCGACAAGGTAAGCGCTATGGCAAGCAAGATGGTCGCAAGGCGCGGCATGAGCAATCTCTCAAAATAAGCAGGAAGCGCGGAGTGTAATACTAACTACGCATGTATACGTAGAAGCTTATCGGCGGCAATCAGGTTTTCTTGAGTTTAAAGCGGAAATATAAGAATCTGTTGTAGCTTGAGCACGTGTCAGCGAGACAGCAAAAAGGGCAGATAGACTCTGCCCTTTTTGTTGGAAACGCTTGCGCTGTGGCCTGATCGGCCGCGGTTCTCTAATTAGCGGATGGACGCGAAATAGCGTGCAACCATTGCAGCGATCAGCAGGGTGTATGGCAGGACGTCGATCAGAATACGCATAGTAGGCTCCGCAAAAGTGAATTATGTTGCATTGCAGTATGCGAGTTTTAGCATTCGATTACCAATTTTGATTACCAATATCAGTTATCGATTTATTGAATATCAGCGATCGACAGCCGTGCGCGAGAATCGATTGCGCTGCGGTTGCCGCTGTCGGACGGTGCGATGCAGACCTGGTTGCGGCCATTTTCCTTGGCCTGATAGAGCGCAGTGTCGGCCGCCAGCGCCAGCATCGAGGTCGTCTTGCTGGTACCTGGCAGCATTGCCGCGACACCGATACTGAGCGTCACATATCCAGTTGGCAGGTTGTCGGCATGTGCCAGCGCCGCCGCGCTCAAATTGCTGAGCAGCCGTTCCGCCACCAATCGGGCGCCGCCGGCATCGGTATTGGGTAGTATCACGACAAATTCTTCGCCACCGTAGCGGGCTGCCACATCACCGGGACGATTGATCACGCGCAACAGATGCTGCGCAATCAGGCGCAGGCAATCGTCGCCGGCCAGATGGCCGTAGAGGTCATTGTATTTCTTGAAAAAATCGACATCGATCATCAGCATGGCTAGCGAGCGCTTTTCGCGCCGCGCGCGATTCCATTCGATGTCCAGCAAGCGATCGAAGCAGCGCCGGTTGGACAAACTGGTCAAGCCATCCTGATTGGCCTGAGTCATCAGAATCTTGTTGGCGCCAGCGATGCTGTGATACAGCCGGGTAATGCCGTACAACTGCGAGATCAATACCACCAGCGAGGACAGCAAGCTGGTCGTCTTGGCCAGATACCAGCCCAGGGAAAAGCGCGAGCCGCCATATAGCGTGAGCCAGATATCGACGCAGGCGGCAAACATGCCTGTCATGACCCACAATTTTTCAGGCCGCTCATCGCGCATGCGCATCACGCACAGCAAGGCGAGCAAATTAACGCCGAACACACAGACCGGAATCGCCAGCGTGGAGCTATCGAAGAAAGTGCGGCCATTACGCAAGACTTGCGGCAAATAAGGCAAGCCTGCGGTGGCGCTCCAGGTCAGCAAGGTCACGATGAGCAGAACCGCGATGAGCGACTTCTTGATGCTATCGGTGGTACCGGCAACTTCGTCACCGCTGCGGGCATAACGGATGATCAACAAGCCAAAGCCGAGATGCCAATAGCTCCATAACCAAACCGGACTGACGGCAGTGCCGATGATCGGGTCGTTCATCAGTCCGCCAGGAAATGAGGCGATCAGCGGCACAAAGATGACAGTGACAAAACAATAAGCGGTGCCCAGCCGGATCATGCGCTCCTTGTGCTCAATCACGCCTTTGGCATAGAGCAGGGCTGCCAGGATGATGTTGATGACAATCATGGCTAAACCGAAGGCACTCATGTACCCGGGGATCGGCAACAGCGGGAGCGTGGCCAACGGCGTTGTAATCACGGCCGCCAGCAGCAGCAGGACGATCACGCTCTTGGCGAGCGCAATCTGGCGACGACCGACCGGCGGTTCCTTGATCAGATAGAGTTCGTCTTCCATAAGCACAGTTGCATTGTTATTCGTTGTCGTTATCCCATCATCTTAGTGTCGGATCGCCAAATACGACTGAGAATAATGAAGCTGGAAGCGGGAATTTACCTGGATTGTTGTTATTTTGTCTGCCTTGTTTTTGTATGGAAATAGGGACAGCGAAGATTTGCGTAATTGCTTGCTGATGGCGGAGTGTAGCCAGGAGTTTGTGTTTGTGCGGCAAGTTTTTTTGTGTAAAAAACGCTGACTCGCGGTAATGCCTTGCAATTATGAAAAGGGCGGCGTGGTTTTCTTGTTTTCTTAGTTGCTGAAGCTTTGTTTTCTTCGGTCGACCTTGCCGGGTACCTCAGTGTGTAGTTGAGTCTTTGTTCTCTTCGGACAACCTAGCCGGGGGCGGCCCGGCAGCCGCTCACTTTCTTTGGTCTCGCCCAAAGATAAGTAAGCAAAGAAAGGCGA
>JAMFSU010000055.1 GCA_026225475.1 Duganella sp.
CGGGACTGGTCGTGGCACCGCCGCTGGTAGCGACAATCTTGATACCGTCACCGGTCGTCTTGCCCCCGAGGCCACCGGCATTGACAATATTGAGCAAGGTGTTGCCGCTGGCAGTGCCGCCATCAATGATGATCTGATCCGTCACAGAAGCGTTGCCATTGAGTACCGAATACAGCGTGATGGTGCCGCCTTGCCCAATCAGATTGGTTACCGTCAGCGTACGCCCAACCGACATCGGCAAGGGCGGGGCCGTTATATTGATAGCACCCGCCAGCGTCAAGGTGTTCAGCACAGAGCTGCCAGTCATGTTCCAGCTACTGGCCGCATCCACTGACAAATCGGCCGGATCAATGGTCCCCGTTAAACGTGCACCGTAATACAAAAACAATCTGGCACCAGTAGTCCCGATGACATTGCTGACCAACTGCGCACCGCCGTCGGCACCGTCCAGTATGAGATCGCCTGCATTGAGCAAGGTCGTTCCCGTATAGGCCAGATTACCCGACAGTATCAAGGTCTCCAGTCCATTTTTCGCAATGCTGCCGGTGCCGAGGATGTCGCCCGCAAAGAAGGTCTCTTGCGAATTATTGAGCAGTAATGTCTGGCCACCCAGATTGATTGTGCTGTGTGCTACGCCACTCAAATTATTGACGCTTGCACCCGCCGTCGTGGCGCTAATATCCAGAACTGCCGTTGCCGCCGCCAACTGCACTGCCGAGCTGCTAGCAATACTGCCCGTGCCGGACAATGCCAGCGTGCCATCCGTCACCGATGTCGCGCCGGTATAGGTATTTACCCCGCTCAGCGTCAAGGTGTTACTACCGGATTTGAGCAGCGCTCCGCCGCTCTCACCTGACAAAGCAGTATCCTGGATAATGCCGTTGAAGGTTCCACCGCCCTGTACCTGCAACTCCGTCTTACCTAGAGCAATGACGCTGCCGGTGCCACCATCAGTCAGTGAACCAATGGCAACCATCGCGTCGCTCGCCTGCGACACATCAAAGCTTGCGGCAGTCGCGCCCGGTGCGAACACTAGGTTGCCGCCATGCAAGTCGGCGACGCCCTTCAGTGCCAGCGTACCTTGTGCGATTGTGGTATCGCCCGTGTAATGATTATCGCCGGACAAAACCAAAACTCCCGCGCCGGTCTTGGTCAAGCCGAAAGTGGTGGCACCAGCGTCACCCTCAACGACACCCGCCCATTCGCTACTATTGCCGGCAGTCACATCGACAATGCCGTCGGCCTCCAGTAACAATGCACGGGTACTGACAAAGGATCCATCGAGGCGCAAGGTACCTCCTTGCAAAATCACTTCCCGATTTTCCACCGTATTACCCAGCAAATCGTCGCGGCTCACGGTCAGAATGCCTTGCTTGATCTGCGTATCGCCGACATACGTGTTGCTGCTACCACTCAGAATGGTTTCTCCTGGCGTATCTTTGACGACATAGATGCCATTGCCAGGATCAAGCGGACCGCCACCCGAACCGAGCGTTGCGCTGAACGACCCCGGCTGGAGAAAAACCACGTCGCTATAGCCAATCACGCCACCCGGCAGCGCAATACCGGAGTCGGTAATCTGCAGGCCGGTCCAGTGTGTCGTGTCTGCCGTGTCTGACAAATCCAGCCAGCCGCCGTTGAGGATGATCGGTTTGTTCGCAGGCTGGCCGACAATATTGCGCAACACCAGCACCCCTCCGCTGATGGTGGTCGTACCGGTGTAGCCGAGCGCATTATCGCCGCTGAGCACCTGCGTGTAGTTACCCTCCTTGACCACCGCGCCACTACCGTCAATGACGCCCGCAAAGGTCGCCGTACTTGCGGTCGGCGAACCGGCCAGGGTCAGTGCCGCCGCGCCCTGTGTGAGAATACCGGTCGAACCGGTAGTCGAAATCTGGGCGATGGATTGCGCATAGCCGTTCATATCGAATGTTGCGCCATCGCCAATTTCCAGACCACTGCTTGATTGGATGACATTGGTAGCGCCTGCGGCCAAGTTGCCATTGACGACCTTGGTGGCACCGGTATAAATATTACTTCCTGCCAACACTAACGTGCCACCGGTGCCGTCAATCATCAATGCGCCAGCGCCGCTGACGGCGCCGTTAGCGGTCACGGTGTTGCCGCTAGCAACCGCGATCGTGGCATCGCCATTGAGAATCAAGGCGTGATTCAAGGAAAATGTTCCTGTCAATGCCAATCGTCCCGTGCCACCGCTTAACTCAGTACCTATCGCAACACCCGCTGCGCCGAATGTTAGGGCGCCACCGGTAGCGCCTAACGCCGCATCAGCACCGACGAGCAAGCTGCCGTCGTAAATGGTCCACGGTGTTAATTGAGAAGTCGAACCGGATAACTGCCACGTCCCGTTGCCGGTTTTTTGAAAGGTAGTGAAGCCATTCCATTTTGAACCAAAGTCCCCGACTTGAAATACCCCACTGTCGTCCGCATCGCCGGAACCCAAAACGAAGGTATTGACAGTACCAACGGCGG
The DNA here is from genome assembly GCA_026225475.1 of Duganella sp. GTDB lineage: Bacteria > Pseudomonadota > Gammaproteobacteria > Burkholderiales > Burkholderiaceae_D > Herbaspirillum. The sequence continues at coordinate 2,494 of JAMFSU010000055.1, forward strand.
CATTGACCGAGCCGGTGATGACGCTATCGGGTCGTAACTCAAGACGGTTGTTGCCGCCGCTGAAGTAAATGGCATTGCCTACCGATCCATCGTTGCCATAGCCGCCAGTGATTGTGCCGAAATTGATGATGGTCGTATTTTGTGCCTGAATGCCTGCTGCACGCAAGGCCGATTGGACATTGGGATACGCCCCATTTGCGCCGGTAGTGCCACCGGAAATATTTCCGAAATTAGTAATCGTGGAATTTGTACTATTTATCCCTCCGCCCCCGATCGCCCCTGGACGTCCACGTCCTACTTCGCTGCCCTCGGGGACCACAGCGGCATCCCCCCCGTTGCCACCGTTGCCGCCAGTAACACTGCTGCGAGCGTCAACGGTAAGCGCCACATTGTTGATCACAATTGCTGTCCCGCCCTCGCCAGCATTTCCTGCACCGCCAGCAAGAAAGGCGTTACCGCCCTTACCACCGTTACCGCCAATAAACAATCGAAATTCAGTGCTCACTGCGCCACCGCTGATTGCCACGCCGATACCGCCGCCGCCGCCGCTGCCGCCATCACCGCCGGCAGTAGCGCCACTGATCACATTGCCGCCGTCGCCGCCATTGCCGCCGGTGATAACCGCATTAGGCCCCGTATCCATCAGTGGCACGACAATGCCGGCACCGCCGCCGCCGCCGCCGCTGGCGCCATACGATGGACAATCACTTGCAGCTGCAGAGCATGAGGCATCTCCGGCATCGCCCCCCCGCCCACCATGAGTGTAAGAAGCGAGTCCCGGTACTCCCCCTGTACCGGGTTCTGGAATAATACCAACGCCGCCACTTTTTCTACCTGCACTGCCCGCACCGCCGTAACCTGAAGCAGTACCATTCTCAGCATCCAGCGTCAGTTCAGGAAAACCCGCACCGCCTAATCCTGCAACAGCACCACCACCGCCAGCTGCGCCATTTTCGCCAAAATCCAGACCGCCGTAGGCGCTATTATTGCCACCATTGCCGTCTGCCATGACCGCGGTTGAACAACTCCAGACCAGCAACCCAGCAAGCATCAATAAAGTTAATCTTTTTACCGCTCCTGCCCCCGCCGAGGATAGCGTTGAAGCCGTGTTACCACGCCCCCTTCCATTACGCCGGGTAATTTCGGAAGCAACCTGGATCTGGCAAGATCGCCGATTCCATATCAGGCGAAAGCAAGTTCGATTCATTACGAAGCCCCCCGAGAAAATGTCTACCCGATTCACCAATGGATGGCACAAAGCCTGGTAGCAAAGCGATTTATCAATCTATTGCGTTTTTAACAGAGCATGAGCAGGTCAACGTTGCACAGTCCGATAGCAGAGCCCATTTCATCAAAAAATTCAGACAGCATTCTGCTGATGGACTTAATGGACAATAGGGTGGGCTTAGCGCCAGTTACCAATGACGTTCGTGACTACGAATCCCATGTGCAGGAAAAGCAGACGACTATTTGTGCAGTGTTTTGGCCTATACTTGGTCTAGCTACAATTCGACGACATCCTTAATAAGGAATCCGCCATGCAGTTCCTGCATCCGCTTACGCTCAAGGGCCAATACGCCACCTTGGAACCGCTGTCGCTGGACCATCACGACGCGCTCATTGCCGCCGTGTCCGACGGCAAGCTGTGGAAGCTGTGGTACACCGCCATTCCCAAACCGGAAAACATGCGCGTCGAAATCGAGCGGCGCCTGCATTTGCAGGAACAGGGCAGCATGCTGCCGTTCGTGGTACGTCGCCACGACACCGGCAGCTTGTGCGGCATGACTACCTATATGAATGCCGACCCGGTACATCGGCGCGTAGAAATCGGTTCAACCTGGACCGCCGCCAGCGCCCAGCGCACCGGCATCAATACCGAATGCAAGCTGATGATGCTGGCACATGCGTTTGAAAGCCTGCACTGCATTGCCGTGGAATTTCGCACGCACTGGCTTAACCAACAATCGCGCCAGGCCATCCTGCGACTGGGCGCCAAACAAGATGGCATCCTGCGCAATCACCAGCGCATGCCGGATGGCTCGCTGCGCGATACGGTGGTGTTTTCCATCATCGATGCAGAATGGCCAGCGGTGAAGCGGCACCTACAATTCAAGCTGGGCCATTAAGCGCCATCGTCATCTGCCAATATCATGCTGATCGATTTTTTCTTTACCCTCAAGGATGCCCGCATCCCAGTCTCCATCAAGGAATTTCTGATCTTGCTGGAAGCCATGCAAAAGCAGGTGATCGAACCTTCGATCGACGATTTTTATTATCTTTCGCGGCTCACCCTGGTCAAGGATGAAGCCCATTTCGACAAGTTCGACCAGGCATTTGGCAGCTACTTCAAAGGCATTGCCACGCTCTTTGAAAAGCATCCCGAGATTCCGCTTGAGTGGCTGCAAAAGCGTCTGCAACGCGAACTGACACCCGAACAAAAAGCGGCCCTGGAAAAATTCGGCTACGACAAGCTCATGGAGCGCCTCAAGGAATTGTTCAAAGAGCAGCATGAGCGCCATGAAGGCGGCAATAAATGGATCGGCACCGGCGGTGTCTCACCCTTCGGCAATGGCGGTTACAACCCGGAAGGCGTGCGCATCGGCGGCGTCAGTCAACAGCGCAGCGCCGTCAAGGTATGGGAAGAACGCACTTACCAGGATTACGACAGCGAACGCGAATTAGGCACACGCAACATCAAAGTAGCCTTGCGCCGCCTGCGCAAATTCGCGCGCGACGGTGCCGCCGAAGAACTGGCGCTCGACGCCACCATTCGCGCCACCGCCCACAATGCCGGTTTCCTCGACATCAAAATGCAGCCGGAACGGCGCAACAACATCAAGCTGATGATGCTGTTCGACGTCGGTGGTTCGATGGATGATCATATTGCGCGCACCGAGGAATTGTTTTCGGCGGCCAAGAGCGAATTCAAGAACATGGAGTTTTTCTACTTCCACAACTGCGTCTATGAGCATGTCTGGAAGCACAACCGGCGCCGCCATGCCGAGCGCTTCCCGACCTGGGATCTGCTGCACAAGTACAGTCCCGACACCAAGCTGATCCTGGTCGGCGACGCCACCATGAGTCCCTATGAAATCGTCCAGCCGGACGGCTCGGTGGAATTCAACAATGCCGAAGCTGGCGCAGTCTGGTTGCAGCGGCTCACCAGCAGCTTCCGCCATTACGCCTGGCTCAATCCGGAACCGGAAGGACTATGGCAATACCGCCAGTCGATTGCGCTGATTCAGCAGTTGATGCAGCAGCGCATGTTCCCGCTGACAATTGATGGCATGGAACGGGCCATGCGCCTGCTGAGCAAATAGCGGCGCACTTACCTTCCAGCAACTGGCTTATACCGTAATCGGCGTATAACCAGCCTCTTCAATGGCCGCTGCCAGGCTGGCCGCAGGCAGCTTGCTATCGATATTGACGCGCTTGTCGGCGACGTCGACCTGCACGACGGCCGCAGCATCGACTTCCTTGAGCGCACGCGTGATGGCACCGGCGCAATGATTGCAGGTCATATCCTGCACGTGGAAGCTGGTCATGATGAATTTCCTTTCCGTTGGTAGTGAACGTGTTACCAGCATAGACCTTCCCATGTGGGCAAGGTCAAGCCGCTTTTGGCAAAATAGACCTTGACCTTACCATGATGGGAAGGATAATGCTAAAGCCACGATCCCCTTTGCGAGACCACCATGTCCAGTATTGCCCCACTACCTTTGCAGGAATATCGCTACACCATCACTGGCATGAGCTGCGCCTCCTGCGTCGGGCGCGTTGAAAAAGCGCTGCGTGCGGTTCCTGCGGTGCATGGCGTCAGTGTCAATCTGGCTTCTGAAGTCGCCACCGTGGAAGCCGAAAGCGGCGTCAGCAGCGCCGCCATCGTTGCCGCCGTGCAGCATGCCGGCTACGAGGTCCAGCAACAGGAAGTGACATTGGATGTGCGCGGCATGAGCTGCGCCTCCTGCGTCAGCCGGATTGAAAAGGCGCTCGCCAAAGTCCCCGGCGTGACACAGGTGACCGTCAATTTGGCCAGTGAAAAAACCAGCATCAGCACTGCCAGCCCGGTTGCCCTGCCGCTACTGATTGCTGCAATCAAGCGCGCCGGCTACGACGCCCAAGAAGCGAATGCGGTGGTCACCGGCACTCCAGGCGCAGGTTTGCCGAGTTGGTGGCCAGTCGCCGTGGCGGCCCTGTTGAGCGCCCCGCTGCTGCTGCCGATGTTGCTCATGCCGTTTGGCGTGCAATGGCAACTCCCCGGTGTCTGGCAATGGCTACTGGCAACACCGGTGCAATTCTGGCTCGGCGCGCGCTTCTATCGGGCCGGCTGGCGGGCCGTCAAGGCCGGCACCGGCAATATGGACTTGCTGGTAGCGCTCGGCACCAGCGCCGCCTATGGCTTGTCGCTGTTCCAGTTGCTCAGCCAATGGCAAAGCCCCCACGCTGGCGCGCATGCTGAAATGCATTTTTATTTTGAAGCATCGGCGACCGTTATCACGCTGGTGCTGCTCGGAAAATGGCTGGAAACCCGTGCCAAACGCCAGACTGCCGACGCCATCCGCGCCCTCAATGCCTTGCAGCCGGAACGTGCTACCGTGCGCAGCAAAGACGGCAACGACAGTGAAGTGCCGCTGTCGGCGCTACGCATCGGCGACATGGTGGTGGTGCGTCCGGGTGAACGCGTCGCCATCGATGGCCTGGTACGCGCAGGCCAAAGTCAGCTGGATGAATCGATGCTCACCGGTGAAAGCCTGCCGGTAGCCAAACAGCCGGGAGACAAGGTCACCGGCGGCGCCATCAATGGTGCGGCGCAATTACTGGTCGAAACCACCGCCATCGGCGCCGAGACGGTGCTCGCGCGCATCATCCGCATGGTCGAACATGCCCAGGCGGCCAAGGCACCGATCCAGCGCCTGGTCGATCAAGTCAGCGCCGTGTTTGTCCCGGTGGTGCTGGTACTGGCAGCATTGACCTTGCTCGGCTGGGGCATCATCCTGGGCGATTGGCAACAGGCCTTGCTCAATGCCGTGGCAGTACTAGTGATCGCGTGCCCTTGTGCGCTGGGTCTGGCGACACCGACCGCGATCATGGCCGGCACCGGCGTGGCGGCCCGCCATGGCATTCTGATCAAGGATGCCGAAGCATTGGAAATCGCCCACCGCATCACCACCGTCGCTTTCGATAAAACTGGCACCTTGACGCAAGGCAAGCCTGTGCTGATGGCCTGTCAGGCAGTGTCGTCTTACGCTTCGGACGATGCACTGCTGACGCTGGCGGCAGCCTTGCAACAGCACAGTGAGCATCCACTGGCACACGCCGTCATGCAGGCAGCACGCCAACGCGGCTTGGCAACGCCTGCGGCCAGCGCCAGTAGCGCCGTGCCAGGACGCGGTACGCAGGCAGTCATCGATGGCCGCACCACGTATCTCGGCAGTGCACGCTGGATGGCGGAACTAGGTATTGCGCTGGCGACCCAGCCGCAATTGAATAGCGCCGCGCAAGCACTGGAACAGCAAGGCAATACGATTTCCTGGCTGGCCCGACAAAGCGACGATGGCGCACCTGCCCTGCTCGGCTTGCTGGCGTTTGGCGACCGCATCAAAGACAGTGCCGCCCTTGCCATTACGCGCCTGCACGACTTGCACATCCGCACAGTGATGCTCAGCGGAGACAACTACGGTGCCGCACAGCGCGTGGCACAACAACTGGGCATTGATACGTTTCAGGCCAATATTCTGCCAGCAGACAAGGCCCAGGCCATTGCCGCACTGCATGCCGAACAGCACATCGTGGCAATGGTCGGCGACGGCATCAACGATGCGCCAGCGCTGGCTGCCGCCGATGTCGGCATCGCCATGTCGAGCGGCACCGATGTCGCCATGCAAGCCGCCGGAATTACCCTCATGCGCGGTGATCCGGCGCTGGTGGCCGATGCGATTGATATTTCGCGGCGTACCTACGGCAAGATCCGGCAAAATCTGTTCTGGGCTTTTGTCTACAACATCGTCGGCATTCCGCTGGCGGCCTTCGGCTTGCTCAATCCCATGATCGCTGGCGCTGCCATGGCAATGTCGAGCGTGTGTGTCGTCAGCAATGCGCTCTTGCTCAAGCGCTGGCATCCACCGTCCCAACTGCACAAGGGAGACGCGACATGAGCATGAATATTGGTGACGCAGCGACCGCCTCGGGCGTGTCAGCGAAGATGATCCGGCACTATGAAGAGATCGGCCTGATACCGGCCGTAGCGCGCACCGATGCCGGATACCGGCGCTACAGCGAACGCGACATCCATTTGCTGCGCTTCATCCGGCAAGGCCGTGTGTTGGGATTTTCGATCAAGCAGATTGCCGACCTGATGGGATTATGGCTCGATCAGGCACGCCCCAGCAGCAAGGTCAAACAATTGGCCAAGGAACACATCCATGAACTCGACGAGAAAATCCGCGAACTGCAAACCATGAAATCGACCTTGGAACAATTGGTGCTGCATTGCCATGGCGATGCCCGACCCGATTGCCCGATTCTCGATGCGCTGGGCAATCAGGCTTCCTGCCATTCGTCTGTTACTGCACGATGATACTGACCTGATCAACCTCGACCGTAGCGTCGTGGGCAAAGTCCTTGTCGACCTTGCCACGCAGGCGCAGCTTGGTGCTGGCGGCCACCGGCACGGTCGGGAAATGCTCGCGCTCGATCTCGACTTCGATGCTGCCGCTGGCATCCTGGAAGGTGTAATGCTCGTCTCTGATTTTATCGATCAAAAACCCTTCCAGCGTCACCGGCATGCCGTCGGCGGCCCGACTTGCCATGGTCGCCGTCTTCACCTCAGCATCCTGCAGCGGGCCGACATATTGCGCCATCGCAGTGGACGGCATATTATTTAGAATAAATACTACAAAACATACGAACAACTTCTTCATTTCCGCAAATCTCCAAACTAATAGGCTGCTTTTGAGGAAAATACAGCGTATTAGTTCCTGGCTGCGCCATTGCAGAGACCAGATTCAATGACAGCCGCTGCCATGACTACCCAGGTTGACCGGCTTGTTGTCGTCACTCATATTGGCCAGTCCCTGCAAAATGCCGCAATCGCCGGTGGCTTGATTAGAATCGCATTGCGCCCGCAAATGCTTCAATTGGGTCTGCAGCTTTTTCAGCTCGGCAATCCGCTGGGCGACATGACCGATATGCTTGTCCAGCAAGGCATTGACCTCCCCGCAATTGTCGGCTGGCGCATCGCGCAATTGCAACAAGTTGCGCACCTCGTCGAGTGTCATGTCGAGCGAACGGCAATGCCGGATGAATTGCAGGCGCTCGACATGCACATGTCCATACAGACGATAGTTGCCCTGCGAGCGCATTGGCGCCGGCAACAATGCCTCGCGTTCGTAATAGCGGATGGTTTCCACCGGACAATCGGTGCGCGCCGCCAGTTCGCCTATCTTCAATGCATCCATAGCAAGTCCCTCACAAAATAGTCATACCCATATCGACAACAAGGTCAACACAGCCGCCAATAAAGGCTTGACCCTGTAGTTACATCAGGCTTTTTAATATACCACCAGCCCTCTTTTTTTGCTGTCAGGAGCATGCATGTCCAATTGTAGTCACCACCATCACCACCATGATCATGGCCACGATCATGATCACCTGTCGCCACACGATCATGCTGCGAGCGCCTCAGTAGCCGGCAAGCAGGCCGCCGCTCTCGATGGCGCTGCCGAAGCCGTGTTTTTCATCCAGAACATGGATTGCCCGACGGAAGAAAAACTGATCCGCGCACAGCTCACACAGATGGACGGCATCGCCGCCCTGCAATTCAATCTGATCCAGCGCGAACTGACCGTGCAACATCGCCTGCCCTCGGTCGCGCCGATCGTTGCCACCCTCAGTGCGCTCGACATGCTGCCCAAGATCAAAAGCGACACACTCGATGCCAACGCCGGCAGCACTGACGGCATTGCAGAGCGCAGCAGCGCATTCGCCATTCCACGGCACAAATGGCTACTGGTCGGCGCCGCGGCCCTCTGCGCACTGGCTGCCGAAGCATTGGCCTGGTTCAGCGGCGATGAGGGTTCCTTGGCAGTGATCGCGCTGGCGCTGTGCGCGATTGTGCTGGGCGGTCGCGACACCTTGAAAAAAGGCTGGATTGCGCTGCGCCATTTTTCGCTGAACATGAATTTCCTGATGTCGCTGGCCGTCATCGGTGCCGCCCTGATCGGTCAATGGCCCGAAGCGGCAGTGGTGATCGTGCTGTTCACACTGGCCGAGATGATCGAATCGTTGTCACTCGATCGCGCCCGCAATGCGATTACCGGCTTGATGGCGATGTCGCCCGAGCAGGCTACCATCTGGCAGGATGACGCCTGGATCAGCGTCGCCGCCAAACAAGTTGCGCTCAATACCAGCGTGCGCGTCAAACCGGGCGAACGCATTCCGCTCGATGGCGTGGTCACGCAAGGCCAGCCCGCCATCAACCAGGCGCCCATCACCGGAGAAAGCCTGCCGGTCAACAAGCAACTCAACGACCCGGTGTTTGCCGGCAGCATCAACGGCAAC
>JAMFSU010000056.1 GCA_026225475.1 Duganella sp.
ATCGCTGGGAACCCCGTAGGGGCCGGGATCGCGCGGTCGCCTTCTTTTGCTTAGCTTTTCTTGGCGAGACAAGAAAAGTAAGCGGCTGCCGGGCCGCTCCCGGCTAGGTCGTCCGAAGAAAACAAAGAGTCAACTACGCACTGAGGTTAGCGGTTGCCGGGCCGTCCCCGGCAAGCTCGTCCGAAGAAAACCCAGCATCAGCAATCAAAAAACCAAGAAACCAAGAAACCAAGAAACCAAGAAACCAACGACAGATGTCTCTTAACTGAACAGCATTAACCTTGATAGGACAATTTGCAATCAGTGCGAGAAATACGCGTACACCCCATAGACGAAGCCAATGAGGGGGCCGATTGACACCAATGCCACCACCAATACTTCAGCCAGAAGATACGAGGCCACCGCAGTGACTGCGGTCAACAGATAAGTCGATGCAGCCAAGGGGCCCGGCGTGGACAGGTTGATCAGTAACAATACGATGGCGCCAATGCCGAGACCGACGATCACCCGAAACTTGGTCGGTTGCAGCGGATTGAGCCAGCGAAATGGCGGCGCTGACGGGCTGGGAGCCGGGCTGAGGCTATGCGAGGAAGAGGACATGGCAATAAGGCGCGCTAGGCGCAGTGACTCATAATGGGCCAGATTATAAAACGTTCTCGTCAATCGACAAAGTACGGCATTTGCAATGCAATGTTAAGCAAAACGGAACAAATGCCGTACTTCTACCCAGTTACGCATGCCGAATCAACGCTGGTTCCTGTGTTTTTTGCAACGCTTCCAGTCGATCCAGGTCACCGTCAAAATCATCGACCTGCACCGTGATATCACCGTAATGAGCAAAATCATCGAGCACCACCCGCTCGTCGATACTGATCAAACCCTGCTCCATGACTTTGATATTCCAGCGTCGCATCTCGATCAGGCTTTGTGGCATTGGCGGCACTTCACCATCTTTGATGGCCTGCTTCAGCCGTTGTTCGATCGCATGCACCTGTGGCAACAAATGGAATGCACGCTCCCCGCAGCCGAGCGGATCGCTATCGGCATCGGGCTCATAGGCATCGGCCAGCAGGCGGTCGCGGGCACTGCCGGGCGTTTGCATCCGCAGCGCCACCAAGCTGGCGAGTTGGTCGGACGGTTTGCGGAACGACAAGCCCAACGGGAACATCCACAGCCGCAAAGCCAGCGCAATTGGCCGGTTGGGGAAGTTGTCGAGCACATCGACGATCGCCTCCTGTGCGCGATGCAAGGCGTCCTGCACCGACCAGTCCAGATAAGGCAGATCGTCCAATTGGCGGCCATCATCTTCAAAGCGCTTGAGCGCAGCAGAAATCATGTAAAGCTGTGACAACACATCGCCCAGCCGGGCCGAAATGCGTTCGCGGAACTTGAGCGAGCCGCCCAGCACCAGCATCGCCACATCGGTCAATACCGCAAAGCAGGCCGACAGCCGCGCCACCGAGCGGTAATAGACGCGCGTCTGCTCGGCCGCCTGCGCTGGTGCAGAGGCTAACAATCCGCCACTGATGCCATAGACCAGCGAACGCGCCAGATTGGCCGCCACAAAACTCAGATGCGCAAAGAAGATCTTGTCGAACTCCTGCAGCGCGCGCTCTTGATCGGTGTCCGCTGCTGCCGCCATTTCCTTGAGGACATAGGGATGGCAGCGGATGGCGCCTTGCCCGAAGATGATCAGGCAACGCGTCAGAATATTGGCGCCCTCGACCGTGATGGCAATTGGAATCTGCTGGTAAATGCGCGCCAGAAAATTACCCGGCCCCATGCAAATGCCCTTGCCGCCAATCACGTCCATGCCGTCATTGACCACCAGTCGGCCGCGTTCGGTGACATGGTATTTGGAGATGGCCGAAATCACCGATGGCTTTTCGCCAGCATCGACCGCCAGCGCCGACAGCCGGCGCGTGGCGTCCATCATGTACAGGTGGCC
>JAMFSU010000057.1 GCA_026225475.1 Duganella sp.
CCGGCCACAGGAATGTTGCGCGGTGCCGCGTTCGCCGTCGGCGTCATCTCGGCCAGCAGGGCGGGGCCGTCCAGCAGGCCAGGCCAGGTATCGGCGCTGGCGAAGTCCTGCCATTGGGTGGGCGCGTGCGCAAAGGTGTTGGTCTCGTGCTGGAAGCCGCCGATGGCGATACGCATGGTTGTTCTCTTGGTAATAAGTGGGCGTGGCAATGACGTGGTTGGTGGCTGCCACCCTGGCGATACGCTAGCAGAATCCGCAACGAAACTGCAAAGTCGAATCTCGCATAAGCTCAGTTGAAAAAGTTTGTTTTGTTTGGTCTTGCCGCATCCTACAATCAAAACCTTTGCCTGCATGTTTAGCGCCACGCGCGATACGCGATAAGCAACGCTGACCAACTGCGGTCGTCAGCGGCTAATTGTGCAGACAGTTTTACTGGAGCATCTGTAGTGAATTCCGTCTCTTCGTCCGGCGCGCGCATAGGAATCGACGTCGGCGGTACCTTTACCGACTTCGTCCTGTACCACCCCCAACGCCAGCAGTTCGCCTACCACAAGCAGCCCAGCACACCGGCCGATCCGGCCTTGGCTGTGCGCGATGGCCTGGCGGCCCTGATTGCCCAATGCAGCCTGGCACCGGCTGATATTGCCGTGCTGCTGCATGGCACTACCATCGGCCTCAATGCCATCATCCAGCGCCGTGGCGCACGGGTCGGACTGGTCGTCACTGAAGGCTTTCGCGACGTGCTGGAAATCGGCCGCGCGCGCATGCCATCCTCTTTCGATTTTCATGCCACCCGTGAAGAGCCGTTCCTGCCACGCGAGCGTGTGCTGGAGATCGGTGCGCGCTTCAATCGCGACGGCGAGGTCAGCCGCTGGCCGGATGCCGATGACATCGCCCGGACTGCGCAAGGCATCGCGGCAATGGAGGTCGATGCGGTGGTGGTCATGCTGATCAACGGCTTCTTGCAGCCGGAGCGCGAAGCGGCACTGGTGGCGTCGTTGCAGCAAGCATTGGGCACGGCCAGTCCGGTGGCAATCTTGTCGGCGGCACAGACCTGGCCCGAAATCCGCGAATACGAACGCACCGTGGTGGCGTCCCTGAACGCTTATATACAACCGCTGATGCGCGGCTACTTCCGGCGTCTGGAACAACTGGTCGGCGAGATCGGCGTCCAGGCACCGATCCTGGTGACGGCTTCCAATGGCGGTTCGCTGTCATTGCAGGCGGCACTGGCGCGTCCTATCGATACGGTGTTGTCGGGTCCGGCATCGGGTGTGGTGGCAGCCGCCCGACTGGCGGTGGAGGCGGCCACGGCGCGCATCGTTACCTTCGACATGGGCGGCACCAGCAGTGATATCGCCGTCTCGCAACACGGTCAGGCCGAGATGGTCACGCGCACTGAAATCGGTGGTTTGCCGCTGGTGTTGCCGGTGGTCGGTGTGTCAGCCATCGGTGCTGGCGGCGGTTCCATCATTCGCGTCGATGATCATGGCGTGCTCAAGGTCGGTCCGGAAAGTGCCGGTGCTGAACCGGGTCCGGCCGCCTATGGACGTGGTGGCAGCAACGCTACCATCACCGACTGTTATCTCGTCACCGGGGTACTCGACGCCGATGCCTTCGTCGGCGGTGCCATGCGCCTGTATCCGGAACGCGCGCAGGCCGCATTGCAAGACGTCGCCAGCGCCTTGGGCGACTCGGCACCTGACGCTGCCATGCGCGCCGCTTCCGGCGCGCTGTCGATTGCCACCGCGCAGATGGCTTCCGAGTTGCGCAAGAGCCTGGCCCAGCGCGGTCTCGATCCGGCCCAGTTTGCGCTGGTGCCGTTTGGCGGCGCCGGGCCGACGCATGCTAACTGGCTAGCCGAAGAAGCCGGTCTCAAGCATGTGCTGATTCCGCTCAAGCCGGGTACCTTTTGTGCGCTTGGTGCGGCCACTGCCGACCTGCGGCGTGATTTTGTGCGCAGCTTGCGGGTCACGCTCGATGGGCCGGCGGCCACTGCCGTCGAACGCATCTGGCAGGAGCTGGAAACGCAGGCGTACGACTGGTTGCAGCAACAAGGCATGGGCGCAGGCGGCCAGACTACATTGCGTCCGGCACTAGACATGCGCTATGCCGGACAGGCCTATGAACTCAATGTAGCGCTGCCGCATCCGCTGCCGGTGCCGCTCGATGTGGCGGTGCTGAGCGAAGCGTTTCATCGCGAGCATGAACGGCTGTACGGTTTCCGCGACGAGCAGGCGCCGGTCGATGTAGCGACCATTCGCCTGGCCATTGTCGGCCATCTGGTGACGGCGGCCAGCGCACCGCGCTTTGCCGGTGGCGGCGCGGCACTGGCAGGCCGCCGTCGCCAGTTGTATCTGCGCGGCGGCTGGCACGATGCGCAGATCCTGCAACGCGATGCACTCGGCGCTGGCGACCACTTTGTCGGCCCGGCCGTGGTCGAACAGGAAGACACCACCATCCTGGTCTTGCCCGGCTGGCAGGCAGACACCGATGCGTTGGGCAACTTGCATCTCACCCGCGCTGACAACAGCGGAGTACAGCCATGAAACTTGACCCGATCAGCCTGGAAATCCTGGGCAACAAATTGACCTCGATTGCCGAGGAAATGTGTCTGACGCTGCAACGCACCGGGCGCACCTTGTATGTGAAGGAAACTGCCGACTTTTGCTGCGCACTGGCTGGACTGGATGGCAAGTTCTTCGCCTATCCGCGCGCGCTGGGAGTGTCCGGTTTTGTCGGTCTGGATTGTGCGACCACGATTGCCGCCGTCGGTGCATTGGTGCCCGGCGATGTGATCCTGACCAATGACCCCTATCGATCGGCCGGTCTGGCGACGCACTTGCCGGATCTGCAAGTGATCGAACCGTATTTCCACGAAGGACGCATCATCGCCTATGGTTGGGCTTTCCTGCATGCCTCCGATGTCGGTGGCAAGGTGCCCAGCAGCATTTCGCCGAGCAACTATGAGATTTTCCAGGAAGGCTTGCAGATTCCGCCGTTGAAGATCATGCGCGGCGGTCAATTGAATGAAGACGTGGCCTTGCTGTTCCGCGCCAACAGCCGCACCCCGGACGCCAACATGGGCGACCTCAAGGCCATGCTGGGGGCGCTCGCCACCGGCCGCGAACGGGTCGCGCACACCGTGCAGCAACACGGTGCGCAGGCCTTGCTCGATGCCCAGCTTGATCTGGTGGAATATGCCGCGCTGCGGGCGCGGGCAGTGCTGGCGCAAGTGCCGGCCGGTACCTACCGTTTCACCGATTATCTGGATGACGAGGCCGGTGCCGGTCTGCCGGTGCGCATTGCGCTGGCGGTGACAGTCGGCGGTGGCAATATCCTGCTCGACTTCACCGGCAGCGACCCGCAGGTGGCTGCGGCTATCAACATTCCCAGCCACGGCCAGCCGCACGCCTGGCTGACGCTGCGCATCCTGGCGCTGGTGGCGACGCTCGACAAGAGTGTGCCAATCAATGCCGGCCTGTTGCAGCCAGTGTCGGTGATTGCCCCGGCTGGCAGCCTGGTCAATCCCTTGCCGGGTGCGGCAGTGGGCGTGCGCCATGCGGCGGCGGTGCGCGTCAACGATGCCCTCAATGGCGTGCTCGGCCAGGCCTTGCCGCAACAGATGCCAGCGGCCAGCGGCGGCACCATCATTCCGGTGGTGGTGGCAGCACCAGCCCGGCACGGGTTCGGCCAGAATGTGCAAGTGGTCGAGCCGATGGTGGGCGGTACCGGCGGGCGGCGCGGCGTCGATGGTGCGGATGGCCGCGACAGTAGTATTTCCAATCTGTCCAATAACCCGGTCGAGACCGTGGAAGCCGAGACTGGCGTCGAGATCGTGCGTTACGGTTTGCGGCGCGACTCGGCCGGTGCCGGTCAATGGCGTGGCGGCAACGGCCAGGAAATCCGTTTTCGCATTTTGCTCGACGACAGTGTGGTGCTGGCACGCGGCATGGAGCGCTTGCGCTTCCGGCCGTGGGGGGCGCATGGCGGCGGTCCCGGCGCGCCGGCGGCGTTGATCTTGCACCGTGCCGGTGAGCCGTCGCGTGCACTTGGCAAGATCGATCTGCTGCCAGTGGCCGCCGGTGACGAAATCGAAATCCAGACGCCCGGTGGTGGTGGCTGGGGCGACCCGTGGCAGCGCGATCCGGCGGCGGTGCTGACCGATATCGTGCGTGGTCTGCTGTCGCCGCAGGCAGCACAGCGCGACTATGGCGTGGTGGTGCAGGCCGCAACCACGACAGCGCCGCTGCAACTCGACCTTGCTGCGACCACGGCATGCCGTGCGCAGGGCGACAGAGCCAAGGCCATCAGCCGTTTCGGTCCCGAACGCGACGCCTGGGATCGCGTCTTTCCTGCGGCTGTGCTCGATCGCCTGAGCACAGCCTTGTTCGCCATGCCGTCTGCTGCACGCGCCCGGCGTCGGCGCCAGGTATTTGCTGCGGCGCTGGCCGGATTGCCGGACGGCTTCCCGCAGCAGGCGGCGAGCGAACCGGCCATGGCACAGGCGGCGACCAACTTTGCCGAGGCCACCGAGAACCTGACCAAGGCATCCTGATTACCTTCCGATGAAACAACAGACTGGAGAAAATATGCAATCGAAGCGCCTCATTCCCTTACTGGCGGTGACCGTACTGGCCGCGGCCATCCTCGCTGCCTGCGGCGACAAGAAGACCGACGCGCCAGCCGCCGCAGCCACACCGGTACCGGCGGCCACCGACAAGGTCGTCATTGGCGTCTATGGCGGCGACTGGGAAAAGAACATCCGCGCCGCTGGCCTGGAGCAGTACGCCAAGGACAACCATCTGAATGTGGAAATCGTGCCCGGTGCCGATGCCGAATGGCTGGCCAAGCTGCGCGCCGCCAATGGCAACAATCCGGCCTATGACATCGTGGTGTTCCAGCCCGACTCGGTACAGCGCGCGACTGCGGCCGGTTTGTTGCAACCGCTGGAGGTTGCCAATATCCCGAATCTGGCCAAGTTGTATCCGTCGGT
This sequence comes from Duganella sp., assembly GCA_026225475.1. Classification (GTDB taxonomy): domain Bacteria; phylum Pseudomonadota; class Gammaproteobacteria; order Burkholderiales; family Burkholderiaceae_D; genus Herbaspirillum. The sequence goes on from JAMFSU010000057.1 coordinate 4,997, forward strand.
ACAGGACAAGTTCACCAAGGATGGCAAGACCTATGCGGCAGCATTCAGTCTCGGTCAACTGGGTCTGGCTTACCGTACCGACCTGGTCAAGACTGCGCCCAAGAGTTGGCTGGACCTGTGGAATCCTGAATACAAGGGCCATGTGGCGATTTCCTCGCCGACCTATGCCGCTGGCCTGCAATTTTTTGCTGGCCTGACCCATGCGCTCGGTGGCGAGCTTAAGAATGATGCCGATGTCGATCGTACCTTCGCCAAGCTGGCCGAACTCAAGGGCAATGCGGTGGCGTTTCCGGATAGTCCGGGGGCGATCCAGACCTTGCTTGAACGCGGTGACGCCTGGGTGGTGCCGTACTGGGATGGCCGCGTGTTTGCCTTGCAAAAGAGCGGCCTGAAAGTCGGCTTCGCCTATCCCAGCGATGGTCCCGTGGTGGGCGCTGCCAACTGGGTGATCGCCAAGGGCGCGCCGAATCTGGCCAATGCCTACAAGCTGCTCGATTTTCTCTCCAGCGACAAGGTGCAGAAAGCATTCTCGGATGGCTCGCTGTACGGCATGACCAACCAGGACGTGCAATATAACGAAGAGCTCAAGAGCAAGGTGCAGGTCGGTGAAGAGGCCTACAAGAAGCTGATCTGGATCGATTACGCCACGGCCACGCCGAAAGTCACCGACTGGACCAACCGTTGGACGCAAGCATTGGGTAACGGCAAATGAATCGAACGATGCTGCGGGAAGTGAGCCAGGCATGAGTGCCATCGATATTCGTGGTATCGCGCATCGCTTCGGCGATTTGCAGGCGTTGGCCGGGGTTGACTTGCGTATCGCGCAGGGCGAGTTCTTTTCGCTGCTGGGGCCGAGCGGCTGCGGCAAGACCACCTTGCTCAACATCATTGCCGGTTTTTTGAGTCCCAGCGCCGGTTCGGTGGTGATGGGCGAACGCGATATCACCGGTCTGCCGCCGCATCAGCGCGACATCGGCATGGTGTTCCAGAACTATGCCTTGTTCCCGCATTTGAACGTGTTCGACAATGTCGCCTACGGCTTGCGCGTGCGCAAGGAAAACCGCAGCGCGATCCGCACCCGCGTGACGCAAATGCTGGAACTGGTGCAACTTCCCGAGCTGGCGCAGCGCATGCCGCACCAACTCTCAGGAGGGCAGCAGCAGCGCGTGGCGATTGCGCGGGCACTGGCGATCCGTCCGCAGGTGCTGCTGCTCGACGAGCCTTTGTCAAATCTCGACGCCAAGCTGCGCAAGCAAATGCAAACCGAGTTGCGCCGCCTGTTGAGCAATGTCGGCGTGACCACGGTCATGGTCACGCATGATCAGGACGAAGCCCTGGGATTGTCGGACCGTATCGGCATCCTCGGTGGCGGTCGCCTGCAGCAGGTCGGTACGCCACTGGACTTGTACCGGCGTCCGGTCAATCGCTTTGTCGGTGAATTTGTCGGGCAGGCCAATCTGATCGAAACCCGGGCCGCTGCCAACGGTATTTTTTTTGCGACCAGGCATTTTTCTGCGCCTGGTGTACCGCTGCAATTGCAGAGCGCGCTGGCCGGCAAGCAGGATGCCTTGTTCCTGCTGCGGCCGGAACGTATCCGCCTGTCGCCCATGGCGGCCACGGCGGCAACGCTGGAGACGCGGCTGCCGCCGGCACCCAATAGTGTCAACGGCGAAGTACGCGAGGCCAGCTACACCGGCGCTGGCCTGCATCTGACGATTGCTCTGGCGGGCGGCGGCGAGATGTTGGTGGAAGCCGCAGAAGCCAATTTCGTCGACATTCCGCCAGCGGGAACCAAGGTGCATCTGTCCTGGGATGCCGAAGACCTGAGCAACCTGCCCGGTGGCGCGGTGGACGGGCTCGCATGAGCCGCCCATCGAGTTCCGGCAATGCGCTGTTTTCCTGGTTGCTGCTCACGCCTGGCATGCTGTTTCTGCTGGCCTTCCTGGTGTTGCCGGGGATGCTGTTGATCGTGCTCAGCCTGCACGATGTCGATGGCATGCTGATGGTGTTACCGACCTACAGTGTCGCGCAATATATCAATGTGTTCAGCTCGGCCACGTATGCGCACGCATTGGGCACTACCCTGTGGGTGGCGGCATTGACGGCGTTGCTGTGCGTGCTGCTGGCCTATCCGGCGGCGTGGCTGCTGGTGACCACGCGCAGTCGCAGTTGGCGCACGGTGCTCTACCTGATTCTGATTTCGCCGTTGCTCACCAGTGTCGTGATCCGCACCTTTGCCTGGATCGTGTTGTTGGCGCAGAACGGTCTCATCAATGACGTGCTGCGCCGCCTCGGGCTGATCGATGCGCCGTTGGCGCTGTTGTGGAACATGAAAGCAGTCATCGTCGCCTATGTGCAGGTGATGCTGCCGTTTGCGGTGTTGCCGCTGGCGACCTCGCTGGGTGAAATTCCGGCTGCCTTGCCGCGTGCCTCGCACAGTCTCGGGGCCGGTGCGCGCCATACCTTTATGCATGTGATATTGCCGCTGACCATTCCCGGCATGATGAGTGGTGCCATCATCGTCTTCGCCCTGGCTGCTGGCAGCTATGTGACGCCGCTGCTCATCGGCGGCCGCTTGCAGCCCTTGCTGCCGATTGCCATTTACCAGCAAGCCTTGCAGATTGCCAATCTGCCTTTGGCAGCGGCATTGTCGCTGAGTTTGCTGGTGGTGACGGCGGCCATTGCCGGGTGCATGAGTTATCTGCAAAAACGCTGGGAGCGCCGCGTCTATGGCCACTGATCGCAATTTTAGCCCGGCCTCGGGCGGCCTCTGGCACTGGCTCGGGCGTGCTTCCGGCCTGCTGGTTTACCTGTTTCTGATCTTGCCGGTGCTGGTGATTTTTTTGTCGGCCTTCAGTCCTCAGGCCTATCCGCAGTTTCCGCCGAACGGCTGGTCGCTGCGCTGGTTTCAGGCTTTTTTTGAAAATCCAGCCTGGTTGCGGGCCTTGCAGGTCAGTGCCTGGCTGCTGCTGCTGGTGGTGCCATTGACGACGCTGCTGGGCACCACGGCAGCCTATGCGCTGGCGCGGCTGACATTTCGCGGACGTAATCTGTTGCAGGCATTCGTGCTGTCGCCGCTGATCATTCCGCAGGTGGTACTGGGTATTGCCTTGCTGTATGTGTTGACCGGCATGGGGCTGGCCGGTTCGCTGGCGGGACTAGCGATCGGTCATATCCTGGTGGCGCTGCCGTACGCGGTGCGCACCGTCAGTGTCAGCCTGGCCAGCATGGACCGGCGACTGGAAGCGGCCTCCATGAGTCTGGGCGCAACCCCGGCCTATACCTTCCGCCATGTCACGCTGCCGCTGATCAAACCGGGCATCGTCGCCGGTGCCGTGTTTGCGGCGGTGACTTCATTTGGCGAGGTATCGGTCAGCCTGTTCCTGACTGCGCCGGGTACGGTGACCATGCCCGTGCGCATTTTTACCTATATTGATCAAACCTTCGATCCGGTGGTCAATGCCGTGTCTGCCTTGTTTATCGTGCTGGCGGTGCTGGCGCTGGTCTTGATCGAACGCACCATCGGTTTGACCAAGGCCCTCTGAGGCCCGGATGCTGCCAGCTTATTTCTTGTAGCGGTAGACGTCGATGCGTGCCTTCGGATCGATCTGACGCAGATAGAGCTGGTAGGTGTCGCCGTTGCGGGTTTTCAGTTTGGCCATGCGGGTTTGTTTACTGCAGGCCGGGCAAGCGTGCTTCTTTTCCTGAATCGGCCGTACGTCGGCTGACAGTTGCAGCATGAACTGGCCGCAATGCGGGCACAGCAGGCTGATGTCGGCAGCCCGCACGGTGGCGTGAGCAGTGTTGTTGGCGCTAGCGGTGGTCAAATTCATGTTTGTTTCTTTTCTGGGTGTTCGGTACTAAGCAAAGCCGGCGACGTCCTGATCTTGGGTCCGGTTGGCGCGGGGCCGTGAATTTATCACACTTTCGGGATGCGTCAGGCAGATTTGCCCAAGTTAGTGTTTCCTGCTGGCAGCAGTATCGTGTTTTTCTTGCGTTTCAATTGGCGTGCAGCAATGTTTTGCGGCAGCGTATAGCGCCCGACCCAGGCGGCAAACTGCGCCAGCGCTGAACACAGTAGAAAATAGATCACGCCGACGAACAGAAAGATTTCCATCGGATAGATCATCAATCGGCTATTGACCTGCGACGCCACGAACGATAACTCACCGACGCCGACGATATAGGCCAGTGAGCTGTCCTTGACCAGTGTCACCCATTGGTTGACGAACGACGGCAGCATGATTTGCAGCGCCTGCGGCAGGATGATATGGCGCAGCACCTGCCAGCGCGGCAGACCGAGCGACAAACCGGCATCCCATTGGCCGCTGCGGATACCGGCAATACCGGCGGCCACCGAATGGGCCAGATAGGCGGCACTGACCAGCGACAAGGCGCACATCACCGATAGCACGCCGGGGACATCGATACCGAAGGCGATCGGCAACAGGAAATACGTCCAGAAGATCAGCATCAGCACCGGGATGGCGCGAAAGAAGCCCAGCCCTAGCGTCAGCAGGTGCTGCAAGGGGCCGCGCGTCATTGCCAGCAGAATCCCCAGCAGCACACCCAGCAGCGCCGACAGCAAGGCCGAACCGGTGCTCAACAGCAGCGTCAGTGCAGCGCCGCCGAGCGGGCCGTCGGGATAGGCACCCCACAGCAGATAGGGTAGATTGTCGAGCAGGATCGCGAGATTCATTTTCTTCTTCCTGAAGCGTGCTGTAGCGCGCGGGTCTGCTGATACCAGTGGCCGATGCTTTCGATCACTGCAATGGCGACCACATACAGCAACGTGGCCACGCCAAACGCCTGGAAGGTAAGGAAGGTTTCGGCCTCGACCTGACGCGAGGTGTAGGACAGCTCAGCCAGGCCGATGCCCATGGTCAGTGAGGTGTTCTTGAGGATGTTCATGTATTGCCCGAGCAGCGGCGGCAGTGCGATGCGCACCGCCTGCGGCAGCACGATGTAGCGCTGCACCTGCACGGGCGTGAGGCCAATGGCAGCACCGGCCAGCGTTTGGGTGGCCGGAACGCCGCGGATACCGGCGCGGATTTCTTCGCTGACATAGGCAGTGGAATACAGCACCAGGCCGAACATGGCCGCCACAAATTCGAAAGACGGCCAGCTCAGCGTGAATACGCCCAGATCGAGGCGATGGCTGGCGTTGAGCCATTCCATCCAGCCGTCGGCAAACAAGGCCGGCACGCCGAAATACCAAAACAGCAATTGCACCAGCAACGGCGTATTGCGGAATAGGGAAGTAAACCAGACGGCCGCCGCCCGCAGCGGCCGATAATCGGCCCCGTAAGCGCTCGCCAGTAATAGTCCCAGCAAGGTCGACAGCAGCACCGTCACGGCACTCAATTGCAATGTGGTCAGGAAGCCGTGCCACATCCACAGCAGATATTTTGGCGCCAGCAATTGGCCGGTGGAAAATGCAGAAAACAGGGCAGGCATGGTAGTAGCGGTGAAGTGGAAAACGCCCATGGGCAGATCGTCATCTGCCCATGGGCGCAAGGCTGCCTGTGGGGTTGCTCAGGCAGGCTGCCAGCAGCGATTACTTATCGCGCAGCTTGGTGTCGCCGATCTTGAACAGACGCGGCAGCGGCGACTTGCTTTGCGGACCGAACCACTTGTCATAGATCTGTTGCGCAGTGCCGGTTTTTTCCAGATCGCGCAGCCAGTCGTTGAGGAACGCAACCAGGCGTGTCTCGCCCTTGGGCACGCCAATGCCTTCATATTCTTCCGAGATGGCGAACGGCGGGATTTCATATTTATCCTTGTCCGGCAGCGCCGCCAGAATCGCCACCAGCTTGGAGCCATCCTGGCTGAACGCCTGGATGTTGCCATTGCGCAGTGCCGCCAGACCGAGCGGCGTGTCGTCGTACAGCACTACCTTGGTATCAGGGAATTTCTCGCGCAGGGTGGTCTCCATGGTGGTGCCCTTGTCGGTGCCCACGCGGATGTCCTTGATGCCGTCAGCACTCTTGAGTACGCCTTTCTTGGCCAGGAACTGTTGGCCCGAAGCGAAGTAGGGGATGCTGAAATCGATCACCTTGGCGCGGTCTTCGGTGATAGTGAAGTTGGCGAACACCAGATCAACCTTGTTGGACGACAGCAGCGGAATACGGTTGGCCGGATTGGTCGGCACGAACTCCACCTTCACGCCGAGCTTCTTGCCCAGTTCATTGGCGTAGTCAATGTCGAGGCCGACCACTTTCTTGCTGGTCGGGTCGACATAACCGAATGGCGGATTGCCATCGAATGCCGCCACGCGCAGTACGCCGGCTTTCTTGATGTCGTCGAGCTTGTCGGCATGGGCGGCGCTGGCGAGCAGGCTAAGGCTGATGAACAGGGCCGACAGGGTGGTGGGTAAAACGCGCAATCTCATGGAGGTTTTTCCTTGTTGTTGTGAAATGGGCAGGGGGTGGGTCCTGTCGCTTGCCGCAGGCAAGCTGGCATGGTGCAGGCAGAAAGTTGTGTTGTTGCCTGCACCAAATGAGAGCGAGTATAGGAAGCCGCTGGTTGATTTAGGAACGACTATTTCCGGTTTTTGTTATACGGAAAATGGCTGGAGGCTGCTTACCTCAGTGCGTAGTTGAGCCTTTGTTTTCTTCGGACTACCTAGCCGGGAGCGGCCCGGCAGCCGCTTACTTTTCTTGTCTCGCCAAGAAAAGCTAAGCAAAAGAAGGCGACCGCGCGATCCGGGC
>JAMFSU010000058.1 GCA_026225475.1 Duganella sp.
AATCTCCTTACAGGATGGGATTAGACTCTAATTCCGTATGCTACTCAAATTTGGGGAGACGTCGCACAAAATGTGATACTCGTTCAGATCTATCGCAGCGACATCGATATCAACCAAGAGACTAAATCCATGAGGCTCCGATTCTCGCCTCTAAATCATCATGAATTTTTGCGACTTTGTATCGAGCAAACGGATCTTCATAATAAGCATGATCTGGATTTGAAAATTCTGGTGGCATTTTGTAGTTAAGACCCTGTTCCTTAAGCCGGTTGTCTTGATCTATAGTTATCGTTGCACGAATCGCATATTTCCTCAAAATTATTTCGAACTCAGAAGCTGTCTTCAGGTTAATTATCATTCGATACACAACTTCACAAGGCACTACGTGTTCATGCCTAAAATTGCTTGAGCAATAACGTTGGTACTCCGATTTCCCTTTTAAACCATTTGCGATCTGCATATTAATTTTTTGGGCCACCTCTTTTGAACGATAGTGTGCGGTCGCATGACCACTGCTCGTCTCCGTCACCTTCCGAATAAATTCCTTGATCGGCTCTTTGCAATCTTTATCTCCTAAAAGTCCTGTCGAAGCCAAAGCCTCAAGAGCCTTCGCATATTTCTCGATTTTCATCATTCCCTTTTATTTTTATATAAATTGCACGTCGAAATCATTACGGATCAAAGCCGTTGCCTGTTGCCTGTTGGCGGTGGCAGATAGGATAGTACCGGTAATGAATTTAACATGAGTTACCGCACATGGACATCTACCAAAAGAACTATCAAAAAATTCTGCAACTCGTTCCCGGCGTTCTTGAACTTGAAGAGTTCGTAAAACTTTCAGCACCCGGATTCATGGATCTGAATGTTCACGTCATGCATCGCCACAAACAAAAATTGGTGACCGCCCTGAGCCACTATTACATGGATGCTTCCAGTGACTTGGTGCCCGAACTTGATTTCACAATCGCGATGTACACGTCACGCTAACAAATTTGGGCATCTGGAGGGCATTCCTTTGTACCCAGGCGATGAAATCACGTTGGAAAATAATTGCTATGACGCACTTACCCGCTTTTTTCAGGATTTTCTATCGATAAGCACACTCAGGTTGCCGTGGCTGAAAAATCAAAAGCACAAGACGCATTTGATGAAGAATTGAAACAACAAGCCGATGTATATTCGATTTTATATAGTCAAATCGGAGATGCGGAGAGGGAAGTGAGTAGTTACGCGGACTTGGTGGAAGCAGATGAGATAGCGTCATCAAAAAGTCTTGGGCGGTTTCAAGCGGGTGTAGGTTCTATTTCGGATGCTTTACTTGCTCAAGTTGAGCTAGTGGAATCTAAAAAAAATTACGCAATCGCGAAAAATAGAGTGGACAATTTGAAGCAGCGTTTGCTAATTCTAATATATGGTAATTCTGTATTAAATGAAATTTCCGGGTGAGAATGACCAATGCAGAAGAATTGGCTGACACTTCACCAAAATAGCTTCTCCAGCGGAACACCCAATTCGTCCGCAATCTTTTTTGGTGGCCTTCTCAATTTTCATGCCCTCAGCACCCCAGCCGTTAAAATAGCGCTTTGCCACTCCGGGCCATTACCATTCTCACACTCTTTATTGCCGACGACGAAGTTGAATTTTCTGCAATCCGCGCACAAGGTGCGGGTGGGCAGAATGTCAACAAGGTATCGAGCGCCATACACCTGCGTTTCGAGATCCGCGCTTCGTCCTTGCCGGACGAGGTGAAGCAGCGCCTGCTGGCATTGCGGGATCATCGCATCAGCAAGGAGGGCGTGATCGTTATCAAGGCCCAGGCGCACCGCAGTCAGGAAAAAAACAAGGCGGACGCCTTGCAACGTCTACAGGAAATGGTCGCGGTGGTGGCCCATGTCCCGGTATTGCGCAGACCGACTCGTCCGACCCGCAGCTCGCAGCGCAAGCGGCTGCAAACAAAGACTCTGCGCGGCGAAATCAAGTCGATGCGCGGCAGAGTTCGTGATTGATGCCAACTTCCTCAGTCGATAAAGCGAATCCGTTGTCTGCCAATGCAGAAGAATTAATAGAAACCCATCAAACCGTCTCCCCAGCAGTACATCCGAGTCATCCTCAATTTATTCCAGCGTAAGACCTTCCGCAGTAACGACGATGCGTTGCCGCGCAATGTTGGCGTGGTGTCGCACAAGCGATGAGCTGGCGACCGTATCTTCGCAAATTCAGCGACAAAAAATAGCCGACATGACCCCAAAACAATAGATCAGTACTTTACTGAATTAATCTCGCTATAAATTAAGACAAGAATGATATGAAAATGGCGAGATTTTATATTTAATCAAATTTTGGCAATTGCTCTTAAAAGTAATAGCACCTGATGCATATCAATAGCAGTACAGGTTTGCTCGTGGCCAGAAAAATCATTGGCGCTAAATCCTTGTGAATCGATATTCCCATGAGTCGAAAATCGACGATAAAAAAGATACTTAAAATTATTGCAGTGCAAAAATAAATTTCATATAACGATATTAAAAATAGATGGGGAATTGAATAATTCATGAGGTAAATGATCGAATTCCGCAGGCATCGAGCCTCTCTCCTTGATTCTCAATTCTGAGAACGCGATATCGGCAACTAACCAATGCCCATATTTGCGCCATGCCCGCTTGATTGATGAATTTAAAAAATAATCCAGGAGCTGCCAGATGATGCTAGCCAAAATTTCCGTAGCCAATTTTTCATGCATACCAATTGCCAATTTAAAACGCTATGGTGCGCAAGCGAAACCGCACCAGTTTCGTTGCGCTTTTTCGTTGCCGCTCAAGCGCGCTTTTTCGTCCTGGATACAACTCAAGGCGTCGCCTTGTAGAACCAATCGCGAAGTCGCGCAGGAATGTGACGGCCGGGCGACATTGTTGAGTTTTAAACACGCGACTCGGTCGAGCTTCGATTGCTGTACGCAACCGATCTTGCCTGATGGTTCGCATACGGAGACCACCGCCGCGCCACTAGCAAACAAGGCCGTGGTGGGGTGTGTCGCCGTCAATGCCGGTGCCGCTTACCCTGCGCATTTGCAGCGTCATGATGGTGGTGGAATTCTCAGCAAGACAGAAAACCTGGTGTTCCGCACCAAGACCACACCGGGTAAAGCGATGCGCTTGCAGGTAAGCGTGGGGCCACGATTGCCAGGGACGGTTGATCTGCGGCCAATGCCAGAGGAGGCGACGCCGCTCGCGCCGACAGCCGTGCACGTCGATAAGAAACAATACCAGCGCATCGCCAAAGCGGCAAAAAAGCAAATCGCCATGCTGGCGCCGTGGTCGACCTGCGGCATCGGCAATGGTGCCGTCAAGGTCGCATTCATGGACGTGTTGACACATCCTGAAGCCTTGCAAGGCTACGCCAGCAGTCTGTTTTGTAGCCACGACCAAGGCGATGCGTTGATGAAGTTACTGCAAGCGCTGCATCTGGCATTGCAGTCACACGGCACGGCGCTGCCGCTGAGCGCTCATGTGATGGTGCTTCAGCATCTGGCCTACGCCAGTGCCGGCGATGCCGAACGTGCCTTGGCAGCATTGCACGCGTTGCAGTATGGCGATTTTCTGGCACTACCGGCTGATGCGTCGCAGTTCATGCCGCGGCAGTGCTTGCCTCGCAGCTCCCCGGCTCAGGCCCATCTTGATGCACTCAGTGTTGCGGCGAAAATGTCCTTGATGGCGACCGAATTCAAGGCGCTGCTCAAGTTGATCGGGCCAAAGTTCGGTGCACCACAGCAGCGCAGCCTCAAGCGGTTGTTGGGAGCTGTGGCGCAGATCGAGATCGAGCAGGGTCAGCAAGTTGATCTCTGGCACCATGTCCTGCGTGCAGCACTGGACGTGGAAAGCGGGCAGGCCTCGCTGGCGCAAGTCGTGCTGCATATTGAAAGCGTCGCCTTGCAACGTGTGGACGATGCTTATGCCAATTTGTCCACCGCGCAGAAATCTGCACTCTTTTCATGGAACAACGGCTTTCGTCAGCGCGGCAAGGGCAGTGATCTGGCACTGGCGCAGGCGCGCCTGTGCAAGCTGGTCAAGTACGTAGAACGTGCGAATCATGCGCAGGAGTTGCGCAATGTTCGGCTTGACCGTCATCGGCGCGTGCAGTCGGCGTTCACACTCATCGATGCAAAGACCCGCCTTGTTACCGCGCGGCTGAATCAATCGATTGGCCGCAAGAAATCACCGCTGATGGCGCTGGCGTCGCTCGGGGCTAATAACGCCAGGCTGATGCATCCCGAAGACGAGTTGCAGGTGCTCTATAGCAATACGGAAGTCGTCATCGGTTTGTTGCATGCGCAACTGCAAGAGGCGCTCAGTAGCATGCCTGCAAAGGATGTTCGGCAACAATTGCAAGACCCGTTCGCGCCGCTGCCGGCACTGGTGGAACACACTGCGTTGCTTGCGCATTGGATGATATTAATGGCGCAGCACACACCGCTCGGCCACCGGCTTGATACGGCAGCGGTACGAGAGATCACCTATACGGTCGCGAAAGAGTATGGTTGCCTGGTTGCGTTGACGACGCTGGAGAACAAGCTCAAGCATTGGATCGGCCGTGAACTCAAGATCAGTGACCTGCACCAATGGGCAACTCTCCATCTCGCATTCGCCAATGAACCGGATTCTGATGCGGATACCGCACCTGTCGCTGAAGACAAACTGAGTAAGGCCTTACGCAGAGCGGTTGCTGCCGACACAGCGTCGAGCTATCCACGCGATTTGTCGCCGCAAGCAATGCATGCGTTCATGCGCGGCTACCTGTGCGAACACAATACGGGCAATACCGTGTCGGCCATCAATGGCGGCGCTCTGGGCCTGAACACGACGCCGCTGATGCTATCGATAAAGAAAGTCAATGAATGCCTGGGGCATGTCCTGCCGCTGACTGCCACGCCGGCCATTGATGCACGGTTGCTTTACACGCGTAACGCCGTGATCAATATGGGATCGACCACGCATGGCTTCGAAGTCTTCATTGGGACACAGAAGCAAACGTCGGGAGCACTTGGTGCCGCGCTTAATTTCAGCACAAGTCCATTGCTAAGATACGTGGGTGCCAATGCCGGTTGTGGTGTTGCCGCTGCGCTCGGATGCGATCGAGTCCAGACACGCGGCGTGATGGTACGGACCAAGCGTGGCATCAGTGCTGACGGCAACAGTTTGGATACACCGCAGGCGCGCGCCGAAATTGTCGCCTTTACTGATCTGATGTTTGCCATTGCCAAAGGAGAATATGGCGCGTTGCCAGCCACGAGCGTGTGGGAAAAGATGGCTGAACGCTTCTATGACAGTGATACCCTATCGGTCGGCTGGCAGACGCAGCGAGAATTGACGCCGCACCTGACGGGAACGGCTGGCTTGTATGCCCGCTTAGGTTTCGGTATTGATCGCGCGGGTATCGCCTATACCGGATTGAGTGTGTCGCGCACGGCTGACTTTACGCCAACGGCGGCGATCAGTCGCAAGGAAACATCAGGCGCAACGCGTCAGATACGCAGCAGCAATTTCACTCGGCATCAGCAAATTATCTCCATCGGCGCTGCCGGCGCCGGTGCCGCTGTGCCCGTCCATACCAGCGGCACCAACACGGAAAGTCTGAGTTTTCCGCAAATGACAAACACATTGAATTTTCTCGCCAGCGACGCAGGAACTAGTGCCATTTTCCGAACGCTCATGGAGCAGGGCGAGCTGTCATCGCCATTTACCCTGCGCGACATGGAGCAACGGGACACGCAGCATTTTTGTAAGCTGCTACAGCAGCCGGAACGTTACGCGCAATATCTCCAGATATTCAATGCACGCTATGGCGTCGAAAATGGAGAAAAGAAATTGGCAGAGTTTATGGAAAAGACCAGGAATTGGGCCGGTCCAGGTCAGCGCCATCTGATGCGCTCACGCCTCAAGGCCGACGTGCACGCCAAGCTCAATGAACTGATTGCCTTAGCCGACACAGACCACAGGTTCGGTGTTGAGAGCACTGTGCAGAAAGAGATCGCCGAGGCAATGCAACATCTCTTGTGCGCGGAAGCGTCATGGATGGCAACGGAAATCATGACGCTCGAAACGCAGACCGCGCGCAACGCCAAGGGGATTAACTTTGGCGCACAACTGGCGGCACAGGATGCCGTCATCAGCGACAGGGAGTTGAGCCACGTGGGGGTGCCGTTGCCGGTTGCGGATAAGTGGATCGGGGCGCGGGTGCGTGGGGCTTAGCTGAATGGGATTTTCAGCCGCAAACAGGCAATTTCCTGCAAAGAAATCCACCGTTGGATAAGTTCTATTCCTGATTGCTTATGCAGCGGTGATGAGCGCCAAGTGCGCTTTATCTGCATCCTAGCGCACGTCAATTCGCAACCATCAAAACATGTAATCTGGCTAAATTTTCAATGTTTCCCGTTTCAGCACTGAGATTGCTATGAGCCGCGGGAGTAGCAGACGCACACTGGCGATTGCCGCATTGCCAGTAACTTGCCGTTAGCGAAGTTAGCGGCTGCATCAAATGACGAGAGCAAACCCCGCCGCTGAGAGTATTGCCCGAAACGTACAGAGCAATTCTGGCACTGCGCAAGGCGCAACCACCATGTCATCAAACTGACATAAATCATTCATACACCTGAAACATTCAAAGCCGATACTCTGGCCCACGTGACTTTCAGTCGCGTACCCATTCAATCCCAAAGAGGACCTACAATTCATGAAAACTCATCACCGCCTTGGCGCGGCGGGTTGCCTTATGGCCGCCTGTCTTAGCCTGCCCTCCCTCAGTTTCGCCGACTCTGCAATCCCCTCTTCTTCCGTGACGCTGTACGGTATCGTCGATAGCGGCGTTGAATACCTGACCAATGCCGCTATCGTCAACGGCAACACCGCCAGCATCACGCGCCTGACGTCCGGCAATATGTCCGGTTCGCGTTGGGGTGTCATGGGCAAAGAAGACCTGGGTGGTGGCAGCTCCTCGTTTTTTCTGCTGGAAAGCGGCTTTGCCGTTGATTCGGGCAGTTTGCTGCAAAGCAGCCGTTTGTTTGGTCGCTTGTCTTATGTAGGCCTGGCCGACAACGACTATGGCACTGTTTCGGTCGGTCGTATCGGCGGCTTGTTCCTCGATTGGGCAAGTAAATTCAACCCGCTCAATAACGCCGTCTATGCCATCAAGATGATGGACCCGGCCTTCTCCGACCGGCTCGATAAGACCATCCGCTATCAAAATAAATTTGGCGCTGTCACTGCCATCGCGCAATATAGCCAGGGTTATGACAACGTCGCTTATGGCGCCAATCCGGCTGGCGATAATCTCCGAGGCCGCGTGATAGAAACCGGCTTACTGTATGACGCCGGCAACTTCAGCGCGACGCTGGTGTATGACCAGAAGAATGGCGAATCCAGCAGTGCTGCTGCGGCGACCACGACGGCGGTCGGTGGCTACGAAGGCAATACCGATAAGCGCATCGGTACCGGCGTGTCGTACAAGCTAGCCGATGTCGACCTGTTCGCCGGCTATCGCTACCTCAACTCGAAGGCGATCCATCTGACCACCGTAGTCAAAGGTCCGGTCCAGGTGTCGAGCCTGTATTGGGTCGGCGCGACGTATCACATGACGCCGAATCTGCTGTGGTCGGGTACCGCGATGTATCAGAAATTTTATGGCAGCGTAGTCGCACCGATGTCGTTTCAGGTCGATGTGGATTACTTCCTGTCCAAACGCACCGACCTGTATATCAATACCGGTTATGTCATCAACCGCGGCGGTTCTGACCTGGGGCTGAACGGTTTTGCTTCGTCGGCAGTGGCGGGTCATAACCAGTTGGGTACCCAAATTGGCATCCGGCATACGTTCTGAGATGGCATCTGTGCAGAGCGCTGCTGCGGCCGGCACGGCGATCTCGGTGCGCGGTCTGGGACTGTCGTTTGACAGCCAGACCGTGTTGGCCGATATCGATCTTGAGGTGCCTGGCGGCACCACGCTGGCCTTGTTGGGGCCGTCCGGCTGTGGCAAGAGCACCTTGCTCAAGCTGCTGGCCGGGCTGCAGCAACCTGGCGCGGGCAGCATTCATTTCGGCGCGCAACTGGTGGCCGATGCCCACAGTTGCGTTGCGCCCGAGCGGCGCGGCCTGGGCATGGTATTTCAGGACTACGCACTGTGGCCGCATATGACAGTGGCAGGCAATGTCGCTTTTCCATTGGAAATGGGCCGGGTGGCGCGGCCCGAGCGTGAGCGGCGCGTGGCCGCTGCGCTGGCACGGGTTGGACTGGAACATGTCGGCAAACGACGTATTTCAGCACTGTCGGGCGGGCAGCAGCAGCGCGTGGCACTGGCGCGCGCCATCGTTGCCGAACCTCGCATTCTGTTGTTCGACGAACCACTGTCGAATCTCGACCGCGATCTGCGCGTGAGCCTGTGCCGCGAAATCGGCGAACTGCTGGCGCAACTCGGCACCACTGCCGTGTATGTGACCCATGACCGCGAAGAGGCGGAAACCTTGGCGCATCAAGTTGTGACCATGCAGCATGGGCGCATTGCCAGCGCTATACATCGTTCTGGAACTCAATATAATGAAACGTTTTAGCATTCTCCTTTTCCTCACCATGTCGTTATCCTTTGGCCTCGCAGCTCCGCAGGCAAATGCCCTCACTGTCTATACCGCCGGGCCTGGAAGCCTGGGTAAAAAACTGGCGCTCGGCTTTGAGAAAAAAACCGGGATCAAGGTCGATCTGTTCCAGGCCACCACTGGCAAGGTGATGGCACGGCTGGAAGCCGAAGCCGATAATCCGCATGCCGATGTCTTGATTTCGGCCTCTTGGGATACCGCGCGCGATCTCGATAAACGTGGGTGGTTGCTCAACTATGAAAGTCCCAATGCGGTCCATGTGCCTGCCGCATTCAAAGCGCCGTCCTATGTGGCGCAAGGGCTTTCGGCCTTGTGCATCGTCTGGAATGCGCGCTCCGGCTTGCCCGAACCGCACGACTGGCGCGACTTGGCTGCACCGGCCTACCGCAATCAGGTAACCATGCCTGACCCGGCACTATCGGGCGCCACGCTCGATCTGCTGCTGGGTTTGCAGACCCGTCTGGGCAAGCAGGCTGACGCTTTGTTCGATAATTTGCACCGCAACGGCATGGTGGTGCTCGGCCCCAATGCACAGGCGCTTAATCCCGTATTGCAAGGTGCTAAGGCGGCCGTCTTTGGCGCGGTCGATTATGTCGCCTATGGCGCATTGACTAGCGGTGAATCGATCAAGGTGATCTTTCCATCGAGCGGCACGGTAGTGGCACCGCGCCCGATGATGATTCTGAAGACCTCGCATGTGCAGAATGAAGCACGCGCCTTCATTGATTATGTGTTGTCGCCGCAAGGGCAAAAAATCGTCGCCGATGCCTGGCTGATGCCGGCGCGCGACGATATCGCCAGTGACCGGCCGTTGTTGAAGGACATGAAGCTGTTGCCGCAGGAAGGCACGACGGCGACGGTGATGCATGCCGACGTCTTGAAACGTTTCTCCGCACTATTCGGACAGCACTGAGCGCTGGCGGTGACTTTCATGACAAGCTCGAAGTCCGGTGCGCGCATGCACCCGGCAGCGCTGTCGGCGTTATTCCTGGCACTGGCATTGCTGGTGGCGCTGCCGATTGCATTCGTCGCCTTGCAGGCGATTTTTCCGGATATCAATCTTGGATCGTTCGCCCATCCATTTTCCTCGTTCTCGCGCAGCCTGAACCATGACACGACGTTGCCCTTGTTGTTCAATACCTTGCGCTTCGGCACGCTGGTGGCGCTGGCCAGTGTCTTGATCGGTGTTCCGTTGGGAGCGTTGCGCGGCTTGTTCCGGGTGCCGTTGGCACGGGTCTGGGATTTGCTGTTTCTGGCGCCGTTTCTGATTCCGCCCTATCTGGCGGCTCTGGGCTGGATGTTGCTATTGCAGCCGCATGGCTATCTCGAACAACTGGTCGGCGTCAATCTCGGGCATTTCCTGTTCTCATTCCAGGGCGTGGTGGCGGCGATGACGCTCAATGTGTTTCCGATCGTCTATTTTTCCGTATCGCGGGCGCTGGCGGCGGTCGGTTTGCGCTTGACCGATGTCGCCCGGATCTTCGGTGCCGGTCCCTGGCGCAGCGTGATGCGGATTACCTTGCCGCTGGTGTTGCCAGCCATTGCCGCCAGTGCCTTGCTGACCTTTACCATGGCGATTGAAGAATTCGGCATCCCGGCAGCGCTTGGGCCACGCGCTGGTGTGGCACTGCTGGCGACGTCAATTGAGCAGCGCTTTTCCGACTGGCCAATCGATCTGAGCGGCGCAGCGGTGCTGTCCTTGTTGCTGGCATTGCTGGCGTTGACGGCATTTTTTCTGCAGCACTGGCTGCTGGCCAAACGTAATTTCGAAACCCATGCCGGCAAGCCGGTGGCCACTACTCCGCGTGAACTCGGCGCGTGGCGCTGGCCGGTGCTGGTGCTGTTTTTCATCATCGCTACAACGGCCACGCTGGCACCCTTGTTTGCCATCGCCGTTACGGCATTCACGCGCACCTTGTCGGGCGGAATCAATGGCACCAATCTAACCTTGAACCATTTCCGCACACTGTGGGCAGACGGCGAGGGTATCGGTGCGTTGAGCACCAGCCTGAGCCTGGCCACGGGTACCGCGTTGATCACCGGTGCGCTAGGTCTGCTGAGCGCCTGGGTCATCGTTAAAACGCGTAGTCGTGGGCGCAGCTTGCTCGATGCGTTGACCTTGATGCCGCATGCCTTGCCAGGTGTGGTGGTCGGGGTTGGCTTGATTCTCACCTGGAACCAGTCATTCTGGCCGCTCACGCCCTACAACACCTGGGGCATTCTGCTGCTGGCTTATAGTTGTTTGCTGTTGCCGTATCCGGTGCGTTATGCCAGCGCCGCCTTGCGCCAGATCAGCGACAACCTCGAAGCGGCTGCACGCGTGCACGGTGCCTCGGCCAGCCAGGTCATGCGTCGCATCATTGTGCCGTTGACGGCACCGGCGCTGATTTCTTCGATGCTGATTGTGTTCGCAATTGCCTCACGCGAATTGGTCAATTCGCTGTTGTTGGCGCCCAGCGGAGTGCAAACGGTATCGATCTATATCTGGCAGCAGTTCGAGCAAGGTTCCATCGGCGATGGCATGGCGATGGGCATTGTCACGGTACTGAGCAGTGGTAGCCTGCTGGCCATCAGCGCACATTGGACGCGCCGCTTCAATCATCCTATGTGAGCGATCCTCCCGGCGAGGCATGCCTCGTCGCATCATAAATGCGGATGCACATCTATCCTCGGTGACTCTGATTTCACACGCTTGTAAATAGCTGCGTATGAAGTCGTTACACTCAAATGCCCGCAACTGATACCAGTGTGAAACAAAATTGGCATCCATGTCTGCCAGTTTCTTCTGGCCTCAGCCAATAGTCGCAGGCGCTGAATCGTCCATGACAAATCGGAGGCAAAGATGCGCGATGAGGAAGAAAAACAATTCGCTTCAGGCTACGTATCGACCGGACATTTGCCGGAAGAAGCGACAGTAAACCAATTGGTGCAGCAGGCGCATCAACGCTTTGGCAGCAACTGCGACGGTGCGGTTTCGAAGGTCTATCCAGCGCTTGAACGCATTCCTGCGGATTTGTTTGGCGTTTGTGTGGTCGGCACCAACGGCGCAATGCATGCCGCCGGGGATGTGGACCATGAGTTCACTATCATGAGCGTTTCCAAACCGTTCGTCTTTGCGCTGGCCTGTCAGGCCATTGGCGCCAAGGCTGCACGCGACAAGCTGGGCGTGAATAGCACCGGTATGCCGTTCAATGCGATTTCGCCACTGGAACGTGCTGCCGATGGCCGCACCAATCCGATGGTCAATTCCGGCGCAATCGCCACCACCAGTCTGATACCCGGCGCCAGCAGCGAGCAGCAATGGCAAGTCATCTTCGATGGCTTGTGCCGTTTCGCCGGACGCCAATTGACGCTCAATGACGAAGTCTATCAATCTGCCTGTGAATCGAATTACCGTAACCGCGGCATTGCCAATGTGTTGCAAGGCTTCGGCTGTCTGGGTAGCGATCCGGCGGTCGCCACCGATCTCTATACCCGCCAATGTTCGCTCAATGTCTGCGCCCGCGATCTGGCGGTGATGGGGGCCTGTCTGGCCGATGGCGGGGTCAATCCGCTGACCGGTGAACGGGTGGTGGATAACCCGGTTTGTCATTACGCCCTGGCCGTGATGGTGACGGCGGGCCTGTATGAAACTTCGGGCGACTGGCTCTATGACATTGGTCTGCCGGGCAAGAGTGGCATCGGCGGCGGCATCGTCACGGTGTCGCCGGGCAAAGGCGGCTTGGGGACGTTTGCGCCGTTGCTCGACAGTGCCGGTAACAGCGTCAAGGGGCAGCTTGCAGCACGCTTTTTGTCGCGCAGTATGGGCCTGGACATGTTTGTGTCTAAACCCTATATCGAGAAGAGTTGAGTCGGCGTATTCGTTATTTTTCGCAGCTTCATTGGCACATCAACAATGATAGAGAGACCCTATGTCCAATCCATCTATGTCCAGTCAGAAAATCAATGTCGAGACCAAGCAATCCTGGGTGCCAATGATCACCATCGCGCTGGCCCAGATCTTGATGTCTTTCAATGTAGCGTCTTTGCCGGTCGCCATGGGGGGAATGGTGCAGAGCTTCGGCGTGCCGCCGACCACAGTGGCCACAGCCATTGTCATGTATTCCTTGTCGGTGGCTGGCTTTGTCATGCTGGGCGCCAAACTCAATCAGCGTTTCGGGCCCCTGATCGTGTTTCGGTTTTCTGCGTTGTTGTTCGCTGTGGCACAAACCTTGATGACCTTTAGCCCGAATGCGACCGTCATGGTCAGCGCACAGGCCATGAGCGGACTGGTGGCGGCGGCGATGGTGCCGTCGCTGGTCGCGTTGATCGCCGAGAATTACAGTGGCACACAACAGGCCACTGCGTTGGGCGCGCTCGGTTCGGCGCGTGCTGGTGCCGGTGTGGCGGCATTCCTGATCGGCGGAGCACTGGGGGCGACAGTGGGATGGCGTCCTGCCTTCGGCATGCTGATTGTGTTGTCGATGATTATCTTTGTATTGAGCTTCCGTTTGAAAGCCGACAAGGGCCGGCCTGAAGTCGGCATTGATTTTCTGGGCGTGGTGCTAGCGGCGGCGTCGATCCTCCTGTTGTCGTTTGGTTTCAATAACCTGAACCGGTGGGGTTTGGTCCTGGCGCGTGATAGCGCACCATTTCATCTGTTGGGAGTATCGCCAGCGCCGGTCATGATCGTCCTTGGCGTTGTCTTTGGACAGGCGTTTGTGGCCTGGACGCGGCGCCGTCAAGAAGAGGGAAAGACACCTTTGCTGGCGCTTGAAGTCCTCAACTCCAGTACAGAACGTGCGGCAGTGTTTGCCATGTTCGCCGTGGTGGCGCTGGAAGCCATGCTGAATTTTTCAGTGCCGCTGTATATCCAGATCGTGCAGGGCAGCACGCCGATGGCAACCGCGATTGCGATGATGCCATTCAATCTGTCGGTGTTCTTTTCTGCAATGTTGATCGTGCGCTTCTACAAGACAATCACGCCGCGCAATATCGGTCGGCTAGGGTTCATCACTTGCACGATCGCCTTGCTATGGCTGGCAGTGGTGGTGCGTAACAATTGGAGCGAATGGGCGGTGCTGGTCGGTCTGGTCATTTTTGGCATCGGTCAGGGTTCGCTGGTGACCTTGGTATTCAATGTATTGGTCAGCGCCTCGCCGAAAGAATTGGCGGGCGATGTCGGGTCTTTGCGCGGCACGACGAATAATTTGGCGAATGCGATTGGCACCGCCGTCGCCGGAGCCTTGCTGGTCACACTGTTGAGCGGCAACGTATTGCGTAGCGTGGCTGAAACGCCGATGTTGACGCCAGAACTACAGGCGCAGGTCAATCTCGACAGCATCAATTTTGTCAGTAACGATCGCCTGCGCGGCATCCTCAGTAATACCACGGCGACACCGGAACAAGTGGACGCTGCGGTTCTGTTGAACGAAGCTGCGCGCTTGCGTGCACTCAAGATCGGCTTATTGTTGATGGCCATGTTGTCGCTGGTGAGTATTGTTCCGGCCGGGCGTTTGCCCGATTATCTGCCGGGTCAATTGCCTGCCGACAATCTGGATACGGGCAAAACACGCGCCTGACCAAGTGCGGTCTGACCTCAGATGCCGGCATGCATTTCCATCCGGAATTGTTGCCGGCATTGATACATCTTTTGCCACGCTCAGTCGTTAAAATCCAACACGAAAATAACGATCACCGTATTTTGCGTAAATATTTTAGAACAACCGTTCGTAAAATGGCGCGCGCTGATATTATCTCCCCAGGTTACTGCTGCCGCAGTTAGTGCAACCGAGCAACGCGCCCGGCGTGCACTTGCAGATGATCATGGCAGCAGACTGGCGATGCCCATGCGGCACCCTCCGAAGTCTCAAAAACCAAGCCGGCACAGCACCCCGCCGTTGCGCTATGAATGGCGTTCAGCCTTGCGTCATCCAGACGTCGTAGGTCGTATCGCCAGCGCTATGCTTGCCTGCAGACACGCATTTGTTCAAGCAAGTAAGCAGGCCACTGTCCGGCTTTGTCACTAATTTCTCTACCGTTGATTTTTTATGCACACGTTTTTGGACCGTTATTATTACCAGGCGCATCGCCTGGTGCTGCCATTATTGTGGCTGCTGTTCGTTGTTGGGTTGGGGTTGTCGGGACTGCACGATACCTGGCACTGGGCGCTGTTGATTGGCTTGCCGAGTGCACTGATTCCAAGCCTGCTGATCTGGCGCGCACCGCATGCCTTCGTTACCCGCGCGCTGATTGCGGTGGCCATGATGGTGTTCGCCGCGCTATTCATTCATCAGGCTGCAGGCATGACTGAGTGGCATTTCAGTATCTTTGTATTACTGGCGTTTTTGCTGTGCTACCGCGACTGGAAAGTCATCATCGTCGCCGCTGCGGTGATCGCCGTGCATCACTTGAGCTTCAACTATCTGCAGCAATGGGGATATGGCGTGCTGTGCTTCACCAAGCCAGGGCTAGGCGAAGTGGTCTTGCATGCGGCGTTTGTGGTGGTCGAATCGGTAGTGCTGGCTTATCTGGCAGGCTTGCTTTACCGCGATGCAGTACAGGCTGGCGAACTCAGCATTCGGGTGAGCGCCATGGCCAGCGCCGGGGATGGTGCGATCGATCTGCGCTTTGAAGGCGCTGCACCAATGAGCAATGGCGGCAAGGCTTTGCAATTGATGTTGGTGGAATTACGCGATGCGATTACCGATGTCCGTGACGGTACCAGCGCGATTGCCTCTGCGTCGAGCGCGATTGCCGATGGCAACCAGGCGTTGGCCGCACGTACCGAAAAACAGACCAGCTCGCTCACCGAAACAGCAACATCAATGGCCGAAATTACCAATGCCGTGAAGAACAGCGCAGGCCATGCCGAACACGCTGATGCACTGGCCAGGAGCGCAGCCGACGTGGCCGAACGCGGTGGCGTCGAAGTCGGCAAAGTGGTTGCCACCATGGCGGCCATCAGCACATCATCACAAAAAATCGTCGACATCATTGGCGTGATTGACGGAATTGCCTTTCAGACCAACATCCTGGCACTCAATGCCGCCGTCGAAGCCGCGCGTGCTGGTGAACAAGGCCGGGGCTTTGCCGTGGTCGCCAGCGAAGTGCGCAGTCTGGCGCAGCGTTCGGCGGTGGCTGCCAAGGAAATCAAACAGTTGATTAATGCCTCGGCGCAGGAAGTCGACATTGGCGGCATGCTGGTAGCTCAGGCTGGCAAGACCATGGACGATGTCGTTGGCAGTATCCGCAGCGTGACCGAAACAATGGCGCAAATTCGTGCTGCTACGCGTGAACAAAGTACATCGATTGAACACGTCAATCAAGCAGTGCTGGAAATTGAAACCCTGACGCAGCAAAACGTCGCCATGGTCGAGCAAGCCGCGCATTCTTCGCTGACGCTGAACCAACAGGTGCAGCGCCTGGTTGGCGTGGTGCATGTGTTCAAGTTGACGTAGCCGTCAGGCGTTGAACTGTACTTCCAGCGCAGCCAGGGCGATCCCTTGCAACGTCATGCGCCAGGTCTCGCCTGCGGTTAATGCGTGGGGCGCAGTGAGCGTGCCGGTGGTGACGATTTCACCGGCTTGAATCGGCCGCTGTATGGTTTGCCTGGCCAATACGGCAAGCAGATGCGCCATGGCTGCCAGCGGATTGCCCAGCGCATTTTTGCCGGCGCCGGTTTCGCGCAGCAAGCCATTACAGGCCAGCGTGACTGTGCAGGTGCTTAATTGCGTGAGCAGATCCGGCCCCAGTTGCGCCGGCGTCGCAGGCGTACCGACAAACAGCATGCCGTGCAAGCCACCATCGGCAATCGTGTCGGCCGCCTTGAATTGCCAGTCAGGGTAATGCGACTGCACGATTTCAAAGCTCGGTGCGATCCAATCGATACAGTCGAGCAGCATGTTGATGTCCGCCTGTGGCGGCGGTGCCCGGTGAAAGTGCAAGGCAATCTCGGGTTCGATCTTCGGTTCGGCAAAGCGGCGCAGGCTGCATGTCTCTGACGCGCCGGACAAGTGCACCACGGTGCGCGCGTACATATGACCCCAGACCGGTTCCTGCACCCCGAATTTTGCCCACATGGCCGCATTGGTAAAGCCGATCTTGCGACCGGCAGCGACATCGCCTTGCGCCAGCCGTGCCTGATGAATCTGCTCCGCGACGGCGTAGGCTGCTTCGATATCAAAGTCTGGCGCTTGCGCGCTCAGTGGTGCCAACTGGCTGGCCTGGTCTTGCGCCTTCAGCAATTGGGCGACGAGGGTGCGCTGATCGTGGTTTTGCAGCATGAGCGGATTCCGGTTGGGGGCGTAATGAAAGTACAAGAGCATCGCCTAGGCATTGTGTGCGTACCGGTGCGAGGTTAGCAAGTGAGAATATTTCAGGCTTGCTGCGTGGTCCTTGCAACCGATGAGCAACGTGATGGCAGGTGCTTAATTTTTCAAATGCCCGGTGGGCAGCGCGGTTGTGTATTTGACCTGTTCCAGTGCAAAGCTGGACCGGATATTGGCGACCACGGGAATGCGTGTGAGCACGTCGACGATCAGGCGCTGGAATTTGCTCAGATCTTCCACCACCACGCGTAGCAGATAGTCCGACTCGCCGCTCATCAGATAGCATTCCATCACTTCTGGCCGGTCGCGGATGGCGGCGTGGAATACTTCTAGCGAGCGTTTGTCCTGTTGCTTGAGGGAGACGTGTACAAACACATTGACGGCCAGGCCGAGCGCGACCGGGTCGACCAGCGACACCGAGCCACGGATGACGCCGCTGGCCTTTAATTCCGTCACCCGGCGCCAGCACGGTGACGGCGACAGGCCGACCTGCTCGGCCAGCTCACCATTGCTGATTTCACTGTTGGACTGCAACGCATCGAGAATGCGGATGCTGGCGGGATCGCTGACGATTTTGCTGATAGGCATAATTTTTCTTTAAATATGAATATATGGGTGATATTTTTCTAATTGTCGCATCCGATGCTTTTATTTGGGTCGAATTTTTCACATAAGCGGGAATAACATTGCTATTCATTTTGTTATTATCGCCACGTTTGAATCATGTCGACTACGCTTTCCTCCACGTCCGCCAATCCGTCGCTCCGTTCCACCCAGTCAGCACCATGGCTGTTTGCCATGGTGTTGTTCTGGGGCTTGAGCTGGCCTGCCATGAAACTGGCGCTGGGGTCGGTGCCGCCGTTATGGCTGGCGACGCTGCGCTTTGGCAGTGGCGCGCTGTGCCTGTTCGCGTTTGCGGTCGTACGCGGTTCCTTGCGGCTGCCGCCCAGAGCGGACTGGCCTATCGTGGCAAGTATTGCCGGTTTGCAGATGATGGCGTTCACCGCACTGGGGCTGACGGCAATGCAATATACCGATGCCAGTCGTGCCGCTGTGCTGGCGTACACCACGCCGCTGTGGGCGATGCTGGGGGCCTGGCTGCTGTTAGGCCAGCGGCCGACGCGTTGGCAGGGTCTGGCGTTACTGCTGGGTCTGGGCGGCGTCGCAGTGATCTGTTCGCCACTGGAAATGGATTGGACCCAGCCGGCGATTGTCAAAGGCAATATTTTTCTGCTGCTGGCCGCGATTTGCTGGTCGCTGGTGATCTTGCATGTACGCCAGCATCGATTTGTCTCGCGTCCGATTGACTTAGCGCCATGGCAGATGCTGGCTGCAGCGATCCCGCTGGGCATTGCCGCGCTGGTACATGAGGGTAGTCCAGGTCAGATCGTCTGGACCCCGAAGCTGATCCAATTACTGATCTATATCGGCCCGATTGCGACGTCAGCCTGTTTCGTCATTTCGACCGAACACGGCCGCCGGGTCAGTACCTTTGCCATGTCTAACATCACCATGGGCGTACCGATCATCGGCGTGCTTTCTTCCGCCTGGCTGCTGCAAGAGCAGTTGAGCTTGTCACTGGTGGCCGGGTTGGTGCTGATCGTCATTGCAACGGCACTGGCCGGTATCGTCACCTATGTAATGGCAGGACGTCGTGGTACTCGGGTCAAGGCAGACTAAAAACGCACCAGGCGTATTGCGTCATGCTGTTTTGTTAGCGGCCGGTGTGGTTTTCTTGGTTGCTGATGCTGTGCTTTCTTCGGACAACCTAGCCGGGGGCGGCCCGGCAGCCGCTCACTTTCTTTGGTCTCGCCCAAAGATAAGTAAGCAAAGAAAGGCGACCGCTACTGCATCGCCCCTGCGGGGTTCCCGGCGCTGCGGCGCAAGCATCGGG
>JAMFSU010000059.1 GCA_026225475.1 Duganella sp.
CGGCGACAAGGACCCCTTTGCGCTGCGCCGTCATGCCTTGGGCATCTTGCGCATGCTGGTAGAAAAACGTTTACCGTTGTCCTTGCCAGTGTTGCTCGAGCACGCGGTGGCGCTGTTTGCTGGCAACAGCAATTTCAAGGATCCAAGCGCAGACGTGAGCAGCTTCATCTATGACCGTTTGCGTGGTTTGCTGCGCGAACGCAATTACGCCCCCAACGAAATCGAAGCCGTGGTGGCCCAACAACCCGAGCTACTCGACAACATCACCGAGCGTCTCGATGCCGTGCAGGCGTTTGCCGCCTTGCCGGAAGCCGAAGCACTCGCGGCCGCCAACAAGCGCATTACCAATATCCTCAAGAAGATTGAAGGCGGCGTGTCTGGCACAGTACAAAACGGCCTGCTGCGCGAAGCTGCCGAACAGGCACTCTACTCGGCCATGCTGCTGCTCAAGCCGCAAGTCGATGCCGCTTATGCCAAGGGCGACTTCAGTGGCGCGCTCAAGGCACTGGCGCAATTGCGTCAAAATGTCGATTCCTTCTTCAACGATGTCATGGTCAATGCCGAAGATGAACAACTGCGCAACAACCGCCAGGCATTGCTGGCAGAATTGCACCAGATGCTGAACCAGGTAGCCGATATTTCCAAGCTGGCTGCGTAAGCGGCCGACATTGCTGAGCTTGCATCACGAGAGGAGCTGCACTCTATGAAGCTGATCATTCTGGACCGCGATGGCGTGATCAATCACGACTCCGACGCCTTTATCAAGTCGCCCGATGAATGGATTCCGATCAAGGGCTCTTTGGAAGCGATTGCGCGTCTGAACCAGTCCGGTTACCGGGTGGTGGTGGCAACCAATCAATCCGGCGTCGGCCGCGGCTTGTTTGACATGATGACGCTCAATGCGATTCATCAAAAGATGCACAATGCCGCGCAACAAGTCGGTGCTGATATCGATGCGGTATTCTTTTGTCCGCATGCCGCCGACGACAATTGCGATTGCCGCAAACCGAAGGCCGGCATGTTCAACGAAATCGGCAAGCGTTTGGGCGTCAGCCTGCGTGGTGGCGTGCCCACCGTCGGTGATTCGCTGCGCGATTTGCAGGCCGGCTTCATCGCCGGTTGCGCGCCTTATCTGGTACTCACCGGCAAGGGCAGCAAGACGCAGGAAAAAGGTGGTTTGCCGCCGGGCACGCTGGTCTACCCGGATCTGGCCGGCGTGGTCGATTTTCTGCTCAAGGCGCCAGTGGAAGTATCGGTATAGTCGCCGATAGTGATACGGTCAGCACACTGAATTTGAAGTATTAAGAAGGGATAAAATTTTGCGTATTACTTTATTTTTGCGCTCGCTGCTATTTACGCTGCTGATGACAGTCGCCACTGTCATCTGGTCGATTGCTTGCGTGTTCTTTGCACCTTTTCCTTACGCCAAGCGCTACTTTCTGACGTCGCGCTGGGACGTCTTCGTGATCTGGGCCGCACGCGTGATCTGCGGTATCCGCTATCAGGTCAAAGGCATGGAAAACCTGCCCGATGCGCCGGTGGTACTGCTGTCCAAGCATCAATCGGCATGGGAAACCATTTTCTATTTGATCTTGATGCCGCGCCCGCTGGTGTTTGTCTTCAAGAAGGAACTGACCTATATTCCTTTTTTTGGCTGGGGTATCGCGCTGTTGCGCATGATCCCGATCGACCGCAGCAAAGGCCGCGATGCCTTCGCGCAGGTGGTTAATCACGGCCGCAAGCGCCTGGCTGATGGCCAGTGGGTGATCATGTTTCCGGAAGGCACGCGTATTCCGGTCGGCCAGGCCGGCAAATACAAACACGGCGGTTCGCGTCTGGCGGTGGAAACCAATACACCGGTGGTACCGATTGCGGTCAATGCGGGTGAATGCTGGCCCAAGGGTTCTTTCATCAAGAAGCCTGGCCTGATTACTGTTTCTATCGGCAAGCCGATCGACTCAACCGGCCTGGATGCAGCGCAATTAAGCCAACGCGTGGAAAATTGGATAGAATCCGAGATGCGCGTTATTTCGCCAGCAGTTTATGCCGCTGAAAAGAATGGCAAAGCCTGACCAGGCAGTATGGATTCACCGGTGACTTCACGCCTGTTCACTCTTATTGATACTTCGGCCCATACACATTGAAACTGCTTCGCAACGCACAGCCCGATCCTAACCAGCTCACCCTGCAACTGGATTTCTTCAGCGCGACGTCTATCGGGACGACGCAGGATGCGCCACCGCTACAATTTCAGCCGCCGGCACTGCCTTCCGAAACAGCCGGTGGCATGCAGGCACCCATCAGCGAACAAACCCCGCTGCCGCCGATGTCGCCACCGATCGGCCGCCCTGCTGACGGCAGTCGCCGCATTCAGTTGGGGCAACATCATCTTGACTACGTGTTGTTGCGCTCCAAACGCCGCTCAATCGGTTTTTTGATCAGTGATGAAGGCTTGCGCGTGACAGCGCCGAAATGGGTCACGTTGGGCGAAATCGAAAACTCCATCCGCGAAAAGCAACGCTGGATTTTCACCAAACTCAATGAACGCCGCGAGCGCTCGGCGCGTCGTCTGCAACCACAGATGCAATGGCGTGACGGCGCCACGCTCCCCTATCTGGGCCAGGATGTAACTTTGCGCATTCGCGCCAATCATCCGGCCGGCGTTTCCTATGACGAAGCAACGCAGGAATTGATCATCAGCCTGCCTGCCGATGCCGGCGAGCAGCAATTGAAGGACCGCGTGCAAGGCTGGCTGCAAGCACGTGCCAAAGATACCTTTGCCGCGCGCCTGCCGATCTATGCCCAAAAACTCGGTGTCATTTACCAGTCGTTCGCACTGTCGTCGGCCACGACACAGTGGGGTTCCTGCACGGCCGATGGCCGCATTCGCCTGAACTGGCGACTGATGCACTTTTCCCTGCCGCTGATTGATTATGTGATTGCGCATGAACTGTCGCATCTGCGCGAAATGAACCATAGCCCACGTTTCTGGGCTACGGTACAGTCGATTTTCCCGGAATTCGAAACCGCCAAACGCGCCCTGCGTGAAAGCGCACCGGAAACTTTGCCGATTTTTTAATCGCCACTTCTGCCCTACTTCGCCCGCCGGCGAAGGGTCAACGCGTTACTATCCTTGCTATCTGCCGTCCCTGGCGCGGCAAACTATTGCGCAGACGTTTAGAATGGCGGCTCTTACCCAGTGACATATAAAGGCAAATCATGCGAATCCTCCATACCATGCTGCGCGTTGGCGATCTCCAGCGTTCTATCGATTTCTACACCAGAGTGCTGGGGATGAAGCTGTTGCGCACTTCGGAAAATACCGAATACAAATACACGTTGGCCTTCCTCGGCTATGGTGCCAACCCGGATCATACCGAGCTGGAACTGACCTACAACCATGGCGTGAACAGCTATGACATGGGTTCGGCTTATGGCCATATCGCCATTTCTGTCGAGGACGCCTACAAGGCCTGCGAAGCCGTCAAGGCCGTGGGTGGCAATGTCACGCGCGAGGCGGGCCCGGTCAAGGGTGGCGCCACGGTGATTGCGTTTGTCACCGATCCCGACGGTTACAAGATCGAGTTTATCGAATACAAGCACTGATACGCTGCACCAGCGACGCTGGTCAGCGCAATGCCGGTGCTATCAGGCCCTGCTTAGACATGGAAAGGGTTGCTGCCATAGTCGCCGCGACTATAAATAAGTGGAATTTACTCCGCTATGGTAAATACCCAACCATCTGTAAAGTTGGCGATGGTGGCGTGCATCGATTGATGCCGGCGCGCTGAAACACCCGCCGGCGTCGCACTAAGGCAACGATCAGAATTGCTGCCAGTCGTCTTTTTCAGCGTTTACCGGCAAGCGTGTGAGCGCTTCCCTAAGCGTCAGTTGATGCGCATGCGGCGTCAGATCACGTTGTTGCGGCAATGCCGTCGTACGTGTGGCATGCTGATGATCATCGATCTTGAATACGCCCACGATATGCGTCAACTTGCTCGCCTGATCCTGCAAGGACTGCGCCGCAGCGGCGGCTTCTTCGACCAATGCCGCATTTTGCTGAGTGACCTGATCCATCTGCAACACCGCCTGATTGACTTGCTCAATCCCCTCGCTCTGCTCGCGACTAGCTTCGCTGATTTCACCGACGATGGCGGTGACGCGCCGTACGCTGGCGACCACCTCATCCATGGTGTGGCCTGCTTGCTCCACCAGTTTGCTGCCAGAATCGACCTGCACCACCGAATCGTCAATCAGGGCTTTGATTTCCTTGGCAGCGGCGGCGCTACGTTGCGCCAAGGTACGCACTTCGCTGGCGACCACAGCAAATCCACGCCCTTGCTCACCTGCGCGCGCGGCTTCGACGGCGGCGTTAAGGGCCAGAATATTGGTTTGAAAGGCGATGCCGTCAATCACACTGATGATGTCGACAATTTTGCGCGAGGAAGCATTGATCGACTCCATCGTATTGACCACTTTGCCGACCACGCTGCCACCTTCGACTGCGACCACTGAGGCTGACATGGCAAGTTGATTGGCTTGCTGCGCATTCGCCGCATTTTGCTTGACGGTGGAGGTCAATTCTTCCATTGATGATGCAGTTTCTTCGAGTGAACTGGCCTGTTGTTCGGTGCGACTGGAGAGGTCAAGATTGCCGCTGGCAATTTCACTGGATGCAGTAGCGATCGTATCGGTACCGTGCCGTACCTGGCGGACGATTTGCAATAGGTTGTCATTCATGGCGCGCAAGGCACGCAGCAACTGGCCGGTTTCGTCCTTGCTGCTGGTATCGAAATGCGAAGTGAGATCGCCTGCAGCAACGGTCTCTGCTACCTTGACTGCACGGCTGAGCGGCGCGGTGATACTGCGCGTGACCAGGTAGGCAATCAGGCCGGCAAAGGTGATTGCCAGCGTACTAAGTGCGAGCACCAGATTACGCGCCTCTAGATACTCTTGCTTGACCTCCTCACCGGACTCATGCATCAGTTGATTCTGATGTGCAATGAGGGCCTCGACCGCTGTCATGTAGCTCAATTGCAATGGCCGCACCTGTTTAAGCAACATCAAAGTGGCTTCGTTCTTGGCACCTTCCTGCGTCAGCCGCAATACTTCATCACGACCAGCGTTGTAACGTGTGCGCGCATCGAGAATGACATTGAGCAATGCCCTCCCTTTCTCGCCGGCGACGATGCCATCGAGTTTCTCTAAAGCCAACTTGCTTCCCTGGCTGGCTTCCTGGATCGTACGCACTTCCTGCGCGATATCGCCAGCGTCGATCATCAGTAAGATATTGCGCGACGAACGTGCAATCAGATTGACGTGTTTGATGATGTCGTTGGCCAGCACTGTCTTGGGATATTTATCTCGGATCAAATCATCCATTTGTTCATTGAGCATGGACAACCGCGTGATACCCAGCGTCGCCATCGCCACCAACAACAGCACCAGAAATCCAAATCCAATACTTAAGCGCACCCCTATTTTCAAATTTGTTATACGCATACATATCCCCTTATCTATGCAAAGTAATTGATTGATGATGTCGTGATTGCCGCAAGTACAGCAATGGCAAGCACGCCCTCAACTCCCTCGTTGATACAACGCGCCAGTGACCTGCTTCAACCGCCACTTGGCGACGCTGATGTCTTGCACTGCAGTAGACGCACATTGGACTGATCAGGTTCCTCTTCTTGCAGTGATTCAAACAGCAATTTCAAACATGCCACAGGGAAATATTTTGCGGGATATAAATGCCTGGCGAGTGAGTTGGCAACAGGTTCCACGCCATATAATGCCACGCCAAAACGGCAATCCCTTGCTGCGCTTGCTTAGGTAGACTTCCCTCCATTGCGCTGTCCATTCAATGCTTGAGCGAGGCGATATCAACTTATCGTACGCCTGAAATATGATATTACTTTGACAATATCGCAATTATGCTTCTGATTTTTAAACAATAGAAAGTCGAGGAAGATAATGCTCCCCATTTCAACTGTAGCAAAAAATCCTGGCCAATTCCTTGAGATTTGCGCCAACGATCGTTGCAGCGTGGCAGCAGGTTCAGCCCTGGAGCTTAAAATCAATCAAGTCGCCCGTACTGTCACGGCGTTGCAAACGGCATTGAAAAAAGCGTCGATCACTGTGCGATCGAACGCTACCGATCCGGTTCCACCACTCCAGGCACGAGCGCAGCAGGCCGTCACGCCAATGACCTTTGATTTGCTAACGAAGGCAGCATCGCTGGATGTGCATCTGCCTCAGACAACGTATTCAGGCAATGCCACTGCAAGCGATGTTGTCGATGGACACGTTCTGCTACCGGCCAGATTGAATATACCGACCACTCCTTGGGAGGTGGACTGGCGGCATTGCAAGCGAATATCAGTAAAGCGCACCGACACATGCAATTCCGCAGGCATCCCTCAACGACCGCGAAGCGCTACGGCATTCCTATCGAAGAAAGCCCGCATATAGATGCCTACTTCGTTGAAGGCGAGATATTAAGTGTCATCCAGGATCACTAAGACCTGCCACCAGCAAAGGGCAACAGAATTCCCTTGCCTGCGGTCAGCCCCATGCTAGTCAGCACTAATGGCTTACAAGTATCGCTACCATTGACGACTTTGCAGAAGGCGACACATGCTCGCAATCTGCATTCCTTGATGGCGCTAACGTCATCGGCTTACACCAATTTCTCGGTCTTCAACTCCTTGCCGCACTGACCTCTGGACGATTGAAATACGTGCTTGTAAATACGGCGTATACAAATTCACTTATGCGCCGGTTGCAGAAAAACATCCAGCATTCTGCGAATACTTTCACGATGCAAAAATGCTAAATTTAATTAGAACAATCAATATTCACACCAGTCAAACTTCAAATATTTTTTGAATCGGAGAGTAAATGTCTGCCATGGTCAACGTCATCCCCCGCATTACTTGCTTCGGATCGGCAAGCTATCAACTGAAGAATACCCAATCACGATCACCGCTCGCCAAATTGGTAAGAGCGGTATATAACTCCTTGCGCAGCATTGATGGTTTAGACGAAGCGGGCTCCGCCGGGGGCCAAACACTGCCTGGCATCGCAGCCCCAATTTTCACTACCGGCTTCATGGGAGTCGCCACTCCCATCGTGGCGATCGGCGCCACGGGTGCAGTCAACGAATCAATTGAACGATTTCGCGATTACCCTGAAATCTTGCAACAGCTTGCGACCGCGCAACAGCGCATCATTGATCTGGCTCGCGAAACGATCCGTACCCAGGATGAGCATATTGAGATCGAACAGCATCCGTATTTATCGGCATTAATCGCAGCATCCAAGGCCTTTACGCAGGAAAAGAAAAATCATCAGGATCTGACGTCTTTTTCCAGGAGTCCATGTTCTCAACCGAGCAACATCGATGCGCGTCAGTTCCTGAAAGCGGCGCAGAGCTGGCGTGAGGCATCGATTGTGCCACCGCCACAATTGCTGCATGAGATCAAGCAATATCAACTTCTGGACGCGCAACGCAACATCCAGCAAGGTGATCGCAATGCCAGCGTCGCAGGTGCCGTATCGATGACGGGTATGACTGCCGGCATGCTCATTGCCACCGCCAGCGCTGCGACGGATATTGCTGCCAAAGCCAACATCGGTGCCGCCGAGGTGGTGGCGGATGGGCTTTTAACAGCCTCCGGTGCGGTGTTTTTGCCAGCGCAAGCCGCAATGATGACGTATGGTGCATCCAAGGTTGTCAGCGGCGTCAGATATCGACATCAATTGCAGCAAGATAAAAAAATATTATCCGCGCAAAAGCCAAGCGGGGAACAATCTGCAGCGGCAACAGCGTCACTGGCACAATTGCTGCAACGTAGGTCCACCTACGAAAATCATAAAATCAGCTACGGCGCAGCCACCGCAGTTGGCCAAGCATGCATGATGGGAGGCAATGTAATGAGTCTGACGGGGGCAGGTATCGTCATTGCAGCACCGCTATTCGGGCTAGGCGTACCGCTAACGTTGGGTGCGGCACTGCAGCGGATTGCGTATGAAAAACAAGAAAAAAGTTTTAGCGGTGTTGGTGCATCCACCATGGCAAGAGAAGAAGCGAAGCAACATAATTTAATCGAGTTACAGAGGACTGGCTGCCTGCCTGCAACATCAACTTTAATTAAAGAAAAATATATCGATTACCGATATTTGATCGCAAAAACCAAGCTGTTTTCGCTGATTGACCAGATACTCAGCGCCGAGACAAAAGATAATAAAACGTCGGTTGCCGACAGTCTCGGTAC
The DNA here is from genome assembly GCA_026225475.1 of Duganella sp. GTDB lineage: Bacteria > Pseudomonadota > Gammaproteobacteria > Burkholderiales > Burkholderiaceae_D > Herbaspirillum. Next base: position 8,277 of record JAMFSU010000059.1, read on the forward strand.
AGCACAACGGCTGCAACGTCAGCAGCGCCTCGAAATGCTTTTGCCGACAGGGAAAAAAAGCCTGTGGCGCGGCACATCATTGCTAAAGGACGATGTGCTGTTGATGTCCAGCATATGGGATACGTTACCTAACAAAGATGTCATTCTCTCAGCGTCAGTAAGCAAAATACGTGAGTGGATGAACACTGAACTGACAAACGGCAACCCGGTTTCAGCCTTGAGTGAAAAACAGGGCCAACAAGTATTGCAACAAACCGTCAATGATTTAATTCAATTTTCAACAAAGAAGCAAGCCAGCGACATTCGTGCATATCTACAAGAGCACGCGAAAAGTGGCCGCGAGATTCATCTGGAGGACATCCAGGAATTCGCGAAAAAAAATACACAGGCCAATACCATTTATCAAAAAAACCTGGCTAAAGCCGTCATCAAGCGCCGTAAAACCGATAGCAAATTTTTGCGGCAAGACGCGGCGAAAGAGTTGTTCAAAGCCTGGCATAGCCAACAGGAAATCGAACAGCACAGCCAATCTGTTTGAAGACGCCTGAACAGGCGGTCAAATTGTACGTATCTCAGGCCGCGCGCTTGCGCTCCAGCACATTGGCCAACGCGACAAACTGCGCCATTGGCACGGCTTCCGGGCGCGCCTGAGAATCGATTCCGGCAGCCTCAAGGTCGGCCACATCGAGCAAGCCGGCAACGCAATTGCGGATCACTTTGCGGCGTTGCGAGAAAGCCTTGGTCACCACTTCTTCCAGCAGTGCCTGCTGGCAGGCCAGTGGTTGCGCCAGCGGGATCATGCGCACAATAGCCGACTCCACGCGTGGCGGCGGGTCGAAGGCCGTCGGCGGTACCACAAACATCAATTCCATGTGGTAACGCCATTGCAGCATCACCGACAGACGGCTGAAATCCTTGGTGCCGGGTTGCGCCACCATCCGTTCAACCACTTCCTTTTGCAGCATGAAATGCTGATCTTGCACCAGTGGCGCCATCTCCGCCAAGTGAAACAGCAATGGCGTGGAGATGTTGTAAGGCAAATTACCGACCACGCGTAACCTGCGTCCAGCCGGCACCGGGATCGCGGAAAAATCGAACTTCAGGGCATCGGCTGAATGAACGTGCAGGCGCTCGGGTGCAAACTGTTTTTTCAGGCGTACCACAAGATCGCGATCAAGCTCGACCACATGCATTTGTTCGACCGATTCCAACAGCAACTTCGTCATTGCGGCCAGACCCGGGCCGATCTCAACCATGGCATCGTCACGTTGCGGCACGATGGCACGGATGATGTCGTGGAGAACAGTTTGATCGGTCAGGAAATTTTGACCAAAGCGCTTGCGGGGAATATGTTTCATAAGGATTTGTTGGCACGCGCCATGAGCGCGGCAGTTTGCATCGCTTCGACCATGCTGCCATGATCGGCGCGACCCAGCCCCAAAGCAGCCAGATCGAGCGCAGTGCCGTGATCGACCGAAGTACGGATCAGCGGCAGCCCGAGCGTGATATTGACACCCTGGCCAAAGCTGGCGAACTTGAGCACTGGCAAACCTTGATCATGGTACATGGCGAGCACGCAATCAGCATGCTCCAAATATTTTTTCTGGAATAGCGTGTCGGCAGGATACGGACCGCTGACATCGATACCGCGCACCTTGGCCGCAGCGAGCGCAGGAATGATGACATCGAGTTCTTCGCGGCCGAGGTAGCCATTTTCACCTGCATGGGGATTTAATCCGGTCACCAGAATCCGCGGTCGCGCAATGCCGAATTTGCTGCGCAGATCGGCGTCGAGAATATCGATAACACGACTCAAGCCGTCGAGGGTAATGGCAGCAGGAACATCCTTGAGCGCCAGATGCGTCGTCGCCAATGCCACACGCAGATGCGGCGCCTGACCGCCGGCCAGCATCATCACAACCTGTTGCGTACCCGTGCGTTCGGCCAGATATTCGGTATGCCCAGTGAAAGCGACACCGGCGTCATTGATTGTGCTTTTTTGCAGCGGCGCCGTCACCATCGCATCGAACTGCCCTTGTAACGCACCAGCGATGGCAACATCCAACGTCTGTAACACGGCACGGCCATTGCGCGCATCAAGCACGCCAGGCACCACCGGTTCATTGACAGGACAATCCAGAACGATCAAACGGTCACGCGGGAAGTCGGGTAACCCGGCATTGTTGAAGGCCTGCAAGGACAAGGCCGATAGCGCAATTGCTGGGTCTAGCGCATGTGCAGTTTGCGCCAGAAACGCCGCGTCACCTATTAGTACGCTGCGGATTTCATGGCGTAGCTGCCAGGCAGCGCGAATGGATATTTCCGGTCCGATGCCGGCTGGCTCTCCGCAGGTGAGCGCCAGCGTCGGACGCGGGCGTCGATCAGCGGAGAGCAATTCAGACATGAGGCCGATCAGCCGTTGTCGTCGGTACGAATTTCAACGTAAGCGCGATCACGCAGTTGGCGCAGCCAGTCTTCCGTGGCTTCATCGATCTTGCGTTCACGAATTGCCTGACGTGCGGCTTGACGTGCACGTTCTTGCGAACCATCTTCAGTCTTGCGTTCCAATACCTGGATCAAGTGGTAACCGAAAGGCGATTCGATCGGTTGGCTGACTTCACCAACTTTGAGTTCATTCATGGCGCGCTCAAACTCCGGCACCGTGTCGCCAGGATAAATCCAACCCAGATCGCCGCCCTTGGATGCGGACAAATCATTGGAATACAGCTTCGCCAGTTCTTCAAATGTCGCGGCCTTGTTATCTAGACGTTCTTTCAGTTCCAGCAACTTGCGGCGAGCATCAGCGGCGGTAACGACCTGATTGACCTTGATCAGGATATGACGTGCATGGGTTTGTTGCACCGCTGGCGTTGCCGCCTTTTCGTTGCTGGCAGAGCGACGGTCCATCAATTTGATAATGTGGAAACCATTGCCACTCTTGACGATGCCCGACACTTCACCCGGCTTCAGGCTAGTCACGGCGTCAATAAACAATTGTGGCAAACGATCCTGACTGCGCCAGCCGAGGTCCCCCCCGTTGAGTGCTTCTGTACTGTCAGAGTAAGTCGCTGCCAGCTTGGCAAAGTCGCCACCGCTCTTGACCTGGAGCAATACCTCTTCGGCCCGTTGACGACGGGCGGCGATTTGCTCGGCCGAAGCATTTTCCGGAACGCGCACCAGAATTTGCGCCAACTTCAATTCGTCACGTGCGGCGGCACCATTACCCTGCGATGCCAGGTAGTTGTCCACTTCGGATTCTGACACCAGTACTTTGTTGTCAACTTCGCGCTCACGCAAACGCTGCATCAAAATTTCGCGGCGAATGTCTTCCCGGAATGCTCCAAAATCAATACCTTCGTGCTGCAACTGCACACGAAATTGTTGCATAGTCAGCTTGTTTTGATCTGCGATACGTGCCACGGCGCGGTCAAGCATGGTGTCATCAATGACAATACCGTTCTCTTTTGCCATCTGCGCCTGAGCACGTTCCACAATCAAGCGTTCCAGCAATTGGCTCTGCAACTGCGCACGCGGCGGCAGCGCCACGCCTTGCGAAGTCAGACGTTTTTCCACCATGGACATCCGATCAGCCAATTCCTGGCGCGTGATCACATCGTCATTGACGACGGCAGCAATCGAATCGATTGTGCGTGGTGTGCTGGAATTGGCAACAACTGGCGCGATCGGTGCTGCCGGCGCAGTCAAGCTGGGAATCGCAGGCGGCATGGTCGTGACAAACTGGGCCTGAGCACTGACACTCAAACCCAACGACATGCACAACATAATCGTGCCTGAAAGTCGTACGGAAAAATAATTGCGCATGGAAAAGGTGACGTTCATAAAATTATCGATCAATAACGTGTGATGTCATCAGGCTTGTTGATGTTCTGATAGCCAGGGATGCTGCTGCTCAAGGCATCCAAGGGGTTGGACCCAATGCGGGACAAACCATTCAGTTCAAGCTGGACAAAGAAAGAAGTCGACGCTTTGGAAGACGAGGTCGGGATGCGCTGCCCCACCACTCGAAGGACCCAGCAATCAGCTTTGTATTCCATCCCCAGCAAGCCTTCCGCAACGGTCTTGTCTGGAATCGAATAATTAATGCGGCTCACAGCGTACCAACGTTGTGACATTGGCCATTGACCAGACACATCGATCTGCTTGAGCAAGCCATTGGTACGATCAATACGATAGGCCAGATTCAAGACCTGCTTCGGTGCCGGCTGCCAACGCACGCCGTAATTGGCGCGAACCATTTGCTTCAAGGTTTCGCTATATTGCACCGTATTGTCGAGCGACCACTTGCTGCTGAGCTGACCGCCAAGCGACATCAGCAAGTCGGACTTACTGCCGACCAGTGTTGCCAGCGTACCATCGGTGGTATCGAGCGTGACTTTCGGGTCGCTCATATAGAAACGCTGAGCCACTGCCACGCGCAGACGTTCGAGGCCATTCTCTTCGATGAAGCGCGATGTCAATGCCGTGGTGATCTGGTTCGAATCGCTAATGCGATCATGTCCCACAAAACGATTTTCGCTGAAAATCTGGGCAAAGTTGAAATCGGCCAGACCAGAATCGAAGTTAGGAATCTGACTTTGATCGCGATACGGCGTGCGCACATAGAACAGACGCGGCTCCATGGTCTGGGTCATGTTGCGACCAAAGATGTTTTCCTGACGCTCAAACGTCAAACCGGAATCAAGCGAATAAGTCGGTACCACACGATTGATCTCGGTCGGTGCGCCAACGGCCACATTATTCAGGCGATAAGTAGTTGCATCGAGCGATGCCTTCGGTGTAATGAAATAACCTGCGCCGATGATCGGGTAGGAAATTGACGGCGTCACATAAGCACGATCACCGCCGACCATTTGTGAGCCCACTGTACTGCCAATGGTGTAAGTATTTTCGAAACGAGTCGCTTCTGCTGCAAAGTTGAGGTCAAAACCGGCCACATCCTGACGATATACATTCAAGGTCAGTTGCGGCACGCGGTCATACGGTTTTTGAATCGGACTGTTAACATCTTGCAGCAACTGGTACTTCGTTGCGCGCGCCGTCGCATTCCAATAGTCTCCGGTATAGGCCAGGCTGACATCACGCGTCAACAGCCGCTGCGAACTGGCCGTCACGGAGTGTGAAAAGTCGCTGGGATAATCATCATCCGACGCCTTGTTGATATTCCAGGAAAACACCAACTCTGGCGTCAGCTTTTGCGTATGCATGGTGCTGATCGAATAACGGCTGGTGCCAGTGACGCGGTCTTCGATACCTTCGATCTGCGTTTCACCGGAATAATTCTCTCCGAGGTAACGGCCATCGAGCCCCAGCAACAGGCCGCGCCGCGCAATATAACGCGGATAGACGGTCAAATCGCGGTTTGGCGCAATGTTGAAATAATAAGGTACCGTGACTTCTGCACCACCGGTACTAGTGAACCCGATGGTTGGCGGCAGCACACCCGACTTGCGCTCCCCCGATAGCGGGAAGGACATCAGTGGCGCGCCCAGAATCGGCACGCCTTTGAAGTACACCACACCACTGCGCATGGTACCGACATCACGGCCGCTATCGAGATCCAGCGTGGATGCCTTGACGTACCAATCAGGGTCTAGCGCTTCACAGGTACTGTAAGTACCATCGGTAACCAAGGCTTGGTCATCGGACAGGAAGTCGATCCGATCAGCTTTGCCACGTCCGCCATTGCGGCCGAACAAATAGGTCGGATTGTCGACAAAGCCCTTGCCAGTGTCCATGTTCATCATCACCTTGTCGCCGGTGTAACGATCCTGCAGACGTTTCATCCAGACGTGGCCGGTTGCTTCGACCTCATCTTGAATGATGCGATATTCCGCTTTGTCCGCTTTGATGGTGACATCACCGCGCACGACCTCGATTTCGCGACTCAGGTTGATCTGACGATCCGGTCGCCCGGTCATCTGCTCAGCGCCGATGTTGATCGGCGCATCCTTTTCGTCGACAGTCTTGGACTTGTCTTGAGAGTTAGAGGTTACCTGCGCCTGAACCGGCATAGGTAAGACGGTCGTAGCCGATGCCGCCACGACGAGGGACGTAAAGAAGCGCGACATCCGCAAGTCGACGACACGACTGATTGGGTACTTGAAAAAGCGGATCATGTAAAGAAGCGTTCAAACACCATGGCAGGCGATTTTTTGGATTTAATCCCTTATTATATGGGAACTCAACACTATCAAACGAATTCCTCTGATTGTTCATGCCTTTAATTCATTCCCCCGACGATTCGCGCCTGTCCCTGCTCAAGCAATGGCTCCCTACTTTGACTGCCTTCAACCCGCTGGTGGAGAGCTTGCGGCCGGCATCAGCCGATGCCAGCTTCCGTCGCTATTTCCGCGTGGATACGCACAGTGGCGCCAGCCTGATCGTGATGGACGCACCACCCGCGCAAGAAGATGTACGGCCATTCCTGCATGTGGCCGAGGTTTTCGGCAAGACTGGCATATCGGTACCGCAAATTCTGGCACAAGACGTCGAACGCGGTTTTTTGCTGCTGTCCGACCTCGGCTCGACCACTTATTTGAACCTGCTTAACAACGATACCGCCCACAAGCTGTATATCGATGCCATCGACGCATTGATATTATTGCAGACGCAAAGCAAGCCCGGTGTGCTGCCTGAATATGACCGCGCCCTGTTACAGCGAGAATTGCTGCTATTCCCGGATTGGTATATTGGCAAGCATTTGCAAGTAAACCTCAGCGATGATCAAACGGCCACCCTGAACAAGGCCTTCGACATCGTGCTGGCCAATAACCTGGCGCAAGCGCAGGTATTTGTCCACCGCGATTATCATTCGCGCAATCTGATGGTGCTCCCTAACGGCAGTCCCGGCATCATCGATTTCCAGGATGCGGTCTACGGACCAATCACCTATGACTTGGTTTCACTGTTGCGTGACGCTTATATCCAATGGGATGAAGAAATGGTGCTCGACTGGGTGATCCGCTACTGGGAGCGCGCCAAGCGCGCCGGCCTGCCGGTCGCGCCCGACATTGACTCCTTCTACCGCGACTTCGAATTCATGGGCTTGCAGCGTCATTTGAAGGTCTTGGGTATTTTTGCACGCCTGTATCACCGTGACGGCAAGGACGCCTACCTCAAGGATATACCGCTGGTGATGGAATACACGCTCAAGGCCGCGCGCCGCTACACAGCGTTGACGCCACTGGTGCGCCTGATCGAAAAGCTGGAAGACAAGGCTCCCAAAGTTGGCTACACCTTTTAATTGCTGATTGCCTGACGCCGCCATGAAAGCCATGATTTTTGCAGCCGGTCGCGGTGAACGCATGCGTCCGTTGACCGACACTTGCCCCAAGCCCTTGCTCACCATTCGTGGTCGGCCCATGATCGTGTGGCAGATCCTGAACCTGGTGCGCGCCGGCATCACTGAAATCGTGATCAACCACGCCCACCTCGGTCACCTGCTGGAACAAACGCTGGGCGATGGCGCGCAGCTCGGTGCGCAACTGCGCTATTCGGCCGAAACTACGGCACTGGAAACCGCTGGCGGCATCGCACAGGCGCGCCATCTGCTGGGCGAGCAACCATTCCTGGCCATTTCGGGCGACATTTATATGCCGCATTTTGATTTCGAGCAGGTCAAGACCGTATTGGAAGACAACGACCCTTGGGGAAATCCGCTACCATTGGATCAGCGCGACGTTGCCTGGCTGTATTTGGTCAAAAATCCAGCGCACCATCCCGATGGCGACTTCGCGCTCAATAGCTTTGCGATTGCCAACGAAGGCTCACCGATGTACACGTTTGCCAATATTGGCGTCTATCGCCCGCAGATGTTCGATGCCATTACACCAGGCGAGCGCGTTAAGCTGGGACCGCTGTTGCGCGAATATGTCGCACGTGGTCAGGTCGGCGGTGAAATCTATCGCGGCGAATGGGTCAATGTAGGCACGGTCGAACAACTGGAACAATTGAACGCTCCCCTCGCGGGACGATGATCAGGAAGAGAGCACCACGATGACAATGACCACCTTCAGCGCCCGCCGCGCACAGTTGCTCGCCCAGATGCATGCACAAGGTGGCGGCGTTGCCATCATCCCGACCGCACATGAAGTGATGCGCAACCGCGATGCCGATTTTCCGTATCGGCATGATAGTTACTTCTATTACCTATCCGGCTTCACCGAACCAGAAGCCGTGATCGTACTGGTCGCCGGCACTGAAGATCGCAGCATCCTGTTTTGCCGCGACAAGAACCTCGAACGTGAAATCTGGGAAGGCTTTCGCTTTGGCCCTGTAGCTGCATGTGCTCAATTCGGCTTTGACGAGGCGTTTTCCATTGATGCACTCAGCAAGGAAATGCCACAACTCCTGGCTGATACGCCAGCCGTATTTTATGCACTGGGCCACGATGCCAAGCGCGACACGCAATTGCAGGAATGGCTGCAAAGCGTACGTGCGCTCGGCCGCACCGGCGTCACAGCACCGTCGACCATAGTCGATGTCAATGTATTACTCGACGAAATGCGCTTGTTCAAGGATGCCGGTGAAATCGCCACCATGAAACGCGCTGGCATTATCTCGGCCGAAGCACATTGCCGCGCCATGCGCCTGTCGCGCCCGGGCCTGCGTGAATATCATCTGGAGGCCGAACTGCTGCATGAATTCCGCCGCAATGGCTCGCAATTTCCGGCCTATGGCTCCATTGTTGCCACCGGTGCCAACGCCTGCGTGCTGCATTACCGCGCCAGCGATGCCGAGCTCAAGGAGGGCGATCTGGTCCTCATCGATGCTGGCTGCGAACTCGACAGCTATGCTTCGGACATCACGCGTACCTTTCCAGCCAATGGTGTTTTTTCAGGACCACAAAAAGAGCTGTATGAAATCGTGCTGGCTGCGCAAGACGCCGCCATTGCCGAAACCCGCCCCGGCAAACGCTTCATGGATGGCCATGATGCCGCGGTGCGGGTACTGGCCCAAGGCATGCTCGACACGGGGCTGCTCGACAAGAACAAGGTCGGCAACCTCGACGAGGTCATCAACAAAGGCGATTTTCGGCAGTTCTATATGCACCGTACCGGCCATTGGCTGGGCATGGATGTACATGATGTCGGTGACTATCGCGATGCAGCCGATGACGACGGCAACAAACCCTGGCGCACGCTGCAGCCAGGCATGGTCTTGACAGTCGAACCTGGCATCTATGTGCGCCCGGCGGCGGGTGTACCCGAGCGTTACTGGAACATTGGCATTCGTATCGAAGACGATGCCCATGTCACACCCGATGGCTGCGAAATTCTGACCACCGACGTGCCAAACAAAGTGGCCGATATCGAAGCCTTGATGCGCGCCACCTGAATGTTGGCGTCACCGTTTTCACCATGAGCACTCTCACCTTGCCGCAAGCAACCGACTACGATGTGATCATCTGTGGCGCAGGCCCGGTCGGCCTCAGCGTGGCTGCGTTGCTGCAACAACGCAGTACGCCGCTAACACCTGCGCCGCGCATTGCCCTGATCGACGCCAAACCTGCCGATGCTGCCAGCCATGATCCACGGACCTTGGCGTTGTCACATGGCAGTCAGCAAATCCTGCAAAAAATTAGCGCATGGCCGTTCATGGCCACGACAGCAACACCAATTCACCAGATTCACGTATCACGCCGCCAGTATTTCGGCCGCACATTGATTCAACGCGACGACTACCAGTTACAAGCGCTTGGTTATGTCGTGCGCTATGGACCACTGGTCACGGCTTTGTCATCGGCACTATCTTCGTTTTCCGACCAATCGACTCTCACCATCTTGCGCCCGGCGCAAGTGGCGGCGATTGACGAGCAAGACTGGCAAGTCAACGTGCAACTGACTGACGGCCGCTCGCTGAGTGCCGGGATCGTCGTGCAGGCCGAAGGCGGCGTGTTCTCGGAACAAGCGGCCAAAACCGTACAACGCGACTACGATCAAATTGCCATCATTGCCCATATACGCTGCTCGCAGCGGATTGCGCACCGCGCATTCGAGCGCTTCACTAGCGAAGGCCCGCTAGCGCTGCTGCCGCAGGAAGATGGCTACGCCCTGGTCTGGTGCGTCCGCCCGATCACAGCAACACGCTTGCTGGCACTCGACGATCAGGCTTTCCTTGCCGAGCTGGGCACCACCTTCGGCGAACGACTCGGCCGCTTTGTTGCCACCAGCCCGCGCCATAGTTATCCACTGGGATTGAATGCCACATCGGCAGCATCGGCGCGCACAGTTGCCATCGGCAACGCCGCACAAACTTTGCATCCGGTAGCGGGACAAGGCCTTAATCTGGGTCTGCGCGACGCCATGGTACTGGTCCGCACCTTGGCGCAGCACGGCGCGGGGCCGGCAGCATTGACGCAATTTGCACGATTGCGCCACCACGATCGCCAGGCCACGATCACATTAACCGATTTGATGGCGCGCGCGTTCACCGGTGCGCCGGATGGATCGCTGGCACAAACACTGCTTGGCATGTCCCTGGGCTTGATCGACGTAGCAGCACCCGCCAAACGTGCGCTCGCCGAACAGATGATCTTCGGCTGGCGCTGAGCAAACTCGACAGCGCCTGCTTGCAGCCTTTGCCCGGCATGAGACAATGCCGGATTGCCGCCAGCACGCGCGGCACCCACCGTTGACTGAATTTGCCATGAAACGAGATCCCCGCTTTCCCAATCTTTTCATCCTCGATCACCCGCTGATCCAGCATAAGTTGTCCCATATGCGCGACAAGGCGACGTCGACCCGAACCTTTCGCGACCTGTTGCGCGAGATTACCTTGTTGATGGGATATGAAATCACCCGCGACCTACCGCTGACTACCGAAACGATAGAGACACCGCTGGTGACTTATGAAGCACCCGTCATCGCTGGCAAGAAGCTGGCCGTGGTGCCGGTATTGCGTGCCGGTATCGGCATGAGCGACGGTTTGCTGGAATTGATCCCATCAGCGCGCGTGGGACATATCGGCGTGTACCGCAATGAACAGCATCAACCGGTGGAATATCTGGTGCGTCTACCGGATCTGCAAGACCGCACTATGATCCTGTGCGATCCCATGGTGGCAACCGGCAACTCAGCCGTGTATGCAGTGGACACACTCAAAAAACGCGGCGTCAGCGCCGAACAGATCATCTTTGTCGCACTGGTAGCCGCGCCGGAAGGCGTGCAGGTATTCCATGATGCGCATCCCGATGTCAAGCTCTACGTGGCGTCGCTGGACTCCCATTTGGACGAGCATGCTTATATTGTGCCCGGCCTGGGCGACGCCGGTGACCGGATTTTCGGCACAAAATAACGCCACCGTTTACTGGCGACCAAAATCGCCGTTGGTGCTTGGGGCTGCTCGCTTTCGACTGACATAAGTCCGGAAGACAAAGTCCCACAACGGCGAGGTAACGCCAAAGTTTTTCTCCACGCCCTTTTGATGGTGGAGTTCATGGTTTCTCACCAGCTTTATGATCAAACGGTACATGCGAGAATGCTTCCTGTGCATGCTGAAATGCAAGATCAGGTAAGCCAGATAACCGAGCATGTAGCCGCTGTACAACGACGTCAGTCCAAGCATGAACGCAGGCCCCAGCATCAGCGCCGAAATGATCCCGATATAAAGACCAGATATGCCAATGTAAGCCTGTGGATTCACGTGATGTGCCCAATGATCACGACGAAAATACTTGTGGAATAAAAAACGATGCAAACAATATTCCGTCAGTGACCACATGAAAATTCCCAAAATAATTTGCCACCCTACGATAGGTGCCAGCAGTAATCCAGCACCAGCTAGGCAGGGAACAATGAATGCATCAACGTGATAGTCGAATGCTGAAAGTTGCCATTTTTTAGATAGGGCCATAACTTCTTCTCGGTAAATTGGTGACAGGCGATGTGCAATCCTTAGCCGACGCCATTGCTATGTTTGTTGATGTCGCCAGCGCCGCTTGCGCAATGGCAAAGGTGATAGCGCTCGCATATCAGATGAAGTAGATTGGATTTGATGTAGATAGGTCGTGGTACCGCACCCGCGCACGACTCTGCAGCTGCAGCGGATCTTGCTGCCCGGTTATCGATGCTTATCACCCGTCATGCGAAGCAATCAGTGTTTTCTAATCTGTGAACGCATATAAACAGAACGATTTCATTTTTCATGTTCCTGCTGCAGCACGGAATCGATGACTTTGATTTCGCCAGAAGTGATATCGCGCGTGTTTTTTTGTACAGCAATTGCACCAAACAGCGCCAGCGCAAACGACATGCCGTAGAAACCCTTTTCGCTCAAGGCAAGACTGGCGTTGAACAGACCAATACATAGCAGCAAAATTGCCAGCAGCGCGGAGATCCAGCTCAAGCCGTAGTAGATGCCGGTGACAGGAATGCCATCCATGCGATCACGGACACTTTTTTGGATGGAAACGGCGGCAAACAGGCCGTAGACCAGCACCGTAAAATAGTACCCACGTTCGTTCAATTGCATGTCGGCATTGAACAAACCAATTAAGAAAGCACCGAAACCGGACAATAGTGCAGTCCACGATGCTGCAACAAAAGCGAAGGTAGGTACTCCTGATGACCGATTCAAAATGGCGTCTCCTTATATGTATTGATAAGGCTACGCATTGTAAGGAATTGCCACACAAACAATATGGGATCAGTTCGATTATCTGGCTGCATTTGCTGACATAGACAATCCTGCCATTTGCAAAATGCGAACACGGTAAGCTGCGGACAAAAAAATAAGCCGGGTAAAGATGCAAGATCTTTACCCGGCTTACTGTTTATATTACTTCGCTGGCACTTTTACCTGACAGGTATAGAAGTACCTTTGGGAGATAGGAGGCTAAGGCCTGATCACTCCACCGCCTTGACCATATCTTCAATGACCTTCTTGGCATCACCAAAGACCATCATGGTCTTGTCCATATAGAACAGCTCATTATCCAAACCGGCATAACCGGCCGCCATCGAACGCTTGTTGACGATCACGGTCTTGGCCTTGTAAGCCTCCAGAA
>JAMFSU010000060.1 GCA_026225475.1 Duganella sp.
GACCGTTGGTGATACGACCATAGATCGTCACATCGCTTTGTGCTTGTGCACTTGCGCACGCGCAAGCCAATACAGCCGCAATAGCGAGGGGTTTCGCAACGAATGCGACTTTTGATACTTTTTTCATTTCATCTCCTAAATATGCTTGTGGGAATTCCACTATTTTCGAGCTTTGCACCCGAATTCTTTTTTATTGGCATAACGGTCCGCACGATCATGTGACGAGTCGTGCTTCTTTTGCCTCCTACATTTTATGTAGTTTTACTAAATTTTGATTTAATTCTACACATTAATATTTTTATTTTCACGCATTTTCACTGTCATTACGCCTCCGCATGAGAATTTATGGCGATTTACAACACATTTTGCTTATCTCACCAACCATCAGGTGTACTAATGTTACAAGTAACTTTGCTACTTCTTCGCAGTTTTAAAACTACATTGAAGAATGTTTCCCACTTCCACAACAGCAAAAATTGCACCATTAGTTTCCCCTTGGAAATTAAGATGCCAATCAGTCGCTGATGAACGCGCGAGAAGCAACGACATACTCATAAGTACAACGCAGACAAAACAAAGGCTTAGCAAATTTCGCTAAGCCTTCTTATTACTAACCTCAATATTGCCGACCAATTTCCCAGCCAATCGGCGCCGTTGTATTACCGCCTAGCGCACCGTTGTGAACAACTTGCCGAAGTCAATTTCCATCGCTTGCGCCGGCTCTGCCAACAGTCCCAGCGCATATTCGCCAAGGTGATGCTCCATCAGACGTGCCGCCAATGCCGGCTGCCCCTGCTCGATCGCCTCCAGAATTGCCACGTGTTCGTCAGCCGAACAGCTATTGCGCTTGGGCGTTTCATACAAGCCGATCAGCAGCGAGGTGCGCGCGATCAAGGTGCGCAGATAGGCGGTGACGATATCGTTCTGATTCACTTCCGCCAGTTTGATATGAAACTCACCTGACAGACGAATCCAGTCGCGCCAATTGCCATCCTCGCGCAAGGCATGCTCTTGCTTGATCATCTCGCGCAGCTCGGCAAAGGCACGGGTCTTGTTGCCGGGCTTGGCGGCCAAGCCCTTGACCGAGCCCACCTCAAGGATCACCCGCGCTTCGAACACTTCGCGCGCCTCATTGATGTCATGCAAGGCAATGATCGCGCCACGATTGGGTTGCAGCTCGATCACGCGCTCATGCGCGAGTTTGACGAAGACGCGTCGCAAGGTGCCGCGCGTGACACCGAAGGCGTCGCACAACGGCGCCTCCACCAGACGGGTACCGGGCGGCAGCTTGTGATCGAGAATAGCGTCGATGATCGCCATATAGATACGTGCATCGACTGCGTCATTGCTTAACTCGTCAGCACGCTCCAGCTTTTCCGACTTTTCGGTGCTACGTGCACTGCCGGAACGGGATTTGACAGACCTGGCGTCACTCATCTCAAGAATCCGCCAAGGTTGTCTGAATACTGCATTGTGCTCAATCGGTACATAAATTGTTTGCCGCTGTACTAGAAGAAATTTGAATGAATGACCACAGTATATGCGCTATGGCAGCCAGGCGCTGACAACAGACATTGCCGAAGTAACCACAACGACTGCACCAAAAATAAAAATCATCACAGTTATTGTGCACAATCCACATCCAAAACTAAGCATAGTTCTAATTTTTAGGCCTTACATCAGCTTCAGCAAACAGCTACCGATTCTGCCCGCACCAGCAATATCCCCGTCCACACTGGGATTGCAAGCCATCAATGCCATTCCATGTAAGCACTGGCATACTTTTCGCTTATTGAAACCTCCAAGATTGTGCACAATCCTAATTGAAATTGTATTCATCGTACCGACGAGTCCCGGTACGAAGCAGTGATCCTCAAGAACAAAGCAGTGCCGGCGAGAAAATGGATGCCGGCACTTCATCGCAACCAAATCAAGAAGGAAAAACATGCGTACTTCCATCTCCGCCGCCGCCCTGTTAGTCGGCACCCTGGCCGCCAGCGGCGCCTATGCACAATCTTCGGTCACGGTCTCGGGCGTGATCGACACCGGTCTGTCGTATGCCACCAATACCGGCAACGGCGCGCAAAGCAAGGTCGGTCTGGCCGACAGCATTCTGGGCGTCTCCAATGTCGGCTTTCGCGGCAAGGAAGACCTGGGCAGCGGCATGGGTGCAATCTTCAATCTGCAGGCCGGCTTCAACCCAAGCAACGGCAGCCAGTCGGCCAGCGGCCAACTGTTTTCGCGCAATGCACTGGTCGGACTGGAAAGCGCCTCCGGCACCCTGACCGCCGGCAAGCAATGGAATTTCAATGATGACTGGCTGGTCGGTAGCGTGTTCAAAGGCGGCTACAACTCTGGCTCAATCTTCAAGTTTTCCGAATTCGATGCCGTCAGCGAAATCTATAACAACACCGTCAAATATGTCTCGCCCGAAGTCGGCGGTTTCCAGGGCGGCGCCATGTACGGCTTCGGCGAAGCGGCCGGAACCTTGCGTACCGGCCAGGTCTACAACATCGGCGCCAAATACAATCAAGGCCCATTCTTCATCGGCCTGACGTATGACCATGAACAAGACGGCAATGCCGCCACGCTCGGCAATGGCAGCGTGCTCAAGCTGACCACGCTGGCGACCAGCTATAGCTTCGGCGCATTCAAGGCACGCTTCGGCGGCGCTTACAGCAACATCTCCGGCCCCGGCACCTTCCAGTCGATTCCATCGATGAGCGCGCGCAAGGCCTATGCACTGGAAGCCGGTCTCGACTACAACTTCAGCGCCGCCTTCACCGGCTCGGCCGACCTGCTGTATCGCAAGAACACCACGCTGTCGAACAACACCAAGGTGTATCGCCTGCTGGGCATTTACAGCTTGTCCAAGCGCACCAGCCTGATTGCCAACCTGGCGTACCTGGCCAATGGCGACGGCGCCACCGAATCGCTGGTGAGCACCAATTCAACGGCCATCGGCGGCGGTTACGCCAATCAGCATCAAATGGCGCTGGCACTCGGCATCCGCCATACCTTCTGAAGCACACGCACGCACCGGCAAGGCACGAAGCTTGCCTGTACTGCTTAACACTATTTCACCGAGCTTATTGTCGTTCCAATTATCTAACACGGGAGTCGTGATGAACAAACGTATGTCCTTGAAAACCCTCGCTGCATTGACGCTGACCATGTTCGGCGCAGTGCCGCTGGCGCATGCTGAAGAAGTCTTGAAGATCGGCGTCAACGGCGTCATGTCGGGCGCAGCCGCATCGTGGGGTCTGGTCAATAAATACTGTGCCGAAACCACCGCAGAAATGTATAACAGCAAAGGTGGCGTCAACATCGGCGGCAAGAAATACAAGATCGAAATCGTCGCGCTGGATGATAAGAATGATCCCAAGATTTCCATCTCGAATGCCGAAAAACTGGCCAGCGATGGCATCAAATACATCATCGGCCCCAACATCGATACCACCGCCATTGCGGTCAAGCCGGTGATGGAGCGTGCCAAGGCGATGAACTTCCCGTACGCCTTCTCCAAGGAACTCTATACCGCACCAGCCAATGCCTCGGTGCTAGGCATGGTGGCCTCGTATCAGGTCGGTCCGGTGGTCTACAAATATCTGATGGACAAGAAGGGCGTGAAAAGCATTTCCTTCGTCGCCCGCAATGAATCGGATGCCAAGAACCAGCAAGAAGAAGGCGTCGCCGCCGCCAAGAGCCTGGGTCTGAAAGTGTTGGCCGACAAGGAAAGCTATGAACCCGGCACCACCGATTTCATGCCAATCATGTCCAAGCTGGTCCGCGCCAAGCCAGACGCCATCGTGCTGTCCGGCGTTGCACCGTCGGATGCGCCATTGCTGATCAAGGCCGCACGCGATCTCGGCTTCAAGGGCCAGTTGTCGACCGAAACCGGTCAGGACGCCAAGATCCTCGAACAAGTCGCCGGCAGCAAGGCTGACGGTTTCCTGTCGGTCGGCGGCGCTTCCACACCGGCAATCCAGTCGGATTACATGAAGAGCTTTGTGGAAGTCTACAAAAAACGCGTCGGCGAGTGGAATGATGAAGCCGGCACCAAGGCTTATGCACTGGAGTTGATCCTGGCCGTACTGCAAAAAAATCCCAAGGCGCTGACCGACGTCGAGCAATTCCGCAAGGAAATGCCAACGTTCAAGATGACCAATCCCTTTGTGAAGGAGAAGACCACGCTGCAATTCGTCGGCAAGAAGGACTTCGGCCGTCAATCGCAAGTGGGTGTGCCGCTGGTAGTCAATGCCTATAAGGGCGGCGGCTTCGAAGCGGTATATGTCGGCCAGGTCGCCAACTAAGCAACACCAGGCATGTGCCCAACCGGCCATGCCGCCAACGCGCGTTGTTGTACCCGCCGGGTGCCCTCCCTGTGCCCGGCGGCTTGTGTAGTGGAAGTTGCAGAAAGTTGAATGAAGTTGCAGTTTGTCTCACCCATTGCCTGCATCGGCCGCCCTTCCGATGCAGGCAATACCACATCGTTGCACCTTTATAGACGCACACCAGACACCAGGAAGCATTGACCGACATGCTACAAATCCTTATCAACGGCCTCATCCTCGGCTCCGCCTATGCACTGATTGCACTCGGGCTGACCATGGTCTTCAGCATCATGCGCGTGGTCAATTTCGCCCATGGTCAAATGTATATGCTGGGCGGCTTTGTCATGTATTACCTGTATGGCCAGTTCGGCCTGCCGTTCTGGTTGGCGCTGCTGCTGGCCGGACTGGCACTCGGTCTGATCGGCATGGCTTTCAATCGCTGGCTGTTCCAGCCGGTGCTAGCCAACTCCAAACGGGAAGAAAGCAGCATGCTAATGGCAGTCGGTACCGCCTTGTTGCTGGAAAACGTGGCGCTGTCCGTGTTCGGCGAAAAGCAGCGCGGTGTGCCGGCATTGATCGACGGCGTGCTGGTGCTCAATGATGGCGATGCCTACCTGCCCTATTCGAATCTGGCCGTGGCAGTGCTGTCGATTGCCTTCATCATCGCGCTGCTGCTGTTCGTGCAATACACCAAACCCGGCCGCGCGCTGCGCGCCGTGGCACAAGACAAAGAAGCCGCACTGCTGCAAGGCGTCAACGTCAAGTTCATCACCACCCTGGGCTTTGCCATCGGTGCCGGGCTGGCCGGCATTGCCGGTGCCTTGCTGGTGACGCTGTATGGCGTCAATGCCGGTGTCGGCACCAACATCTCGACCAAGGCTTTCATCATGATCATGATCGGCGGCGCCGGCGTCACCTCGGGCGCCATCGTCGGTGGCTTCGTGCTCGGCATGGCCGAAGCGGTCGGCTATGACATGCTGCCCAGCAGCATGACCTACCTGCTGATTTTCGTGGCCATGATCGTGTTCCTGGTTTTCAAACCAAATGGCCTGTTTGGCAAACCCTGGGGTTGATCAGCATGTTGCTATCGACACCTTCTACGGCTCCTTCTTCTCCGTCCAATCTGCTTTCGCGAGGTTCCATGAAACAAGACAAGCGCCGCGATTTCTCGGTCATTATGCTAGTGCTGGCCGCCTTGCTGGTGCTGCCTCTGGGCATCGGCCATTCGCGCTATCTGATGTCGGTGCTGATGAATTGCGCAGGTGTCGCCGTCATCGCCAGCGGTGTCTGGCTAACCTTTTGCATCGGCCGCATCAATATCTGCCAGGCTGGTTTCGCCCTGATCGGTGCCTACGTCACGGCGATCCTGATCGCCAAGGCCGGTTTGAATTTCTGGCTGGCATTGCCGCTGTCCTGTCTGGCGGCGGCGCTGTGCGGTGCCCTGATCGGCAGCGTCATCCTCAAGCTCAAGGGTATCTATTTTTCAATGTTGACCATCTGCCTGACCGAAGCGATTCGTCTGGCCTTCCTCAACGGTGGTGCGCTCACGCAAGGCTCCAAGGGCATCACCGGTTTGCCACAGCCATTTACGGGCGACTCGCCGCTGCCTTTGTATTACCTCGGCGTGGCTTTGCTGGCGGTGGCGCTGGCGGTGGTCTGGCGCGTCCACTATTCGCGTCTGGGCGGAATTTTCCGCGCCATGCGTCTCAATGAAGACCTGGCCGAAAGCTTTGGCGTCAACGTCTGGCGTTATCGCATCCTGGCGTTTGCGATTGCCTGCGCCTTGGGCGGCCTCGGTGGCAGTTATTTCGCCGTGTTCACCCAAAGTGTGTATCCGCAGAGCTTCACCGTCGAACACAGCATCTACTACATGTTGTTCTGCTTCCTCGGTGGCCTCGAATACGTCAGCGGTGCCATGATCGGCGCCTTCGCGCTGACCATCCTGTTCGAATTGCTGCAAGACTTCCAGCAATATCAATCACTGATCTATGGCGTATTGATGATCGTGGTCATGCTGACCCTGCCCAATGGCGTAATGGCCCTGCGCGGCTGGTCATTCTCGCTGCCGCTGCGCAAGGGAGCGGCCAAATGAGCGCGCCCCCGATCCTCGAAGCCAGCGGTCTGTCCAAGCGTTTCGGCGGCCTGCTGGCCAATGATGACATCTCGTTGTCGCTGGGTAGCCAGAGCGGACGCGTCACTGCCGTGATCGGTCCGAACGGTGCCGGCAAAAGTACCTTCTTCAAGATGCTGGCCGGCTTCTGCACACCCAGCGCCGGCCGCGTGCATCTGTTCGGCGAAGACATCACCGGCCTGACGCCGCACAAGATTGCTGCCAAGGGCTTGGTGCGCACATTCCAGGAAACCACCATCTTCCCGGAATTGAGCGCACTCGAACACGTCGCCCTGGCGCATCAATTGTCGCGCCGCGCCAGTGATTTGCAGGTATTCGCCAACAGCGCCAGCGCCCGCCGCGACGAAGAGCGCATGCGTGACGATGCGCTGCAGATTCTGCGTTTTCTCGACCTCGACGGGGTTGCCAACAGTGTCGCCAAAACCCTGCCGCACGGCTATCTGCGTCTGCTCGGCATTGCCATGGGCATGGCTGCAGCGCCCAAAGTCTTGCTGCTCGACGAACCCTATGCCGGCCTCAATCCGGATGAAACCGATCGCGCTGTGGAACTTACACGCAAGATCGCCGCCAGCGGCGTCTCTATCCTGCTGGTGGAACACGATATGAAAGCCGTGATGAAAATTTCCGACCACATCCATGTGCTGTATTTCGGCAAGAAAATCGCCGAAGGCACGCCGGAACAGATTCGCAACAATGAACAGGTGATCGAAGCCTACCTGGGCAAGGAAGATGAGGATATTGGTCTATGAACGCGACCCTCGACGCCAGCCTATCCAGTACTTCCGGCGCTGCCGCAAGCACGACTACTGCCACCGCGCATCTGGAACTGCAGAACGTCTCGCTCAACTACGGTCAGGTACGTGCCTTGCAAGACGTCAGCCTGCGTATCGACAGTGGCAGCGTGGTAGCCCTGATCGGCGCCAATGGCGCTGGCAAGTCGTCCACCTTGCGCGCCGTCACCGGCTTGTCGCCGGTCTGCGGCGGCCAGGTCATGCTCAACGGCAGTGATGTCACCGGCACCGCTGCACATAAACTGGTCGAGATGGGTGTGGCCATGGTGCCAGAAGGACGCCATGTCTTTCCATTCATGTCGATCAAGGACAACCTGTTGATGGGTGCCTACACGCGCTCCGACAAGGGCGGCATCGCCGCTGACCTGGAACGCGTACTGACACGCTTTCCACGTCTCAAGGAGCGGTTCAGCCAGCAAGCCTCCAGCCTGTCCGGTGGCGAGCAGCAAATGGTCGCCATTGGTCGCGCCTTGATGGCCAAACCGCGCCTGCTCCTGCTGGACGAGCCCTCGCTCGGCATCGCGCCGCAATTCATCCGTCTGATTGCCCGCACGATCCTGGAAATCAATCGTGATGACGGCGTCACCATCATGCTGGTCGAACAGAACAGCCGCATGGCGCTGATGATTTCGCGCTACGCCTACATTCTCGCCACCGGCCGCATTGAACTGCAAGGGGAGTCGCGCGCGCTGCTCGACCATCCCGATATCAAGCGCCTGTATCTGGGCGCTTAGTGCCACAGCAGACCGAACCTGAAAGCCCCAGCGTGAAAATCAACATCGTCAATCCCAATACCACCGCCAGCATGACGGCCAAGATCGGTGCCTGCGCGCGCCAGGTGGCGTCGCCCGGCACCGAGATCTGGGCCTGCAACCCGGCCACCGGGCCGGTGTCAATCGAGGGCCATTACGATGAAGCCATGTGCCTGCCCGGCTTGCTGCAGGAAATCCGCCGTGCCGAAGCGGCCGGCGCCGATGCCCACATCATCGCCTGCTTCGGCGACCCTGGTCTGAGTGCCGCGCGCGAAATCGCCAGCGGCCCGGTGTTTGGCATCGCCGAAGCGGCCATGCATGCGGCCAGCTTCGTCGGCAGTCATTTCAGCATCGTCACCACACTCGGCCGCACCTGCGGCATCGCCGCGCATCTGGCCGAACGCTATGGCATGCAGCGCTTTTGCAACAATATCCGCGCCTGCGAAATCGCCGTGCTTGAACTCGACAATCCCGCTTCGCAAGCCTATGCCTTGATCATGCAGGAATGCCGCCTGGCGCTGGAACAGGATCAGGTCGATTGCATCGTGCTCGGTTGTGCCGGCATGGCCGATCTGTGCCAGGCCATCAGCCACGAACTGGGCGTACCCGTCATCGATGGCGTCAGCGCGGCCGTCACATTCGCCGAAGCAATGGTGCGGCTGGGCTTGCGTACCAGCAAACGCGGCGAGTGGAATTATCCGTTGCCGAAACAGTATTTATAAAGCCGGCTTTTTCTTACTCGCGGCACGCCGTGCCGGGGCTGGCTTGGTTGGCGTGGCTGGTGCACTGACGGCTGGCGACGGCATCGCCATGGAGCTCTTGAGAAACCACGACAGCACCGCTTCGGCAGTCTTGCCATCAATGCGTTGCGGATCGCAACGATGCGCAAAACTGACGCCTTCGCATAAGGCCATCAAGCCAATCGCAATCTGATGCGGCGGCGCTGCCGGCGGCTCGCCAGTCAGGCGCGCAAAGGTCTCGACGAAACCGGCAATCTGGCGGTGCCGTTCATCCAGGAAAGTGTTGAGATGGACGCGGAATTTCTCGTCGCGCAGCGCCACGATCCTGGCCTCCATCCATAACAGGCTGCAACTGTCGTCCTTATACAGTTGCCCATAATAGGTGGCAATCTGTTGCTGCAATTGCACCGGATCGCTCATCGGTGCCTGCAGCATGCCGTGGATTTCACTATCGATATCCACGCTTTCGCGCCGCAAGAGCTCAAAAAACAACTCAGTCTTGTCATCAAAGTTGGAGTAGAAAGCCCCGCGTGAATACCCCGCCGCCGCGGTGATGTCTTCCACGCTGGCAAGGGCAAATCCCTTCTGGGTAAACACCGCATGCGAGGCCTCCAGCAGGCGTTCGCGTGTCTGTTCGCGGCTTTGTTCGCGGCTGATTCGTTGACGTGTCATAGGATGAATTTTAGCATCAGCGAATTCAAATACACTATTGCATTCGAATTCATTCGTGCATTAGAATGAAAATATTCTGTAAAAGTTCATTCCAATGATTAACTTACCTGTCCCGCTTCATCCGGCGATTCAGACCGCATTTTGCCAAAAGGAAACAACGTGAAACCTGTCCCTGCTCCCCATCACCCGCTGCGTCAGGCGCTCCCCACGGCATTGGCACTGGCCGCCGCCCTGACGCTGGCGGCCTGCCAAAAACCCACTCCGGTCGCCGCGGCACCGCGCGAAGTGGTGGTATTGCCAGCACAAGCAAGCAGTGGTGCGCAATTACTGACGCTGCCTGGTGAAGTCCAGGCGCGTTTCATCACGCCGATGTCGTTCCGCGTGGCCGGCCAGATCATTGAGCGCCGCGTCCATCTGGGCGACACCGTACGCCAGGGCGATGTGGTCGCCCGCCTCGATCCGCTCGATGCCGACCACAACGCCGCCAGTGCCGACGCCGATCTGGCTTCGGCACGCCAGCATCTGGAAGCGGCACAGAAACAATTGCAACGCGACACCGCACAGGCGCGCGAACAATTGATCAGCGCCTTGCAACTGGAACAAACCCAGGATACCTATGCCGCCGCGCTGGCCCAGGCCAAAGGTGCCGAAGCGCGTGCCGCAGTGGCTGGCAATCAGCGCCGCTATACCCGTCTGGTGGCCGAACATGACGGCGTCATCAGCGCCGAACAAGCCAATACCGGCGAAGTGCTGGCCGCCGGCCAGCAAGTGTTTTCACTGGCTTGGTCAGGCGCCACCGACGTGACCACCGAAGCAGCGCAAAGCCAGGTCGCCAACATCCGTGTCGGCGCGCCCGCCACCGTGAAGCTGAGCGCCATGCCAGATCGTCCCCTGACAGGCAAAGTGCGTGAAATCAGCCCGGCGGCTGATCCGCAAAGTCGCACCTATCGCATCAAAGTGACGTTGGAAACCAAAGACCCGGCTCTGCGACTGGGCATGAGCGGCAATGTCACGATTGATACCAGCGATACCCGCCAATCCGCCACTGCCGGCTCCACCACCATCGTGATCCCGGCCACGGCCTTGTTCCATCAGGGCAATCGTCCGGCCGTCTGGATCGTTAAGGCCGATGGCAATCAACTGGAACTGCGTCCGGTCACCGTCAGTGCCTATGGTGAACGCAGCGTCACGCTGTCGGGTGGCGTCAACGGCGGTGAAAACATCGTGGTGCAAGGCGTACATACCCTGACTGCTGGTGAAAAGGTCAAGCCAATTCCACCATTGCATGCCGAGGACTTTGCACTATGAGCGCACCCGGCCGTTTCAACCTGTCTTCCTGGACCTTGCAGCACCAGGCCCTGGTAACCTTCATTCTGGCGCTCGTCACGCTGCTCGGCATCAATGCCTATGGCCGGCTGTCGCAGTCGGAAGATCCGCCCTTCACCTTCAAGGTCATGGTGATCCAGACCGACTGGCCGGGCGCCACCGCGCGCCAGGTACAGGAACAGATCACCGACCGCATCGCGCGCAAACTGCAGGAAACCCCGGACGTCGACTTCCTGCGCAGCTATTCGCGCCCCGGCCAGTCGCAGTTGTTCTTCACCATCAAGGACACTGCCCCGGCCAGCCAGGTGCCACAAACCTGGTATCAGGTGCGCAAGAAAGTCGGCGATGTCGCCGCGACACTGCCGTCCGGCGTCAAAGGCCCCTACTTCAACGATGAATTCGGTGACGTCTACACCAATATCTACGCGCTCGAAGGCGACGGTTTTTCGCCAGCGCAATTGCGCGACTACGCCGACCAGCTGCGCGGCGAATTGCTGCGGGTACCAGGCGTGGGCAAGATCGATTATTTCGGCGACCGCAACCAGCACATCTATATCGACATCGCCAATGCCCAAATGACACGACTGGGAATTACGCCCGATCAACTGGGCAAGCTGATCGGCGACCAGAATGCGGTCACGCCCAGCGGCCTGATCACCACCATCAATGATCGCGTCTATGTCCGCCCCAGCGGTCAGTTCACCGACATGCAAGCATTGGCCGACAAAATCATCCACGTCAACAACCGCAACTTCCGCCTGGGCGACATCGCTACCATCACGCGCGGCTACGACGAACCGCAGGAACAACAAATGCGCGCCGATGGCAAAGCCGTGCTCGGCATCGGTGTGACCATGCAACCTGGTGGCGACGTGATCCGCCTCGGCAAGGCGCTTGACACCAGCACCGAAGCACTGCGCGCACGACTGCCGGCCGGTCTCAAGCTGACCTCGGTATCGAGCATGCCGCATGCAGTGGAAAAATCGGTCGACGACTTCCTCGAAGCCGTAGCCGAAGCGATTGCCATCGTGCTGGTGGTCAGCCTGTTGTCGCTGGGTCTGCGTACCGGCATGGTAGTGGTGATTTCCATCCCGATCGTGCTGGCCGTCACCGCGCTGTTCATGTACCTGTTCGACATCGGTCTGCACAAGGTCTCGCTGGGCACGCTGGTGCTGGCGCTGGGCTTGCTGGTTGATGATGCCATCATTGCCGTCGAAATGATGGCAGTCAAACTCGAACAAGGCTGGAACCGCCGCCGTGCCGCCGCCTTTGCCTATACCAGCACGGCCTTCCCGATGCTCACCGGCACCCTGGTGACGGTATCAGGCTTCCTGCCGATTGCACTGGCCAAGTCCGGCACCGGTGAATACACGCGCTCCATTTTTGAAGTCTCGGCGATTGCGCTACTGCTGTCATGGCTGGCAGCCGTGGTCTTGATTCCATTGCTCGGCTATCACATCCTCAAGGAAAAACCGCAGGCCAAGAATGATCTCGGTGAAGACGATCCCAATGCCGGCCATCACGAAGAAGATCATGATCACGCCATCTATCAAACCCGCGTCTACCAGCGCCTGCGCCGCATGGTGGCATGGTGCGTGACCTATCGCGGCCGCGTGGTGATCATTACCGCCCTGCTGTTTTTTGGTGCGATGGCCGCGTTTGGATTGGTGCCGCAACAATTCTTCCCGAGTTCTGATCGTCCTGAATTGCTGATCGACCTGCGCCTGCCGGAACGTGCCTCGTTTGAAGCCACCCAGCGCGAAGCCTTGCGCATGGAAGCGGTACTCAAGGGCCGTCCGGAAATCGACCATGTGATCAACTTTGTCGGCACCGGTGCGCCGCGCTTTTATCTGCCGCTGGACCAGCAACTGCCGAGCGCCAACTTTGCCCAATTCGTGGTCACTGCCAAATCGGTGGAAGATCGCGAAAAACTGGCCAAGGCCCTGGAAGCACCACTGCGGGAACAATTCAGCGGTCTGCGCACGCGTCTGACCCGTCTCGAAAACGGCCCGCCGGTCGGTTTCCCGGTACAGTTCCGGGTCAGCGGCGAACAAATTGCCAAGGTCCGCGAGATTGCCGAAAAGGTCGCAACCGAGATCCGCAAGGAACCGCGCACACAAAACGTCCAGTTCGACTGGGATGAGCCGGCACAACGTTCAGCCAGCTTTGAAATCGACCAGCAGCGCGCTGCCGAAATGGGCCTGACTTCGGCGCAGATCGCCAACTTCCTGGCCATGAATCTGTCCGGCTACACCGTCACCCAATATCGCGAGCGCGACAAGCTCATCAGTGTTGACCTGCGTGCGCCGAAAAGCGAACGCGTCGATCCGTCGCGACTGGAAACGCTGGCTATTCCTACTGCCTCAGGACCAGTACCACTATCGACCCTCGGCCACATGCGCAACGATCTGGAATACGGTGTCATCTGGGAACGTGACCGGCAACCAACGCTGACCGTGCTGGCCGATGTCCGTGCGGGCGTGCAAGGCATCGATGTCAGCAACACGCTCGATGAGAAATTGGCAGCACTGCGGCGCGAACTGCCGATTGGCTATCGCATCGACGTCGGCGGCCCGGTCGAAGAAAACGCCAAGGCGCAGGCATCGATTTCGGCGCAATTACCACTCATGCTCATCGCCGTGCTGGTGTTGCTGATGGTGCAGTTGCAAAGCTTCGGCCGTACCATGATGGTGGTGCTCACCGCGCCACTGGGCATGATCGGCGTAGTCGGCGCACTGCTGCTGTTCGGCCAGCCGTTCGGTTTCGTCGCCATGCTGGGAACAATTGCCATGCTCGGCATCATCATGCGCAATTCGGTGATTCTGGTCGATCAGATCGAACAAGACATCGCTGCCGGGCGCGGCCGCTTCGATGCCATCGTCGGCGCTACCGTGCGACGTTTCCGGCCGATCACGCTCACGGCCGCCGCCGCCGTGCTGGCATTGATCCCACTGTTGCGCAGCAACTTCTTTGGACCGATGGCCACCGCCCTGATGGGCGGCATCACCATCGCCACGGTGTTGACACTGTTCTATCTGCCGGCGCTGTATGCCTTGTGCTACAAGGTCAAACCGCATGAAACCCATCATGCAGGCAACACCGGCCCTGACACTACAGGCACCGTATCGGCATCACCAGAAGGGAGCCACTAATGCGCACCGCTGATTTCTCCACCTTGCAACGTGGCCTGCGTTCACCGTTGCTGTGCTCAGCCCTGCTGCTATCGATGCTGGCAGGTTGTGCACTGGGCCCGAAAGATGGCGCACCCGACATGCCACAACCGGTGCATTACGGCGTCGAGGCAACCCCGGCGACTGCCGGACCGGCCCAAGCGCAACAGCAATTCGTGCTCGGTGAACGCGCCGTGCCGCAATGGTGGCAAGCGTATCGATCAACAGAACTATCCGGCTGGGTAGAAGAAGGGCTGCAAAAGAATTATTCGCTGGCGCAGGCTGAACACAATCTGGCCGGTGCCCAGGAACAATTACGCGCACAGATCGGTGAATCGATGTATCCCACCGTGGACGCCAGCCT
The DNA here is from genome assembly GCA_026225475.1 of Duganella sp. Taxonomy (GTDB): domain Bacteria; phylum Pseudomonadota; class Gammaproteobacteria; order Burkholderiales; family Burkholderiaceae_D; genus Herbaspirillum. The sequence continues at coordinate 14,281 of JAMFSU010000060.1, forward strand.
GCAAAGCCAGCGTCAACGGGCACTAGGCTTGCCCAATCTGGGCAGCCAGACCAATCTGTACAACGTCTTTGCCGGCCAGATCAGCGCCAGCTACACCTTCGATCTGTTTGGGGTAGCACGCTATGCCAACTCAGCACTGGCAGCGCAGGTCGATGCCCAATCTTATCAACTCGATGCAGCACGGCGCACACTGGCCGCCAATCTGGTGATTGCCGCTGTCAACAGTGCGGCATTGCGGGCCCAGGTCGCCACCACCGAACAACTAGTGGCGCTGGCCGATGCTGATGTCAACGAGCTGCAACGGCGTCAGGCGCTCGGCGCCGCCGCATCCGATGACGTGCTCAATGCGCAAGCCAATGCCGCATCCTTGCGCGCCAGTCTGCCCGGTCTGCGCACACAATGGCAGGCCGCACGGCATGCGCTGGCGGTATTGATGGGACGCACACCCGACAACGCCCCGCCCGACCTGACACTGAGTGAGCTGAGCTTGCCGGCGCGAGTACCGGTGGCGATCCCGTCGGATCTGCTGCGCCAGCGTCCTGATATCCTGGCCGCCGATGCCGCCTTGAAAGTCGCCGCTGCGCAAGAAGCGGTTGCCACCGCCGAGATGTTCCCAAGCCTGTCGATCAACGCCTCGTTCGGCCAATCCGGCTTTACCTGGCCCAGTGCCATCGGTGCCAGCGGTGCGGTGTGGGGCATCGGCGCCTCGATCACGCAACCGCTGTTCCATGGCGGCGCATTGCGCGCCAAACGCCGTGCAGCCCACGATGCCTATCAGGCGGCGCAGGACAATTATCGGCAAACCGTGTTGAACGCCTTCCAGAACGTTGCCGACAGCCTCAGTGCCTTGACGCACGATGCCGACGCCTTGACGGCCGCCGCCGAGGCCCGCAGCCATAGCGAGCAAAGCTGGCGTGATACGCAACGCCGCGCCGCGCTGGGCGCAGTCGCACCAGGCACGGTACGCACAGGCGAGAAACAGTTACAGAATGCCCGCCTGAGCGAAATTCGCGCCACCGCAGCAAGGCTGGCCGATACCGCGACCTTGTTCCAGGCCATGGGCGTCGATCCGGCAGCACCGGTGCAAGAAGTGGCCGAGAAAAAATAGACGTAACAGCGCATCTTGATGGAACCCTGCATGGGCATTGCACCACTACTCTGACACTGTGATTGTTTTGGAGGTCAGGCAATGTCCATGCAAGTTGTTGGCTGCAATCCGTTTTCCACCTCCAGTTACTCGCCGTTTTCCTATGCTGGCAACAGCGGCAGCAGCAGCGTGCCTGGCTTCGATGACTTCGACATCGACGGCGGCAACCAATCGCGCTACCGTGTTTCGAACGACAACGACGATGGTACTGATGGCCGCAACAACAGCGGCATCAATGACCAGATGGCGCTCATGGAATTCATCGGCATGCTGGTCGCGATAATGGCGCAGCTATTCCAGGGTGGCGGACAGTCAGGCAACAGTTCGCCAAGCACGCCTGCGCGCGGCACTTATGCTTACAGCGGCAACGACAACAATGGCAACAGTGGCAACCAGTACCTCCCGCCATCACAGCCAGTACGGCAATATGATGCCAGCGACATTAGCGACACCTCTTCCAGCAATACGAATAACGCCAACTCATCTTCCACCGACAGCGGCACCAGAAGTAGTGACACGACCGCCAGCACATCATCGTCCTCCTCGAGTTCCACTTACACCGGCACCGGCGTCGCACCGAACAGCAGCCAAGTGGTACAGACCGGTACCGGCACTGGCCAGTACTACAACGTCACCAACAACACGGACCGTGCCCAGACCTTCGCCTTCACTTCCGGCAGCAGCAATACCTCGGGCTACTCCGGCAACACCAATGCCTTGATGACACTGCAACCTGGTGAAACCGGCACCTTCGAATCCGGCGCGAACGTGCCCGGCATCCGCATCAATACCTCCGGTGCCAACGGCGAGACCAATGGCAATGAAGCCTTGTATGAAGACACCGTCGAAACCAACCCCATGGGTAGCGGCATCGTCCACAATCCCGACGTCAGCGACGTTGCCGGCAACCTCAGCTACGACGGCAAGGCACAAAAAATCACCGTCAATGACGGCACGCGTACCATTGGCGACGGCACCACAACCGGCGTCTACGATTACGCCACCGAAGACACCGATACCAACAGCGCCACCAACCCGATGAACATGGCGCTGGACCCCTCCAACACCTACAACATCGTGTTCTCCGACGGCTGACATTGCTTATCTTCGGCCAGTCGGTGCGATCGGGGCGGCACCAATAAAAACGGCGCCCCAACATCGGGCGCCGTGCTTGCTTCAGACAAAATAATCAGGCGGATCTGGCCTGCGGCATCTCAGTCTCGTGCTGATACTCCCAGGGCCAGCGCAGATAGGTTCCAGCATCCATCTGCATGCTGTAGTCGGGCCGATACATGTCAGGTCCTTCGCAACGGTAAACACTGAAAGTCTTGACGCGGTTGCCAAACTGTTCACAGTAACGCGTTGCACGCTCAAAGGTCCAACCGCTGCCGCAGACATCATCGACCAGCAGGATGTCATGCCCGCGTGGCGCACGCGCCGCGCCGTCGATGAAACTGGGTTGTGGATTGCGCCTGCTGCACAACAGATAATCGAGCGGCAAACCGGTCCTGCGCGCCAGCAAGGCCGCAATCGGACTACCGGCGCGCAGAATCGCCACCAGCAAGGTCGATTCGGCGCGCACCGCAGATTCCGTGCGCTCGATCATGGCATCGATATCTTGCCACTGCACCTGCGCACTGCGCGAAAACTGCATCCAGTCGGGCGGCTGGCTGTGGGACAGATCAAGCATGACAGCCTCCCTCAGCGGGCATGACGCGATTGGCGCGCGACGTCAACGATAGAAAACATGTCATGTTCGATTCACATCCCCGTTGGTCCGATTGCCAAACTCGCCGGTGAGTCCGTCATTTCGACGCGGCGCTGCCTCGGCGGCATAAAGATCCTCATCAGGGTCAAACGCGGAAACAAAATCATCGTCCTTTGATTGAACAGAATCATCCGCACCCATTTCGGAAATATCATCGGCACCGCCACTGACTTTCCGGGCGCCAAAAGTCGGCGATGAAAACTGTGGGCCCAAATGGACCCCGAACGATGCCATGCTTTCTTCGTACGAGGCTCCCGAACTATCTACCTCAGAGGGTGCTCTCGAAGATTTGAGGCCATTAAGATCAACTGATCTGGCATCTTCCTGATAGGCATCCATATCGAACAGCTTGTCGTGATCAACGCTGCCGTTTTCTGACGAAGCATCATCCCCGTGCCATTTTTTCTCGCTATACTCCTGGTCGACGTCAACGCGAGACTGGGTGAGTTCGGCAATCTTGTCCTGCATTTTTCCGTCCACGGCTGCCGACATGGTTTCAATCTTGAAGCGTGCATTAAACCGCTTGGCGTCGTAGTTCTGTAATTTCTGAAGCGTTTTTTCGCTCCTGTCACCGGCATTGAATTTATCCGCATATTTGGCATAACCCGCTTCGTAACCCTTCAACCGCTGATTGCCGCTAAAGGTGGTCAGGCTGACAAATACACGCGCCATCTTTTTGCGTTTCTCCATCGCTGGCGGAGCTGGCGCGCCATTGTCAGAAGCAATCTCCGCGTCCTTCTCAGACACGGAAGAAGTCTCTGACCGATCGACATCGGCGCCAGCCAGCGCGGGATTACGGCCACCAAAGTAGTTATTGAACTTGCGTGCCATATAGTGCGTCCGCGGCACTGGCACACCACCAGAATCAGGATGATCCGGCGCGATACCGTAACCCAACTTGTCGGCCTGATCCTCAATCGATTGCTGGCGCTCTTTGTTGATCGCACTAAATTTCTGAGCGAATGCCTGATTACCGCCCAGCGATGCCGAATTCAATTTGCGCATATCGCGCGCCTTGTTGGCATGCCGCTCAAATGTGCCTTCTTCTTCGCTTTGCTGGGGTGCGACTTTTTTCGCTGCCGTATATATTCCTTGCTTGGTCAGTTGCACGGCATTGGCGACGCCGACCGCGCCATACTGCGCGCCGCGCATAGCAGCCCGACGCACACCGCTAATCCCGGCGTCGTGGCGCGCACTGAAACCTTGCGCGATCGATTTTCCAAAGGACGGCGCCTCGCTGTAACTGGCTGAAAAGCGATGAAATTCATCATTACTAAAATGCGCAGGCTTGTTTCCTGCCACCTTTTGCTGCGCCAGACCACCTGAGGCAACATAGCCCTTTCCTGTCAGCCTGCTCTGCAATTTATCATTGCTACTATCGATCTCTTGCTGCATGTCTTTCCCGGCAGCGGCATTGATCTTCTTCTTGTAGTCATAACGCGTCTGCATCGTGTCATTGCGATCATCGACAGCGGCAATTTTTTCATCTCTGCGTGAGCTGGCGTAGTCCTTATCCATGCTGGCGCGCAGATTGATACCCTTTTTGTACGTCGATGTGAGGCCATTGCGAACCGATGCACGCGTGTTCAAATCGGCGGCGCGCAGGTTTTTGAATACATTGCCGATTTTTTGCATCTTGGGATTTTCGCTCTTCAAAAATCGATTTGCGATCTTGTTGCTGAAGCTTGGGCGAAAGCTTGCACGCTGCGCCGTGTTGGTCTGCGATTCGTCGCCGACCCGGTGGAAATAGTGATTGCCGCTGGGGATGTTGATGGGCATGTTGATACTCCTGATAGATAACAAACGACGCGCGGCGACTTGCTGTGTGCAGCTTTTGCCCGGCTGGTTTCCCTATGCCGCGTCGTTCAGAAAATGATGGATACGCCAGTCCTTTGCCTGCACTGCCAGACTGGAAATTAAATGCATGAGTTGCTCGGGACCGACTTCGCCCAGGCGGTAGTGATAGCCCAACGATACCCGTTGCGTGGGCGACAACATGAACGATGGCGCATTGCCACCGTAGATGGTCATGTTCATCTCCAGCAGTATCTGATAGGCCGCCAGCAAACGCTCGGGCGGCGGCGTACCAAAATCGCAGTAGACCATCACATGATCGGGCTGTTCGTCTTCATCGTAGGCCAGATAGAAATCGACACCATCGACTTCAATTGGATTTCCTTCCAGCAGCCGTTGCGGCTCCGGCAAATGTGACAGCGTGCAAAAATCCGCAGCCAGCGCAATGAACTTCTCTTTAGACATGGGTCCCCCGATTGAATGAAATTGCTCTTTCTAGGTGGGACAGCCGGGCTCGATGGTTCCTCTCGCAGCAGTAAATGGCATCAACATTGCACCACCTGAGCCAATGCCATGACGCGCTAAAATCAGCGTCGACGGCGCGATGAAAATGCTGTCTTCACAGAGTGAAACGGCAGCATATTTCAGTTGCTTTGCGGGACAGGTTTCGTGGTACGATACAAAACGTCGGGGCAAAAAAAAAATCGGAAATAGTATGTCATCCGATTCTTCCAGGGGAAATTTTGGTGGCTTGATCGGCGTTGAGATCATCCATTTTTTGAGCACCTCTTGCCATTCCGATAAGGCACGAATACATCTGCACCAATAATGCCGGCTGGGCGCTTCAAGACAGGGCGTTCACCGCCGATGTAAGCAGTACATTCTCACGACTTCATCATCCCGGGCGTATTCGCTGGTCTGCCACAGCAAAGATCAGTGTGGGAATTGTCATCGTCTGCGATATCGGCAAGACGATCAGGCTGGCGCAGCAGCAGTGTAGGAAACACCGCGACAAATGCATCAACTGACCCGCACCATGCAGCACGGGTCAGGAACAAGTTAACGTTTGCTGTTGAGCATGTCGTGCAACTCCAGGCGATTGTAAGTCACCCGCAGTGCATCGCGAGAGCTGATGGCCTTCTTGACCACCAGTTGCATCAAGACTTCATTGAGGCTGCGCGACATGTTGTCTTCTTTGCGCTTCATGAATTCGCCGATCATGTACAACTTGTTCGGATCGATAATGTAAGGCGCAATTTGTTGATTGTTGTTGAACACCATTTCACTTGCCATGACCTGACGTTGACCGTCTTCTGAAGGCAAGAGGTTCTGGAATATCACACCGACCAACGAGTCAGCCAGCGTCGCAGCACGTTGGTTGCGCTGGTCCTGGGGGAAGAAGCTTAGCAACTTAGTAATCGCACGTACGGCGCTGCTTGTGTGTAAAGTCGCCAACACCAGATGACCGGATTCACCTGCATGCAACACGGTATCGGCGGTATCGAAATCGCGGATTTCGCCGACCATCAGCACATCCGGCTTCTGGCGCAGTGCTTCACGCAAACCGCTGGAAAAACTAACAGTGTCCGTTGGCACTTCTTTTTGTGAGATGATCGATTGCTTCCGGTGTAACTGGTATTCAATCGGTTCTTCTATGGTGACGATATGGCCCTGACGCGTTGTGTTGATATAGTCAAGCATCGAAGCGATGGTGGTGGTTTTGCCAGCGCCAGTCGGTCCGGTGATCAGGATAATGCCCTTGCTTGCTTCCAGCATGGTCTTGACATAGGTCGGCAAGCCGATCTGCTCCAGTGTCAACGGCGTCAGCGGAAAGCGTCTGATCGATACCGCCACTCTGCTGCCGCGCTCCATGCGATAGATATTGCAGCGCAGCCGCCATTTTTCCAGGTCATACGGCCGGTCGACCGCTTTATCAATAATCTTGTCTTCCCAGTCCTCATCAATCGCGCTGAGCAAGGGGCTCAGATCGGCCAGCGTCACCGCAGTATCTCCCACCGGCTGCCAGCCACGCGGGGTCTTGATCATGATGACTTCATCCTGCTCAATGTGGATGTCGGAAAAGGTCTGCTCCGAATTCACCAGCGCCAGTACTTCTTGTTGCAGATTGCGGGTTAAATAAAGATCGTTTGACATTCAACCACCTAGAAATTGAGAAAAGCGTCGTAGATTGGAGTTAGTGTTTTAGCTACCGAACTCGTTCATAATTTTATTCAGCAACGAAATGGCTTGGCGTTCTGGCGAATGGAGATCTCAACATGACAGCGAATATTCAGCAATCACGCAACAAAACGTGCCTTGCCGCAACTGCCCGAGCAATTCTGGCTATCATTACTGGCCCAAGTATAACGCGATTACGGAGTGACAATAATCAAGAATACGCATCACAAATGCTGGCTAAATAAGCAATAAATCCGATCGATTTGAACTTAGTAACGCAGATTGATATTCGCGTCATGAAAATCGCCTGTTATATCCGCAACACGTCCGCCTTTGATCTAGTACGCACTGCTTTGACGCGGTCCGGCTTTGAGTGCGTGCGCTTTGATTCTGAAACCGCCCTGCTGCGAACGCTACAGCGCAACAGCTTTGACTTGATCATCATCGATATTGCCCTGCCACCACGCGACGATGACAGCATCTTTTCCTGGCTTAACTTCCGCACCGGCAACCGCACGCCCACACTGATCCTGTCACCGTTGCGCAATGCCGAGCTGGTGGCCCTGGCACTCGATAGCGGCGCCGACGACTTCCTGGTCAGGCCGTTTGAAGCGATCGAACTGATTGCCAGAATCAATGCCGTTATCCGCCGCTGCACACCGCCACAGGTTCGCCGCAGCATCGAGTTTTCCGGTTTTTCCTTGAACCGGGAAAGCGCCAATTTCAGTTATCAGGGACAAGCCATTTCATTGACATCACGCGAGTTCAGCATGGCCTGGCTGTTCTTTTCCTCACCAGGAATCTATATTTCCCGTGAAACCATCGGCGCGGTCATCTGGAGCGCCGACAGCGAAGTGGCCGGCCGCACCATCGAACAACACGTCTACAAGTTGCGTAAAAAACTCATGGTCGACGGCGAACAGGTGGTCATGATTCGTACTGCCTACAGCCAAGGATATCGGCTGGAATTATGCAACAATGCGCAGTCGTCAGCGACCTTGTCGCTGGCCTCCTGAACCCGGCAGTCCAGCGCCGCTGATCGTCGCAACGGCGGCACCGGCTGCACGGGCATCAACGACCGGCCAGCACTTCCAATGGAATGTTGCGATACACTTTCTGCGCATATTTGATGCGCAGTTGCGGATTGCGCGCATTGTAAGCGCCCACAGCTTCCCAGGTGGTTCCCAGGCGCTGCATGTTTTGCGACAGGATCCAGGCGCCGACCTGCAGGTTGATGCAGGGGTCCTGTAACTTCTTTTCATCCACCCCATACTTCTTCAAGGTCGGCAGCCAACTACTGTTGATCTGCATCAGGCCGATATCATAAGAACCGTTTTTATTGCGGTTCATGGCCAGTGGATTAAGGTTGGATTCCGTTTTGGCAATTGCGTACAACAGGTGCACGTTGATGCCATACCAGTCTGCCACTTCTTCCCAGCATGCTTTGGCAGGCAGGCAAAATGCGAGTGCCAGCAAAATCAGAAGAAACTGCAGAATGTGCGTTCGCCACTGGCGAACGACGATGAATTTATGGGCTATAGGTACCATTTGCGTATCTCATTGTCTTGTCCAGTCCGCAAATAAGCGGAACATAATTGGCATCCATCACCATCGTCCCTACCGGGAACATGATATGACTGGAGCCTTCAATCGGGTCGTATTCAAGGTAATGGCAGGGCGTGCCTGGCGTCTGGATGATGCCCAGCGTAATTGCCGGGCTGGATGTCCAGCGATCGCTTTCCAGCCCTGCGGTGACCACGTTATGGCTAGCATAAACATCGTAGCTATTGACCGCGTTGACCGCGTTCAAATTGTAGCCAGCCGATATCGACCCTCCTGAACTAATGTCGCCAGAGGCATAGATAGTTCCACCAGCGGTCATATTTTGTGTGGCGCTGACATTGTTGCCGGTCACATTTCCGGAGGCGGTCAGGGTTGTCGTGGTAATCGTGCCGGGCACATTGAAGTTGCCATTCTGGTCGACTGCCAGCGCTTGCCAGGACGAGCCGTTGTACATGAACGCCCGCGCCAGTGAGGTGACCATCCGTACGTCGCCGACATTGCCGCCTGGCAGAGCTGCATAGCTGGCCACCGGGTCCTTCCATTGCGACGCTGCCGACCAGGTTCCGGCCGCAGTGCAAGTGAGCAAGGCACGCGTACTGCTATCGAGCGCCATGCCCGGCTCGGCCGTTCCGGCCGAATTGAGGCAGGAAGTACCATTGGTCACCAGTGCCGCACTGGCCATGCGAATCGGCGTGTTCATGCGATTCAGCTCGGGATGGCCGGGCACCGGATTGCGATAGAGATAATCAGTCGACAACATGCCGGTGCCATCGGAAAACAGATTCGAGACCAAATGCCCGCCATCGGCCGTCCCGCCAGTCAAGGCGCTGGCGCCAGAACAAGCCACCGAGCGATAGGCAGCAGTGCTCAGACTCCAGGTGGCGCCCTTGGCAGTGGCGGTATCGGCAGTGCTGATATAGCCGCTGCCCGGCCCCGCATTCATGGCCACTGCCGGCAAATCCTTTTCCGGAATCACGCTGCCACCGGTAGTGGTCACCAGCACATCGAAAACCCCAGGATTGCCGCTCGGGTCCGGTTGCCGCACCAGCACACAAGGTATCTGGCGATAGGCATTGCTGCTGGCCAGTTCGTTCGGCACCAGCAGCGCGCTCTTGAGCTGCGCTAGCGTCACCGCCACCACCGTGGTCGACGATGACGTCAAGCTTTGCAGCGTCGCCGAATTGGCACTCAGATATTTGTTTGCGGCGGTGACGACCTGCGATTGATAGTACGCCGCCTGCTGCCCTTTCAAATCGTCGACCGAATCGCTCATCATGCTGGCCAGACCGAGCAGCACCATCGCCCCGATGGCCAGAGCGCCCAGCACCTCCAGCATGGCAATGCCGCGCTGTTGTTGAAGTCGCACGGGAGTGGGGGCAGCCAGAAATGGTTTCATTTTGTCATCGCAATCCAAACAGGGGCGCCATCGGGAACGGACTTGCCGCTCAATGCCGTCAGGGGAATATTGGTATCGCCATAGATAGGCGACTGCAAAGTGGTGGCAGCGCTTCGATAGAGACCGACCATGATCGAGTCATGCGAAAAAGCAGCCAGCTCGCCGGCGATGTTTTGCGTCGGCAACGTGGCCGCGTAGACATAGATGATGCCGTTGGCATCGCGGTAATTGTTCCAGATCGGTGCACTGGCACTTTGCGCCATACGGGTCCAGGCTGGCAGTGCGCCGCTGCTCTTGAGCACGGCAAAACTGACACTGCTGTTGATCAGATTGTTGTCGCTGAAATAGCTGATCACTGCATCGCGATAGATACCCATCTCGCTGGCAACGCTCATCGCTACCCGACCATGCAATTGGTCACTGGTCTGCATGCTGCGTGTCAGATAGCCGCCAGCAATGGCCATCATGATGACCAGTATTGCGATATTCCACATCGCCTCGCTCCTGTTTCAGCTTCGCCCGCAATGGCGAAAGAATGCTGCACGGCGAATGTCGTGCAGCCAGCGGCGTCAACTCAGAACCAGGGTTCAGACTGCCTTGAACGTCAGCGTATTGCCTGCATTCGTGGTCACGGCGCAGGTATCGGTGGCCGCCGCAGTGGTCACCGGAAAGGTCGAGATCGTGGTCGATCCGGCAATCGTCACCCAGCCGTTGGCACCACTGAGCATGTTCACGCACACGTCCTGTGGCACCGCGTGATACACCAGTGTGAAGCCATTGCTGGAACTATCGGCCGCAGCCGTGACAGCACCGCCCCAGCTATTGGTGACTGTGCCATCGCTGGCCTTGATCAGCGTACCCGGCACCGCATTGGCGGCCACCAGACCAGGCAAGATGTCGGTCGGATAGACCTGACCGATGTACAGCTTGCGGATCGCCGTACGCAAGGCGATCACCTCTTCATTGGCCTGGTTCGACTTGGCGCTGCTGAACGCACCGGTCAACAATGACACCGCGCCCAGTACGACCAATGCCGCAATTCCCAGATACGCAATACCTTCCAGCAGCGATGCGCCGCGCTGGCGCGCCAGTTGGCTGTCGGCACGCAGAGTTTTATTTTTCAGGCTGAAAGCTTCCATGATGCATTCCTCTTGATAGTGATAGTGGGTTAATGTTTAATGCACACTGCGTGTGATTGCAGCAATCTCTTGCTGGATGCCAAAAAATCCGGTCACCAGCCAGCCAATGACCACCGCCAGAACGACGATGGAAATCCCGTTCAACATCTTCATCCTCAATGAGATGATTTCTACTCCCTGCTCCATCCATTCATCCGCCATCAACTCCAATGCTTCAGCGAATCCTTTGTACTCGGCATACACGCACAGGTCGTCGATGACTTCCGGTGAAGGGAAGTCATACCCGGCATTGCGCAACGCCTCACCGCAATTCAAACCCGATCGCACTCCCAGCAAGGCACCGTCGAGCCGCTCGCGCAACCACGGATGGGCCATGCCGGACAGGCGCATCAAGGCCTTTTCAACCGTGACACCGGCTGCCTGCAAGGCGGCAAACCCCATCAAGAAACTGCTGCCGACCTTGAGCCGGTAAATCGAATACGGCGGATAGCGATCAACAAAGATGCGCACCGTGCCACGCCAGCGCGGCATCGAAAAAATCAGCAAACCGAACAGCACGACAGCCACCACGATGGCCAGCAACATCCAGTGCTGCACCCATTCCGACATCAGATACAGCGAGCGTGCCGGACCATGCCAATTGCGCGGATCGATGATGCGGGTGAATTGCGGAATCACCTGGGTGCCGAACAGATAAATGTAGACCGCCGTCAGACACAGCACCGTCACCGGATAGGCCAAGCCACCAATGATGACGCTGTTGATCTTCTTGCTGGCCTGCACCACCGTCACCACCGACACCAGAGATGCCTCCAACCGTCCGGACTGCTCGCCGGCAGCCAGAATCATCTGCTCGTCCTTCGGCACCCAACGCTCCAGACCATCCGACAAGGACCGGCCGTTCTGCACCGTGCGCCGGCAGTCATCGAGAATGATCGCCAGCGGCTCTTGCGGCTTCTTACCCTGCTCGGAAGCGCGATACTGCAGCTCCTCCAGAATTTTCAGCAGCGGCAAGCCATTGGCCAGCATCTTGGCGATCTTGCGGTACAGCCGCAGCCGTACGGTATCGGAGAACTGGGTACGGGCCCACAAACGATTGATATCAAGTAGCACTGCCGCCCTCCACTACATGCAGGAACGGCCCCACCTGCGCCATTCCAAAATGGAAATGTCCAACCACCTTCTCGGCCATGCGCGGATCAATCACGCCTTCAGCGACCTTGGCAATCGCATGATCGAGCATGGTGCGGCCACCCAGTTCGCGCAGCCAGTAATTGACTGCCAGGGTTTTCTCACCGAGCCGCACATAACGGAAGAACTGGTCATCCGGAATGATGATCTCGGCCACTACAGTACGGCCGATGGTGCCGTGATGATTGCAGCTAGGACAACCCTTGCCGAGCACACAAACCCCCTCCAGCGTGGCCGACACCACCTGCCGCACACGCGCCAGCACGGCTGCCGGCAATTCCTCCGGATGCGCGGCCAGCGGCAGGCGACAATCCGGACACAAGGTCTTGACCAGGCGTTGACTAATCAATCCAGTGATCACTGTATGATCGGCCGCCAGATTCAGTGGCAGACCCAAATCGACCAACCGATCCATGATCGCCAACGCACTGTTGGCATGTACCGTGGTCCAGACCTGGTGGCCGGTCATCGAGGCGCGCAAGGCATTTTGTGCGGTGGCACGGTCACGTACCTCACCGATCATGATGGTGTCAGGATCGAGCCGCATGGCATTCGAGATCGCTGCCGCAAACATGCGCGAACGTTCTTCTTCGCTGCCGGCATTGGTCACCGCCGTCTGTACCGCCCCTTCGATCGGATACTCGACCGGGTCTTCAATCGTCAGCACATGCATCTTGCCGCCGGCTTCGAGAATCTCGCCGGTGAGCACCCGCTGCAGCGTGGTCGACTTGCCCGAACCGGTCGGACCGCTGATGATGTTGATGCCGACTGGCTGCTCCTTGAGCTGTTGCAGCAAGTCCGCATGCTCCTGGCTGAAGCCGAGCGGTCGCAGGTCAGTAGTTTCTCCGGCGTCGTTGTATAGCAAACGCAGCACCATCACCGTGCCTTCATTGGTCGGCACCGTGGCAATACGCACGCCATACAAGCCCGGCGGCAATTTGTCGCGATCCGAAATACTGGCATCCTGGCGCTCGGTCGGCTTGTAGGAACTGTCGGACACCGACGCCATCGCGCCATACATGGTCGCCAGCAAACGTTCGCCGTATTCGCGCGTCTGTCCGCCGACCGGCATCAGATCGTTGTGAATCCGGAAATACAGTTCCGTACAATTCTTGCGCACCCGAATATGCACATCCGAGGCGCGCGCGCGGCAAGCCTTGGTCAGCAAATCCTTGGCCGTCACCTGCATCATCGAATGTTCCTGATGCCGGTCCGCCACCGAGGAACTGGCGTTCTGATTGATGCGCCGGATCACATCCACGGTGGTAAACACCACCTGATAAGGGCGCCCCATGCGTTCCAGCCGCCCCTGATACGACATCACATGGGGATTCAGATTCTGCCCATCGACCACCAGCAAACGGCCATCACCCAACAGGCACAGCAGTTTTTTCTCTTCCTCACCAGCCTCGAACAGGCCAGCATTGCTGAGAATATCGGCACTGTTGACGTCCTCGATATTACGAAACGACATGTTCACTGCATGCGTTTGTGCGTTGTCGTGATGTCTGGCGATGCGCAGCTTCATCTTGCTACCCCGCGCAACTGCGGCGCCGGACCGGACAAACCGGCACTCGGAAAACTCGGGTTAAAACCGGTATTGAGCTGAGCATAGGTTGCCAGCCGCACGCGCGCACTATCCTTGGATTGCGCTACCACTTCGCGCGGCCCGATCAGGACGATCTTCATGCCGTTAGCCAGCGTGTCGCCCTGCTGCACATCCACCACACTGCCGTCGCTGAGCTGCAAGGTGGCATACATGCGGCCACCGATGCCCTCAATGGCGCGAATCACCGGATCACCAACCACCGCCGTCTGGGTAATCGCACTGGTCATGCTCTGCTTGGCAGCGATCTCGTTTTGCTTGCCGACGATATTGGCCTGCACTTCCAGTTGCTTTTCGCGCGCCTTGAGCACCAGGGTCTCGGCTTCAATCCTGGTCAAGCTGTCGGAAGTACTTTCGGCACGTACGCTGGCGACTGCCAGCAAGGTCAACAACGCCAATGGATACACCAGTTTAGTTTGCATAGATCGTTCCCTCCATGAGCCATTCGGATCCGCGATAGGTGAGCTTATCCACCCGGACCCCTGGGCGATTAAGAATTGCGGCAATGAGTTCGGGTTCTACCCCGCGCGCATTGAGTGAAAAAGAAAATGACTTCCAGTTTGGTCGCCATTGCGCCGCCGGATTGGGTTGCGCCTTGCGCGGATCAAGCTCGGCGATCTTGGCCGACAGCCCCATGAGCTGCAACGGCGAGACGATCTGTTCCAGCAACCCAGCCGACGCCTGCAGGCTGTCGTTGTGACCACCAGCCAGTTTCCAGCTTTTGGCATACGTGGCCTTTTCACCGCTGGCATCAACCTGTGCCTGCGGCACCTGCTCATGCAACATGGCAACAGTGGATTGACCACGCGACCATGCATATGCCTGTTGATCGGCATTGCAGGTATAACTGTCGAGCTGCCAACCACCGGCAGTCATATGGGTGAACTGGCTCTGGCAAGTCTTCACCAATGCCGTCGGCTGTGGCCGGTTGGCCCAGGGCCGCGACGCGGCCGACTGTTCACGCAGCATGTTCTGGCGCGCCAGCTCGATGGCACGATCACGTGCCTCCTCCTCCTGCTTGTGCTGGTAATACCGGAAGCCATACATGCCGCCGGCCATCACACCACACACCACGGTGGCCGCCGCCAAGGCCTTGACCCAGTGCGGCGTCCCATCGATCTGCCGCAAACCCCACCAACTGTGTACCCGAATCGCACCATCCTTACGCTGCGGGATGAAGCTCTTGATATCGCGCACATTGAAATTATGAAAACCAAGGTCGGCCAGCTCACTCTCGCCGATGATGACATTCCAGCCGCCCAGGCCATAATCGCTTTGCAGGCGTTCGATCACCTCTTGCTTGCTGCCAGCAAAATCGCCATTCGGCAAGAAGTTGGCATCGCGCACCGCAAAATAGGCCCACATCCCGTCCGGCAATTCGAAAGCACCAAGCCAGTTGTGCACCGGTTGTTGCTCGCCGTCATAGAAGGCACCTTCCAGCGCCAGCGTCTTGGACACGATCGCCGCCAGCGAAAACATGCCCTTGCGCACCCCTTCCTTGCTCTGCGCAAAACCGGCTTGTGCAGTCGAATGATCCATACGGATGACCATCAGATCGGACTCGATCTTGCGACCGAGATCAGCCGCTTCCTTGATCAATTCACGCGGCCGCGACAGCGACTGCCAAAACAGGCCGCAGACAAACTTGTGCTTCTCGATCTGGGTGATATGCAGTGCCATAATGGATTCCGCTATCTCAGAGTGCGGCCATGGTGACGGGCGTAATCAGGATCACCATGACATCTTTATTGGTAGCCCCGTTGACACCGCCGCCCAGCACAATATTTCTCGGATCGCCGACACCGCGTCGGGTCAGCGTATCGTCGGCCTGTTCAAAGCCGCTGATGATCAAGGTTTCGTTCGACTTCATCGATACCCGTTGCAGGAAGTTGCGGGTGCTGACCTCCGGCGACTCGATATGGGTACCATTGCTGACAATGTCGCGGATCTGAACGAGCGTTGAGATATCGGTCGAGAACTGCAGCATCACCGTGCCGTTGGTCAGGATGTGCGGCAAGATGCTCATATTGAAACCCGCCGTGATCACGCCCGGAATCAGTGTCGTGGTGGTACCGACCGAGGCCACGACTGCCGTCTGCGACGACTGCAAATAGCTGGTCTGGGTCGCCACTTGCACCGGCACCGGCTGGTTGTTCAGCGTCACCACCGAGGCGGTGGTATGGCGCCGCACCCGACCCTGTTCGGACAAGGCATTGATCACTGCACTGGTGCCGGAGAACTTCGAGCTGCCGATGATGCCTGCGGTGAACGACACCGCAGCAGTCGCTGGCGTATAGCTGTTGGTGATACCGAATGTGCGGCTCAGTGTGGAATACACCGCGCCCCAGTTGATCCCGTATTCATCGGAATTGCTCAGCGTCACCGACAGCACCGTCACATTGATGGCAATCTGGCGCGACAAAGCTTTATTCTCACCATCGATATACGCCGCGATACGGTCCAGCGAGTCGGGCGTATCCACCACTGTGATGGCGCCGGTGGCGGGCGAAGCCAGCACTTTGCCGTACTGCGACAGCATGACCTTGATGGCACTCTCCAGCCCGGTATAGACCGACAGCTTGGAGGCGACTCCGGTGTTTTGCGAGTTATTGGCCGACACCGCGCTACCACCACCGCTACCGCCGCCGCCGCTGCCACCACCAGTGGCGACGCCGCCGGTCGAGGTCGCGCCGCTGGTGACATTGGCCGTAAAGGTGGAATCGCCCGGAATCGCATTGATCTGGAAGTTACGCGACTCAGTATGGAAAAACTGAATGCTGCCGTCGATGTATTTCCAGGACACGCCAAAGCGTGCTGCCGAAGTATCCAGCAAACCCTTGAGCGGACCATTGCTATAGGCAATGCGCACGCCATTGGGCATATCAGCAAAGGTATTGGCACCGCCTGGTGCACCAGCCTGCCGGTTGGCGGCAGCGCCACCGCTCTCCCCCGGCATCCCGGTCGGCAGCGGCAGCATGCCGGCCCCACCACTCATGCCAGCCACACCGGCGCTGCCAATGCGGGTACGAAACGCCGTGCTGGACACCGCCAGCGCATCCGGCGTGACCTTGCTCGGAATGCCGGAGCGCAGCGTAATGCGTTCGGCCAGTTCGGTCAGCGAATTGATGGTGCGATCAAACGTGGTTGGTTCATAAAAGATCGGCGGCAATGCCGGTTGGCCCAACTTGACCACATTGCGCCCCAGCCAGATGCCGCTCTCGTGCGTCACCAACGGCGTAGCCGGCATGACTGCACCAGGTGCCGTGCGTCCGACATCCTTGACCAGGCCATGCAACTGATCGTTGGTCTTGTCGACATCGGCCTCGATCTTGTTGGACAGGCCAGAGCAGGCGCCCAGCAACAACACGACCGGCACCAGCGTAGATAATTTCAGCGACATTATTCGCCCCCCTTGGACATGATGCGCAAGACCTTATTGCCTTGATAGAACACGGCTTTCATCGGAATTTCTGCGCCTTCCATGCTCTTGGCAACGGTGTTGACGGCTTCCTCGAAAGTGCCGTGCACGGTGGTGCGCGCCTCGACCGCATAGTCCACCGGCAACTCCCACAACAACTGCCAACCGGCCTGCGCTGCCCAACGCGCCATGGCAGCGTTGAGCGTCTTGTCGGAGACAATGATCTCCCACACCGGATCGATCGGCTTGGCATCCACCGCTATCGGTGCACTGACCGCCGTGGTGCTGACGACCGGCGCGGCGCTACTGACGGCCTTGGATTTGCTGGGCCGAATCGGCGCAGGCGTTTTCTGATCGGTCTCCAGCTTGGCCAGCAACAAGGTATCGCTGCTGGCGCTTGCGCTGGTACTGGCCAGTGTGTCGCAATCGTCGCCCAGCCCGCTGTCAATGGCGAGCAGATCAAAGTTCACCGCTGCCGCCGGAAAAGCCGTGCCGGCACGGTACTGCATGGTCGCGGGCGACACCGCATCGGCAGCCGTCGCATACTGCGCAGCGCTGGTCATGCCCATGAAAATGATGGCCCAAGCCAGCAAACCAGCGCGCTGATGCCTCGTCCTGTGCCCGCCGAATAAGCATGTGGAATACATAACCCTACCCTTCTCTGCCGCGTGAAAAACAATCAACCAGCGCAAGCCACCACGGACGACACGCTGCCGCGCCGCAAGCTTGTGGAACCACGCTGACGAAATTCATTGCTGGTATTAAGAGTGCCGACTAACTCAAGCGACGCACCAGAAAACACTACCGGCAACGCGCTGAAAAAGCGCATGCCGATGACTTGCCTGGCACTTCCACTGAGTTTGCCGTTGCTGCAACTTATCGATAGAACAATCTTCTGCTGCCCCATTTTGACGACGCAATTTCTGCTGCCGTCATCGCGCTGTTCTTGATTGCGTGTTGCTGATCTTAGCGAATGCACGCAAAAAGATTCTCAAAAAATATGACCGCGCACTTTCCTCGGGAACCAACTTTTATCGTCTGTCGAAAACGCTTTTTGCCATCCACATTTCTGCCGAATTTCCTTGAGAAATGTCGCTTGCAGGCATTGCCGGAAAGATCACAAAACCGATCCATTTCCGACCCGCCAAAAATAACTAAAATCCTTGCTGCTACTGCCTTTTAGTGGGATCAATCTTTTTTCAGGTTCCGTCCACCAGCCGTCGATTTGCGTGTTTTTACAAGCGCCGGGCCAGGCTGAAAAAAACACCCTCAACATCATTGAAGCCAGCGTCGGCGACCTCGCTTTTGCATCGCCATATGCATCACCATGCATATGGAAATCTCACAAAAAGTGAGATTTCCAGTTACGCGCTACAGCACGCCGACCGTTTTCGGTTTGGCGCAAGTTGGTGCTTTGCTACGTAGCGGCACGTGCACACCACTGCCCATTGCCATGGCAGGTGCCTCAGCCGCAGTGGCTACAAGGGGACCATTGCTCGGTGCCGGGCTACTGCCGTTGGCTGCTGCTGGCAACGCGTCCGACAAGGCGGGTGCGGCGTTGCTGGCAACCGGCGTCGCTGCGCCAGCCTGCTCGCTGGCGGCCTTGGCCGCAGCGCGCTGCGCTCTGGCGTTCTGGCGGGCGCTCTCGGTAGTCTGCGAGGTAGTACTGGCGGCCACGCCGTCGGTGCCGGTAATGCGCGGCGTAATCAGAAACAGACGTTCACGCGTACTGGTCGATTGCGACTCGCTGCGGAACAGGCCACCCAAGAACGGGATATCCCCCAGCAACGGCACCTTCTGTTTGTTCTTGGTCAGCGATTCGGCGCGATAGCCGCCAATCATCAAGGTTTGCTGCATATCGATGATGGCCTGGGTGCTGATGGTCGAACGCGTGACGCTGGCGGCGATGCTGCTGCTGGTACCGGTGGAACTGGAGCTGCTCGACGAACTCGACGACGAACCGCTGTTGGAACTGTCCAGCGAACCATCCTCGATATCGACCTCCAGGCGCACGCGGGTCTGGTTACCTTCATGAATGATGCGGGGAATCACCCGCAGCTTGGTACCGGCGGTGATGTCCGACATATCGGCCACACGCTCGCCAATCAGCGAAACGTAGGCGCTCTGACTCAGATCCAGCACCGCTGCCACATTGTCGAGCGTCAGCACGGTTGGCGTCGCCACCACGTGAGCATCGCCGGTCGACTCCATCGCCTTAAGCCGGGCATAGAAGCGCGCCACATTGCTAATCAACAGCGTCGCCCCCGGCAACGGCGTGGTCAGACCAGCCGAATCGGTCATGGTGCTGTTGATGGTGGAATTGACCGCACCGGCACGCACGCCCCATTCAACGCCCATCTCAGACAACTTGCTACGATCGATATCCACAATCAGCGCCTCGATTTCCACCTGTTGCGGCTGTATATCCAACTGCGCAATCAGCGACGCATAAATATCCTTCTTCTTGATATCGTCATAGATCATGATCGCGTTCAAGGTCGGATCCGCCTCGATGCGTGGACGCACGTCGTCTTCACCGGAACTGCTGCTAGTGCGTCCCGAGTTGCTGGTCGCGCCATCGCTCTGCAAGGCATTGCTGGCCGTCGACGAGGGTGCCGAAAACAAGGGCGAAAAACGATCCGAGGTGACTTCGCGCGCACCGCCGCTAGCCACGCGCGAGGTGCGCGAGCGCTTGCGGCTATCGGCATCGAATTGTTCTGACGAAGAATCGCCGCTCACCTTCTCGCCCGAGCCACGTGCACCGAACAGCAGATTGCTGAGGATGGTCTTGATACCAGGAATGGTTTCGCTCTTGCCGCGCGAATTGATCACGCGGTCCATGGCGGAAGCGTACTTCAGGCGAAACAGCATGATCTGCTTGCCCTTGCGCATTTCCTTCTTTTCTTCGGGCAGCAGAATATTGCGCGCCAGCTCGACATATTTGCGCGGACCACTGATGATGACCACACCTTCATCGGGCAATTCGCCCCAGCCGTAACGGTCATCGAACAGGCCCAGGCCGACCAGTGCCGCCTTGGCATCCTGCACCGCGTCTTCACCGACTTCCAGACGCATCGACGTGTTGTCGCTGGACGGTACCACGTACAAGGTGTTGTTATAGACGAACCAGCGAAACTTGAACGTCGCTGCCAGCCGGTTCAAAAAATCGACACCGTTATCGGCCTTCAACCGGTTATGCACCAGACGCTCGCCCTCGGGCCCCATCTCCAGACGCACGCCGTAGGTACGGCTGAATTCATCCATCACGCCACGCAGCGTCATGCTGGTGGCATTGATCGAGAAACCGGTATCTTTCCATGCCGGCGGCACTGCCGCATGCAAAGTGGTTCCCCATAGCAGCAACAGGGCCAACAACGTTGCCATGCCCCATGGCTTGAGCCATTCAAGGATCTTCATGTCATCCCCCGGAAAGTAATTTGCGAACGCGTGTTTCGCTACGGCTGCGGTTGTCTTGCTCGACCGTACTCGTGCTGACCATCAAGGCGCGCCACATGCCAGTCTGATTGAGGATGCTTTCCAGTGCCTCAGCGGCTTCCAGCCAGGATTCGACCTGCGGCAGCCATTGCGTCAACAGCAGGTCTGGGCCTTCCACTGACAACCCGGCATGAAAATCGAGCGCGCACTGAAAGCCACTGCGCATGGCCTCATTGAGCGCCGCGCCGGTAAACGCAGGCACCAGATAGACACCCAGTTCCGCCCCTTGCGGCTGGAGTTTCAGAAAGACCGTTTCACCGTCGATATCGACGGGCTCATCCAGCGGCAGGTTTTCCAGCCACTGTTCCAGATTGTCGGCAGCCATCGCCTTACTTGGATTCGTTGAGGACGGTCTTCAACGGCTTTTGCCATAAATTGAATTGCGCCGACATGGCGCTCTTGGTGACCGATTGCTTCTTCAGCAAATCGGTAAACTGCTCAGGGTCAGGCATCTCGCCGTTGGCTTGCTGACGGCTGAATTGATTCATCTTGCTGGTGACATCATTGAACTTTTGATCCAAATGGCGCAAATTCTGCAAGACCGGGTCGTAGCTGGACATGAGGTTTCTCCTAAGCGTAGGGTTCCCTCATAAGTGAGACTTGCCACTGATAAGTTACCAGCCAGAATCTCAACATTTATGACACCGGCGTCGACGTGGCGCTGGCCGGCGGCAGTGCTGCAACGGGCTCTGCACCAGCAGACTCCAGCGGTACCACCGGCGGCTCGGCAAGCGGTTCCAGGGCGCTGCGCAAGGCTGCCACGGCGAGCCCAAAGTCGGCCCGCCATTCGCCGGTGGCGGCTTGCAAACTACAGGTGCCGGGGCGCAGCGTGGCCTCGCTCTTGCATTCCCAGGGACTGGCTGGCAGCAAGGCCATATCGTCGGGATGCACCAGCAATACCGGCGCGACCAGCTTATCCGGCGCTTCGGCCACCACCCGGCGCAGCATGGCTTCGACTTGCTCACGCGGAGTCATTGCCAACACCAGCCGGTCAAAGGTGTGCTGTGCCAGCTCCACCACCAGGCTCTCGACCCGCGTGAACAACTGTTGTTGCGCCTGCTGCAAGCCGGTCAACAAATCGGTGGCTTGCCGCGCCACCTGTTGCTGTTGCTGCTGAACCGCCGCAGCGGCCTGCTGTTGCGCCGTGGCGCGCAACTGTGCGGCCTCCTGCTGCGCCTGCTGCACGATATGAGCCGCTGCCTGCACAGCGTCGGCGGTCGCCAGCATGGCCGGCAAGCGCAGTACGCCATCGGCAGCGCGCAGCGCTGGCGGCCGCGCAATGGTTTGTACGCAAAATTCGCTCATGCCCATCTTTCTGCAGAAATCATGATTGATTCAAGCCAACGCCGCGCGCCTGTTCCACACACAGCATCCAGCAGCGCAAGGCGCGCTGCTCGGCATGAGCGGCAGCAGTGACACTGCCAGCCCGGCACATTTGCTGCAAGGTCTGCGCGGTATCCTGCGGCAGCATCAAGGCCAGACGCGGCCACATTCCAGGAAAACTGCGCTCCAGATGCAGTGCCAGTTCGCCCAGGCCGCGCTGGCGGACACTGCTGCACGGCGTCGGCACCAGCGCCAGCAAAGGCTGGGTCAATGCCACCTTCAGGCACCAGCGCTGCGCGGCGCCCGGCAATTGCGCCAGGCTGACGCGATCGCGCTCGCGCGCCGCAAACAGACCACCGTACAGCGCGGCGCAATGCACTAATTCGTCACTGCTGGACAAGGCCGCACTCTGCCAGGCGGCTTCGTAGCGCACCGGAAAATCGGCTGGTATGCCATGGCGGCGACACCAATCGCGGTAGTCATCCCGTTGCGCCATCAAACCCACAGCCTGGGGCAACAAGTCCGGCTGTAGCGCGCGGGTCCAGGGACTGAACCACCACTCCAGCAACGTTGCCGGCAACGCCGCTGCGCTCAAACCGGTGTTGCTCATGATTTAGGCGGCATCGATGCGGTCTCGTGTGCAGCAGGTGCCGCACGGGGCATGGTTGCCATCAGTGATTGCGCTGCCGCGGCCGTGCGCGCAGCAGCCTTGGCCGCGGCCTTGTCACGCGCAGCGGCCTGCCGCGCCGCCCAGCGCATGGCCAGTTGCATGATCGTTTGTGCCACCCGTGCATTGCGCATGGCCAGACGCACACCGACATACGCCAGTGCCAGCAAGGTCAGCACCACCATCGACATCAAGGTAAAGGTCAGGCTGCCGGCCGAACTGACAGCGACCAGGAACGGCCCCACGGTGGTCCACTCAATCCCCGCCGGCGGCGCTTCGGCCGGTACCATCACCACCGAGACCTTGCTACGGCCGTCTTCGCTGCCGAGGCCGGGAATACTCGACGCCACCAGGCGCCGCACACGCGGCATCACACTATCCTCGTCCAGCGGCGGACGATACTTGATAAATACCGCCGCCGATGACGGCTGTATCGGCTCGCCCGGCGCGATTCGCTCCGGCAGCACCACATGCACACGCGCCGCCACCACCTGATCGAACTGCAGCAAGGTGTTTTCCAGTTCTTCCGACAGGCCATGGATGTAGCGTATCCGCTCTTCCATCGGGGTCGAGATCATGCCCTGCTTCTTGAACACTTCACCCAGATTGGACAAGGCGCGCCGTGGCAGTCCGGCTACATTCATGGCTTCGGTAGCACGCGACAAATCCTGCTCGTTGACCAGCAGCGTGACGCCTTCCTTGTTCTTTTGCTTCTCGACTTCCATGCCCTTGCGATTGAGGACCAGCACAATCTCGTTGGCGTCGCCATCGGTCATCCCGGCCTGCAGGATCACCATTTTGGAACAGGCGCTCAGCAAAGCCAGCAAACCGAGCAGACACAGGCACTTGAACAGGTTTTTCATTTTCACGACAGAAAATACCGATCGCAGGATCGGCCATAGGAAAATCGGCACCGCCGCGCCACCACCAGCGCAGCGCATGGAAGACAGCAGGCCCCGGCTTATTGCAGCTTGGTCAGCGAATCGACCGATGACGCCGCCTTTGAGACCGTCTTGGAAATCGTCTGCACGCGTAGCTGATAATCGTTGAGCGCCATCATGGCCTTCATCAATTGCATCGAGTCGCCGGTGCGGGTGGCCTGCTCCAGCAACTTGGAGACATATTGCTGGTCTTGCTTGACCTGCGACGCCAAAGTGGTGGCACGCCCGGCCATGGCGCTGCCGAGCGAATTGGTATTGGGCTTGATCTGATAAGCCTGTTGCTGCAAATGACGCTCCATGGCGGCGCGAAACTGCATACCGTCGTTGGCATCGAAGGAATGGACTTCCAGCTCGACCTGACTGCTACGGCCAGCATCCCGTGAAGAAAGACCCGAAGCTGCTCCTACCTGCGTTGTCGCATCCATTTTCCGGCTCCAAGAAACATGTTCAGATTGACGTCAAAAGACGCGTCGGATAGTCAGTGGTAGGTGGCGCACTGATCGCCACAGGTTCCATGGCGTCGCACGTGTCGGCAGTCGCGATTAATCGATGTCGTGCCCGGCGGCGGCATCGGCATCATTGTGGCCCTCACTGCCATCGCGCTGCACGCGTATTGGACTGGCCTGTAGCAAGTCCGGCTGTAGCGGGCAATACTGACCACCGCAGCCATGCTCCGATGCAGGATCGCAAAAACCGGCGGTGCCGCAACGGCGCTGGCACGCCAGCCGCGACGTCGGCCGCAATGCAGGAAGACTGGCAGCCGGTCGGCGGATCGGCGACGGTCGCAGTGGAAACGGTATAAAGGCGGTCTTGAGCGCACGATCAAAAGCGCGGTCGCTGCTACCGATGATGGTTTCGTCGCCACCATTTTCACCAGTATCGCTGGCCTCGTCCTGGCCACCGATAAGCAACTCGCCAAACACCCCGAGCACGCAACTCAGGTGCGCCAACGCGTTATGCTGATC
>JAMFSU010000061.1 GCA_026225475.1 Duganella sp.
CGAGTTTGCGGCTCTCCCGATGGTTACGCCGCAGCGCCGGGAACCCCGCAGGGGCGACGCAGTAGCGGTCGCCTTTCTTTGCTTACTTATCTTTGGGCGAGACCAAAGAAAGTGAGCGGCTGCCGGGCCGCCCCCGGCTAGCTCGTCCGAAGAGAACAAAGATTCAACTACGCACTGAGGTAAGAGGCTGCCGAGCCGCCCCCGGCTAGCTCGTCCGAAGAGAACAAAGATTCAACTACGCACTGAGGTAAGAGGCTGCCGAGCCGCGCCCGGCTAGGTTGTCCAAAGAACACAAAACATCAGCATCCAAGAAAAGAATGACCGTTATTTAGACTCGGAACGGCATTACACCCCCAACCCCACTTTTTCTTTTACTATCTATCCAATAACAAGCACGCCTCCAAAAAAGTAAGCGCCTATCCAATCCAGGAGCCCACCATGTCCTCAGCCGCCGACTTCCACATCGACGCCCGCGGTGTCGCCACCATCACCCTCAACCGTCCCGAGGTGCACAATGCCTTCGACGACCTCTTGATCGCCCATCTGATCAACTGCATCGCAGAGGCGCGTAAGCATCCCACAATCAAACTATTGGTACTAGCTTCTACCGGCAAATCATTCTCAGCCGGTGCCGACCTGGCCTGGATGCGGCGCATGGCCGATGCATCGCGCACCGACAATCTCGGCGATGCGCAGCAACTGGCAACGTTGATGGACGCGCTCAACGGCTTCCCGGCACCGACCGTGGCCAAGATTCAAGGCGCCGTCATGGGGGGCGGTGTCGGCCTAGTGGCATGCTGCGATATCGCCATTGCATCGGACCAGGCCAGCTTCGCCTTGTCGGAAGTTAAACTCGGCCTGGCGCCGGCTGTGATCAGTCCTTATGTGATCGCCAAAATCGGTATCTCACAGGCACGCCGCTACTTCATCTCGGCGGAACGATTTTCGGCTATCCGGGCCGCGGCCATCGATCTGGTGCATGAAGTCGTATTGGCGACCGAACTGGATGCGCGGGTGGAACAAATCGTCAGCGCCTTGCTGGCCAATGGCCCTCAGGCCATGCGCCGCGCCAAAGAGTTGGTGCAGGCCGCCAATCCAGCGCCATGCACGATGGCCGTGCGTGACTATACGACCGCTGTGATTGCTGATCTGCGGGCTTCGGAAGAGGGTAAGGAGGGCTTGCGGGCGTTTCTCGATAAAGACACGCCGAGTTGGAAGGCCAAACACTGAGCACTGAAAAAACGGCCGCCACCATCGCTGGTGGCAGCCGCGCATACCGGCTTGCTTATAGCTTGATTTCGGTACCCAGTACTTTGAGGAACTGCGCCAGCCATTGTGGATGACCAGGCCAGGCCGGGGAGGTGACGAAATTGCCATCGGTGACCGCGGCATCTACGGCGATATCGGCATAGCGGCCACCGGCCAGTTTGACTTCCGGTGCGCATGCCGGATACGCCGCAATGTTCTTGCCTTCAATCACGCCAGCGGCTGCTAGTAGTTGCGCGCCATGACAGACGGCGGCAATCGGCTTGTTGTTCTCAGCGAAATGACGCACGCAAGCCAACACCTTGTCGTTCAAGCGCAGATATTCGGGCGCGCGGCCGCCGGCGATCACCACGGCATCGTAGCTGCTGGCGTCGATGTCGTCGAAGCTGGCGTTCAAGGCGAATTGGTGGCCTGGTTTTTCGGTATAAGTCTGATCGCCTTCAAAGTCGTGGATTGCGGTCTTGATCTTGTCGCCGGCTTTTTTGCCGGGACAGACGGCATGCACGGTATGGCCTACCATTTGCAGCGCCTGGAACGGCACCATGGTTTCGTAATCTTCGGCAAAGTCGCCGGTCAATAGTAGAATTTTCTTTGCTGCCATGCTGATCTCCTGGTTGGCGAGCCTTTGGCTCATTTTGCGGGGTGCTACTGGTTGCCAATGTGCGCGCTGTGTACGCGTTCTTATTTGATCCACGTCATCTGACGCGACTTCCCCATTAAAAACTCCTTGTTCGGTGCCATGCAATCGCGCAGATAGCTCCACAGCGCCGAGACTCTTGCCACAGGGCGCTGTTCGCTGGCAGCCACTAGCCAGAACGAGCGCGTGATACCAACTTGCTCGGCCAGCACCGGCACCAGATCGTCAGTCTGCTGCGCCAGGAAGCAGGGCAGGATGGCCAGCGCCTGACCGCTGCGTGCGGCGGTGTACTGGGCAATCACACTGGTGCTGCGGAACGCGCGAAATGCCTGCGGTGCAATGTTGTCCTTGTAACGCAGTTCTTCGCTGAAGACCAGATCATCGATATAGCCAATGAAAGCATGCTGCTCCAGATCGCTTTGCTGGCGTATCGGTGCATGGCGCTCCAGGTAGGCCGGTGTGGCATAGAGCTGTAATGCATAATCGGCCAGTTTCGTGACAACGTAATTACCGCTGACCGGGCGTTCTATGGTGACACTGATGTCAGCTTCGCGCTTGGACAGATTTACGAAGCGCGGCATTGGCAGCATGTCGACCGAAATATGCGGGTGCCGGGCGCAGAAATGGGCAATATGCGGCGCTAGCACAAAGGTGCCAAAACCTTCGGTGGCACCCAGCCGCACCTGTCCCGACAAGAGCCGGTTATGTCCGCCCAGTTCCTCGGTGGCGGCATAGACGGTACTTTCTATCTTCTCGGCATATTCGACCAAACGGTAGCCGTCAGCAGTCAGGCTGTAGCCATGGTTGTTGCGTTCGAATAACTGGCTGCCGACCTGTTCTTCAAAGCGTTTGATGCGGCGCGATACGGTTGAATGATCGATGCCCAGCTTCTTGGCCGCGTCGACCAGACCCTGGCTGCGCGTGAGTTCCAGAAAGACGCGTAAGTTGTCCCAATCGAGCATCTTGTCTCCTGATGAAGTTCATTTGCATTTTTGCAAATTGATTTTGATTTATTGCTTATTGTAACGATATTAACGCACATGCAGAATGGTCTCCGAAATGTGCTGTCAGGCTTGCCGGTCAGACGCGTTTCATAAAACCTATAACAGGAGACAACATGCAAAAAACCGTACGCGCTGGCGTCACGCTGGCCGCGCTTTCCCTGCTGCTGTGCGCAGCCAGTGTGCAGGCGCAAAACAGCGATACTGTCAAAATCGGCATTCTTACCGACATGTCCGGACCGTACTCGGCCATGGGTGGTCAGGGTTCCGTGGTGGCTGCCAAGCTGGCCATTGAGGATTGTCTCAAGGCCGAATGCAAAGGCATGAAGATCGAAGTACTGTCGGCCGACAATCAAAACAAGCCTGACATTGGCGTGACCCGCGCACGCGAATGGCTGGACCGCGACAAGGTCGAGGCGATTGCCGACCTGACCAATTCGTCGGTGGCGCTGGCGGTGCAAAAGCTGATCAAGGAAAAGGGCGGTATCGCTATGTATAGCGGTCCGGCCACCGGTGCCCTGACCACTAGCGAATGTGCGATCAACGGCTTCCACTGGATGTTCGACACCTATTCGCAGGCCGCCGGTGCTGCTGCGGCGCTGACCAAGCTGGGCAATAAGTCGTGGTACTTCGTCACGGTCGACTATGCCTTTGGCCATTCGCTCGAAAAAGACGCCAGCGATGTCGTCAAGAGCCTCGGCGGCACGGTGCTTGGTTCGGTGCGCCATCCTTTGAATGCCTCCGATTTTTCATCGTTCCTGTTGCAGGCGCAAGCATCCAAGGCGCAGGTGATCGGCCTGGCCGATGGTGGTACCGATGTGGTCAATGCAATCAAGCAGGCGCGTTCCTTCGGCGTTGGTGACAAGAACCAGCGTCTGGTGGCCTTGCTGGTATTCCTGTCCGATGTCCATGCCCTGGGTCTGGAAGCGGCACAGGGGCTGGTCTATACCGATGGTTTTTACTGGGACTACGACAACGATACGCGGGCGTTTTCCAAGCGTTTCGAAGCGCAGTACAAGAACATCAAGCCGACCATGGTGCAAGCTGGGGTGTATTCCAGCGTCTATCACTTCCTCAAGGCACGCGCTGCTGCCAAGACTTCCGACTGGAAAGTGGTGGCGCAAAAGATGCGTGAGATTCCCATCAATGATGCGGTCATGCGCAATGCCTCAATCCGTCCCGATGGGCGCGTGATCCATGACATGTATCTGTATCAGGTCAAGTCGCCGGCAGAATCGAAAGGCCCCTGGGATTACCTGAAACTGCTGTCGACGATCCCGGCGCAACAGGCATTCCGGCCCATGGATGCCGCCTGTCCACTGGTGAAGTAAGTCACTGCCATTCCGGGCCTGGCAAAGACACTGCACCAGGCGCTTATTCAACTTTATGGAAAACGTATCATGAGCTCAGCCACTATCCCCAATGTTCCGCTCTATCTCAATGGCGCCACCGTGCAGTCAACTTCGCAGGAGTGGCGCGACGTGCTCAATCCGGCCACACAGCAGGTGGTAGCGCGCGTGCCATTTGCCACCAAGGACGAGGTTGATCGCGCGGTCGCCAATGCCAAGCAGGCCTTCCAGGGCTGGCGCAATACCTCGCTGGCGCAGCGCATGCGCATCATGCTCAAGTTCCAGCAACTGCTGCGCGACAATATCGCGCCGCTGGCCGAGCTGATCACGCGCGAACACGGCAAGACCTTGCCGGACGCCGAAGGCGAAGTCATGCGCGGCCTGGAAGTGGTAGAACATGCCTGCTCGATCACCTCGCTGCAATTGGGTGAAATGGCCGAAAATGTCGCCGGCGGCGTCGACGTCTATACCTTGCATCAGCCAATCGGCGTCGGTGCCGGTATTACTGCATTCAACTTCCCGGTGATGCTGCCGTGCTTCATGTTCCCGGTGGCGGTCGCTTGCGGCAATACCTTCGTGCTTAAGCCCTCGGAACAGGATCCATCCTCCTCGCTGTTCCTGGTCGAACTGGCCAATCAGGCCGGTTTGCCGCCGGGGGTGTTGAATGTGGTGCATGGCGGTCCCGATGTGGCCAACATGATTTGCGATCATCCCGATATCAAGGCGGTGTCGTTCATCGGCTCGACCCATGTCGGCACCCATATCTACCAACGCGCCAGCGCCGCCGGCAAGCGGGCGCAATCGATGATGGGCGCCAAGAACCATTGCGTGGTGCTGCCTGATGCGCCGAAGGACCATGCCATCAACAACTTGCTCGGTGCCGCCTTTGGTGCTGCCGGCCAGCGTTGCATGGCCAATTCGGTGGTGGTCCTGGTCGGTCAGACCAAGGCCTGGATTCCGGAGATCGTCGAGCGTTCCAAGGCGCTCAAGGTGGGGCCGGGCAGTGATCGCCAGGCCGACGTCGGTCCGTTGGTATCGAAGGCCGCCAAGCAGCGCGTCGAACGCATGATCGGCACCGGTGTTGAGCAGGGCGCGCAGTTGTTGCTCGATGGTCGCGGCTGCAAGGTGGCCGAGTACGGCGAGGGTAACTTCGTCGGGCCGACCATCTTCAGTGGCGTCAAGCGCGGCATGGATATCTACGATCAGGAAATCTTCGGACCCGCCATGTGCATCGTCGAAGTAGAGACACTCGACGATGCGATTGCCTTCATTAACGCCAATCCGAACGGCAACGGCACCTCGATTTTCACGGCCTCAGGTTGGGCGGCGCGCAAGTTCCAGAATGAAATTGACGTCGGTCAGGTCGGTATCAACGTACCGATCCCAGTGCCGGTGGCGTATTTCAGTTTCACCGGTTCGCGCGCCTCCAAGCTCGGCGATCTTGGTCCCAACGGCAAGCAGGCGGTGTTGTTCTGGACCCAGACCAAGACGGTCACGGCGCGCTGGTATGCGCCCGATGAAGTCGCAGGTCAGGTCAATACGACGATTTCGCTCAAGTAAGGCGGCAGACTCACTACAGGAGAACGACATGAGCGCAGAAATTGTCTTCATAGGATTGGGTAACATGGGGTTGCCGATGGCGCAGAATCTGGTCAAGGCCGGTCATCAGTTGAGCGGACACGATCTGGTCAAGTCCAGCGTGGACAAGCTGCTGGCCAGCGGCGGCGTCACCGAAGCCAATGCCATGGCAGCGGTAGCCAAGGCCAAGGTGGTGATGACCATGCTGCCGGCCAGCCGCCATGTGGAATCGATTTATCTGGGGGAGCAGGGGATATTGTCGCAACTGCAGCCTGGCACCTTGTTGATCGATTGTTCCACGATTGCCCCGGAAGTTTCCCGCAAGGTAGCCAGTGCGGCGCAGCAACGTGGCTTTGACATGCTCGATGCGCCCGTGTCGGGTGGTACCAATGGTGCTGCTGCCGGCACGCTGACCTTCATGGTCGGTGGCAGTGATCAGGCGTTTGCGCGCGCCAAACCGTATCTGGAAAAAATGGGACGGGCGATCTTCCATGCCGGCGCCAGCGGCAGCGGCCAGACCGTCAAGGTGTGCAATAACATGTTGCTCGGCATTTTGATGATCGGCACGTCCGAAGCGCTACGCCTCGGTATTGCCAACGGCATGGATCCCAAGGTCTTGTCGGAGATCATGTCCAAGAGTTCCGGTCGTAACTGGGCCTTGGAAGTGTACAACCCGTGCCCCGGGGTAATGGACGCGGTGCCAGCCTCGCATGATTATGCCGGTGGTTTTGGCGTTGATCTGATGCTCAAGGACCTCGGTCTGGCAGTCGAGAGCGCACTGGCCACCGACAGCAGCGTGCCGCTCGGTGCGCTGGCGCGCAACTTGTACGATATTCATAGCAAGGCTGGCGCTGGCGGACTCGATTTTTCCAGTGTGTTCAATCTGCTGGCGACAACGAAATGAGCTTGTCGGCGTACTGATCTCGGCATCTCCAGTTTGGCGCGTTTTCCGCGCCTTTTTTATTGCTGCCGCATCAATGTGCCGGTATTGCTTCGTCTTCGAGATGGGCGCGAATGATGCTGGCGAAATCCTGGTCGGCGGTGAAGCCGAGTGCCTTGGCGCGCGTTGCTGTGAAGTTGCCGGGCCAGGAATTGACGATGCGCTTGATAGCGTCATCGTCTTGCCATGTGATCAGTTTGATCACGTCGTCACCAGCCACCTGGCGCAGTGCATCGACCATCTGCTGCACCGTGACCGATAGGCCATCGATGCTGAGAAAGCGCGCCAGCCCCAGGTCGGCACCGTTGATTTCATGGCCGTGGATCAGATTGGCGATGGCCTGGCGCGGCGACATCAGCCACATGCGCGTGGCCGGGCCGACCGGGCAGATGGCAGCTTGGCCGTTGAGCGGTTCGCGGATGATGCCGCTGGCGAAGCTGGACGCGGCCTTGTTGGGCACACCGGGACGCACCGAAATGGTCGGCATGCGCAACGCCCGGCCATCAATGTAGCCTTTGCGGCTGTAGTCGTTGATCAGCAATTCGCCCATCACCTTCTGGGCACCATACGAGCTTTGCGGCATCAGCAAGGCATGGTCCGGCACTTGTGCTGGCAAGTCGCCGCCAAATACCGCCACCGAACTGGTGAACACCACGCGCGGCACGCTGCCCAATGCGCGCGCACGTTCCAGAATCAAGCGGGTGGCGTCGAAGTTGATCTTCATGCCGAGCGCAAAGTCGGCTTCGGCCTGGCCGCTCACGATGGCGGCAAGGTGGAAGATGGATTGTGTTTCAGGGCCAATCACCTTGGCAATGACGGCAGCGTCGGCGATGTCGCCGGTGACCATGTCGATGCGGCTGTCGTCGAAGCCGCTGGCGGCCACCACGTCAAGCAAGGTAATGCGGGTAATCGTCTGCGGCTGACCATTGTGGCCGATGAGTTGACCGCGCCGCAACAACTGACGGGCCAGACGGCTACCTAGAAAACCGGCGCCGCCGGTGATGACAACATGCATAGATGCTCCTGAAAAGGACAATCGAGTTGGGGCGGGCAATGCGGGCCAGTGTAGGAAGCAATGCCGGCAGGTGTCAATTTGCAGTGCAATACAAACAGCAGGTGGGTGCGAGACCGACGAAAAAAACGCCGCCAGTCGCAATTGCGCTGGCAGCGTTCTTTTTGTGACGCCCCAAAGGGCGTCGCAGCGGGCAAGGATTAGTTGCGCACGACTTTCTTGTATTCGTTGGTGCGGGTATCGATTTCGATCTGGTCGTCCTGGCTCACGAACAACGGCACCATGACGATTGCTTGCTTGCCGTCGATGGCGTTTTCGATCTTGGCTTCCTTGAGGACGTTGCCCGAAGTGTTGCCCTTGACCGCTGGTTCTGAGTACACCACTTGACGCACGATGGTCGTTGGCATTTCCACAGAGATTGCCTTGCCGTCATAGAACACGGCTTCGCATTCCATACCGTCTTTCAGGTAGTTAACGGCGTCGCCCATGTTTTCGCCTTCGATTTCGTACTGATTGAATTCACTGTCCATGAACACATACAGCGGATCGGCGAAGTAGGAATAAGTGACTTCCTTCTTGTCCAGTACCACCACGTCGAACTTGTCGTCGCCGCGGAACACGTTTTCCTGTGGGCTGTTGGTCAACAGGTTCTTCATCTTCCACTTGTAGGTAAAACCGGTACGGCTGGAACCGTTGATGTCGGAGCGCAACACGATCATTGGCTTGCTGTCGACCATAATGATGTTGCCGACGCGAATTTCTTTTGCAAATTTCATAGCGATTAATTTAAAAAGTAGGTTGCATAAAATCGTCTGTAGCCTACTGGAGAAAAACACCGCAAGCCCACGTTGGATCGGATTCAGAATGTACCCTGACGCATCGAAGCTGTCAGGACCATCAAAAATTAGCCCTGCATTTTAACTCATTTTCGAGTTACTTCGAAGCCAGCGTCTGCGCAAACTGCAATAAGTTCGTCGTCAAGTCGCCGTTTGCCAACATCTGCTGCTGCCATGGTAGTGACAAGCTGGCAATCTGCGGCAGTTCGGCGGCCACTGCCTGCCATAAGGCGGGCCAGTCGTTATCCTTGGTGGCATCGTTCCAGGCCAACGCCAGTGCGGCCAACGCCGTACTGCTGGCACCATGTATCTGCAGGAAAGCGCGCAACTTGACGTGGTGCAAGTTTTCATCCTGCGGATAGATATTCCAGATGAACGGCCGGCCAGCCCATTGCGCGCGGACGAACGAATCTTCACCGCGCACGAAATTGAAGTCGCAGGTCCATAGCAGGCGGTCGTAATCGGGTTGCGGTACGAAGGGCAGCACCCGCACGGTCAGCGCGCCCTGGCTGGCGCTGGCGCCGGCCCGCGTCGCTTGGCCGAGGAAAGCTTCGACGGCAGCACCGCCGACGCCTTCCGGTACCAGGCAGGTGATGGGCTGCGCACGCTCTTGCCATGCGGCGAATAATGCCGCCACCGGCGCTTGCGGATAGCAAAAAAGTGATACTTTGCAGGCCGCGATTTCTGCCGTGCTCAGGCCAAAACCGCGCAGGAATTCCTGTTGCGCCTGCGGGTCGTTTTGGAATTGCTGGCGTTGCGCGAGCAGCCCGGCCTCGGCCAGCAAACCGCCAGTACGGGCATTGAAGCCGGGAAAGAAAAAATGTTTGGTCAGCGGCAACGAGGGATGCGGCGACGGCAGCGTATGGCAGCCTTCGACCCAGCTTTCTGCCGTCAATCCTTCCAGATTGAGCCACACCGGTCGCGGTACGCATTGCGCCATGGCGGCAATGTAGCCGGGCGGGATGTTGCAGCCGAAGAATTCGATGACAGTGTCGGCCACCTCGCCGGTCGTGAAGACGCCGTCCTGATCTTGCCAATGGCGCACCGTGACATCCGCGACCACCTGCCGCGCCGCTGCGATGTCGACTGCCGGGCAGAGACGGCGGAAGCTGTGTAAGTCATCGACCCACAGCGTGACGGCGATGCCGTGTTCTTGTTGCAATTGGCGCGCCAGCCGCCAGCAGATGCCGATATCGCCGAAGTTATCGACGACTTTGCAAAACAGTGCCAGCGAGCGTGGCTGCGCCGCAGAAGAGTATGTTGGTGCTTGCATGGAGAGAAAACGGTCAGGCCGGGTTTGATGCCCGCGTCACCGGGTGGCTAACGCGTCGCCACGCATGATACAAGAAAGCGGTGCAACTCGGGCATTGACAGCGCCTTACATCATCCATATAGTTGCTCGATACAACCAATTAAATAAGGCGTCATCATGATCAGCCACACGGACGACAGCAACCTCAATGCGGCCTTGATTGACCCGATACGGGCGGCATCGCGCGGCATGGTGCGCGAGTTGGGCTTCATGCAGGCGACGCTGGCGGCGACTGATTACCCGCCCTCGGCGGTGCATGCCTTGCTCGAAATCGAGGCCCGCCAACGCATGACGGCGGCGCAATTGACCGAATTCCTTGGCCTGGAAAAATCCACAGTCAGCCGTATGCTGCGCAAGCTCACCGATGCTGATGAACTGCGCGAACGGCCCTGTACCAATGATGGCCGTGTCAAATGGCTGGCGCTAACCGCGCGCGGCAAGCGCAGCGTTGCTGCCATCCATGCCTATGCGCGCAGCCGCGTGCACAATGCGCTGGCACAGCTCACACCAGCCCAGCAGCAAACTGCCGCGCAGGGTTTGACGACCTATGCCGCGGCCTTGCAGGCCGATCGGCAGGGGCAGTCGCTCGCCGTGCCGGCCGTCGAGATCGTGTTTGGTTACCTGCCAGGTGCGATTGGCCGGGTGGTGCAGTTGCATGCCGAGTTCTATAGCCGCAGTGTTGGCTTCGGCAGCTATTTCGAGAGCAAGGTGGCGGCCGGTCTGGCCGAATTCATGCCACGTCTGTCCCAGCCCTGCAATGGCTTGTGGCTTGCCATGCAGGAAGGGCGCATCGTCGGTTCGATTGCGATTGATGGCAACGATCTGGGCGAGCAACGCGCGCATCTGCGTTGGTTCATCGTCGATGACAGCGTGCGCGGCAGCGGTGCAGGGCGGCGTTTGCTGGCGGCCGCCATGCAATTTTGCGCGGATCAACAGTTCAACTCAATACAGCTTTGGACCTTCCAGGGCTTGGATGCGGCGCGCCGCTTGTACGAAGCGCAGGGGTTTGTCCTCGCTGAGCAATGGACTGGCAGTCAATGGGGCAAGCCGATGGTGGAGCAGCGTTTCGAGCGCAGGCTGGCGGAATAGTGCACGATGTTGTATTAATTTTATATATTTGCAGAATTAATTTGAATTGTTTGCAATTTAATTTTTGACGATGTAATATGCATCTCATGGCAAACGCAACGACATCGAAGGCAGCAGTAACGATTGATCAGGCATTGATGCTTGAAAATCAATTGTGCTTCGCCATGTACTCGGCGTCGCTGGCCATGACCAAGGTCTACAAGAAGATGTTGAAGTCGCTCGACATTACCTATCCGCAATATCTGGTGATGTTGGTCTTGTGGGAGCGTGATGAAGTCATGGTGTCGGACTTGGGCAATAAATTGTTCCTCGATTCTGGCACGCTGACGCCCTTGCTCAAACGCATGGAAGCCATGCAGTTGCTGCACCGTACCCGTGACGTCGCCGATGAGCGCCGTGTGCTGGTCCGATTGAGCGAAGATGGCCGGGCCTTGCGGCTGCGTGCAATGGCCGTGCCGGAGAAGTTAATGTGTTCGTTGCCGCCTCTTGAGCAAGTCGTGCAGTTGCGCGAACAGTTGAAGTCTTTGCGCAAGGGATTGCTGGAAGAATCCGAGGCTACTTGATTGTGGATGTGGAACCAATCGAAATGACTAGAATCGTATGTCACTTTAGTGCGGGTAATAGTAGAATATTTTTAAAGCAGGTTGATTAAGTTGTTAGCAATTTTATAGTTCAAAATTTAATTGATGTGTTTCCAGGTCAACTTGGCCGCACATCGCTACCCCTCCCTCGAAAGGAAACAAAATGAAAATCGAAAAAGCACTCTATCAAGCCAAGGCAACTGCAACCGGCGGCCGTGAAGGTACTGCCAAGTCGTCTGACGGCATCCTCGACGTCAAGCTGACCACACCGAAGGAATTGGGCGGCGCTGGCGGAGTTGGTACCAACCCTGAGCAATTGTTTGCTGCCGGTTATTCGGCTTGTTTCATTGGCGCGTTGAAGTTTGTCGGCGGCCAGGAAAAAATCGCTATTCCAGCAGATACCAGCATCACCGGTACCGTCGGCATTGGTCAAATCCCTGGCGGCTTCGGTATTGAAGTGGCGCTGGAAATTTCCTTGCCAGGTATTGACCGTGAGGTCGCACAATCGCTGGTCGACAAGGCGCATCAAGTTTGCCCTTACTCGAACGCGACACGCGGCAACATCAATGTCACACTGACCTTGGTGTAAGCCGCAGCCGCCACGCGACGCCGTGCTGCACGCGTGGCAGCAGCAAGAAAAAACGCCCCGCCGAATCATCGGCGGGGCGTTTTTTTGTCTGACAAGATTGTTGGAAACCTTCCGCCTGCATTGTTTAATGCAGCAGTTGGACCATGGTTGTGACGGCCGCCGCCTGTGCAGGCGCTGCCAGCAGCAGGGCCAGCACACCGACGGCCAGGGTTGCCACGGCGGCAATCTGGTGCCACGTGCGCCACATGATGGGCCGCTTCATTGCTTCCTGCGCGCCTGTTCGTTGGCGCTGGCGCTGACAAAGCGCTCCTTGGTTTCGTCTTCCTTGCGGCGGCCGAAGGCATAATTGGCCTCCAGCCACATGACATTGATGATGCCGAACGCCAGCGCCAGGCCGATGCCGAGTATCCAAGCGAAATACCACATAAAGTTCTCCTTCTTGCTTAGTAAGCAGTGTGTTCGTTATCAGCAATATGCTGCAGCGTGACCTTGCCGCGCACCACGCGATAAACCCAGGCTGTGTAGAGCAGAATCAGCGGCAGGAACACCAGCACCAGCCAGAACATGATGCCCAGCGTTTTGTGACTCGATACGGCATCCCAGATGGTCAGGCTGCTGCGCGGGTCAAGCGACGACGGCATGATGAATGGGAACAGCGAGATTGCCGCCGTGAGGATGATGCCGGCTACGGCAAAGCCGCTGCTGACAAAGGCCAGCTTGGCTTTGCGCCAGACGCTCAAGAGCACAGTCAAGACCAGCGCGGCGATGCCGAGAGCAGGGATGAGCTTGGTCAGTGGCCAGCGGGCGTAGTTGTCCATCCAGGCACCGCTGGCAATGGTCACGGTTTTGGCCAGTGGCATGAAGGCGCTGTTGGCATCCGGCATGGCCGTGATGCGATAGCCGTCGATGCCGAGCGCGATCCAGACACCGCCGATGACAAACAGCACCAGCGCAGCCAGTGCGGCGACGATGGCAATGGCGCGTGCCCGTTGTTCGATCGCACCTTCGGTTTTCACTTGCAGGAAAGTTGCGCCATGGGTGAGCAACATGGCCACACTGAGCAGACCGGCCAGCAAGCCAAACGGATTGAGCAAGGCGAAGAAGCTGCCGGTATATTCCACCCGCATGGTGTCGTCGTAGTGGAACGGCACGCCCAGCAACAGGTTGCCGAATGCCACGCCACAGATCAATGGTGGCACGATGCCGCCGATAAACAGACCCCAGTCCCAGGCATTGCGCCAGCGCATATCGGCCACTTTGTTGCGAAAATCGAAGCCGACCGGGCGTAAGAACAGCGAAAACAGCAACACCATCAGGGCAATGTAAAAGCCCGAAAAGGCGGTCGCGTAGACCAGCGGCCAGGCCGCGAAGGTGGCACCACCGGCGGTGACTAGCCAGGTCTGGTTGCCTTCCCAGGTAGCGCCGATGGAATTGATCAGCACGCGGCGCTCACCATCGGTCTTGCCGACGAAGGGCAGCATCATGCCGACCCCGAAGTCAAAGCCGTCAGTCAGGGCAAAGCCGATGATGAGCACGCCGA
Organism: Duganella sp.; assembly: GCA_026225475.1. Classification (GTDB taxonomy): domain Bacteria; phylum Pseudomonadota; class Gammaproteobacteria; order Burkholderiales; family Burkholderiaceae_D; genus Herbaspirillum. Next base: position 13,731 of record JAMFSU010000061.1, read on the forward strand.
CGAAGGCCCACCAGATAACTTTCAGTGTTTCGTAATCGAAGATCATGATGTGGTCCTTAGCTGGCAGGGTGAGGAATCGGTGGCAGGGCACGCGATGTCGGCGGCTTGTTTTGTTCTTCCAGTTCCCAGTGGTAGTTGCCGGTATGCAGACTGCTTGGGCCACGCCGTGCGTACTTGATCATCAGAATCATCTCGACCACCAGCAGGAAGGTATAGAACAGGATGAAGCCGGCCAGACTGAAATAGAGGCTGCCAGGTTGCAAGGTCGAGGCTGACAGATGGGTTGGCAAAATACCGGCGATGGTCCATGGCTGGCGGCCATATTCGGCAACTACCCAACCGAGTTCGGCAGCGATCCATGGCAATGGAATGCTGAACAGGGCCAGACGCAGCAGCCAGCGTTGCGGCGCTAATTGTTTGCGTACCAGGAAGTAGAACGATGCCGAGAAGATGAACAGGAACAGGAAGCCGAGGAACACCATGCCGCGGAATGACCAGAACAGCGGCGCGACCTTGGGAATGGTGTCGTCGACGGCCTTGGCGATCTGCTCCGGCGTGGCATCGACCACGTTCGGGGTGTACTTCTTGAGCAACAATCCATAACCCAGGTCTTGCTTGAGCTTGTCGAACTCGGCGCGCGTGGCAGGCGACTTGTCACCGGACTTCAGGCGGGTTAGCACTGCATAGGCAATCATGCCGTTGCGGATGCGGACTTCGTGTTCTTTCTTCAGATCCTTGATGCCAATGATCTGGGTATCGACCGAGCGTGTGCCGATCAGGCCCAGGACATAGGGTATCTTCACGGCGTAATCCGTATGCTGGGTCTTGTCATTGGGAAGGCCGAACACGGTAATGCCTGCCGGTGCCGGCTGGGTTTCCCACTCGGCTTCGATGGCAGCCAGCTTGACCTTGTTGACTTCACCGGCGGTATAGCCCGATTCATCGCCGAGCACAATCACCGACAATGTTGCGGCCAGACCGAAGCCGGCGGCAATCGCGAACGAACGCAAGGCGAACGCGGTATCGCGCGCTTTGAGTAGGTAGTAGGCCGAAATGCCCAGCACAAACATGGCGGCCGTGACGTAACCGGCCGCCACGGTATGTACAAACTTGACCTGTGCCACTGGATTGAAGATCACATCGCTCATGCTGACCAGTTCCATGCGCATGGTTTCGAAGTTGAATTCGGCACCGACCGGATTGTTCATCCAGCCGTTGGCGATCAAAATCCACAGCGCCGACAAACTGGAGCCGAGCGCCACCAGGAAGGTCACCATCAAATGCTGTACCCGCGACAGACGATCCCAGCCGAGGAAGAACAGACCGACGAAAGTCGATTCCAGGAAGAATGCTGCCATGCCTTCAATGGCCAGCGGTGTGCCGAAGATATCGCCGACATAGTGCGAGTAATACGACCAATTGGTGCCGAACTGAAACTCCAGCGTCAGGCCGGTGGCCACGCCCATGGCGAAATTGATGCCGAACAGTTTGCCCCAGAAGCGGGTCATGTCTTTATAAATGGTACTGCCGGTCATGACATAGACGGCCTCCATGATGACCAGAATCCAGGATAAGCCTAGGGTGAGCGGGACGAACAGAAAGTGGTACAACGCCGTCACGGCAAATTGCAGCCGAGACAGATTGACGACTTCGTCAATGGGAAGCATGGGTAACCTCGGTAGTGGTAGGGAAAGTAATGGGGGGAACGGACGAAACAGAAGGGGCGGATGCTGCTGGCGCGTCGCCAGCGACAGTGCTGGGCGAGGCGCTAAAGGCCGGGGCCGGGACGGACGAGGCCAGTAAATGTTGCTCCACCTGGGCAGTGGGCATACGCATGTGTTTGGCTTGCGGGTCAGCAAAACAGGTTTTGGCCAATACCGTCAATAGCGTGATCTTGATCACCAGCAGCAGCGTGATTTCAACACCGAGCGGTAATTGCGTCAGGCGCGGTAGGCGCGACAATCGGTGGGCACGGAACAGCCAGGACGGTAATGACATGATTATTCCTCGTCGCTCGGATTGGCGACGGCAGACTGCTTGGTTTTTTTCGTAACAGCAGCAGAGGTTTTGGTGGATTTTTTCTCGCTGCTGGCGTTTTTATCGGCGTTCTTGTTGCCGCCAAAGCTGAATTTATCTTTGACTTCCAGCAATTTTTTGATGGTTGATCCCATTTTCATCAACGACGCCAGCGTTTCGGGTGACAGGCGCTGGACATCGTCGAACCAGGAGCTGGACAGCTCGATCAGGTCGTACATTTCGCGCATGCGTTGCTGGGCGTGCTTGTCGTCGGCGCTGGCGGGGTTTTCCAGCAAGGCGTCGCGCAGCATCGACAGCGTTGGCTCGATTTCACGGCGGCGGCGCTCTTCCAGCAAGGCTTTGAAGATGTCCCAGATATCCTTGGGCGGTTCGAAGTATTCACGGCGGTCACCGGGCAGATGCAGCAGCTTGACCAGTCGCCAGGATTGCAATTCTTTCAAGCCCATGCTGACATTGGAGCGCGAAAAGCCGAGATGTTCGGCGATCTCGTCGGCATTGAGCGGGTGGGCCTGCACATACAGCAGTGCATAAATTTGTCCCACAGTGCGGTTGATGCCCCAACGGCTGCCCATTTCCCCAAAATGGAGGATGAAGCGTTGCATCAGCGGGCTAAGCGGAGTCGATTCCATATGATTTCCTTGGATGTTTGAATTTTCAGTAATTACTGAAACATATGATATTTCAGAAATCGAACATCCGCTCAACATTATTCAGTTTGGTAGGTTCTTGTCTGGCAACACTATGCTTGGCCCCGGCAGCGCCCGCTTTGATACGGATCAAAAATTCGTCGTTTCGGTAGGTTTTCTTGATGGTTGCCAGCGTGGTTTGGCACTGGGCCAGATCGAGATACGAGAATCGGTGCTGTTTTTCACCGCAGTAACAGCCTCTGCATTGCAGCAAAGCCCGTGTTAACATCCGCGCATGAATCAAAACGACGCTCTGGCGCAAGCCTATTTATTTTTTCAGCACGGCAAATTCGATGCCGCACATGCCTTGCTGCAGCCGCTGGCACAGGCGCGCAACGCCGATGTCCCCTTGTTGCAATTGGCCGCCGCGACGGCGGCAGCGCTTGGCTCGCATGGTGACGCGATCAACTGGTTCCGGCGTGCGTTGGCCGCTGCACCGGGTGATGTGGCGATCAGCTACAAGCTGGCACGGGTGCTGGTGGACGTCGGGCAGCCGCAGGAAGCCTTGGGTATTTATCTGGAATTGATGGTGGCCGGGGTCGAGCATGCCGATGTCTACCGCGCTGCTGCCATGCTGTTGCAGCAATTTCAGCGCGACCCGGAAGCCCTGCAAACCATACAGAAGGCCCTCCAATTGGCACCGCAGGCGGCCGATAGCTGGTATCTGCAAGCGGTGCTGCAAGCCCGTCTGCAGCAATTGCCGCAAGCCGTGCACAGCCTGCAACAAGCGATACAGCTCAGCCCCGGGCAGGCGCAATACCACCTCGATCTGGCGCTGGCGCTGCACGGCATGCATCACGATACGCAGGCATTGAGCGCGATTGACCAAGCATTGGCGCTCGATGCGCGCCAGTCTGCCAGTTGGAATGCACGGGCGGCCATTCTGAGTCGCTTGAGCCGCTACGACGAGGCTATTGCCTGTGGCAAACGTGCGTTGCTGCTCAAACCGGCCGATCCCGAGAGCAGTGTGAATCTGGCCTTCAATTTGTTGACGCTGGGCCAGATGGAACCGGCCTGGCCGCTCTATGAATCGCGCTGGCAGGGTGCTCTGGCCGATCCGCTGCGCCATCAGCAATTACCGCGCTGGAGCGGCGCACAAGCGCTGGCCGGCAAAACCATCTTGCTGTGGTCCGAACAGGGTTTGGGCGACACGGTGCAATTCTGCCGCTATGCGCTGGAGGTGGCCGCCAGCGGTGCGCAGGTGGTACTCGAAGTGCCGCTGTCGCTGTGCAGTCTGTTGCGCACGCTGGTCATGCACGATGCCAGCCTGGCGCGCGACGCCATCAGCGTGATTGCACTCGGCGAGGCATTGCCGCCAATCGACTATCAATTGCCTTTGCTAAGCCTGCCCTTGGTCTATCGCACCGAGCTGCACAGCATTCCGGCCCCGCACGCCTATCTGTGCAGCGATCCGCAAAAGCAGGCGCACTGGGCTGAAGTGGTCGGCAGCGGGGCGGGTTTGCGCATCGGTGTCGTCTGTTCGGGCAACGCCGGCAACCGCAAGGATGGCTTGCGCTCGTTACCGTTGGCGACGTTGGCACCGCTGTTCGAAAGCATCGACGCCGATTTCTATCTGTTGCAGCCGGAATTGCGTGAGGACGATCATGCCTATCTGCAAAATGCCCCCGCCGTGCACTGGCCGGGGCGGCATTTACAGGCCTTCGACGATACCGCGGCCTTGATTGCCAATCTCGATCTGGTCATCAGCGTGGACACGGCAGTGGCCCATCTGGCTGGCGCCATGGGCGTGCCGATCTGGATCATGCTGTCGGAGGCGGCTGACTGGCGCTGGTTCCGCGACCGTAGCGACAGTCCCTGGTACCGCTCTGCGCGCCTGTTCCGGCAAGCGCAGGCAGGTGCCTGGGCGCCATTGGCGGAGCAGCTCAAGCTGGCCTTGCTGGGTGGCCTCAGGCCGGAAAGTGCAAGCTGAAACGGATGTGGTTCTCACTGCTGCAGGCCACGCTGGCGCTGCCGCCATGCAACCCCATGATGGCCTTGACGATGGCCAGGCCGAGGCCGTTCGATTCGGTAAACTCACTGCGTGATTTGTCGCCGCGATAGAAGCGGTCGAACATACGTTCCATCTGTTGCTGTGTCATCGGCGTGCCATGGTTGTCCACCGTAATGGTGACGCCATGTGCGTCGCTGCTGCCTTCGATCACAATAGCGCTGCCAGCATCGCCATAACGCACCGCATTGACCACCAGATTGCTGACGGCGCGGCGCCACATGGTCAGATTGGCATGGCAGATCGTGGCCGGTGACACGTTGATGTTGAAGCGCATATCACGTTCAGCGGCGACACCTTCAAAATAATCGGCGATACGTTGCAATTCCTCGGCCAGGACGATGTGGTTGCGTTCGACGGCCAGCCCGGCATGATCGGCCTGCGCCAGGAAGAGAATGTTTTCGATGATGCGCGACATGCGCGTCAACTCCTCCAGATTCGACTCCAGCAATTGCTCGTATTCTTCCACACTGCGCCGTTGGCCCAGCGTGACCTGGGTTTGCCCCATCAAGACATTGACCGGGGTTCTGATTTCATGGGCCAGGTCGGCGGAGAATTGCGACAAGTGTTCATAGCCGTTTTCCAGCCGTTCCAGCATAGCGTTCAAGGCACTGGCCAATTGCCGTAGCTCAGCCGGTGCTTCCTCTTCGCGCAGCCGGATGCTGAGCCGGGTCGGTGTGATTTCGGCCGCATGTCGGCTCATGCGCATCAAGGGCATCAGATCGCGGCGCAATACCAGAAAGCCCAGCACCGCCGTCAGCATCACCGTCAGCGCGACAGCGGCAACCACGCGCCACAGATAGACCTTCATCATGCGCGACTCTTGCGTCATGACATAGGCGGCGACGATTTCGACCGTATCGTTATGGTTGCCGACTTCGGCCAAGGCCGACACCCAGCGCACCCGCACGCCATCGGCGCGCATGCCGTCACGCAGAGAGGCAATCGACAGCGGTATGCCGATCGCGATCGGCGTCATCGGCGGCGGTGTCAGGTTGTCGGGGTTCATGTTGATGAACGGTGCTTCGCCCTGGCGACGGAAGATGCGCACATCCTGTTCATTGCCGAGCATGCTTTCAAACAAGGCCGGGCGTTGCTCCATTTGCTCGACGTTGTACAAGTCATGCAGCAGGTTGCGGAAGTGTTCGACGCGGCCGATCAAGGTATAGTCGGCGCGAATTTCCAGTGCGCGTTGGGCCGAGGTGTACAGATACATGCCCAACCCGGTCACCACCAGGCAGGCGATCAGGGCAAACATGGCGCTCACGCGCACCGCCAGTGTCCACGAGCGCCACGGCCTCATGGTGTTTCCGAAAACATGTAGCCAATGCTGCGCACGGTATGAATCAGTTTCTTGTCGAATGGCGCATCAATCTTGGCGCGCAGACGTTTGATGGCGACATCGACCACATTGGTATCGCTGTCGAAATTCATGTCCCATACCTGCGAGGCGATCACCGAGCGCGATAGCGCTTCGCCCTGGCGTTTGATCAACAGGTGCAGCAGCAGGAACTCCTTGTTGGTCAGCACGATGTTGTGGCCCTGGCGCGTGACTTTGTGGCGCACATGATCGAGTTGCAGGTCGGCCACCTGATAGACCTCGGCATCGCGGGTGACGCCGCGCCGCAACAGCATGCGGATACGCAACACCAGTTCGGTGAATGAAAACGGCTTTACCAGATAATCATCGGCGCCCAGTTGCAGGCCACGAATGCGGTCATCGACCTGATCGCGCGCGGTCAGGAAAATCACCGGCACATCGCGTTTGCTGCGCAACTCGCTCATCACCTGCCAGCCGTCGGTGCCGGGCAGCATGACATCGAGTACCACCAGATCGTAATTCTGTTCCAGCGCCATATGCAGGCCGTCGGTCCCATTGCGCGCCAGATCGACCGTATAGCCGGATTCGCGCAAACCTTTTTTCAGGTAGTCGCCGGTTTTGGGATCGTCTTCAATGACAAGTATGGCCATGCTCAATTCCTCATGAGATTCTGGCCGATTGTAACAAGTTGCGCACTGCGTCTCGATGACAATTTTGTCATCCAATTTTCATGGTGCGGTTGGTGTCGCGGGCTGCCAGTGCCAGACCTGCTGGCTGATCGTTACGGCCTTGGGTATCAGCTTGAGCCGGTAAAAGCGGTCTGCTACCTGTTGCTGGCTGCTGATCATGGCTGCTGAAATCGGTTTGACACCATAGGCGGTGCGGCGCTGCCAGGTGTCGACGACATCAGGCGCAATTCCCAGATCGGCCGCAATCAGCGCAATCACCTGTGGCAGATGATTGCTGGCCCAGACACCGGTACTGTCCAGTTGCGCCAGAATCAGCGATAAGGCCTGCGGCGCGCCTTGTGCCAGCCGGCGCGAGGCTTCGTAATAACTATAGACCTGCAACAAGCCATGATGGTCAGTCAGCACGCGCACCTGCAGGCTTTTTTGTGCCGCTGCGAGATACGGATCCCAGATCACCCAGGCATCAACACTGCCGCTGATGAAGGCAGCGCGCGCATCTGCTGGTGACAGATAGATCGGTTGGATGTCGCTCAGATGCAGACCGGCATTTTCCAATGCATCCACGATCAGGAAGTTGCCGCTGGAACCTTTCTGGAACGCGACCTTCTTGCCCTTCAGTTGCGCCACGCTGTGCAGTGGTGACTGCTGTGGCACAACGATGGCTTCGGTGCTCGGCGAGGGCGGTTCGGCACCGACATACAACAGGTCGATGCCGGCGGCTTGGGCAAACACCGGCGGAGGAGCACCGGTCAGACCAAAATCGACGCTGCCGGCATTGAGCGCTTCCAGCAATTGTGGGCCGGCCGGAAACTCGATCCAGCGTACTTGATAGCCAAGCGGCTTGAGCGCTTTTTCCAGCGAGCCGTTTTGCTTGAGAATGGATAGCAAGCCGCTGCCTTTTTGAAAACCAATACCGATGGTCTGCTTATTGCCATCCTGGGCTTGGCAATCAAGACTGAAGACCGTGATGCTCAGCAGTGTCAGCAGGGCGATCAGGTTTTTTTTCCAATGCCGCAGACAGCGCGCAACAGTGGTGGAAGAGAGTGGCAACATGCGCAGTCCTTGTATGGTGAGATAAGTGTGGCGGTGAAATGAACGGTGCAACTGCATCAGGTGCTTTCGCGGACCAGCAATTCACACTGCAGCAGATTGAGGCGCTGGACTGCTTGTTCGGTGTCGATTTCACCCAGACTTTCCAGAATGCGCAGCGCCGCAATTTCACCCATTTCCCGCGCCGGTGGCCGGATCGTGGTCAGGCTGGGCAGCAGCAATGAAGAAAATTGATAGTCGCCGAAACCGACCACCGCACATTGCTGCGGGATCTGCACACCATTGCGTTGCGCCGCCAGCACGGCACCGGCGGCCAGGTTGTCATTGGCGAAGATGATGGCATCGACGGATTTTTTCTTGTTGTGCGTGAGCGTTTCCAGCGCCTCCTTGCCGGCATCGAACGGCGCGGCTGCCGTCGGTATCACGATATTCGGCGTCAAGCCATGCGCGCGCATCACTTCGGCATAACCGTCGCTACGCTCGATGGCACTGAAGTCGCCACTGATGCTGTTCTGTACGAAAGCGATGCGGCGATAGCCTTGCTGGTACAGATAGGTAGCTGCCTGGCGGCCGACTTCCACGTGCGAAAACCCAACCTGGATCGGTTTGCGGCGGGCCTGGTAATCCCAGGTCTCGACAATCGGAATGCCAGCGCTGTTGACCAGTTTTTCGGTGGCCTTGGTATGGTACCGGCTGGTCAGTACCAGCGCTGCTGGCGACCAGCCGAGCAAAGCGCGCACGATGTCTTCTTCCTTCTCCACCGAAAACGAACTGGAGGCCAGCAGCAACTGATAACCGTATTGCGTGAGTACATCGCTGAAGCCCTGGATGGTGTTGGCAAAGATTGGTCCGGAGATATTCGGAATCACCATGCCGACGATACGGCCTCGCGTCGAGGCCAGTCCACCAGCGACCATATTGGGCACGTAGTTCAATTTCTTGATGGCCGCCACGATGCGACTGCTGCGTTCGGCCGATACCAGATCAGGCTGCTTCAGAAAACGCGATACCGTAATCGAGCCGACACCTGCCTGGCGCGCGACATCATGGATGGTGGCGCGGCCTGAGCCACGGCGTTTGCGGGTGGCGGGCTTGGGTGCAATGTCACTTGTCATTTTTTTCCATTCATGTGCAGCAGCGATCGCCTTGCACCAGCGTGCTTGGCTTGCTGTTTTTTTTGCATATTCAAAAAAGAGATATCGATGATTTTTTTAATTCTTTGACTTCATTTTTCCCATAAATAACACTGTAAACGGTACCGGTACCATAAAAAGTCTAGCAGACTTTGCTTTTGCCGGTAAGACCGATTTACGTATGGGCATATACGCGAAATGAAGATAGCCGCGTACTAACACACAATCGAATCGTTAAAAAAATCAACAGGGAGTCGTACATGGCAATTCGCAGTAACAAGAAAAATCAGCAGCGCCAGCACCGCAGTGTTTATCGCAAGGTCGGCTTGGTATTGGGTGGGGCAGCGTTATCGCTGAGCGCGATGGCAGCCGACGACAGTGTCAGCAAGGATGAAGTGAGCAATGGCGCCAGCAGCGCCAAGGCGGTGGCCGAAGTGCCGGCCATTACGGTGAGCGCGACACGTCGCGATGAATCGTTGCAAGCGGTGCCGGTGGCGGTGTCTGTCATCAGCGGTGAAGACTTGACGCAGGCCAACCGCAACAGTCTCGACACCATTGCTGCCCAGGTGCCGAGTGTGACGTTCCGCCAGCAGGGTGGTAACAAGGACTCGACCATATTCATCCGTGGCATCGGTACCATCTCGACCTCGCCAGGTGTAGAGCCAACTGTCTCGACCGTGATCGACGGTGTGGTCTATGCGCGTCCCGGCATGGCGACAATTGATCTGCTCAATGTCGATCACATTGAAATCTTGCGTGGGCCGCAAGGTACGTTGTTCGGCAAGAATGCCACTTCCGGCGTCATCAACGTGGTCACACGCAAGCCCACCGATGAAACGACCGGCTACGTCGACACGTCCTGGTATCAAGGCAATGAAGTGCAAGTACGCAGCGGCATTTCTGGGGCGATCGCGCCAGGGGTGGTGCGTGCTTCGCTCGATGCCTTGTATTCCGATTATGGTGGCAATGTCACCGACGTCGCCAATGGCCGCGATGTCAACGGCTTTGGCAAGAAAGGCGCGCGCGCCAAGGTCGAGATAACGCCGAACGCGGACCTCGATATCACCTTCATTGCTGACTACCTGAAGTCGCGCAGTTCGCCCACCTTCACCGCGTATTCGACCAGCAGCAGTGCATTTGCAGCAGGTATTTCGCCCGTCGTGGCCGGCCCCGGAAACCGCCAGGTGAACGCCGATATTCCTAGCGATGTACAAGATATCAATAAAGGATTTTCGGCCCAGATTGACTGGCACCACAATGGCTATACGCTGACCTCGATCAGCGCTGTGCGCAATTGGGACAATACTCAGTACACCACTACGTCAGTAATCGGCAATAGTGCCGATCCGGCCCGTATTACGTCGACTTATCCCGGCACGCGCGACATCGGTCGCGTCGCCTGGCAGCAGTATTCGCAGGAATTGCGCATCGCCTCACCGAAAGACCAGTTTATCGATTATGTCGCCGGAGCTTACTACCTGCATGGCAATGACGATGAAGTCTATCAGCGCATCGTCACCACCTCGTCTGCGCTCAACAGCGGGATTGCCAACTATGGCACATCCAGCGAGAGCTTCGCGCTGTTTGGGGAATCCAACTGGAACTTCACCAAGAGTTTTCGTGGTATTACCGGCCTGCGCTGGACGCATGACGACTTGTCTTACTACCATGCGCGTACCTCGACTTCGGCCAGCGCATTTGCAGGTGTACAGCCGGCTTACAGCAGCACTGGCTCGACCAGCGCTAACGGTTACTCGGGAAGGCTGGGCTTGCAATACGATTTGAGCCCGGATGTCACCAGCTATGTGACATATTCACGCGGCTACAAGGGACCTGCCTATAACGTGTTCTTCAACATGGTCTCCACTGATACGTCGGCACTCAAGCCCGAAACCTCGAATTCCTATGAAATTGGTGTCAAGTCGCAATTGCTGGACAAGCGCCTTACCTTGAACGCGGCGATCTTCAAGACGGACTATGACAACTATCAGGCCAATTACTACGATGTGGTGGCCGGTACCACCGTCACGCGTCTGATCAATGCCGGCAAGGTGTCGACCCAGGGGGTAGAACTCGAAGCGGTGGCACGGGCCACTTCGCGTCTGAGCTTGTCGCAGTCCTTGTCGTATGTCGATGCGCATATCGTGCAATTCAATTGCCCGACGAATGCCGCCGCCAGTTGCAATCTGAATGGCAGCACGTTGCCGTTCGCACCGCATCTCAAGAGCTATAGCCGGATCAACTATGCGATTCCTTTGTCCAGTGGTCTGATCGTCGATCTGACTTCGGAATACAGCTGGCAGAGCAAGCAGGAATACGACCTGCTGCAATCGCCTTATGCGATCCAGGGCGCCTATGGCATTGTCAACGGCAGTGTCGCGGTATCGTCGCCGGTGGCTGGTTGGCGTCTGGCCTTCATCGTCAAGAACCTGACCAACAAGTCGTATGCCACCAATCTGGTCGCAGCTACCGATGGCAGTTATGTCACGCGCGCCGTACCGCGGGACGATCAGCGCTACTTCGGCATCAACTTGCGCAAGGAGTTCTGATGGCGCAGCGGCAGTTGCATCTGAATGCTTTTCTCTTGCGCAACGGCCACCATGTCGCGGCATGGCGGCATCCGCAAGCTGATCTGGAGAGTGCGCCATTTGCCTTGTACCGGCAACTGGCGCTGACCGCCGAGCGGGCTTGCTTTGATGCCGTGTTCTTTGCCGACAGTCTGGCGCTGACCGGCAGTGGTGCAGCACTTGAGCCGCTGACGCTGCTGGCGGGGTTGGCGGCCGTGACTGAGCGCATCGGTCTGATCGGCACGGTGACGACCACCTACAACGAGCCTTACCACGTGGCACGCAAGTTTGCCTCGCTCGATAGTATTTCTGCTGGGCGCGCGGGCTGGAATCTGGTGACTTCCGACAATGCCAGCGAAGCCGCCAATTTCGGTCGTCAAGCCCATGTCGGACATGCCGAGCGCTATGACCGCGCGCGCGAATTCCATGACGTCGTCACCGGCTTGTGGGATAGCTGGGATGAGGATGCCTATCGCAACGACAAGGCTGGCGGCGTGCTGTTCGATCCGCACAAGCTGCATGCGTTGCAACACCGCGGCACGCATTTTTCCGTGGCCGGTCCGCTCAATGTCGCGCGCAGTCCGCAGGCGCGTCCGGTGGTGGTGCAGGCCGGTGGTTCGGAAGCCGGGCGGGCGTTGGCAGCGGCAACCGCCGAGGTGATTTTTACCGCACATCCGACGCTGGCCCCGGCGCAGGCTTTTTATCGCGACATCAAGGCGCGTCTGCCAGCCTTCGGGCGCGCCCCCGATGCCTTGCAGGTGATGCCGGGCCTGTTCGCCGTGGTGGGACAGTCGGAGGCACAAGCGCAGGACAAGTTTGCGCTGCTGCAAGAGCGTGTACTGCCGGCAGATGGTCTGGCGTTGTTGGGACGCATGATCGGCAATTTTGATCTGTCGGGCTATCCACTCGATGGCCCGCTGCCAGCGCTGCCATTGACCGACGACGGCCAGCGCAGCCGCCAGCAGTTGCTGACCGATCTGGCGCAGGGAGAAAACCTTAGTATCCGGCAGCTGTATTTGCGCATCGCCGGTGGTCGCGGGCACTTCACCGTGGTTGGCACGGCCGCGACAGTGGCTGATCAAATGCAGCAATGGTTTGAGCAGGAAGCGGCCGACGGCTTCAATGTCATGCCGCCCTGGTTGCCCGGTGGACTTGATGATTTTGCCACGCTGGTGGTGCCGGAACTGCAACGACGGGGTTTGTTCCGCCGCCGCTACGAAGGTCGCACGCTGCGCGACCATCTGGGTTTGCAGCGACCACCGAGCCGTTATGCGGCGCAGTCGGTCTAGTACCGCAAGACTGTCTTTTTAACATGTTGAAGAGAACCATAATGAATGTCGTGATGGATGTTGTTTTCAAGTGCCTTTGCTGGCGCAGTGACGGACTGGGGCGGTTGGCACGGTTGGCGTTGTTGCTGGTGACACTGGGCGGAGCAGTGCAAGCGGTGGCGCAGCCGGTGTATGGCGATGCCCGTCCGGACGCACCGGAACTGGCAGCACGTGGGCCGTTACCGGTTGGCGTACGCACCTTGCAGGTGGTCAATCCGGACCAGTTGGATGTACTGCATAGCACGCCAGCGCAGCCGGGACCGCGCTATGCCAGGCCGCTGACGCTGGAAATCTGGTACCCGGCCCGGTTGGCACCAGGGCAGCAGCAACTGACCACGTACACCGATGTGCTGGGCGCGGGGGCGAATGATCGGCAACGACCGAATACGCCGTTCCAGTTTCAGGGCCGTGCGGTGCGCGATGCCGCACCGGCGGTCGCGCCGGCGACGGCATATCCCTTGTTGATCGTCTCGCACGGCTATCCCGGTTCGCGCCTGATGATGAGCTATCTGACCGAAAACCTGGCCTCAAAAGGCTATGTCGTGGTTGCCATCGATCACACCGATTCGACCCGCGCCGACAAAGGCGCTTTCGCCAGCACCCTGCACAATCGTGCACTGGATGATCTGTTTGTGCTCAATCGCATTGCGGCGCTGGCCACGCCTGGCTCAGGCAGTTTTCTGGCCGGGCTGGCGGATGCGGACAATACCGGCTTGATCGGCTACTCAATGGGCGGCTACGGCGTGCTCAACGCCGCCGGCGCTGGCGTCAGTGCAGCCGCGGTCAAGGCCGTGCCGGAGGCGCAACTGGCGCTGCGCCAGAACGGCAATGCCGCTTTCGTCGCCTCGCAGGATACGCGCATCAAGGCAGTAGTCGCGTTTGCACCGTGGGGCCAGCGCTTGCACGTCTGGGATGCCGATGGACTGGCCGGATTGCGCGTGCCGACCCTGTTCGTGGTTGGCAGTCAGGATGATATTTCCGGCTATGAGGATGGCGTCAAGCGGCTGTTCGAGGGCGCAGTCCATGCGCAGCGATATCTGCTGACGTATCAGAATGCGCGCCACAATGTCGCGCCGAATCCCGGACCGGCAGCCGCTGACAGTAATTTCAACGACTTCATGGCCTATGCCGAGCCAGTCTGGGACGTGCATCGCATCAACAATATCAATCAGCATTTCCTGACCGCGTTTTTGGGCCGCTATCTGAAGCAGCAGCCAGACTTGCAAGCGTATCTGGACTTGCTGCCGCAGGCGGCGGATGGCAAATGGTCGCAGGATGCGCAAGGCCGGCAGTTGCCCGATCACAGCTATTGGAAAGGCTTCAGCGCGCGTACTGCCGTTGGTCTGGAATGGCATCAGTTAGCGCCGGCAAGCACGCCATCTTCACCCTAAGCGTTTATCCAGGCATCATGAATCCATTTACTGCAACTACCTCGACCATCTTGCTACAGACGATCGATCATGATCAGGCACCTTGGTGGCGGCGCCCGGTCGTGCTGTTGTCGCTGATCCTGCATGGCTTGCTGCTGCTGGCATTGTGGCAGTTGTCGCGACATGCGCCGCCGCTGGCACCGGCGGCCAAGACGATCGAACTGGTCTTGCAACAGCTCCAAGCACCACCGGCAGCGGAACCACCGCATCCAGCTGTGGTGAGCAAACCGGTCGCAATGGCAGCAGCCAGGCCCGCGCCGCTCAGGCCAGTGTTGCCGCCGCAACATACGGTGGCCGCAGCACCGGAGCAGGCCGAGTTGGCCGCGCCGGCCAAGCCGGAGCTGACGCCAGCACCGGTGCCAGCGCCAGCAACAGATCCGGTCGTTGCCAAACCAGCGGCGCCGACGGCGGCGCGCACGATCGCCATGGAGGGCATTCCCAGCGATTACGTCAATCAGGTCTATAGCCGTATCAATCGCCAAGTGAGCTATCCGCGCGGCGCCAGATTGCGCGGCGAGCAAGGCCGGGTCGGCTATCGGCTGACACTTAGCACCCAGGGCGAACTGCTCAAATTGGACTTGCAGTCGTCCGGCAGCGACGAGCTTGATCGGGCCGCCGCCAAGGCCATCAAGGCCGCTGCACCATTTGGCAAATTGCCGGACCTGGGCGGCGGCAGCTATCTGTTGGCCGGCAGCATCCTGTTTTCACTTAATGCACTTTAAATTTCGGAGTTACGTATGAACGCAACACAACTGGCTGCCCATTTGTCACCGTGGGAATTGTTTGTACAAGCCGATGGCATCGTCAGATCCATCATGATCATCTTGCTGCTGGCCTCGGTGGCTAGTTGGGCGGTATTGTTGGACAAACTGTTGCAGTTTCGCCGTCTGCTCAGACAGGCCGCACGCTGGCTGGAAGCACTGGCGGGCACTTATTCACTGCGGGCATTGTCGGCGGCGTTGACGCAGACGCCGAACGACCCGTTTGCACGTATTTACGCTGCCATTCAGGGCGAGTGGCAAGAGACCCATGCGCAACAACTGCAACACACGGAAGCAGGACGCGACAGCCTCAAGGAACGCATCAATCGCGTCGCGCATATTGCCAATGGCGTTGAAATCGAAAAGCTCCAGCGCGGCTTGTCGGTGCTGGCTACGGTCGGATCGGTGGCGCCGTTTGTCGGTCTGCTGGGGACCGTGTGGGGCATCATGAATGCGTTTCAGGGCATCGCCGCGACCAATAACACGAGTCTGGCAGTGGTCGCGCCGGGCATCGCCGAGGCGCTGTTTGCCACGGCCCTGGGCCTGGTGGCGGCGATACCTGCCGTAGTCGGCTACAACCGTGCCGGTGGCGATTTGAACCGCTATGCCAATCGCCTGCAAACCTTGAGCGGGATTGTCGAAGTGCAGTTGTCGCGACAACTGGAATCGGGCCAGCCGCTTAATGGTGAGCGCGCAACTGAATACACAAATGCGCACACAACGGAGCAGGAAAAAGGACCGGCGGTGCGCTTGGCTGGTCGGGGAGCGTGACATGGGGGCCAAGTTGCAACATCACAGCGGCGGTGCGCTCAATCATGCGCCGGTCAGCGAGATCAACGTCACGCCGCTAGTGGATGTGATGCTGGTGCTGCTGATCGTGTTCATGGTGGCCGCACCGTTGATGGCCAGCGGCGTCAAGGTGGATCTGCCGACCAGCAACGCGCGACCGCTCACAGAGAGTAAAGCGCCGATCGTGGTCAGCATCGACCGCCAGGGACAATTGTTCATCGATAAGAGTGCGGTCGCCGATACCGAACTGCTGGCGCAGCTTGCCAGCGTCGCTGGCGGTGATCTGGAGCATCGCATCTATTTGCGCGGGGATCAGCATTTGCCCTATGGCACCGTGATCGCCACCATGGGCAAACTCAACGATGCTGGCTACAGCAAGATCGCGCTGGTGTCTGAACCGCCAGGCCAGAACTAATCACCTGCAGCAGGTCAGCAACAGGGACGCAGCGGCCAGCAAGGTCTACGGCGATTGTGCACCTAGCGTACATAACGCCGCCAGCGTCCTTGTTGACCAACATTCCTTACTCGCCCACTGCGGCGAAATGACAATTTTGTCATCAAATTGCCATGTCGATGACACTGGTGCCGACATACGATACTGTCATACAGTGGTGTCATTGCTGCCGAGGCATCATACGCATTTCCATCAGGAAACTGCGATCTTCTCCACTTCATCAGGAAACCGTCATGCTGATCAGAATCCGTCCAGACCAGATCGATATCCCGCTGCCCTCGGAAATCACGCCGCAGCACGTCTATGCCGAGCGTCGTGCGTTTCTGGGCAAACTGGCGGCCGGTGCGGCGCTCGGTAGTGGTGTGCTAGGCAGCGGCAATGCCTGGGCGCAAGCGCCTGGTGCGCGCAAACTGGCAGCCAAGCTCAATAATGCCTATGCGGTGATGGATAAGCCGACCTCCTATCAGGATGCTACTACCTACAATAATTTTTACGAATTCGGCACCGACAAGGCCGATCCGGCGCGTACCGCCGGTAACTTCAAGACCGATCCCTGGACCGTGAGTATCGAAGGTGAAGTCAGCAAGCCGTTCACGCTCGACCTGGAGGCTTTGCAGAAGCTGGCGCCGCTGGAAGAGCGCGTGTATCGGCTGCGCTGTGTCGAAGGCTGGTCGATGGTGATTCCCTGGATTGGCTATTCCTTGTCGGCCTTGATCAAGAAGGCAGCGCCGACCGGCAATGCCAAGTACATCGAATTCGTCACCCTGGCCGACCGCAAGCAAATGCCGGGCTTGTCCGATCCGATTCTGCAATGGCCCTATACCGAGGGCTTGCGGATGGATGAGGCCAATCATCCCTTGGCCTTACTGACGCTGGGCATGTACGGCGAAGTGTTGCCCAACCAGAACGGTGCGCCGGTGCGCGTTATTTTGCCGTGGAAGTATGGCTTCAAGTCGGCCAAGTCGATCGTCAAGATCCGCTTTCTTAAGGAACAACCGAAAACTGCCTGGAGCGTCTACGCGCCGCAGGAATACGGTTTTTATTCCAACGTCAATCCGAATGTCGACCACCCGCGCTGGTCGCAGGCCACCGAGCGGCGCATCGGTGAGGACGGCTTCTTCGCGCGCAAGCGCAAGACGCTGATGTTCAATGGCTACAACGATGTCGCCGGGCTGTATAGCGGCATGGATTTGAAGCGCTATTTTTAAGGTGTGGCCGATGTCGCTCAAAGATCTTTCCACCACGCAGGTACGTTTATTGCGCAACGTGTTGTTTGTGCTGGCCTTGTTGCCCTTGCTGCGACTGGTGGCGTTTGGTTTTCTGGACAAGCTGGGCGCCAATCCGATTGAATTCATCACGCGCAATACCGGCGACTGGGCGCTGTACTTTTTGGTCATGACGCTGACGGTGACGCCGCTGCGCAAGCTGACCAAGTGGAACTGGCTGGTGCGCCTGCGCCGCATGCTGGGCTTGTATGCGTTCTTTTATGTGTTTCTGCATTTCATGATCTTTTTCTGGCTGGATCACTTTTTTGACGTGCAGGAAATGTGGGCCGATGTTGTCAAGCGACCGTTCATCACCGTCGGCATGCTGACGCTGGTGTTGCTCATTCCGTTGGCCGCTACCAGTACCAACGCCATGGTGCGCCGTCTGGGTGGCAAGCGCTGGCAATGGCTGCATCGCTTGATGTATGTGATCGTGCCGCTGGCGGTATTGCACTTCTGGTGGGTCAAAGCTGGCAAGAACCTGTTGGCGCAACCGATCCTGTTTGCCTGCATCGTCGGGGCACTCTTGTTGGTGCGTCTGTTGTCGCAAAAAAACCGTCAACGGCTGGGACAATTATTGTCGAAACGCAATGCGGTGAATGTCGTCAAGGAATAAGCATGAAAAAACTGACCCTGCCGGGCAAGGCGCTGTTGTTGAGTTTGTTGCTGGCCGGTGCCGGCTGGAGCAATCTGGTTGCGGCGGCCGAATCGGCCTTCAAGATTCCGGCACCTGCCAGTGTAGGTGTGGCCACTACGGGTTCCGCCAACTCCGACACCGTGGTGCTGGCCGGAGGTTGCTTCTGGGGTGTACAGGCGATCTTCCAGCACACACTGGGGGTGACCAGTGCGGTTTCCGGTTACGCTGGCGGCAGCAAGGAAAATGCCCACTATGATCTGGTCGGAAGCGGGACCACTGGTCATGCGGAGGCGGTCAAGGTGACTTTTGATCCGCGCAAGATTTCCTACGGCAAAATCCTGCAGATTTATTTCTCGGTGGCCCACGATCCGACCCAGCTCAATCGGCAGGGGCCGGACAGCGGCAGCCAGTACCGTTCGGCGATCTTTTACCAAAGTGAGCAGCAAAAGAAGATTGCCGCTGATTACATTGCCCAGCTCGATGCCGCCAAGGTCTATCCGGCGCGTATCGTGACGCAGTTGAACGCCTTGCCGGTGACGGCCTTTTATGCCGCCGAAGATTATCATCAGGACTTTGCCACCTTGCATCCACAGCAAGGCTATATCGCCCGTTTTGATTTGCCGAAGCTGGAAAACTTCAAGCAGATGTTTCCTGCCGATTATCGTGCCACCGCATTGACGGTTATGCGCAATTGATGGCCGCTCGCAGTAAGAGCGTCAACAGGTTCTTAGCGGCGTAGCAACATCGTCTTGCCGCTGCGGTTAATGGCCTGCAAGAGGCCTATCAATAACAGAAAACTGAGCAGCAGGCCGCTGGCGTTGAGCAGTACATGCTGGTAGCCGAGCTGTTTGACGTTGATGAACGGGTAGGGATAAAAGCCGGAACCGGCGCCGCGCCACAAGGTAATGCATAAGTGGATTTACGCCATGGACTCTTGCCCTGCCAGGAATGTTCTTGCATCTACGTATCGTTACATCAGCCTTACTGCTGTCAGCGCCAGGCGGTTTTTATCGGTAGGCGCATTTGTGCCATCAAGCCGCCACCGATTGCCGGTCCAAGATGGAGATCGCCGCCGCACGAGCGCGCAATGGCGCAGACGATGGACAAGCCCAGGCCGCTACCGGGGCTGGCGATGCCACGTCGCCAGAACCGTTGCGTTGCGTGAGCACAGGCCTCATCGTCCATGCCAGGGCCGTGGTCAATCACCGAAAAGAGCACGCTGGTGGCGCCACACTGCTGGATGCGCAACGTCACCGGTGTACCGGGTGGTGCGTAACGCAAGGCGTTATCGAGTAAGTTTCGAAGCGCGGAGATCAGCATGGTTTCCTGCAACATGACGGCGCTGGAGATCGACACTGCTTGCAGTTCAATGCGGCACGAAGCTGCCTGACCGGTTTGCGCATCGGTGATCGCCAGTTGTGCCGCCTGCAATGCATCAGCTTGATCGCTGTGTTTCCGTTCGACGCCGCTATCGAGGCGTGCCAGCAGCAGCAATTGATCCAAGGTTCGCTGCAACCGGATCACGCCTTGATCGGCATTGACCAAGGCCTGCTGCATGACTTCAGCACCTGCTGCCGTGGTTGAGGCCAGCAAGGCAACTTGCAAATGGGTTTTTACTGCGGTCAGCGGGGTTCGCAACTCATGGGCGGCGTCATCAGTAAACTGGCGCTCAAAGGTAATGACGGTGTGTACACGCTGCAATAAATGACGGATGGTATCGACCAACGGCCGCAATTCTAACGGTGGGTAGGTTTCCGGCAACGGCGCAGAATCTGTCGGCTGGCGCGCGGCCAGCACGGTGCGCACACGTTCTATCGGCGCCAGCCCGCGACCGATGCCGAACCAGAGCAATATAAAACTGCCCAGCAAGGCCACCGCAAACGGAATGCCTGCGGTCAACGCAACGTCGCGCAACAAGCGTTCCCGTACATCGACTCGATCTGCCGTGGCGATGCGAATTTCGCCATGTTGCAACACATAAGTACGCCACAGCTTGCCGTTCAGTTCTCGTGTGTCATAACCCAGCGCGGCACCGGAAAGTCCCGGACTGCCAGCGGTGCCGGCGATGGTCTGCGCCACTTCACCGCGGATCACACTGATTTCGCAGGCCAGTCCATCGGGCCCGATGATCAGTGGCGTGGGAGCTGTATCATGGCCGGCCGGCATTGCTAGCTCAGAGAGCAGGCCGGAGACCATGTGCGCCGATGTCGCCAGGCGCTCATCCATGGTGGTCTGCAGCTCGCTGCGCAGGTCCAGTACCATCCAGATGGCGACTGCACTCCACAACACGACGAGCGACATACCGATAATGCTCAACAGTCGAAAACGTAAGCTGATGACCCTGGTCTTGACGGCAATGGGTAATTTTTCTGGGACGCACTTGCGCAAGAAAATCATGGCGCCACCTTCCCCATACGAAAACCAGTCCCTCGCACAGTTTCGATCGTTTCACTGCCCAATTTGCGACGCAAATGATGGATGTGGACATTGACAGCGTTGCTTTCCACATCCTGGTCGAACCCATATAGGCTGGCGCGCAGTTGTTCGGCACTGAGTATTTGCCCAGGATACGCAATCAATGCCCGTAACAGCGATAATTCACGACGCGAAAGCTCCACCGGGACGCCACGCAACAATACTTCGCCAGTGGCGTCAGCAATGACCAGTGCACCATGTTCAATGCGATCGACACTGCGCCCGGAAACGCGCCGCAGCAGCGCATGCAGGCGCGCCACCAGTTCTTCTAGGTCGAACGGCTTGATCAGGTAATCATCCGCGCCCGCCTGCAAACCGCTGACTCTGTGTTGCACCGTATCCCTCGCCGTCAGGATCAGAATAGGCAAGGTTCTTCCCTGTTGCCGCCAACGCTGCAAGCAATGCATTCCATCCTCTCCTGGTAAACCAAGATCGAGAATCACCGCTGTGAAATCCCAACTCGACAGCGCCGCCTGCGCCAATGCGCCGGTGCCGACGCGATCAACGGTGAAACCGTGCAGCTTCAATCCAGCGACAATGCCGCTGGCCACCAAATCATCATCTTCGACTAACAATATATGCACATGACATCCTTGAACAACTTCATGCATATATGTTAACCGCAGCTGATGAAGGAAATGTTAACGTGCGCTTAATATTGGCCATCGATACTGAAGTCTCTCCACTACAGACTTCAATGCCATGTTTAAACGACCTATCTTTTTTTCCTTTCTGAATGCGTGGGTATGCATCCTGTTGCTCGCGATTGTCTCGATTGTCGCGTTTCCCGGTTTGGTCAAGGCTGATGATGCCTTTCTTGATGCCGCTGACGCGTTTGCGCTGACCGTCGAGCCGCCGTATTCGACAGGGCAGCAAGCGCGTTTGACTTGGTCGATCGCGCCCGCTTATTACCTCTATCGGGCACGTATCTCGGTGGTCGAAGAACCCTCGAAACGCCCGCTGGAATTGACCTTGC
This sequence comes from Duganella sp., assembly GCA_026225475.1. Lineage (GTDB taxonomy): Bacteria > Pseudomonadota > Gammaproteobacteria > Burkholderiales > Burkholderiaceae_D > Herbaspirillum. Next base: position 35,337 of record JAMFSU010000061.1, read on the forward strand.
CGTCTGGCGACCAGAAAGATGATCCCAATTTTGGCACGGTCGAGGTTTATCACGGGAGTATGACAACAACGCTCCCGTCCTCCGGTGCCGACAGGGTTACCGTAACCTGGCAGGGTTGTGCCAACGCGGGTCTATGCTATCCGCCCCAGCAACGCACCATTTCGCTCACGCCCGGCCAGGCAAAAAATAGCGTCACTAGCGGCAATGGCGCCGATCCGGTTGATAGCGGCGCGCTGCCTGGCGCCCGCCTTGCCGCTGTCATCGGTAGCGCAACTGGCGACAACAGTGACAGCAAAATCAACCATCTTCTGAATGAAAAGTCGCTGTACTGGACCTTGCCGCTGTTTCTGCTGTTGGGCATTGGTTTGGCGTTTACGCCATGCGTGCTGCCAATGTTGCCGATTGTATCGAGCATCGTGATGGGACAAAACACCAGGCCAAAGCAGGCATTGCTGTTATCGCTGGCGTTCGTGCTGTCGATGGCGCTGGTGTATGCCGGCATGGGCGTGGCTGCCGCCCTGGCGGGCGCCAATTTGCAGGCGGCCTTGCAAAACCGCTGGATGATCCTCGCCTTCGGCGCTTTGTTTGTGCTGCTTGCGTTGCCGATGTTCGGCGTTTTTACGCTGCAGTTGCCTGCATTCCTGCGTGACCGCCTTGATCATGCCAGTCAACGGCAGCAACGCGGCCGCTATTTGGGCGCTGTTGGCATGGGCATGCTGTCGGCGTTGATGGTGGGGCCGTGCATGACCGCGCCTCTGGCCGGTACCTTGCTCTACATCGCGCAAAGCGGCGATGCGTTCAAGGGTGCTCTGCTGTTGCTGAGCATGGGAATCGGTATGGGACTTCCGCTGATCGCTGTGAGCCTGCTGGGCGCGCGGTCACTGCCAAAACCAGGTCTTTGGATGGAGCGCGTCAAAGGTGGGTTCGGCTTTTTGATGCTGGCGGTGGCCATCTGGATGTTCCAACGCGTGTTTTCCGAGTCGCTCATCCTGTTGCTCTGGGGCGTCTGGTTGATCGGCATTGCAATCACCCTGTTGCATCTGCTGCGCAATACAGAGGTCAACCTGTCCGTTGTTAGCCAGATTGCCGTTCAGTGCTTGGCGGTCCTGACGCTGTTATGGGGTGCCGCGGCGATTTTTGGCGCGGCCGCTGGCGGCGGCAATCCGTTGCAGCCATTCGCCATCGCTGCAGATGGCAGTGCATCCAAAGCGCCATCGACGGCCGCACGCTTTACCACCGTGACAACGCAAGACCAGCTCAACACCTTGCTGGCGGAAGCAGCTGCGATCAAACAACCGGTGCTGGTCGATTTTTATGCAGACTGGTGTGTTTCCTGCAGGATCATCGAAAAAAAGGTATTCGGTTCAGCCACGGTATTGCAAGCATTGGAAGGGGACAAGCTGATTCGGGTTGATGTGACCGACAATAATCCGTCGCTACAGGCCTTGATGCGAGAAAAGGCCATACTGGGTCCGCCGACGGTCATGTTGATCGGCGCAGACGGCGTCGAACGGCGCGATGCCAGACTGGTCGGCGAGTTTCAGCCTGCCGATCTACAGCAGCGCTTGCGCCAACGGATGCCAGCATGATCGGTACTGCGCAGATTGGAGCGGCAGCCTTACCTATGGCGATGCTTTTGCTCATTGCCTGTTACGCGGTGGGCAGTTGGCTCGCAGTCCTGCTGGCGAAAAAGCATGGCGTGCAACTGGAGGCACCGCTTCTGCTTTCGCTGCTCTTCGGCTTGCTGGCAGCGCGCTTGACCTTCGTCGTGCAATTCCATGCAGACTATCTGAGAAATCCGCTGGATATCATCGATATCCGCGATGGCGGATGGAATCTTTACGCAGGATGGTGCGCAGCGTGGGGCTGCACGTTGTGGCAGGCGTTTCGGGAACGACCCAAGAGGCGCTATCTGCTGATGTCACTCACGGTGGCGAGTGCAATCTGGTTGTCGGGTGCATTGTTGCTCTCTTCAAGCGCCTCTGAGAAGCCGCAGCTGCCGGTTATTTCGTTGCCAACGTTGAGCGGTGACAACATTGCACTGGAGAGCAGTCAAGGCAAGCCTACCGTGATCAATCTTTGGGCCGCATGGTGTCCGCCTTGCCGACGCGAAATGCCGGTACTGCACGAGGCGCAAATGGCACACCCTGAGATACGTTTCCTCTATCTTAATCAGGGCGAATCTGCCGTAGTCGTGAGGCAATTTCTGCAGCAGCAGCAACTTCCGTTACCGCATGTTTTGCTCGATCGGCAACAGCAAATTGCAGAGATTTTCAAACAACGCGCTTTACCGACCACGCTTTTTTTCGACGGCCAGGGAAAACTGACCGATATGCGCCTCGGTGAACTATCACGCGCAACCTTGGCCCAGTATCTTAACCATCTTTCATTGCCTTGCAAGGAGAATCAATCATGCCCATCTCACTATTTTCAACGCAACGTATTGTCATCGCAATGATGCATGCGAGCGCCATACTGGTGCTCGCATCTGGCAATGCTTTCGCGTTGGAGGACAAGCCGGCGGCCTTGCGCGCCGTCGAAGAACAAGGCGTCACGGTGGTTGGGCCGATGCCGTCGGCAGGTGGCTTAAGGGCATGGGCAGCCTATTCTGGACGCAATCCGATTGCCTTTTATGCAACGCCGGACGGCAAGTTTCTGATTGCCGGAACCATGCTCGACGCTAATGGCAGGGATGTCCATGAGGACGCGCTCGCCAAGACCGTCGCGCCAGTGATGGCCACGAGCACCTTGAGTCAGCTCGAACGCAGTCACTGGGTGCTTGATGGTTCCAGTAAAGCACCGCGCATCGTCTACGTTTTTACTGATCCGGATTGTCCATACTGCAATAAATTCTGGCGCGATGCGCGACCTTGGATTGACAGTGGCAAAGTCCAATTGCGACATATTTTGCTTGGTATCCTGTCGCCCACCAGCGCGGGAAAAGCCGCTGCCATCTTGACCGACAGTCATCCCGCTCGGCGCCTGGAAAGCCATGAGCGAAGCCAAATGGCCGCCCACGCCAAGACATTGGGATCGGGCCGATCCAGCGCCCAGAGCGACAGCGAATTGAAGCCGTTGGCTTCGATCCCTGCTGCGATCGAAGCCCAATTGGCGTCCAATGCACAGATGATGCAATCGTTCGGATTGGCCGGCACGCCCGGCCTGGCATGGCGTGACGCTAATGGAAAAATCCAGATGCGGACGGGTGCACCAGCAGCTTTGCAGGAAATACTGGGACCTAAATAGGGACGCGGATTCCGTGTGCTCGCGTCAATAGTGCGCACAGTGGGATGTTTTCGCGCGAAGTAAAGGCGGCGAAAAATGGCGCGGCATGAGCGTTCCTGCATTGCTGGCTAAAAAGAAAAAAGTGATTGTTATGCGTAAAAAATTTGCACTGAAAATTGCTCACGGCAGCAGCCGTTATCATCGCTGTCGTGGAGAAGAAAAATTGCATCCGCAATGCACGCATAAAACCCAAGGGTGAAGTTCGGACACTGCCATTGATATCGCTCCATTGTTACAAAATACTCGTGAACTTTCTAATCTGTGATCTGCCGAATCGCTGAGATCGTTGCACTGAAGCATGCCGTTAAAACGCAGTCTGCATATGCCTTTCAGCGATCTTATCTGTGACGGCGACGATGCGGCATTTGTTTTTTTTCATGCAGCTCGCGTCGATTTGTTTCAATCGTGCGAGGTACCGTTCAGGTCTTGCACCGTGCATTTTATTTTCAGGAGATACCATGCTTCGCTCAGAAACTCTTTTTGGTAAACGTGATTCCAATTCGCCAAATACCCCCTTCAATGCCAGTAACAATTTGACGCAGCCCGGTGTATCCAGTGTGTCCCGAACCGCTCCCTCAGCGCCTGCTTCGACAACGCCTGCCAGTTCCGGCAGCGGCGAAATGGGCAGCAAGCTCATCGTCGGTCCCAACATCAAACTCAAGGGCGTAGAAATCAATGATTGCGACACGCTGGTGGTGGAAGGCCGTGTTGAGGCGACGATTGATTCGCGCGTGATCCAGATCGCGGAAAAGGGCGCCTTCAAGGGTTCGGCTGAAATCGATCTGGCGGAAATTCGCGGCGACTTCGATGGCGATCTGACCGTGCGCCAAAAACTGGTGATTTATTCTAGCGGCAAAGTGTCTGGCAAAATCCGCTATGGCAAGCTGATCATCGAAGAAGGCGGTCAACTCAGCGGTGATGTCCAGGTAGGTAGTAGCGCTGAGCAGCGCGAACTGTTGCAGGCCAAGACCGCGTAATCGTTTGCCAGCGTCGTGACGGGGCGATCCCGGTCCCAGTCAGGGATGCCATGCCGGCGGCATGGCGCTTGCCGCGTCGCCGCTTGTTGTGGTGCCATGACAGTCAGGCATTGTTTTCTGTAGCATCTCCCGAAACCGCCTGCGGCGGTGCGGGGATTTTGTGTGCGTGCGCCGGGCATGCGACAATAGCGCCTTTTCGCCATTTTGCTGCTTTTCGGAAACCGAAAGGCCAGCCGGCGAGCCTGTTTTTACAAAGTGACCATGGCGCATCCGGAATATATTCTCACCATCTCCTGTCTTGATCAGCGCGGTATCGTGCATCGCGTATCTGGTTTTCTCGCCGATCATGGCTGCAACATCATTGACTCGGCGCAGTTTGGCGACGCGCAGTCCAAGCTGTTTTTCATGCGGGTGCATTTTGCCTCGGAAGACACTGCGCTCAGCGATGCCGTCTTGCGCGCTGATTTTGCTGCGCTTGGTGGTGAACTCAAGATGGATTGGCAATTGCATGACGCCGGCGCCAAGCCGCGCCTGTTGCTGATGGTGTCGAAGATTGGTCATTGCCTCAATGACTTGCTGTTCCGTTACAAGAGTGGCTTGTTGCCGGTCGAGATTCCGGCAATTGTGTCCAATCACACCGATTTTTATCAATTGGCGGCCAGTTACAACATTCCATTCCACCATTTGCCGTTGGCTGCCGGGGCGTCGGAAGAGGCCAAGCTGGTGCAGGAATCGCGGATTCTGGAAATCGTTGAAGCCAACCAGGTCGATCTGGTGGTGTTGGCGCGTTACATGCAGATTCTGTCGCCATCAATGTGCGCGGCGCTCAAGGGCCGCGCGATCAATATCCACCATTCCTTCCTGCCCAGCTTCAAGGGCGCCAAGCCTTACTATCAGGCGCATGATCGGGGTGTCAAACTGATTGGTGCGACGGCCCACTTTGTGACCAGTGATCTGGATGAAGGTCCGATCATCGAGCAAGGGGTCGAGCGCGTCGACCATGCGATGGGACCGGATACCTTGACCGCCATCGGCCGCGATATCGAGTCGGTGGTGTTGGCCAGGGCAGTCAAGTGGTTTACAGAACACCGTATTTTGCTCAATGGCCACAAGACGGTGATTTTCAATTGATTTAATTAACACAATGGCAATGTAGCCGTTGCCTCAGTAACCACGCAAATGCCGGTACAGATCGATTCTGTCACCGGCATTTTTGCTTGGAGGCGTTGCGTGAGGTCGACCTCGTCAATTTGAACGGCTTTTCATTCGATCGGGTGTCGATAGAATGCTGCCGCAGGTGGCGGCGCGTGCGTGATTCAGACATAATGCCTCCAGGGCAATAATCTTGCATTATTTCTAGTTTTTTACGGAAAAAATACATTTTTCCCCTAGTTGATATTTCTACCTAGCCACGAAAGCCTCGCAGCATGAAAAATTGGACAATCAAACAGCGGATACTTGGCAGTTTTGTGGTGATTCTAGTGCTGATGCTGGTCATGGCAGGGGTCGCATCGACCCGTTTGGCCAAGATTGATGCTGAAGCCAGCAGTCTGCGCCAGGATTCCACGCCGGGTTTGTATTACAGCACCATGATCAATGCTGCCTGGTATGAAAATTTGTTGCTGGGGCAGCAAATTGCCCAGGTCGACGAGAGCGAAGCCACCCGCCAGGCCGATATCGCCCTGTTGCGCGCCAATGGCGAGCGCCTGAACCGCTTGCAGGAAGATTACGAAAAATCGATCTTCTCTGCCCGCGACCGTACCCTGTTTGACCAGTTCAAGCAGGCGCGCATGGCGTATCGGGCAATTCAGCAGGAAATCCTGCGCATGGATTTGTCCAGTCCGAATCCAGTCGTCTACAAGATGATCGCCGACCAGTTACGTCCTGCCTGGCGCACAGGTTATGCCCTGACGCAAAAAATGGTGGAAATCAATAAGACGATTGCCGATGATTCCGCCGAGCGCATTACCGATGCCGTCGATCAAGCCAAGACCAGCATGCTCATCGCGGTGGTGGCGGCGCTCATTGCGGCAGTGGTTTGTGGTTATTTCCTGTATCGCGCCATGGCGGTGCCGATGAAACGCTTGATGGACATCCTCGATGTGATGCGCTCCGGCGATTTTTCGCAGCGACTGTATCTGGACCGGCGCGATGAGTTTTCTCATTTGGCAGCCGGCTTCAACCGTATGACCGATGAACTCACGGCCTTGGTGGGGCAGGCGCAAAAATCGTCAGCGCAGGTGTCGACTTCGGTCACCGAGATTGCCGCTACCTCTAAGCAGCAACAGGCAACCGCCGCCGAAACGGCAGCCACGACCACTGAAATCGGCGTCACCTCGCGCGAAATTTACGCCACCTCGCGCGATCTGGTGCGCACCATGAATGAAGTGTCGCTGGTTTCGGAACAAACCGCGACACTGGCCGGTAACGGCCAGAGCGGCCTGACGCGCATGGAGAAAACCATGCAGGATGTGATGGACGCGGCCGGCTCGGTCAGCGGTAAGTTGGCCATCCTCAATGAAAAGGCCGGCAACATCAACCAGGTAGTGACGACCATCACCAAGGTGGCCGACCAGACCAATCTGTTGTCGCTCAATGCTGCCATCGAAGCGGAAAAGGCTGGCGAATATGGCCGCGGCTTCTCCGTGGTGGCGACCGAGATTCGCCGTCTGGCCGACCAGACCGCGGTGGCGACCTATGACATTGAATTGATGGTCAAGGAAATCCAGTCGGCCGTGGCTGCTGGCGTCATGGGGATGGACAAGTTCTCCGATCAGGTGCGGCGCGGCATGGCCGAGGTGCAACAGGTCGGTGGCCAGTTGTCGCAAATCATTGCACAGGTGCAGGCCGTGGTGCCGCGCTTCCAGATGGTCAATGAAGGTATGCAGGCGCAGGCCACCAGTGCCGAACAAATCAATCAAGCCTTGCTGCAATTGAGCGAAGCAGCGCAACAGACCGTCGAATCGCTGCAGCAGTCAAGTCAGGCGATTGACGAATTGAATCTGGTCTCCAATGGCTTACGCAATGGCGTATCCCGTTTCAAGGTGTCGGCTTGATGCCGCACTGGATATCGAACCACCTCGGGCCTGCCGGCAAGGGACGCTGATCATGCTGTTTTTGCTCTTCACCATTGGTGCTGATCGTTACGCGCTGGACACGCGCCAGATCGCGGTGGTGTTGCCGCCGACGGCGTGCAAGCAGGTGCCGGAGGCGCCACCCTGGGTGTGCGGCCTGTTCCGCTATCAGGGGTGCAATGTACCGGTGCTGGATATCAGCATGCTGGCGCTGGGCCAGCCCACCGCTGCGCGCTTGAGTACGCGGCTGGTGTTGACGCATTACCAGCCGGCTGCCAGCGCTGGTGAGCCGCAATTGCTCGGCCTGCTGGTCGAAAAAGCCACCGAGACGATACAGGCCAACGCCAGCGATTTTACAGCGTCGGGCTTGGTGCATGACAAGGCGCCTTATCTGGGACCGGTGATGCAGCGCGAGGGGCAATTGATTCAATGGGTGCAAGTGGCCGACCTGCTGGACGACACTGTGCAGGCCTTGCTCTTCCCGGCGGAGCGTGCCGCATGAACAATGCCATCGTCCAGATCGCCGCCATGCTCAAGCAGCATATGGGCCTCGATATGGCTTCGGTCGGCAGCTCGCTGATCGAGCGTGGTGTGCGTGAACGCATGGCGCAATTGGGGCAACCGGAAGTGTATGGCTATTTGCATATGTTGCAATCCGGCGTCGGTGAGTTGCAGGAATTGGTCGAACTGGTCGTGGTGCCGGAAACCTGGTTTTTTCGTGACCGCGAAGCAATACTTGCGATGGCGCGGCTGGCGCGGGACAAGATTGTCCAGGCCCCAATGGCGCGGCTGCGCATCCTCAGTCTGCCTTGCTCGACCGGCGAGGAGCCCTATTCGATTGCGATGGCCTTGATCGACGCCGGTGTGCCGGCGGCGCAGTTTCAGATCGATGCCGTCGATATTTGCCAGCGTTCGCTGGCCTTGGCGCAGCGCGCCGTGTATGGCCGTAATTCCTTCCGAGGCAAGCAACTCGATTATCGCGAACGCTATTTCAGCGCCGTGCCGGACATGGCGACGCTGGCGCTACTGTCGGAAGAAGTGCAAACGCAGGTGCGTTTTCGTTTCGGTAATATGCTCGATGCTGATTTCATGGGCGCCGAAGCGCCCTATGACTTCATTTTTTGCCGCAATGTCTTGATCTATTTCGACCGCGAAGTGCAAATACAGGCGGTCAATATGCTGGAGCGCTTGCTGGCTGAGCAAGGTTGTGTGTTTGTCGGCCCGGCCGAAGCAGGTTTGCTGTTGCGCCCGCATATCGAATCAATCGGCATTCCACTGAGCTTTGGCTTTCGGCGCAAAACCAGCCGGCCGGTGGTCGTGGCCGAGCCGCTCCCCGCGCAAGTATTGCTACCACCGACCTGGAGTATTCCGTTGCCAGTAGCAGTGCCGGTGCGCACCGCCAGACGGCCCCAAGTGGTGTCGCCACCGGCACCGGTGGTGGCCCCAACGGCGGCGCCGGTCAACGACTTGCTGGCGCGTGCGCGAGCCTGTGCCGATCGTGGTGAACTGGCACAGGCGGCCAGCTTGTGCGAGCAACATTTGCGCAGCAACGGCCCGGATGCGGCGACCTATTATTTGCAAGCCGTGATCTGTGATGCCCAGCACGACGTCGGTACGGCCTTGCAGTTGTATCGTAAAGCCATCTATTTGCAACCGGACCACCGGGAAGCCTTGCTGCAACTGGCTGCCTTGCTGGCAGCGCAAGGCGATGTCGAGGCTGCGGCGCGTTTGCAGCAACGTGCTGAACGCACGCGTCTGAACTCAGGCGACAAGGAGCAATCGCATGCTTGAAGCCAGTCTGATCCAGGCCAATCTGGCCAATTCCGACGAGGTCGCCATTGATGCCTGCTGGGGCAGTATCGGTACGCGCGGTGATCACAGTTGTCCGCGCCTGCAGGAATTTTTCCGTTGCCTGAATTGCCCGACCTATGCTGCTGGCGCTGCGCGTGTGCTGGACCGGCCGGCATTGGTCGAAACCGATGCCGTGCAATTGCACTGGCAGCGCGATGAGCAAAGTGAGCCGCAGCGCGACAGCATCACCGCATCGGCCTTGATCTTTCGGATCGGCGGCGAGTGGTTGGGCTTGCCCACGGCTGCCATCGTCGAAGTCATTGAGCCGCGCTCGATTCATAGTTTGCCGCATCAGGTCAACCCGGCCGTATTGGGACTGACCAATATTCGCGGGGCGCTGAAGATCTGCGTTGCCTTGGGCCGTATGCTGGGCATCGTTGGCAGTAATGAAAAAACCGCCATGCGCGCGCTGGTGGTGGAACATGAACAACAAATGCTGGTGTTTCCCGTCGATGAAGTCGTCGGCGTGCATCGCTATGCCGCCGCTACCTTGCAAGCGCCGCCATCGACGGTGCAGCAGACCGGTACGGCCTACACCTTGGCGGTGCTGTCCTGGCGCGACAACAAGGTCGGCCTGCTGGACGGCGGTCTGTTGTTTTATGCCTTGAATCGGAGCCTGACATGAGTTCGCCCGATCTGCAGCAAATGTCGATGCTGGAATTATTCCGACATGAGGTGGAAAGCCAGGCACTGGTGCTCAATAGTGGCCTGCTGGAGCTGGAACGTTTTTCCGCGCACGGCGAGGTCGATCCGGAACAGTTGCTAGAACCGCTCGAAGCCTGCATGCGCGCGGCCCATTCGCTCAAGGGCGCAGCCCGTATCATTGCGCTCAATGCAGGCGTCAATGTAGCGCATGTGATGGAAGACTGTTTCGTGCTGGCGCAGCAGGGCAAATTGCGCCTGCGTCGGCGGCAGATTGATGCCTTGTTCAAGGGCGTCGATCTGCTGGTGCGCATCGCCAATGCGCCCGGTGACGACGAGAGCTGGGGCGATAACGCCGGCAAGGTCGAGATCAATGCTTTCATGCTGGACCTGAGCATGGCGATGGCCGATACCAGCGCTGACGAGGCCGACGCTGTTGCTGATGTCACGCCGGCCAAGCCTGCTGCAGCGCCGGACACTGCGACGCCAGCGGCAAGTCAGGAAGCGCCAGCAACGCCAACGTCGGCCGAGTTGCGCGAGAGCCTGGCCAGCATGGGCGGCGCTCGCTCGGTGCGTGTCAGTGCTGACAATCTGGACCGCCTGTTGAGCTTGAGTGGCGAATCACTAGTCGAGTCGCGTCGGCTGAAGCCGTTTGCGGCCTCAATGTTGCGCCTCAAACGAATGCAGCGCGATGCCGCGCAGGCATTGGAGGGCTTGCAGCGCACCGTCGGCAGCAGCGACGATGCCGGACAGGCCGCATTGACTGAGCTGCGTACCTTGATGGTGCAATGCCAGCATATGGTCGGCGATCAACTGGCCGAGCTGGAAATGTTCGACCGCCATTCGGTGAACCTGTCGCAGCGGCTCTATGAGGAAGCGCTGGCTTGCCGCATGCGGCCATTTGCCGATGGCACCGGCGGCTTCGCACGCATGGTGCGCGATGTCGCCCACAAACTGGGTAAATCAGCACGTCTGGACATCCTCGGCAACGCCACCCAGATCGATCGCGATATTTTGGAAAAACTCGATGCGCCGCTCGGCCATCTGTTGCGCAATGCCGTCGATCACGGTCTGGAAACGCCAGAGCGCCGGCAACAGGCCGGCAAGCCGGAACAAGGACGGATTACGCTGGAGGCGCGCCACAGTGCTGGCATGCTGCAAGTCAATGTGAGCGATGATGGCGCTGGCGTCGATCTGGCGCGCTTGCGGCGCACTATTGTGGAACGCAAGCTGTCGACCGACGAAGTGGTGGCGCGGCTGAGCGAAGCCGAGTTGCTGGAATTTCTGCTCTTGCCGGGTTTCAGCCTGCGCCAGGAAGTCACGGATATTTCCGGGCGCGGTGTCGGTCTTGATGCGGTGGCCGACATGCTCAAGCAGGTGCGCGGTACCTTGCGTATCACCAGCAATGCCGGGCAGGGCACGCGCTTCAGGTTGCAGTTGCCATTGACGCTATCGGTGATCCGCAGCTTGCTGGTGAGTATCGACGGTGAACCCTATGCGTTCCCGCTGGCCTATGTCAACCGCACGCAGGAATTGCCGCGCGACCAGATCAGCGTGCTTGAAGGTTATCAGCACTTCGACTTCGACGGCCGCCAGATCGGCCTGGTCAGCGCCCATCAGATCTTGCAGCGCGGCGAGTTGCGTTCGCGCGGTGATTCGGTAATGGTGGTCATCATCGGTGACCACGAACACACCTATGGACTGGCCGTGGACCACTTTCTCGGTGAACGCATGCTAGTGGTGCAGGCGCTCGATAGCCGGCTTGGCAAGATTCCCAATGTACAGGCTGGCGCCTTGATGGAAGATGGTGCGCCGGTGTTGATCCTGGATGTGGCGGACATGTTGCGTTCGGTCGAGAAGCTCAGTGTCAGCGGCCAATTGGAGAGCGTGCAGCAAGCCTCCAGCGATGCCATCGGTGTGGCGCGCAAGAAGGTGCTGGTGGTCGACGATTCGTTGACCGTGCGTGAACTGGAGCGCAAGCTGCTGGCCAATCGCGGCTATCAGGTGGTGGTGGCCGTCGATGGCATGGATGGCTGGAATGCCGTGCGCACCGAAGCATTCGACCTGGTGATTACCGATATCGACATGCCGCGCATGGACGGTATCGAACTGGTGACGCTGATCCGGCAAGCGCCGCATTTGCACACACTGCCGGTCATGATCGTGTCCTACAAGGACCGGGAAGAGGATCGGCAGCGCGGCCTGGAAGCCGGCGCCGATCATTATTTCACGAAGAGCAGCTTCCACGACGAGACGCTATTACAGGCCGTGGTGGATTTGATTGGAGCGGCCTGACTGTGAAAATTGCTATCGTCAATGATGTCCCGATGGTGGTCGAGGTGTTGCGCCGGGCCTTGGCGCAATGGCCTGAGCATCAATTGCTGTGGGTGGCGCAGGATGGTGCTCAGGCCATCGAGTTGTGCGCTTGGCAATTGCCAGATGTGGTGTTGATGGATATGCTCATGCCGCATGTGGATGGCGTGGAAGCGACACGCCGCATTATGCAGAGCACACCATGTCCGATTTTGATTGTCACGGCCGATATCGGTGCCTGCGCACAAAAGGTATACGAGGCACTTGGTTATGGCGCACTGGATGCCGTCGATACGCCGGCGCTCGGTGGTAGTGAGTGGGAGCGCGGGTCATCGGTGTTGCGCGATAAAATCGCACGGGTAGGTCGTATGGAACCGAAAGCGCCGCCGCCGGTCGTCGCAGCGCGCACGCCACGGCCAGCACGACCGGCGCCGGTTGCGCACAGTGTGGTGTCAGCGGTTGATGGCGGCAGCGCCTCCCGTCAACTGGTCGCTATTGGCGCATCGGCCGGTGGACCAGGTGCGCTGGCGGTGCTCTTGCGCGGCTTGCCAAAGGATTTTTCTGCCGCGTTGGTGATTGTGCAACATATTGATCCAGGCTTTTCTGCGGGTATGGCGACCTGGTTGCAGCAGCAGTGCGGTTTGCCGGTGCGGGTAGCGCAAGAGGGTGATCAGCCGCGTGCTGGCCTGGTGCTGATGGCGGGTACCAACCAGCATCTGTTGCTGAAAAATCGGGACACGCTCGGCTATGAAGCAGAATCTGCGGACGATGTGTACCACCCGTCCATTGATGTGTTTTTTCATAGCGTAGTGCGCCAATGGCGTGGTCAGAAGGTCGGTGTATTGCTGACCGGCATGGGACGCGATGGCGCAATTGGTTTGAAGGCAATGCGTGATGCCGGTTTGCACACCATTGCCCAGGATCGCCAAAGCAGTTCGGTATATGGTATGCCGAAGGCGGCGGCGGCACTTGATGCTGCTACCGAGATTTTGCCGCTGGATAGTATTGCCGGCGCACTCGTAGCACAATTTTCGTGAGTCAAATATAAATGACGCAAAGGAACGACACCATGGAGTCTCCGACTCTCCCTGCCAATAGTAAACGCGACACGTCCGCAGCGGATTTCGATGTCGCGTTACCTGCGGCTGATTACAAGATCATGGTCTTGCTGGTCGATGACCAGGCCATGGTCGGTGAAGCGATTCGACGGGCCTTGCTCAGCGAGGACGATATCGATTTCCATTATTGCCCGCGTGCCGAAGATGCCCTGGCTATCGCAGAAAAGAC
>JAMFSU010000062.1 GCA_026225475.1 Duganella sp.
GAACCCCGCAGGGGCCGGGATCGCGCGGTCGCCTTCTTTTGCTTAGCTTTTCTTGGCGAGACAAGAAAAGTAAGCGGCTGCCGGGCCGCACCCGGCTAGGTAGTCCGAAGAAAACAAAGATTCAACTACGCACTGAGGTAAGCGGCTGTCAGCCCGCACCCGGCTAGGTAGTCCGAAGAAAACCCAACATCAGCAACCAAGAAACCAACGACCGATCGTCCGAATTGGCGCGTCGCCTCGGTACACGACCACAAGAAGTCAATCGTATTGTTGACCTTCATCACACAACCAAAATAGATACGTTGGCCGAGGCGTTTCACGCGTTGGGCAAGCATTGGACTTTGTCTGTTACCTAAGGCAGTTAAGAAATTTGTGAGGCATTGTGCGGCGCCTTGTCACACGCATTTTGCAACAGCCGCTACGTCGGTTACGCCTGGCGCACCAGCGATGACACAGACATCAACCCGCAGACGGCGCCGCACAGGCCGGCAACATCACCGTCACCGTCAAACCCGTACCGTTCTGATCGGCGCCAAGCGTGATACTGCCTTGCGCCGACTGTACGATCTCCTTGACGATGGCCATACCCAGACCCGCGCCATGCTGGTCGGGCGCAGCATTGCGATAGAAACGTTCGAACACGCGCTCACGCGCTTCGGCAGGAATGCCGGGGCCATTGTCGGCCACTGTGATGATGATTTCCTGCGCCACCTGCGTCACTGCCGCAGTGACCTTGCCGTGCTCGGGGGTGTAGCGCAATGCGTTGTCGATCAGATTCATCAACATCCCCGAAAATAATGCCTGACTGCCCATCGCCCAGGCACTGTCGATGGCCACTTCCATACCCAGGTCGATGTGCTTGCGTTGCGCCAGGCTGACCAGTTCTTCCAGCACTGTTGCGGTCAATGCCACCAGCTCAATCGGGCGGCGTGGAAAGGCGACGCCGTTGGAGGCTTCAGCTTGCGATAGTTGCAGTAGCTTGTTGGTCAGATCGGTCATGCTGCGGCTGCTGTCCTGCAAGGCTTGCAGCACCTGCGGCAGACGCTCCGGCGCATTGAGCTGGCGTGCAAATTGAATCTGCGAGTCGATCAGCGTCAAGGGCGTGCGCAACTGGTGGGCCGCATCGGCAATGAAGCGTTTCTGTACCGCGACCTGGGTATTGAGGCGTTGAATATATTGATTGATCGCCTCGACGATGGGCCGCAGTTCGATCTGCAGTTCACCGGCGCGAAGCGGCGTCAGTGAGTTCGGATCACGGCTGGCCAATTCGTCGGTCATGCGCAGTAGCGGGCGCAGTTCGATGGTCAGGCCGACCACCACTAGCGCAATTGCCAGTAGCAGCATGATGATCTGCCGGTGCAGTGCCGGTTGCCATAATTCATTGAGCAGTTCTTGATGGCCGCGTAAGCTCTGGCCGACCGAGACGGCGACCATGCGCAAGGTGCCATTGTCATACAGCGCACGGACGTAGGTGACCGTGCGTAGCGATTGATTGTTGAAGGTGGTGGTGGCGTAAGCCGGTGCAATGATGGAAAAATCAACATCGGCAGGGAAGTCGGGACGTCCGGCCAGCAGCGACTCATCGTCCATCAGTACCTGGTAGTACACCTCGTCGTGACTGGGCGTGGCAAACAATTCCAGCGCCGCTGGCGGTACATTGACCTCGGGCGCGCCATCCTGCCAGCCGACCTGGCCTGCGATCATGCGTGCCGACGCCAGCAGAGACCGGTCCTGCACCAGATCGGCGCTGGCTACGGCACTGTCGTAGGTGGACGTGGTGCTGATGACGACGTACACCGTCAGCGGTATCAGCAGCCATAACAACAGCCGCAGGCGCAGGCTAACGATCATCTTTTTGTTTGAGCAGGTAACCGAGGCCGCGCAGCGTCATGATCGAGGCCTGGCAGGGTTCCAGTTTTTTGCGCAGGCGCGAGATATAGATTTCGATGGCATCGGCACTGGGTTCGTCGGAGAGATTGAAGATGCCGTTGACCAGCGCATTCTTGGAGACCGTCTTGCCTTGCTTGAGCATGAGGATTTCCAGCACATCGTGCTCACGCGCTGGTAGCGCCAGGGTCTTGCCGGCAATGGCGAACTGCCGCGTGTTGCTGTCGTAGCAGAGATCGCCGCAGTGGATTTCGGCGGCCTTGTCGGGCGTCTGGCGGCGGATCAATACCTTGATGCGGGCCACCAGTTCGCGTACTTCAAACGGTTTGACCAGATAGTCATCGGCACCGGCACCGAGGCATTCGACCTTTTCATCAATGGAGCCGCTGGCAGTGAGGATCATCACCGGCACCGCATTGTGGCGTTCGCGCAGACGCCGCAAGACATTCTTGCCACTCATTTTTGGTAGCATCAGGTCGAGCAGTACAACATCGTAATTTTCCGTCAGCAAGACATGATCGGCCATTTCGCCGTCGCTGGCGACGTCGACGCTGAACTTGTTCTCGCGCAGGATTTGCGTGAGCCAGTGCGCCAGGGGCGGATTGTCTTCAATGAGCAGCAGTTTCATGCGAGGTATCGTTTAATTATTGTTGCACTGCAGAAGAAATACATACTTTTTGGAAAGCTGGATGAAGGTTTTTGCTTCTTAAAATGGCGACCAATAATACAAGTATAAGTTGAGTAGTGCTCGTCAGGCTGTTAGTCGCGGGGCAAGGATCTCACCAGGAGGCATCATAATGCGACATCGCGTCCACGTGTGCAGTGTTCGTGTCGAGCATCCGTTTGCAGCGTCATTGCACGTTGTTGGCTCCGGAAGTTGATCGCCCGCTGCGGCGGCCAAGTCATTGTTGGCCGGCCTGGCTGAGCTGTTAAGGAATTTCTGATTGGTATTTCAACTAGGAGACAAGATGAACAATAAAATGCGCCGCACCCTGATGTCGCTGGCCATTGCTGGTGCCACTGTGCTGGCTTTGCCAGGCCAGGCTAATGCTGCAGGCAAGATCACGATCATGGTAGGCGGCATCACCAAAATGATTTATCTGCCGGCCAAACTGACCGAGCAACTTGGTTACTTCAAGGAAGAAGGCCTGGACGTCGAACTGCAATCGCAGCCGGCCGGTGTCGATGCCGAAAATGAATTGCTGGCCGGTGCGGTGCAGGCCGTGGTCGGCTTCTACGATCATTCGATTGATCTGCAAACCAAGGGCAAGGAAATCACTGCCATCGTGGTATTCGGCCAGGTGCCAGGTGAAGTTGAGCTGGTGTCGAGCAAAGCGGCTGCGTCGATCAAGAGCATGGCTGATGTCAAGGGCAAGACCTTGGGTGTGACCGGTCTGGGTTCGTCGACCAATTTCCTGACCCAGTACCTGGCATCACGTCATGGCATCACCTCCAACCAGTTTTCCGTCTTGCCGGTGGGCGCGGACAATACCTTCATCGCTGCCATGAAGCAGGGGCGTATCGATGCTGGCATGACGACCAAGCCGACCGTGTCACAGATGTTGAAGACCGGCGAAGCGGTGGTGCTGGTCGATATGCGCTCCGTGGAAGGCACCATGAAGGCGTTGGGCGGTTTGTATCCAGCCTCGAGCCTGTATGTGCAACGCAACTGGCTTAACACCCATAAGGATGACGCTGCCAAGCTGGCGCGCGCGTTCGTGAAGACCATGCGTTACATCAAGACGCATAGTGCAGCTGAGATCGCCGACAAGATGCCTAAGGATTACTACGGCAACAACAAGGCGTTGTACGTCCAGGCGCTGCAAAACTCGCTGCCGATGTATTCGCCTGATGGCAAGATGCCAGTCGGTGGACCAGAGACTGTGTTGTCGGTACTGGCGGGTTTCAATCCCAACGTCAAGGGCAAGCACATCGATTTGTCCAAGACTTACACCAATGAGTTTGTGAACCAGGTCAAGTAAGCGCCAGTCACTTTACCGTAGCGTATTTTCCGTCTAGTACCGATGCCGCCGGTGTCCTTTTGGATGCCGGTGTGGGCGGTGCTCGTGCGCGAAACTTCTAACACCTCGTGTTGACGATGAAAGAAACATCATGAACCAAATTGCCCCTGCAGACCCTGTCATGAAAGCCGCCGATCTTGCGACACCGGCAATCGAGTTACGCAATGTGTCGTGCCGCTTCATCACGGCAGACGGCAAAGCCACGGTTGCCTTGCGCGATTTTTCGATGAGTGTGGCGCGCGGCGAATTCTGCGCCGTGGTTGGTCCTACCGGTTGCGGCAAGTCGACCACCTTGAGTCTGATCACCGGCCTGCTCAAGCCGACCATCGGTGAAGTGCGGGTGATGGGTGAGCCGGTCAATGGCATTGATCCGCGCATCGGTTTTGTATTTCAGACCGATGCGGTGTTCCCGTGGCGCAATGTGCGCGACAACGTCGCCGCCGGTCCGCTGTTTCGCGGCAAGCCCAAGGAGGCCGCCTACGAGCTGGCCAATGAATGGATTCGCCGGGTCGGTCTCGACAAGTTTGGCGATCATTATCCGCATCAATTGTCGGGCGGCATGCGCAAACGGGTAGCGTTGGCGCAGACCTTCATCAATAGTCCGGAAATCCTGCTCATGGATGAGCCGTTCAGCGCGCTCGACATGCAGACCCGCACCTTGATGCAGGATGAGTTGTTGCAATTGTGGTCGGCCCATTCCGGTTCAGTGGTGTTCGTCACCCATGATCTGGAAGAGGCGATTGCGCTGGCCGACAAGGTCTATGTGTTGACTGCCCGCCCGGCGACCTTGAAGAGTGTGTACGAAATTGATTTGCCGCGTCCGCGTGTGATGGAAGAGGTGCGCTACGAGCAGCGCTTCATCGATATCTCGCGCAAGATCTGGGCCGATCTGCGCGAAGAAGTGCAGATCAAGTAACGAGCGCACCTATTCACATCACACCAACGACAATAGAGGTGAGTAACATGACACAAGTAACAGCAACAGGGGCAATGAGCCCGGCCGCCATCGCTGAAGTCGAGCGCGAGGCACAACGCAAGATTCGTCAGCGCTATTGGCTGGTGATTTCCTTGCGCTTGATCATTCTGGTCGTCGTTCTGGGTGGCTGGGAACTGGCCGCTACCTTGCAATGGATCGATCCATTCTTTTTCTCGCAGCCTTCGCTGATCGTGATTCAGATATATGACTGGATCATGGAGGGCACGTCGCAAGGTCCGCTCTGGGCTCAGGTGCTGGTCACGCTCGAAGAAACCGTGCTGGGCTTCCTGATCGGGTCAATAGCGGGTGTGATTGCCGGTATTCTGCTGGGGCGCAACAAGCTGATGTCGGACGTGTTCAGTCTCTACATCCAGATCGCCAATTCGATTCCGCGGGTGGTGCTGGGTTCGATCTTTGTGATCGCATTTGGCCTGGGCATGGCGTCAAAGGTGGCACTGGCGGTGGTGATGGTGTTCTTCGTGGTGTTCGGCAATGCCTTCCAGGGCGTGCGTGAAGCGGACCGCTACATGATCGCCAACGCCCAGATTCTTGGTGCTTCGCGTCGTCAGGTAACCATGGCGGTGGTGATTCCGTCGGCGCTGAGCTGGATTCTGGCCAGCTTGCATGTGAGCTTCGGTTTTGCGCTGGTCGGTGCCGTGGTCGGTGAATTCCTTGGTTCCAAACAAGGTATCGGTTTGCTGATCTCGACGGCACAGGGGGCTTTCAATGCCAGCGGCGTGTTTGCTGCCATGATTGTGCTGGCGGTGGTGGCGCTTGGTGCCGACTATCTGCTGACGTCGCTGGAGAAGCGCTTGTTGAAATGGCGTCCGGCGGCATTCTGAGTCCGTCGGCAGTAATTCCAACGGGGCGCTAAAATTGCAGTCTATGCGCCTCTCAAATCTCCCCTCTCAAAAAGCCCTGTTGTGGATTGTCGCAACGGGCTTTTTCATGCAAACGCTGGATACCACCATCGTCAATACCGCCTTGCCATCCATGGCCGCCAGTCTGGGCGAGCCAGTGTTGGCGATGCACCCGGTGGTGGTGGCCTACACCTTGACGATGGCATCAATCACGCCGGCGTCGGGCTGGCTGGCGGACCGTTTCGGTACCCGTCGTGTGTATTTCGCCGCCATTCTCATTTTTGTACTCGGTTCGCTGTTTTGCGCCAGCGCGCATACCTTGACGCAATTGCTGGCCGCACGCGTGGTGCAGGGTGTCGGTGGATCGATGCTACTGCCGATCGGGCGGCTGGCTGTGTTGCGCAGTGTGCCGGGAGCGCAATACATTGCGGCGCTGGCATTCATCTCGATTGCCGGACAACTGGGGCCAGTGGTGGGGCCGGTCATGGGGGGCTGGCTGTCGCAAACCATCGGCTGGCACTGGATTTTCCTGATCAATGTGCCGGTGGGTGCACTCGGTCTGTTTGCCGTGCTGCGCTTCTTGCCGCAGGAAGAGATATTGACGCCACCACGCTTCGACATGTTGGGATGCGCGTTACTGTCGACCTGCATGGTGGCATTTTCGCTGGCACTGGATGTGCCGTTCGACAGTAATCAGGGTGCCTGGAGTGCGGCATTGTTTGCCTTGTCGGTGTTGACTGTGTGGGGTTATTGGCGGCATGCGCGCGGCAATGATCGGGCCTTGTTTCGGCTGGGATTGTTCAATGAACCGAACTTCAGTGTCGGTCTGGCGGGTAATCTGATTTGCCGCATCGGTTCTTCGGCGATACCGTTCTTGTTGCCGTTGTTGTTGCAGGTCAAGCTCGGTTTTTCACCATTGCATGCCGGCTTGGTGCTGTTGCCGGCGGCGATTGCCGGCACCATTGCCAAACCGTGGATTGCACCGCTGGTGCAGCGTTTTGGTTACGATAAATTCCTGATGGTCAATACCGTGATGGTGGGCGGCGCGATTGTGTCGTTTTCTCTGATTACGCCAGCCTGGCCGCTGGCCCTGGGGATTGCTCAACTGGCGGTATTCGGTGCCAGCAATTCGATGCAGTTTGCCGCGATGAACAGCGTCACGCTCAAAGGTTTGCAAAGTGCCGATGCCGGCAGCGGCAACAGCCTGTTTTCAATGGTGCAGATGTTGGCGCTGGGCTTGGGTGTAACCATCGCGGGCACCATGGTCGGTGCGCTTAATAAATTGAGCTGGGCGCAGAACTGGAGTTTTTCGCTGACGTTTATCTGCGTCGGTATGGTCACGCTGTTGTCGGCGCTGGTATTCCGGCGCATGGATGCGCGCTATTTCGGCTAGGTATCGCTCCATTGGCGCATCAGATTGTGGTAGCAACCAACCAGTGTGCGGCGGGCGACTTCGTCGGCATTGGTCTGGTTCAAGGTCTGAATGGCATTGTCCATTTCAAACAGCATGCTGCGCTGGGCATCGTCGCGCACCAGGCTTTGTATCCAGAAAAAACAAGCAGTGCGGACACCGCGCGTCACCGGCGTGACTTGATGCAAACTGGTCGCCGGGTAGACCACCACGTCGCCTGCGTCAAGCTTGGCGGCGTGCATGCCGTAGGTGTCATGAATCTGCAATTCGCCACCGTCATAGTCGGACGGCGCTGACAGAAATAAGGTGGCCGAGATATCGGTGCGCAGTTTGCGGCCGTTGTGCGGATGGATGCGCACACTGCCATCGACATGGGCGCCGAAGGTCATGCCGGCACTGTAACGGTTGAACATCGGCGGATAGACCATGTTCGGCAAGGTCGCGCTGATGAAGCGCGGATGGCGTTCCAGTGCACTCAGGATGATCTGCTGGCACTGTTGAGCAACCTCGGAACGTTCGTCGATCTGCTGGTTGAGTTTGACGGCGGCACCTTGATAGCCTGCCGTGATACGGCCATCCACCCATGCTGGTCCGGCTTGTTCCAAAAGATGACGCACGGTCTGCAATTGTTGTGCGTCGAGCAGCTTGGGGATCGTTATCAGCATGGGGGATTGGTCTACAAAAACGTATTACATATGATAGTTGACGGACAGCATGGCGGTACGGCCGCTGCCTGGCACCGAGCGACCACCATCCGACTGGATCAGCGTATCGTAATACATTTTATTTGTCAGGTTGAACAGGTTCAAGCGCACATCGTAAGCCTTTTGTGTATAGGCCACGGTGGCATCCCAACGCACATAGCCGCCAACCTGCACGGTGTCAGTTGCAGTGGCGTAGCGTTGCGACATATACGTTGCACCGCCGCCGACCTGCCAATGCGGCATCACATCATAGGTCGTCCAACTGGTCAGCGTGTGCTTGGGTGTGTTCACTGGGATCTTGCCCAAGGTGCCATCAGCAGCCGAGGCCTGGATCACTTGCGCATCCAGATAGGCATAACCGAGCGCTACTTGCCACTGCTTGTTGATGTGGCCAGTGGCGCCAGCACGCACGCCCTTGGAGCGTACTGTGCCATCCAAGACATAGACGCCGGTACTGACCTGGCTGCGGGCATTTTCCTTGGTGATCTGGAACAGCGCGGCATTGAGCGACAGACTTTGGCCGACATCCCATTTGCCGCCGACTTCATAGGCCTTGTTCTTTTCCGGATCGAGGCTGGTCTGGCCAACGGTGCCGGTCAACTGTTCCAGTGACGGATCAAACGAGGTGCTATACGACAGGTAATAGGCCTGGGCCGTGGTTGGTTGCCAGATACCACCGGCGCGCACGCTGAGGAAGTTGATCGCCTGATTGGCACTGGCGAGGGCGGTATTTTTGGCGACCGCTGGCGTATTGCTGGAGTTGAGCGAATTGGTGATGCTGGCGACATAGCGGTCGAAGCGCAGGCCGCCGACCAGCTTGAATTGCTGGCTCAGTTCCATCGTGTCGTTGAAGTAGGTGGCAATCGTGTTGGCGCTGCCGCCCTGATGGTTGCCGGCCTGATCGGCGATGCTGGAACCGGCGCTGCTGAAGACCGGGTTGGTCAGCGAGACGCAGTCGTTATAGCCGCTGGTCGGCGTGGTGGCATCGGTGAGTGCCACGCCATTACAACTGCCGTTGCGATAATAGGCCTGGTTGTCGTAACCATCATGGCCGACTTCGAACCCTAGCAGCAGGTCATGCTTGAAACCGAGCGCCTGGATTTTGGCTGACACTTCGCTTTGATTGAAGATCGAATAATCGTGGATATCGCGGTCATGGCTTTGGGTTTCCACATACAGGCTCGACAGCGGCAAACTGCTGGTGGTAACTGCCGTGAAGACGCCGCCACTGACGGTGCCGACGGCGTGCGGCGAGGTTTCCATGGCATTGGTATGCACATAGTTGAACTGGGTTTGATTGCGCACGATGACATCGGGCGTGATCTTGTGCTTGATGGTGGCACTCAGCGCGATGACGTCCTGGTCGGTGCGGTCGGTATTGAGGCCGTAGGCGGTATCACGGTCAACATTGACGGGATGGCCGTTGAGTGACGGCACACCATAATCTGGTTGGTCGTGATTGTGTTGCAGCAAGGCCGACAAGGTGATTTCGGTCGGTGTGCCGATACCATGGACGTAAGACCCGGCCATGCCAAAATCCTGGATGTTGGTCTGGTTGCGGGTCGACGCTGCGCCATCCTGCAGCATCGCTTCGACGCGCATAGCCGAGGTTTCCGACAAAGGGTGATTGTAGTCAGCGGTGGTACGCACCAGGCCGTTGCTGGTCACCGAAGCGGAAACGTCGGTGCTCTCCTTGAGATTGGCTTTCTTGGTCACCTGATTGATCGCACCGCCGGTCGAACCGCGCCCGAACAGCATGGAGGAGGGGCCCATCAGCACTTCCACTTCATCGAGCGCGAAGGTGTCACGATAGTATTGGCCGCGGTCACGAAAACCATCGAGATAGATATCGGTACGTGCCGAAAAACCATTGAGGTTGATGTTGTTGCCAATCTGGCCGCCTTCGGCGCCACCGAGAGTAATGCCGGCGACATTGCGCAAGGCATCGGTAAGCGAGGTGGCACCTTGCGATTGCATCAAGGCCTTGTTGACCACTATCACCGATTGCGCGACATCGTGCAGGTCGGTCGGCAATTTGCTCAGCGCTGTGGTGGTGGTACTGAAGTCATCGCGCTGATCTTGCACCACGACTTCCTTGAGCGAAGTGGCGGTGTCAGGTGTGGATGGTGTTTGTTGGGCATGCAAGGAGAGCGGTACGGCGTACAGCGCAAACAGGGCGGCTGCGATTGGAGTAAGGCGGTTCATGGCGTCGTTGAGTCAGGTTAATTTGCAGAAAGACAAATAGTTGGCCTGGCTGGCTACACGCTGAAGCGTCTGGCTTGCTGGGAGTCTTGGGATACATCGCCGTCTTGCTAATGATTATCGTTATCAGTATCTTGTAAGGAAGTGTAAGGTGCTGTTCTGTCTGACCGCTGACGTGTTGCTGACGCAATGCTGACTGTGGCGAAAATATGACGATGTGGTCATGCAATCTCGGTTTTTGCTGGTCTTGTGAAGGCTACAATACGCGCTATGCACGGGAAATTGGCTGGATTTCGAAGGTTTTTCATCGAGTCCAGACGCTCTATTGTGTTTTTTTGATAACGATTCTTTTCATAATCTGGTTCCGACATATGAACGTTCTGCTGGTAGAAGATGATCTGGTATTGGCCGACGGTTTGTCGCGCATGCTCAAGTCGCATGGTTTGAGCGTCAATACGGTCAATAACGGTACCGATGCCGATGCCCTGCTGCAGCGCTATACGGCGACTGTGCTGGTACTCGATATCGGCTTGCCCGGCATGGATGGGTTTGAAGTGGTGCGACGCTTGCGCGCGCGCGGCAGCAATATGCCGGTGCTGCTGTTGACGGCGCGCGATACGATTCCCGATCGCGTGCACGGCCTGGAATTGGGCGCCGACGATTATCTGGTCAAGCCCTTCGCTACACCGGAACTGGTGGCGCGCATCAAGGCCTTGATCCGGCGCAGCAGCCCGCAGCCGACGCAATTGACCATTGGCGGTCTCTCGCTCGATACCTCTTCCAAACGCGCCACCATCGAAGGCAAGAAGGTCGATTTTTCAGTGCGTGAGTGGACCGTGCTGGAATACTTGATGCAGCAGGCGTCGCGCGTGGTCTCCAAGCAGCAGATCATCGATGCAGTCTTGCCCTGGGGCGAAGATGTCACGCTCAACGCGGTGGAAGTGTATGTCTCGCGCATTCGCACCAAGACCGCTGGTTCCGGTGTGGCGATACGCACCATCCGCGGCTTCGGCTATATGCTGGAAAAAAGCGACGCCTGATTGCCGCTGACAGGGCTATGTTGCGCTGTCCTTTCTGATTTCTGAACGCTCCCATGCGCCCCTTGCGTCCCAGCATCAAATTCAATCTGCTCAAATGGTTGATCGCGCCTCTGCTGATCATCAACCTGGTCGGTGCTGGCATGACATACTGGCTGGCCTGGTTGCCGGCCGAGCATGCCTTTGACCAGAGCCTGGCCGATGCCGCCTGGGCGCTGACTTCGCAGATCAAGCAGGTACGCGGCAAGACCTCGCTGGAATTGACCAAGCAGGCCGAACAGATGTTGCGGGCCGACCATTTCGACAAGATGTATTTCGTGGTGCGCGATGCTCAGGGAGAAACGCTGGCCGGCGACCGCAATTTCCCGGCGCTGACGGATGCCGTCGAACTGCACGAACCTTACACTTTTGATGCCGAGATGAATGGCGAGCAGGTGCGTGTTGTCGCGCTCTATGTCAGCATCGACCGCAATCCGATTTACATCGGCATCGCCGAAACCTTCCGCAAGCGCAATCAGACCCACTATGTGATTCTGATGTCTTTGTTCCTGCTGGATGGCGCTTTGACCTTTTTTTCGATTGCCGTCGTGTGGATTGCGGTCAACAAGGGCTTGCATCCCTTGCGTGAATTGCAACAGCATCTGGGCCAGCGTAATCACGACAATCTGACGCCGATCGAGTTTGCCGAACATACCGAAGAATTGGCGCCGGTGGTCACCTCGATCAATGGTTTGCTCGACAACATCCGCAAGGGCGCCTCGGCGCAACAGAATTTTCTGGCCAATGTGGCGCATCAGATCCGCACCCCGCTGACCGGCTTGCGACTGCAACTGGAGTGGTTGCACCAGCGCCATGCCGACGAGCCTGAGACCGCGCATTCGACTGAACTGATGATGTCTTCGGTCGAGCGCATGGTGCGCCAGAGTAATCAGTTGCTGGCGTTGGCACGCGCCGAGCCGAGCCGCTTCAAACCGGCTTATCTGGAAGAGTTGTCACTGGATAAACTGGTGGAAGAATCAGTGCAGCATTTCATTGAGCAGGCCGACAAGAAGCAGATCGACCTCGGGTTTGATCTGCAATCGGCGCGTATGCGTGGCGACCACTTCATGTTGCGTGATCTGATCGATAATCTGGTCGACAACGCGGTGCGCTATTCACCGCCGCAAAGCACGGTCACGGTCAGTTGCCGCGAACATGCCGAGCTGACCTTGCTGACGGTGGAAGATTCCGGCCCCGGTATCGCGCCGGAACATCGTGAATTGATTTTCGACCGTTTCTATCGCGCCAATGACAAGATCGCCGGCAGTGGTCTGGGCCTGGCCATCGTGCGTGACATCGCCAAGGACCACGGCGGCGAAATTTCTGTGACTTCCGGCGCAGACGACCGCGGCACGCTGTTTGTGGTGCGTTTTCCGCGCCATGGACTGGCGCCGACCACCGAGCATATTGTGGTGGATCTCAGTAAAGTTTGAGGTCAATGTCATTATTTTTTCGAACCTGTGTGCTAGGCCCCGGTCCAACTTTCTTCCTATGTGCAAGGAGGTTGATATGTCAGAAAATGTCCTACAGAGTGGTACCCATATTGCACGCTTCGCTGCTGTCAGGAAAGACGATGATGTCTATGAAGCGCAGGTATTTGTTCGTCTGACGCGTGAACCTGAACTGGCCGAAACCTATATCCCTGCCGGTTTGTTCGGTTCACAACAGGAAGCGCTGGACAATGCCCGGCAACGTGCCGAACGCGCCCTGAAGGAGCATGAGTTTTGATGTGTTCACGGCCCTCGTGCAAGCAATGGCTGTTGCTGCTGGGTTTGAGTCTGGTGCTGCTGGCTGCCAGCCGCAGCAGTCATGCACAAGCGGCGACCCGCTTTGAAATCAGGGCTGCCAGTCTGACCGCAAGTGCCGATTGGCAAGCTGCCAAGTTGCGTGGTGAGGACGATCCACTGTATGTCGCACCGGAAGTGTTGCTCGACAATGCCAGCGTGGCGCAGGCCGATGCCAAGAAAGAGTTGGGCGGCCAGGTGTTTGTGATCATCCAGTTGACGCCGGCCGGTGCTGCACAATTGGAACTGGCATCACGCGTGTTGCTGCGTCAACGCATGGCGGTAATGATCAATGGCGAAGTGTTGATGGCGCCAGTGGTGTCGGCACCGTTGACCGGCAACCGTTTTGCCATCAGTGGTTTCGGGTCATTGGAAGAAGCGCAGTCCGTGGCGCAGGGCATCCTCGGCAAATCCTAGTCCGCAGTGACGGCGTAGCTGCCACCGTGTGCACCCGCATGGTAAGGTGAGGGCCATTCAACTTTTCCTTTGCCGCCATGTCCGTTGCCCGTTATATCGTTCAGGTTCATCCACGTCTGGTGGGCGCCATTGTGCTCGGTGCACTGACCTATTTTCTCTATCCGTCGGGCGCCACGATCACGCGTTTGCTGGTGGCCTGGAATGTCGGCGTCTGGTGTTATCTGCTGACGATGTGGCTGAAGATGGCGCGCGCCAGTGTGGGCGACGTCAAGCGTTTGGCTGAAGCCGAAGACGAAAGTGCGCAACTGGTGCTGGCAACGGTGTGCGTGGCAGCCATCGCCAGCCTGGCGGCAATCATCATCGAACTGGCCGGCGCGGCCCATCAGAGTGAAGCCGACAAGTTGCTGCGCTACGCGTTCACTGGTGGTACGGTACTCGGTTCCTGGCTCTTGATTGGCACCATTTTCACGATTCACTACGCGCGTCTGTTCTACAACGCCGACAACGATGTCAACAACTTGCCGCTGCGTTTTGCCGATGGCGAGCAAAATCCGGATTACTGGGACTTCCTGTATTTCTCGTTCACCATCAGCGTGGCGGTACAAACCTCAGATGTCGCCGTGGCCACGCGAGCTTTGCGCAAGACTGTGCTGGCGCATTCGGTCATTGGCTTCTTGTTCAATGCGGCGATTTTGGGTTTGTCGATCAACATTGCGGCTGGTCTGGCGGCTTGATC
>JAMFSU010000002.1 GCA_026225475.1 Duganella sp.
AATGAGCGCAATGCCAATAGCGGCATCGTGGTGGGCATTTCGCCGACCGACTATCCCGGCCATCCGCTGGCGGGCGTGGCATTCCAGCGCCAGTGGGAGTCGCGCGCCTATGAACTGGGTGGCCGCAACTATGACGCACCGGGGCAACTGGTGGGCGATTTCCTGGCCAAGCGGCCTTCGACCCAACTCGGCAGCGTGATCCCTTCCTACAAGCCGGGCGTGCTGCTGGGCGATCTGAGCACGTCCTTGCCTGACTATGCGATCGATGCAATACGCGAAGCCTTGCCAATGTTTGAAAAGCAGATTCGCGGATATGCCATGCACGATGCTGTGCTGACTGGTGTCGAAACCCGCACTTCGTCACCAGTGCGTATCCGGCGCGATGACGTAACGCTGCAAAGCATGAACACCAAGGGTTTGTATCCGGCCGGTGAGGGCGCCGGTTACGCTGGCGGCATCATGTCGGCCTCGATCGATGGCATCAAGGTGGCCGAGGCCGTGGCGCTGGCGATGGCCGGAGGCTGAGCGGCGACCTGCTGCAAACGTACCAGCATCAATTGCACGCCCGCGCCTGCCGGGGTGGCGATACAACTTCTTTCCGTTGCCGCAAACCAGGCTGCATCCCCGGCGTGCAAGGTTTGTTCCTGGGTCAGATGGCAACTGCCGCGCACTACATACAGCACGGCCGCAAGGCACTCTAGCCTGAGCACGGTCGGCCCGCTCAGGGTCAGCGCTTCCAGCGTGTGGGTATAGTCGGCACGTCGTGTCATCACATTGAAATCCACCACGGCGCCGTCCAGCAAGGCGGCCTGTACCGGTAGCTCACCATCGAAGCGCAACGCGGTATCGCCCGGTAACAGGCGCTGCTGATGGCCGTCGATTTGCAGCGCCACGCCATTGCCGGCCAGCATCGCCAGCGAACGGTCAACGCCGGGAAAGATGGAGAATGCGCCACCTTGCTGCACGGTGGCGACACTGATGCGCCAATCGAAATTTTCCAAGGTACTTGCGGCTGGATGGCGCAGGATTTCGCAGGTCACGCCACCGCCGTTTTTCCAGCGCATCAGGCGTTGTTGCGATTGCGGGAGAAGTATCGGCATAGAGTGGGCTGTGCGCCCACAGAGGGGGCGCTTGGCGAACGGTTAAACGGGTTGCATGATCAAGTGTGCCAGTCGTGCCGCGACACGGGCGGTGAGGCCGTCGCGGTCATAGACCGGATTGCACTCGGCGATGTCGGCGGCGACCAGCTTGCCACTGTTGCGGATGGTCGTGACCAGGCGTTCAACGCGGTCCAGCGCCATGCCGAAGGCGGCCGGGGCAGAGACGCCGGGCGCCTTTTCACCGGGCAGCACGTCCAGATCGATGGTCAGGTAGACATCGGTCACGTCGCGCAACCGTTGCTGCAATTGGGCATGCAAGGTGTCGGTGCTGCGCTGGGCCACTTCGCTGTCGGTGTAGTATTCCACTTCCAGCTGCTGGGCGCGTGCGAACAGGGCTGGCGTATTGCCTAGCTCGCTGATGCCGTAGCACAGGTATTGAAATTCGATATCGGCCCAGTCGCACCAATCCGCCATTTGCTTGAACGGGGTGCCGGAACTGGCGCGGTCGCTTTCACGCAGGTCGAAGTGGGCGTCGAAATTGATGATTAACAGTTTGCGCTGTGCCATGGCACGGCCGAAGTGGCGCGTCACGCCCAGGAAGGTGCCATAGGCAACTTCGTGGCCGCCGCCCAGTACCAGCGGAAAAGCACCTTGCGCCTTGACGTCGGCGACCTTGGCGGCCAGCCGTTGCTGGGCCTGTTCCAGTTCGCCGTCGAGACATTCGATGTTGCCGGCATCGGCCAGCGCTTCCAGCCGATGCACCGGTAGATTGGCCAGCATGCGGCGAATCGCATCCGGTCCTTGCGCGGCACCGATGCGGCCGTGATTGCGCTTGACGCCTTCATCGCAGGCAAAGCCGATCAAGACGGCGCCGGCGCGGATGTTGTGATCGAATGGCTGCACGATTTGATGCAAGCGGTGGGTGTCGCCGGCACTATCGTGATCGAGGCGGCCGCTCCAGAGCGAAGAATCCATGTTACTTGTCCTTATGTTCAACCCGCATCCGTCGATGCGGTCGAGCTATTGCGTGTCAATATTGCTTGCAGGAAGCTGCGGGTGCGCTCTTGCGTCGGATTGACGAAAATCTGTTGTGGCCTGCCGGTCTCGACGATACGGCCCTGGTCCATCACCACCACGACATCGGCGACTTCGCGGGCGAAGCCCATTTCATGCGTCACCACGATCATGGTCATGCCTTCATTGGCGAGGGTCTTCATGACTTGCAAGACTTCGCCGACCAATTCCGGATCGAGCGCCGAAGTCGGTTCGTCGAACAGCATCACTTTTGGTTGCATGGCCAGTGCACGGGCAATCGCTACGCGCTGCTTCTGGCCGCCCGACAAGGTTGACGGCATGGCATCGGCCTTGGCTGCCAGACCAACCTTGGCCAGTAACTGACGCGCCAGCAGGTCGGCCTGGTCGCGCGGCATGTGGCGGATCTTGCGCGGACCCACGGTGACGTTTTCCAGCACCGACAGATGCGGAAACAGATTGAACGACTGGAACACCATGCCAACCTGAGTACGCAAGTCGTTGAGCGCTGCTTCGTCGATCATCTTGCCGTTGCTCAGCAAGTCTTGACCGGCGATGCGCACGTTACCTTGTTCGGCAACTTCCAGGCCGTTGCAGCAGCGTAGCAGGGTGCTTTTGCCGGAACCGCTGGGGCCGATGATGACGATCACTTGCGAGGCCTGTACCTGCAGGTCGATGTCATGCAGGATGCGCTGGCCGGAAAACGATTTGCTCAGCTGACGGATATCGATCATGGGAGGCAAAGCTTGTGACATCAGATGGCCCCTCCTGCGCGCAGGCGCTTTTCGGCGTATTGCAAGGCCAGGCTGGTGATGCTGGTGAGCACCAGATAGACCAGTGCGATGGCCAGATAGACTTCCAGCGAACGGTAGGAGACGCTGATGATTTTTTGTCCTTCATGCATTAGGTCGGCAATCGTCAATAGCGACACCAATGCCGAGTTCTTGATCAATGCAATGAATTCATTGCCCAGCGGCGGAATCATGCGCACGATTGCCTGCGGCAGGATAATGGTGCGCATTGCCTTGGCCGACGACATGCCGAGCGAACGCGCCGCTTCCATCTGGCCACGGTCGATCGATTGGATGGCGCCGCGCACAATTTCCGAAACATAGGCGCCGGAGTAGATGCCGAGTCCGAGCACGCCGCACACAAAGGCCGGCAGCAGGATATCGAATTGCGGCAAGCCGAAGAACAGCAGGAACAATTGCACCAGCAACGGCGTGCCACGGATAAAGGTGACATAGGTGGTGCAGATGCCATAGCGCCAGCGCTTGCTGCGGTCGAGCCGGCCCAAGCCGACCAGCAACCCCAGCACGCAGCCCAGCAACAGCGAGCTGGCGGTGATTTCTACGGTCACCAGCGCACCGTGCATCAGGTCGGGCCAGCCTTGCAGTACTGGCGAAAAATCAAAATTCACGTGTTCTCCTTGTTACCGCAATCGCGCCCCGATGCTTATTTGGCCGACAGCCACTTTTGCACCAGCTTGTCATAGCTGCCGTCGAGCTTGACCTTCTTGAGCGCGGTGTTCATTTCTTCGGTCAGTTGCGGCAAGTCCTTGCGCACGGCATAGCCATACAGTTCGATGCTGACCTGTTTGTCGAGCACCTTCATGCCGGGGCGGGTCTTGATGTATTCCAGCGCTGCTGGCTTACCGGTTACGGCCGCGTCGGCACGGCCGATTTCCACCAGGTTGAACATTTCCTGATTTTTTTCGACTTCGATACGTTCGGCTTGCGGATAAAACTCTTTGAGGTAGTTGGCCGACTTGGTGCCGACCTGTACCGAGACCTTCTTGCCTGCCAGGTCGGATGGCTGCTTGATGGTGGTGTTGCTGGCCTTGGTCAGCACCACCAGACCACCGGGATAGTAAGGATCAGTGAAGTTGACCACGCGGCGGCGCTCTTCGGTGATGTAGATGGCGGACGAGGCGACGTCGAAGCGGCGCGACACCAGACCAGGGATCAAACCCTTGAAATCGATATCGGTCCATTCCACTTTCTTGCCCATGTTCTTGGCCAGCAACTCGATCAGTTCGACGTCGAAACCGGTGCGCTTGCCATCCTTGTAAAACTCGAACGGTGGGAAGGTGGCATCGGTTGCTACGCGGATGACGTCGACGGTTTGGGCCTGTGCCATGAGCGGTAGACTGGCCAGAGTGGTGAGTGCGGCGGCGGCCAGCAATTGCGTGCTGCGTTGGATGAAGCTGCGGCGTTGGGTCATGGTTGCTCCTCGGAAATGGGTTGAGTGGGAGAGACTTAGAACAGGGCAAGACGTTCGGTAATGGCCGCAGCGGCATCCACTGTGGCCGTAATCAATTCCTGAGCGCGCGTCTGCACGCGCACGGCAGGCGCCATCAAGGTAATCACGCCGGCGGCCTGGCCGGGTTTGTAAAATACCGGTGCACTCACGCCCCAGACGCCCCAATCGACTTCGCCTTCACTGATGGCATAGCCTTGGGTGTGGATGGCATTGAGTTCGGCCTGCAGTTGTTCGATGTCGTTGTGGTTGTTATGCAACTGGCGTGCCACGATGTCGGCGCTGATGGTATTCGGCAAGTGTGCCAGCAAGGCCTTGGCCGAGGCGCCGCGGGTGAGCGGATGCGAGCGGCCCTTGGAAAACGAGCAACGCAGCGATTGCTCACTATCGACCATGTCCAGGCACGTCACCTGATCGTTGACGGCCACCATCAGTCCCACGCTTTCGCCGCATTTGCGCGCCAGTTTTTGCATTTCCGGCTGGGCATTGCTCATCAGGTAGGACGTGTGATCGAAGCCCCAGGCCAATTGCACGCTCAGTGGACCGGGTGCGTAGAAATTATCCTGTTCCTGCACCAGTCCCCATTTCTTGAGCGGCAGCAGGTGGCGGTACAAAGTGCTTTGCGGCAAGCCGGTCAATTCTTTCAGCGTGCGCACGGCAATCGGCTTGCCGTGGCGGGCAATCACCGACAACACCAACAGCGAGCGTTCACTGGTGGCGACGACAGGTTCATTGGCTGATTGCGAGGAAGCACTTTTCATGCGGCCATGATTCCCGATTTTTCTCATATTTGAAAATCAAATTCTCGTTATTTGGGAATGGTAATGAGAAATCGAGAAATGGGAGTGGCACTGCTGTCGGTTTTGCAAGAAAACCTAGAAATTATTTTATTGCGGCAAGAGCATGCATTTTGCGAGGCAATAAAAAACGGGCCGCAAATGCGACCCGTTGGAGGCAATCAACGACGGACAGCGCTTACTTCTTGGCGCGGCCAGTGGTTTTTTCAGCAGCTTGGGTGAATTGCTTGGCGGCGTTGCTCAGATGGCCTTCCAGCGATTCAACCGCTTGCT
The DNA here is from genome assembly GCA_026225475.1 of Duganella sp. Taxonomy (GTDB): domain Bacteria; phylum Pseudomonadota; class Gammaproteobacteria; order Burkholderiales; family Burkholderiaceae_D; genus Herbaspirillum. The sequence continues at coordinate 5,462 of JAMFSU010000002.1, forward strand.
TGGTGTTCTTGGTCAATTGCTCGTAGCTGGCGTTGGCGTTGCCGATGGCCGACTTCAACAGGGCAATTGCGTTTTCCGAACCGGCTGGTGCGTTCTTGGCGATTTCGTCAACCAGTGCGCTGACCTTACGGCTCGATTCGGCAACTTGCGCTTCCGAAGCCTTGGTCAGTTCAGCTTGCGTCGCCGAAATGATCGATGCCAAGTGACGGCCATAAGCGGCAGCCTTTTCAGCAGTTGGTTGAGCATGCGCAGTGGCCAGTGCCAACAGTTCTTGCGGGTCTTTGACCGCGGCGAATTGCTGCGCGGTGGCGACCGATTCTTCCAGCGATGCCTTGGCGGCGCTGAGGTTCAACTCGATGATCTTTTCCACGCCTTCGAAGGTCTTGGTCGTGAGCGTGTTGATCAAATCCAGTTGAGCCTGGAAATGGGTCTTGGTTGCTGCAGAAAATTGATCTTGATATGAAAACATGAATTTCTCCTTTGGTTCACAAACGGAATGGTAAGTGGCGGCTTCCTTCAAGAAATTTTTATTGTGCGCCGCAACAAAACGTATTTTACGCAGATGCTTGACCCGGTCAAGCACTTTTCATGCACTGCACAAAAATGATATGGCGCGCCAAAAAATCAGTAATTTTGGTTATGCCATCTTGTCAAAAACATACTGATAATCCGTATGTTTGAAAGCCTATTTTCAATCCCCTTCCAGCCGAGTGTACGCCCGATTTCAACGTCGTCATCAACTGCTGCATCAACCCCGTGAGAGCTCTGTCAACACCGGCAAATCATGCACCACCACACCGGCGTCGGCGGTATCGAACGGACAGCCCTGGCTCACCTCGATGCCACGCAAGGCATCCTGATAACCTTGCTCCCAGCGCCATTGAATTGAACCCTTGGAAAAATTGACATCCTTGGAGGCCATGTTCCAGTCGCGCCCGGCATAGGGCAGACGGACGATGTGAAAGGTTGTATCGGCACCAAGTGCGGCCAGTTGCTTGCGGTCGCCGGGCTGGCGCAGATCGGATGGCAAGCGCTCATACAATTCGCGCGCTAGCTTGCGTAATTGATATTGGCGCAGATAGGCGTCGATATGCCGTTGCGAACGCGAAGCGAAGGTGACGTCTTTTTGTCGCGTCTGCACCGCTTCCAACGTGCGCGGTTCGGGGCCATCGGCATGCCACAGGTCAACCATCATGCATAAGGTGTTCTGGCGCGGTTCGTCGGAGAGAACGGATTCGAGCGGGGTATTTGAATACAGTCCGCCATCCCAATACAAATCGCCGTCCACGCGCACGGGCGCAAAGCCGGGCGGCAAGGCACCACTGGCCATCACATGGTCGAGTTGGATCGGTTGCTGGGCTGAATCAAAATTGACCAGCGTGCCACAGGTGACTTTGACGGCGCTGACAGTGAGGCGGATAGCGGCGGCGTTGTTGAGGTAATCGAAGTCGACGTATTTGGCCAGTGTCAGGCGCAATTCATCAGTGCTGTAAAAGCTGGCCTCTTCTGGCGGCACCGGCAGGCCAAGTGCGAACGGATTGAGCGGACGTGGTGCAAAAAAGCCTGGTACGCCGCGCACAAAGGTATCCATGGTGGTGAACCAGGTCGACAATTGCCGCGTGGCATCGGGGACCTGCTGCATGTTGAGCAGGTCGGGATGGGAGACGCTTTCCCAGAATGCGCGCAGGCGCTCGATACGTACTTCGCGCGGATTGCCGGCGATGATGGCGGCATTGATAGCGCCAATCGAGGTGCCAACCACCCAGTCGGGCGTCAGGTTATGCTCATGCATGGCCTGGTAGACACCAGCCTGATACGCACCTAATGCGCCGCCGCCTTGCAGTACCAGGGCGATACGCGGTTTATCTTTGGTTTTGGGTTGGGCAGGGGAGTTTGTCGCGGAACGGCGGGCAGTAGCTTGACGTGGCATCTTGATCCTTGCGTTGGCATACACGATACAGATTGCGCGCGCGGCACCTTGTTCCTGGCCGCGGATGAACAAAATGATACGTTAATTAGTTGACAGGCGTCTGACACCGCCAAAGTGCGTTTCAGCGTGGGTGCGCAAGGCGAGCTTGGCGCCATTGGTCGAGCAACTGGCGCGCTTGCGGACCGATGGTGTCAGTGCCGACGGCTGCCAAGTGGTCGATGATCATCATGGCATACACATCGGCCAAGGCATTGACCTCGGGCGAGAGTGCGCATTCCTCGCCAGTGGCGGGCCGTTGAATCCGCCAGTAATTGATGGCATCTTCCAGCTCGGTCAGAGAAATTGTGGTTTCGGTCATGGCGTCATTGTACGCCGGCGCCGATAGCCCAGGAAAGCGCCTGCCACAGCGGGCCCATGATGAGAGCGCATCTCACGTTTATTGATGAATGACTTTTAGCGGGAATTGCTTGGTGTCATGCAAGCGCGGATGGACCTCGGAACCGGACGCCATGCAAATTCCGTACTAGCAAATACGAAATGCTTCGTTTTGCAAAAACAGCGATTTTGATTTAATCACCCGACATTCAACTCTGTCTGCGTTGGCCGCATTGCGGCTACGCCGTCATTCCGAGAAAGTCTGGTTAATGAGTTCCTCCGCATCTGTCGCTGAATTTCCCTTGGTTGCCCGTATCCACGATGATGCGCAGGCGTTGGCCGCTGCGCATGCATTGGCCGTCGAACTGCAGCGCGAAGCCGCCGTGCGTGACCGCGAGCGGCGGCTGCCGTGGCCGGAACTGGAGCGCTATGTGCGCTCTGGCCTGTGGGGCATCACGGTGCCGCAAGCCTATGGCGGCGCTGGGGTCTCGCATGTCACGCTGGCGGAAGTGACGGCCATCATCGCGGCGGCAGACGGCGCAATCGGGCAGATTCCGCAGAATCATTACTATGCTGTGGAATTGATCCGGCTCAATGGTAGCGAAGCACAACAGCGTTTTTATTTCGAGCGCGTATTGCAAGGCGAGCGTTTCGGCAATGCGCTGGCGGAAATCGGTACCAAGACCTCGGCCGAACGCCGTACGCGCCTGAGCGCTGACGGCCATGGCGCTTATCGCATCAATGGACGCAAGTTTTATGCAACCGGCGCGCTGTTTGCCGATTGGGTACCGACTTCGGTCATCGACGACAACGGCGTGCAGCAACTGGCCATTGTGTCGCGTCAGGCGACCGGACTGAGCATCATCGACGACTGGTCGGGTTTCGGTCAACGTACCACCGGCAGCGGTTCGGCGGTGTTTGACAATGTAGCGGTTGCGGCGGATGCCGTGCTCGGCTTTCAGGCGGCCTATGAACAGCCGACACCGGCCGGACCGTTGGCGCAATTGCTGCATGCGGCCATTGATCTCGGCATTGCCCGTGCCGCCTATGCGGATTTGATCCGCTTTGTGAAGACGCGCTCGCGACCATGGATAGACAGCGGCGTGGAACGCGCCAGCGATGATCCTTTGACGATTCATGCCGTCGGCGACTTGACGATACAACTGCATGCGGCCGAAGCTTTGCTGGAACGCGCTGCGCGCAAGGTCGATGACGCGCGCGCCGAGGCCAATGCAGACACTGTGGCGGCGGCATCGATTGCGGTCGCGGAGGCACGTGTGCTGAGCACAGATGTGTCGCTGGCCGCGGGCAGCAAGCTGTTCGAGCTGGCGGGTTCACAAGCGACCTTGGCCGAACACAATCTCGATCGCCACTGGCGCAATGCGCGCACGCATACCTTGCACGATCCAGTGCGCTGGAAGTACCACGCCATCGGCAATTATTATCTCAACGACAAGAATCCGCCGCGGCACGGCGCGCTTTGATCTTTTTATTGCCTTCTGCATGAGCCCTACCGGAAAAAAAGAAATCCGCCTGAACGCGTTCAGCATGAATTGCGTCAGCCATATCAATCACGGCCTGTGGACGCATCCACGTGACCGCTCGCAGGATTACACGGACATCGCCTACTGGACCGAGCTGGCCCAGTTGCTCGAACGTGGCAAGTTCGATGGCTTGTTTCTGGCTGACATTGTCGGTGTCTACGATGTGTATCAAAACGCCGTCGATCTGACGTTGCGCGAATCGATACAGTTGCCGGTCAACGATCCTATGTTGTTGATTTCCGCGATGGGCCATGTCACGCAACATCTGGGCTTCGGTATCACTGTCAATCTGAGCTACGAGGCGCCGTTCCTGTTTGCGCGCCGCATGTCGACGCTCGATCATTTGACCAAGGGACGGGTTGGCTGGAACATTGTCACCGGCTATCTTGACAGTGCTGCGCGCGCCATGGGTTTGTCGGAGCAGCTCGAACATGATCAACGCTATGATCGCGCCGACGAATTCATGGAGGTGGTCTACAAGTTATGGGAAGGTAGTTGGGAAGACGATGCGGTGCTACGTGACCGTGGTCAGCGCATCTATGCGCAACCGGACAAGGTGCACAAGATCGCCCATCGCGGCGACTACTACCAAGTCGAAGGCATTCATCTGAGTGAGCCATCGCGCCAGCGCACGCCGGTGTTGTATCAAGCCGGCTCATCGGGGCGCGGCCAGGCATTCGGCGCACGTCATGCTGAATGCGTGTTTGTTTCGGGACAAAGCAAGGACGCGGTGCGCAAGCTGGTCAGCGACATCCGCGCCAGTGCAGTGCGCGCAGGACGGCGCGCCGAGGACGTCAAGGTGTTCATGGGCTTGACCGTGGTGGTGGCAGCGACCGAAAAAGAAGCGCAGGAAAAATATCGCGAATACCAACGCTATGCTAACCCCGAAGCCGGGCTGGCGCATTTTTCCAGCGGTACCGGCATCGACTTTTCGCAGTACGAACTCGATGAACCGATTCGTCAGGTTAAGACCAATTCGATTGAATCGCTGGTCAAGACCGTCACCAATCCGGAACTGAACTGGACTAAGCGCAAGCTGCTGCAGCAAATGGAACTGGGCGGGCGCTATGCGGCCATTGTCGGTTCGACGCAGCAGGTCGCCGATGCGCTCGAGGCCTGGGTGCGCGAGACCGATATCGATGGTTTCAACCTGACCCGTACCGTGACGCCGGAGAGCTTCGAGGACTTCGTCGATCTGGTGATTCCAGAGCTGCAAAGTCGCGGCTCCTACAAGCACGATTACGCGCCGGGCAGCCTGCGTGAGAAGTTGTTCCAAGCCGATGCGCGGTTGCCGTCACGTCATCCTGGCGCCAGCTTTCGCAGAGCGACGGCAGTCGTTGCGCCCTGATCAGAAAGCAAATATTCAAACGATAAAAGATTCGTTTTGTTGCGCTAGCAGCGCAGCTACATTGATTGCTTTTTTGAAGGTAATCCATGTCTCTCTTCTTTCATCGTTGCCTGGCAGGTTTGTTGTTGTTGAGTGCAGTGTCCATCGCATCGGCGCAAGACAAGGTCTTGAAAGTCGGCGTCACCAGTGGCCCGCATGCACAGATTTTCGACGTGGTCAAACGCGTATTCGAGCGCAACAATCCTGGCTATAAAGTACAGATCGTTGAGTTCAATGATTACATTCAACCCGATGCTGCACTCGATGCCGGTGAGCTTGACGCCAACAGTTATCAGCACCGGCCTTTCCTGAATGCGCAGATCAAGGTACGCGGCTACAAACTCTATGGCACTGGCACCACGTTCATCGGACCAATGGCGGTGTACTCGAAGAAATACCGGCGGCTGGCGGATCTCCCGGTGGGTGCCAAGATCGGTATTCCGAATGACCCCGCCAATGAAAGTCGTGTCCTGCTGCTGTTGCAAAAGCATGGCGTGATCAAGTTGCGTGCCGGCATCGATCCTTTGGTCGGCGTGAATGCGACGCCAATCGATGTGGTCGAGAACCCGAAAAAATGGAAGTTCATTGAAATCGATGCCGCCCAATTGGCGCGCACGCTCGATGATCTTGATGCGTCGGCCATCAATGCCGACTTTGCCGCCAAGGCGGGTCTGCATCCGGTGCGCGATAGCCTGGTGGTGGAGAGCGGCGATAGTCCCTATGCTTGCCTGATCGCGGTGCGCGAAAAGGATAAGGACCAGGTCTGGTTGCCCAAGCTGGTCAAAGCCTATCAGTCCGATGAGGTGAAGAAATACATCGAGACCGAGTTCAAGGGCGGCATCCTGGCCGGCTGGTAAGGTCGCGCCAGTGTGTTAGCGCTGCATGCCCCAGCGTTTGACGGTCAAGCGCTCGATCGTGTTGAAGCCGAGATGCTCGACCAGCAAGCCGATCAGCGTGACCATGGCCAGGCCGGCAAACACTTTGTCGGTGTAGAGTTCATTGCGATTCTGGAAGATGTACCAGCCCAGGCCGCCTTTGCCGCTGGAGGCACCGAACACTAGTTCGGCGGCAATCAGGGTGCGCCAGGCAAACGCCCAGCCAATACGCAAGCCAGCCAATATCGATGGCAGCGCTGCCGGTACCAGGATGAACAGCACGAAGCGCACGCCGCGCAAACCATAGTTGCGCCCGGCCATGCGCAAGGTGTCGGAGACGGCCAGGAAGCCGGCATAGGTATTGAGCGTCAAGGCCCACAACACCGAATGCACCAGCACGAAGATCAGACTATTGTCGCCCAGACCGAACCACAGCAAGGCTAGCGGCAGCAGCGCGATGGCGGGCAGTGGATTGAACATCGAGGTGAGCGTGCTGAGCAGATCGCGGCCTAGTTGCGTCGACACGGCCAGCGTGGTCAATATCAAGGACAGCACGATGCCGATCAGATAGCCCTTGAGGAGCACTTGCAGCGAGATCCACACTTTGCCAGGCAATTCGCCGGTGACGACGCCATCTACAAATGCCAGCGCGGTCTGGCTGAAACTGGGCAACAGCAAGTCATTGTTTTGCCAGCGCGCGGCCAGCTCCCACAGCAGGGCCAGTACCAGGAGGATCACACTCTTGCGCAGCCAGCCTTGTTGCCAGATGCGGTGCCACAGTCCCAGTGGCCGCTCCAGTGGGACATCGGCCAACGGTGTGAGGGCGATTTCATATTCAGCGCGGACAGGTGGATCGAAAGGCATCAGAGGCTCGCAGCAGGAAGGGGCGGGGACGGCGCGTAATTAGTAGGAAAAGCGCACGTCCTGGAAATGGATCGGGGCCGCAGCCGGTTGGTTTTCGTCGAACAGCAGCCGGTGAATACGGCGCGCGGTTTCCTGAAAGCTGACGCCACCCAGGCTTTGCAGATCGTATTGATGGCTGTTGATTTCGGCGCGCACCCGGCCTGGATGCGGTGACAGCAATAGGATGCGGTTACCGACCACCAATGCTTCTTCGATTGAATGGGTCACGAACAGCAGCGTGAAGCGGACTTCGTCCCACAGCGTCAGCAATTCTGCCTGCATCTTGCGTCGGGTCAGCGCATCGAGCGCGGCAAACGGTTCGTCCATCAGCAGCATTTTGGGTTGCATCGCCAGCGCGCGGGCAATTGCCACGCGTGCTTTCATGCCGCCCGACAGCGTATGCGGATAGGCGTCGGCAAAGCGTGTCAGGCCGACCTTGTCGAGATAGTGGGTCGCGCGCTCAGCGGCTTCACGCTTGCCTAGCGTGCGCGAGGCTAGTAGTGGAAACATGACGTTTTGCAGCACGGTTTTCCATGGCGGCAATTGGTCGAATTCCTGAAATACCACGATGCGGTCTGGTCCCGGCTGGCGGATGATCTGGCCATCCAGGCGGATCTCGCCAGCGGCCGGTGGGAGGAAGCCGCCGACCGCTTTCAATAGGCTCGATTTGCCACAGCCGGACGGCCCCAGTAGTACGAAACGGTCAGCCGGGTAGACATCGAAGCTGACATCGTGGGTGGCCTGCACCACGGCGGTGGCGCTGCGATATTGCAGACCGACCCGGTCAACCTGCAGCAGCGGCGCAGGCTCAACTACCGGGCTGGACATGGGCTTCTTCAAAGAAATAATCTTTCCACGATGCTGCGTGATTCTTCAGCACGCCCAGTTCGTAGAGCTTGTCGGCATAGACATAGCTGCGTTGCGGCGAGATGGTGAAGTCGATCTCGGGATCATTGACGATCTTGCGCACGAAGTCAGGTGATAGTTTCGACTTTTGCACACGAATGAAGGTATCGGCAGCCTTGGCCTTGTTGGCGCGGATGAATTGCGCCGCTTCTAGCAGGGCGCTATAAAAGGCCTTGTAGGTCTTGGGGTTGTCGTCGTGGAATTTTTGCGTGGTGTACAGCACGTTGAAGGTGGCCGGACCGCCGAGGATGTCGTAGGAACTCAGAATTTTGTGCACGTTCTTGTTTTCTAGCGCCTGATACTGAAATGGCGGGCTGGAGAAGTGCGTGTCGATCTCCGAGCCGCCAGCCATCAGCGCAACGGTGGCATCGGGGTGCGACAGGCTCACCGAGATGTTGTCGAAGCGCTTGTAGTCGTTCTTGCCGAACAGACGTGCAGTTTCGATCTGCAACGTGCGCGACTGGAAGCCGACGCCGGCGGCCGGCACGGCGATGCGGTCCTTTTCAGTCAAGTCTTGCAGGGTCTTGACCTTGGGATTGTTGCTCAGCAGGTAATTGGGCATGGACCCGAGCGCGGCAATCGCCTTGACGTTCTGGCGCCCGCGGGTGCGATCCCACAAGGTCAGCATTGGCGGCAAACCGGCCGAGACCACGTCGAGCGCGCCAGCCAGCAGTGCTTCATTCATGCCGGTGGCGCCGGACAGGCTATTCCACTCCACTTTGATATCGAGGCCTTGCTGTTTGCCGTATTTTTCGATCAGTTTCTGGTCTTGCACGACATCGAGGATCAAATAACCGATGCCGAATTGCTGGGCAATACGGATCTGACCTTCGGCGTGGGCTGGCATCGCTGCCAGCAGGCCGAGTGCGCAGGCAGCGCTGAGGACTTGTTTGAACAACATGGCTTGCTCCATGGAAGACGGCGACGAGCCTCACATTTCTTTACGCAAATCTGAGGGCAGGGGAACGAAGCTGCTGATTTCGCATAGTTGATGCAGTTCGTTATAACCACGCAGTATATAAAGCCCGAGCAAGAATGAAAAACGCGTTTATTGCATATCTTTATGCGATTTTCGCTGCATTTTCTCTGTGATTGTTGCAGCTTGAAATTTTCGTGCGTATTTGGTGTGTGTCACGGCCGTCGCTGCTGCTGGTAGCTGCTGCTATTTGCCGGCTGTCAAGGGGGAGAGGTCTTTGTGCAACGACACCGCCCAGCGGTGGAATAGTGCGATAAAGTACGCGCTATCCGGTACGGGATGTGCCGCGCATCGACCATTTGACAAGACAAACAATAAATCCAGGCAGTAAAGATTCAACGCACGTCAATTAATACGGGATAACAATGAGTTCCACGCAGACCAAAGCAAATTATTCTTTCCGGTCGAAAAAACTGCATCTGATCACGCTCGCAGCGCTCGGCGTGGTGTTCGGCGATATCGGCACCAGTCCTTTATATGCGCTCAAGGAGTGCTTCAATATCGAGCATGGCATTCCATTTTCGCCAGCGGCGGTGCTGGGGATCATTTCGATGTTGTTTTGGGCTGTGACGGTAGTGGTGTCGCTGAAATACGTGCTGTTCGTCATGCGCGCCGATAACAATGGCGAAGGCGGTGTGCTGGCCTTGATGGCACTGTCGCTACGAACTGCCGTGAGCGGTTCGCCGCGCGCCAAACTGCTGATGATGCTGGGTGTTTTTGGCGCCTGTATGTTCTATGGCGACGTGGTGATCACGCCGGCCATTTCGGTGCTCTCGGCGGTGGAGGGGATGGATATTGCGGTGCCGGGTACCTCGCGCTTCGTAATACCACTGACCTTGATCATTCTGGTGATCCTGTTCCTGATCCAGCGCCATGGCACGACCGTAGTGGGCAAGCTGTTTGGCCCGGTCATGCTGGTCTGGTTCGTGTCCTTGGGCGTGCTTGGCATCTTCAATATTGTCAAAGCACCGGAAGTCTTGTTGGCGATCAATCCGATCTATGCCGTACATTTCATGACGACGCACTCGTTGCAGGCGTTTGTGGTGCTGGGTTCGGTGGTGCTGGTGTTGACCGGTGCCGAGGCGTTGTATGCCGATATGGGCCATTTCGGCATCCGGCCAATCCGCTTTGCCTGGTTGTACACCGTGATGCCGTGCTTGTTGATCAATTATTTTGGCCAGGGCGCCAATTTGTTGATCAATCCGGCGGCTGTCGACAATCCATTTTATCGGATGGTGCCGGACTTGCTGCTGGTGCCGATGGTGATCCTGGCGACCTTCGCTACGGTGATTGCCTCGCAGGCGGTGATTTCGGGGGCGTTTTCGCTGACCAGCCAGGCGATTCTGCTGGGCTTCGTGCCGCGCATGCGAATTCAACACACCTCGGCCGACGAACGCGGGCAGATTTATATCCCCTTGATCAACTGGATGCTGCTGGTGCTGGTGGTGGCGGTGGTATTAGCATTCAAGAAGTCCGACAATCTGGCCGCAGCCTACGGCGTGGCGGTGACCACGACGATGGTGATCACGACGATTCTGGCGGCAGTGGTGATGCGGATCGAGTGGAAGTGGCATCCGGTGCTGGTGACTTTGGTGATCTCTGCGTTCTTTACCGTCGATTTCGCATTTTTTGCCGCCAATTTGCTGAAGATCACCGATGGTGGCTGGTTCCCGTTGCTGCTCGGCGGAGTTGCATTCTTCCTGCTGATGACCTGGTATTCGGGCCGCATGCTGTTGCGCACCCGTATCAAGGATGACGGTATTCCACTGGAACCCTTCATCGAAGGCTTGCTGGCGCATCCGCCGCATCGTGTCGGCGGCACGGCGGTGTTCATGACTGGCAATGTCAATACCGTACCGGTGGCCTTGCTGCACAATCTCAAGCACAACCGCATTCTGCATGAGCGTGTGGTCTTCCTGAAGATCAGTATCTGGGACGTGCCGTATGTCAGCGACGCCAGCCGGCTCACGCTCAAGGATTTGGGCGGCAACGTCTATTTGTTGCGCGCCGCGTTCGGCTTCAAGGAAGCACCGGAAGTGAACAAGGTGTTGGACCTGACTGCGACCCAGTTTGACATGGCATTCGACTTGATGGACACCTCGTTCTTCCTGGCGCGCGATACGGTGGTGCCGAGCAAGTTGCTGGGCATGTCGCTGTGGCGCGAACAGTTGTTCGCTTGGATGTACCAGAACGGCGCCAAGCCATCCGACTTCTTCCACATCCCGGCCAACCGCGTGGTCGAACTCGGCACCAAGGTCGAGATTTAATTCATCAGCGGCGTTATCGGTGTAGGCCCAGCACGATAGCGCCGCAGGTGATCAGCAGGCAGGCGCCGATGCGCCGCAGAGTCAGTTTTTCGCCAAGGAACAGCGCGCCGATCAAGGCTGCGAATAGTACAGACGTCTCGCGCAAGGCAGAGACGGTTCCCATCGGCGCGAGCGTTACCGCCCAAATCACGATGCCATAGGCCAGCAAGGACATTACGCCACCGGCCAGATTGAGCCCGATCTGCTTGCGCGGGCCGGTGAACGGCAGGCGGCCGTGCTGCCACCGGAAGATCAAGGCCAGCGGCACACTGTCGAGCACGAATAACCAACCTGAATAGGCCATTGCATTACCGGCGGTGCGCGCCCCTATACCATCGGTGACGGTATAGGCGGCAATGAAGGCGCCAGTGGTGAATGCCGCCAGCGGCGCGGACAATTGATGACGATCCTTGATCTGCGCCAGACTGATGATGCCGACGGAGACCAGCGCAATCCCGCCCCAGGTATAGGCACTCATCTGTTCGCCGACCAGCAAGGCAGCACCGAGCGACACCAGCAGCGGCGACGAGCCGCGTGCAATCGGGTAGGACTGGCCGAAGTCGCCGATACGATAAGCGCGGATCAGGAATAGGTTGTAACCGGTATGCAGCAGCGCTGACAGTAGGATATAGGGCCACGCTGAGGCTGGCGGCAAGGGCGTCAGCAACACCAGCGGCAGGCCGCCGAGGCCGGCGCCGATGGTCATGATGGTCAAGGCACCGAGGCGATCTCCGCTACTCTTGAGCATGGCATTCCAGGATGCGTGCAACAGCGCTGCACACAGTACCAACAAGATCACGCCAAGACGCATGTCGGCCAGCCGTCAACAGGGTTCATCGGGAGCATTTGAGGGGGATGGCCTGCGGCCAAAAAGCCATCATCATAATACGATGACGGCAATTTTTCAGGCCGGTGCTGCCGGCAATTGCACCTGGCAGTGCCATAGTGTTTGGCCAGAGGCCAGGTATTTGCGTTCGAACGGCGTGATCGGTGCGCCAGTGGCAAAGGCTTCGCAAGCGGCAGCTGATGTCAGCCGATCACCGGCGAACTGGTTCAAGGCAGCGGCGAATTCTTGCACATACACTTGCCAGTTGCTGCGGCATTCAAGATGACCGCCCAAGGCGACGATAGTGGGAAACACCGCATGGCCATGCCAGCGCCGTGCCAGATGGCCAATCTTGGGCCAGGGATTGGGATAGAGCAGGTATTGCCGTGCCGGGGAAATCCCGACCTCCAGCAACAGCCGCCAGTAATCGACCAGGTCGGCGCGGACAAAGCACAGATTGTCGGGTTCCGCGCCTTGCCAATGCCGGTTGTCGGTATTGCGCGCGAGCCGGTCGGCCGACTGGTCGATGCCGATGACAAAGTGGTCAGGATATTGTTGCGCCAGATGCAGTGTTGACAGGCCAACACCGCAGCCGGTATCGAGAATGAGTGGCGCTGCACCGGCAGCCTGCCAGACGGCAATGCTGCGCGCGAAGGCGTCGCGGTTGTAATCGGTGACGGGTTTGCGGAATGGCGCTGTCGCATGACGTGCGACCAGCGTCGACAATTGTTCGTGAATGCCGGTTTGCCGGCTGGAAATGGCGGAGGAGTTCAATTTGAGAATAATCGCGGCAAAAGGAAATAGTGCTTTTTGCCTGAATTATATCGATTGTCGCCTTGTCTTCGCGCAACAAGCGAAGCAGCCTTGCCGTCGTCGTCCGCAGTGGACATGGCGACGACAAGGCAGTGCAGCGGTAGTTAATGCAAGGTCATTCGATGACGCATCATCACGTCATATTTGCTTAAAAAGGCGTCAATGTCTTCCATCGTCGGTTCGGTTGCAATCAGCTCTTGCACGTCTTTACGGAACAGTTCGGCAGCGGGACCATCGATGAAAATTTCACGCTGGCCCGATTTGTCCATGATTTCATAGCCGCCGAAGCGCAAGGCTTCGTGATCTCCATCGGCTCCGAATTCAACGACACTGTATTGGTCACTGTTATAGATCGTGTTCATGATGGCTCCTTATCAAATGCTCAATCTTGGTGAAAGAAATGGCGTCATCGACGGGGATTTCAAGGGTCAAGACAGAACTACGATATTGCCGCTGGTCAACCCTGCTGGATTACCCTTCCTTAAGTTAGGTTACGGCGGATTAGGCGATAACTTTTGCCCTGATGTGATCGATCATATCAAAAAGACATGCAAGGCAGGCTTCGGGCCTGTTTGATGGAGACGCTCAAGCGCAGGAAGGTTCCTGAAACGCGGTAGGGAGTGTGGCAGATGCGCTGCCCGGCAATGTCCCCAGTGCCAGCCAGACGCGTCAGGGCGGGGTTTAGCCGCCTTTTTTGGAGAGCTTGCCCGGTTCGACACCGAGTTGCTTAAGTTTGCGGTACAAATGGGTGCGTTCCAGACCGGTACGCTCTGCCACGCGGGTCATGCTGCCGTTCTCACGCACCAGGTGATATTCAAAATAAGCCCGCTCAAAGGCGTCACGCGCTTCGCGCAGCGGCAGATCGAAAGAAATATTGGAGGCGTTGTCGGCCACCGGTGCAAAGGCGGGCGCCAGCGCCATGCCATGGCCGTGATGCAGATCCGTCGCGCCGGGAGGACTGAAAGACGACGCTGGCACGGCATGATGATCGCCACTGTCGGCACTGGTGGTCACGCTGGGGCGGATATAGGAAACCGGGCGCACCGGATCGCGGCTGTGCGTCAAGCCTTGTTGCACAGCCTTGAGCAGTTTTTGCAGCGCAATCGGCTTTTCCAGAAAATTGAGCGCACCAATGCGGGTGGCTTCCACTGCAGTATCGATGGTGGCATGGCCGGACATCATGATCACTGGCATCGTCAGCAAGCCATCGCGCTGCCATTCTTTGAGCAGTGTCACGCCGTCGGTATCGGGCATCCATATATCCAGCAATACCAGATCGGGTACGCTGCCAGAACGCAGCTCGCGGGCCTGCTGCGCATTTTCGGCGGTTGCTACGACATGTCCCTCATCGCCTAAAATTTCCGAGAGCAATTCGCGGATACCCATTTCGTCATCGACGACCAGGATGTTAGCCATGTGCCTGCTTTCCTCACTAGATATTTTTTTGAGATTGCTGTGCAAGCGGCGTGCTCTTCAAGCGCACCACATTTGCCAAATCAATCCGGACAGGCGTGTCAGCAAAGACAATACTCAGGATACTGCAACCGAAAACACGCCAACACCGGGTTGATGATTTGTCGGACAAGATCAATGGCAAGATATTCCATCAATCGTTCACAAAACATCTATGCCACAACCATACTTGGTAAAGACCTATGTATCAACGGCAGTAACGACAAAATCTTGATCCTTATGCATCGGGTGCTAACTTTAACAGCAAAATTAGTATTTTTGCGCCTCTTGTCTCATGGCGATTTTGAATGTCGACGCGCCCGCCATGTTCATCGACGATCTTTTTGACCATCGCCAAGCCTAAACCTGTTCCTTTAGGTTTTGATGTTACATAAGGTTCAAACGCGCTGGCGAGAATTTTTGTGCCAAAGCCGGGACCATTATCGGTAATCGACAGACTAACTGCGCTGCGCGTTGATCCATCGGAGCCTTGATACTTGATGACTTCGGTGACGACATCGATGCGCGGCACGATATCGCCGTTTTCCGCGACGGCATCCTGTGCATTCTGCAGCAGATTATGGATCACCTGACGCAACTGGGTGGCGTCGCCCATCACTTTGGGCAGATCTGGTGCCAGCCGTGCCTGGATCACGTCGCGGCCATCGCCGGCCAGGTACAGATGGAGGATCTCCTCGGTCAGTCCGTTCAAATCAAGTGCAGTGGGTTTGGCCGGAGGGGTTTTGGCGTAGTCGCGGAAGTCATCAACCATGCGTTTCATCGCGGCGACCTGGTTGACGATGGTGGTTGTGCTCCTTTCCAGGATGCTGGCATCGGCTGGCTGCAATTTGCCGGACAGGCGCATCTGCAGTCGTTCTGCCGACAATTGGATCGGTGTCAGCGGGTTCTTGATTTCATGCGCCAGCCGGCGCGCCACTTCGCCCCAGGCAATCGAACGCTGGGCCGAAATCACATTGCTGATATCGTCGAACACCACGACGTAACCAACGCCATTTTTTACCGGTAAATGGGAGCCGCGCGCCAGCAACGTGATCTTGCTGGCGGTGCTGTCCTGCTCCTTGCCATGCGCTTGCACGCTGGCACCGCCCAGTTCGATCTGCTGTTGCCAGTGCAAACTGTCCTGGGCTGAATCGGCCCCGGCTGCGCGTTGCGCGCGCTGTTCGGAAAACGCCTTGATCACTGCTTCGGCAAACAGCGCCTGGCCTTCGATGGTATGCAATGGTGTGCCGACACGGTCGCTGAAGTCATAACCGAGGATGCGGCGCACCGAGTCATTGACGCTGACGATGTTGAATTCGCTGTCGAGCACCAACACGCCGGCCGACATATTGGCCAGCACCGATTCCAGATAGGCCTTGGCGTTTTCCAGCTCGGCACGGTTGCGTTCGACCGAGCTGCGGGCGTCGGACAGTTGCCGCGTCATGGCATTGAATGACTGGGTCAGGGTGCCTAGTTCGTCCGAGGTGGCAACGATCGGGCGCGGCGACAGATTGCCCTCGGCTACCGCCTTGGTGCCTTCGGCCAGTAGCAGCAGTGGTTTGGCGAGATCGCTGGCGATCAGGAAGGCGCTGACGATGGCGCCGAAAATCGCCAGCAGCAGCGTCAGTGTGAGCGTGACCAGATAAATCTTGCGCAAGCCTGAGCGTGCCACTGAGCGCTGCTGGTATTCACTGTAAGCCAGGCGCAAGGTTTCCGCATTCGAGGCCAGATAGGTCGGTACCGGTTGCAGAATTTGCAGATAGCGGGTTTCGCTCTGCAAGCCAAGGCCGTGACTGGAGTTGGGCATGGCGATGACCACATGCAGTCGCAAATTGGCTTCTGAGTCCATATCGCCGTTGATCGGGCGTGTATCGTCGCTCTCCACGACGAAGAAGCCGCGCGTCAGACGTGCCTGTCGCATCATGGTGGCGCTCGGCATGGTCGGTGTGAGCACGCCGATGCGTCCGCCGACGGTGGCCAACACCTGGCCGCTGGCGCTGACGATGGTGATCTCCATGCTCTGATCGCGCTGGCGCGACAGATAGGTGACCTGTTCCGAGTCCGACATATCGGCTAACTCCTGCACCATCGCGCGGGCACGCGAGGTCAGGTCGGTCAGCGAAGAATCGAGCGCATTGCGGCCGAGATTGAGACCCGATTCCAGCGCCGCTTCCATACGCACATCAAACCACGATTCGATTGAGCGCGATACGAATTGTACTGACACCAGATAAATCACTGCGCCGGGCAAAATGCCCACCAGCGCAAACATCAATACCAGTCGCGCCAGTAGCTTGGAACCGAACTTGCCGCGCCGGTAGCGTTTGTACAAGCGCACCAGCAGCAGCACTACCAAAATCAGCAGAGCGATAGCGGCCAGGGCATTGAGGCCAAGTAGCCACGGGTAATGCTGGTCGAACAGTGCAGAATTTTCAGAGGCGGAGGCCAGCAGGAACAGCAAGATGCTGATGACGCCGGCGCCAACTACCAAGAGATAGCGGAGGGTGCGGGTCATTCGACTTTAAAGGTGAATTCTTTCCAGTCCGACGAAAGCCGCCAATCGCTGTTATTGAGCGCGTTGATCTGGAATGGTTTGGGCAATTGCGCCACATCCAGGCGCATGCGCAAGCCGACGTTGTAGATGTCGCCCGACTTGAGCGTGTTTTTGTCAGCAATGACCCAGCGCGGTGGTCGTCGGATCAGCGACATGGCGTCTTCCAGCGTGCTGAAGCTTTGCTGCAATTGGCCAGTGGTGGAGGCGTGATATTGACGCGTGAGCACATTGTAAGAAATGCGTACGGTGCGTGAGGCCGAGATCGAGACTTCATCAAACCAGTACCAGCGGCGCCGCGTCAACTGCACTTCGGTCGTGAAATAAAGTGGTACACCGCGAATCAAGGCATCTTCCAGACTACGATTGAGCTCAAAGGAATACGACGTGGAAAGTCGATAACCATCCTCCACCGCTTCCAGCGAGGCTTGCGTGATATCAATCTCGGCAGCATGCGAATGGGCATGACCGCATAGCAGCACAATAAGCAACAGCAGCCGTTGCAGCAGGTGCCATGCATTAGCGCAGCGCGTGCCGGCAATTGGCGCACGGCTGCGCACAGGCGCAGGCAGGTACAAAGGGGAGAGGGCCGATAGCGTCAATTCATGGTCCAGTTTTTTGAAACAGCGCATAAAACAACCCGTCATGGTCGGCTTCTGCACTGGCTGTCGGCAACAATTGACCTGGGGCGGGCAGTCGAACTGCTTGGTGACGTGCGGCGAATTGGGCGGCTTGCTGCTCCGACTCTTGTGGCCATATCGAACACGTTACCAGAAGCAATTTACCATTGGGCTTGAGCATCTGCCAAAGGTTGTCGAGGATTTGCTCGGAAAGTGTTGCAAGTTGTGCCGTGTCAGCTTTGCGGCGCAACCAGCGGATATCGGGATGGCGGCGCACGATGCCGGAGGCGGTGCATGGCACGTCGGCCAGGATACGGTCGAACAATTGACCGTCCCACCAGTCCTGTCCTGGCATGGCGGCGTCGCCCAGGCCGTAGCGAGCATCGCCAGCCTTGAGCTGGGCTTGCAATTGCAGGCGCGTCAGATTTTCTTCGATACGGCGCAAGCGCTTCGGATCATGGTCGAGCGCCCACAGGTCGAGATCGGCATATTCGAGCAAATGCCCGGTCTTGCCGCCGGGCGCGGCGCAGGCATCGAGCACGCGCATGCCATCTTGTACATCGAGCAGCGGCGCGGCCAATTGGGCAGCAGCGTCCTGTACCGATACCAGGCCGTCGGCAAAGCCAGGTATCTGGGTCACTGGCACGGGTTTGTCCAGCCTTACTGCATCCGGACCGACCTGACGTCCGCCCATGCCATTACAGGCCAGCAGATGCAAATAATCCGGCACCGTACTGCGCCGGCGGTTCACGCGCAGGCTCAGCGGTGGCGCGGCATTGCCGGCGTTAAGAACGGCTTGCCATTGATCGGGATAAGCGCCTTTGATGCGGTCAATCCACCAGGTTGGATAATTCCAGGTGCCGGGCGGGCTTTTCTGCGCTTGCGGCAGCAGCGTTGCGCGTTCGCGCAGGAAGCGCCGCAAAATCGCATTGACCACACCCTTGGCATGGCTCATCTCGGTGTCAGCAGCGGCTGCCTCGACGGCTTGATTGACCACGGTGAAGGCGTCATAGGCGGGATTTTCTTCCTCGACCAGCAAACTCAGTGCGCAGATCAGCAGACCGTGCAAGGTCTCTGGCTGTGGCGGTTTGTTCGCCAGCAGCGTCAGCAAGCCGTCAGCAATGCCGAGCCGGCGCATCGCCAGATAGGACAAATCTTGGATGGCACCGCGCGCTTGCGGGGTGATCTCAATTGAGGCAAACAGTCGCGCCAGGGCTTGCGGCAGCGCCGTGCCGTCACGCACGGCGGCCACGGTGTGGGCAGCGCCATGCAGGCTGTACGCGAGGGAATCGATTTTCAAGGAGTTTTGCATCACATTCATACTTGCCGAAGACTGCTGAGGCGCCGGTTTCGGCGCAGGAGCGCCAGTGTAACAGTCGAGCGGGACCTATCGCCATGCAAAAATGGCTGACTGGCCAGAATGCCTGCTGCGTGGGCGCGTCATTATCGCCTTGCACCGCCCTTCACGCTGGAACTTTACACTGGTAACCCGGCGCACAGGGCGGCATGCGGTTCGGCAGGAATTGCCCAATTCAGCTACAGTGTCCCCCTCTTTTTTATCGAAAGCTCCAGCCATGGATCGCGCCACCTCTGCCGCTGCCAATCCAACCGACGCCGACACGCAACCGGAGATCGCCACCTGGATGATTACCCTGCTGGCCGCTGCCTGCGGCATCATCGTCGCCAATCTGTACTACGCCCAGCCGCTGATCGGGCCGATTGCTGCCGCCACCGGCATTTCACCTGGCGCTGCTGGTTTGATTGTGACGCTGGCGCAAGTTGGCTATGGTCTAGGCTTACTGTTCATCGTCCCGGCCGGCGATTTGCTGGAAAACCGCAAACTGGTGGTCAGTCTGATGGTCGTCACCTGTTTAGCTTTGATCGGCGCAGCTTGCGCCAGTAGCGCCAGCCAGTTCTTCAGCGCCGCCTTTGTGATTGGCGTGAGTTCGGTCGGTGCCCAAGTGCTGGTGCCCTATGCGGCCCACATGTCGCGGCCCGAAACGCGCGGGCGCGCGGTTGGCAATGTCATGAGCGGTTTGCTGATGGGGATTTTACTGGCCCGACCCTTGGCCAGCCTGGTGGCTGACTGGTTCGGCTGGCATGCGATCTTCGGCTTGTCGGCACTGGCCATTGCCGTGACGGCACTGGTGTTGTTGCGCTTCTTGCCGATGCGTCGACCACCTGCCGGCATGCGCTATGGCGCTTTGTTAGGGTCAATGTGGCAATTGGTCAAATATACGCCGGTGCTGCGCCGCCGGTCGCTCTACCATGCCATGGTGTTCGCCGCATTCAGCCTGTTCTGGACTGCCGTGCCATTGTATTTGGCGGGACCGACATTCAATATGTCGCAAACCGGGATCGCCTTGTTTGCATTTGCCGGCGTCATTGGCGTGATCGCCGCACCCATTGCCGGGCGCGTCGCCGATCGTGGCTGGAGCCGGCCAGCGACCGGCCTGGCCATGCTGTCGGTAGCGCTGGCTTTCTTGTTGGCGCATTTCTGGGAAGGTGGCCGCACGTCCTCGCTGGCCGCCTTGCTGGCGACGGCGATCTTGCTGGACTTTGGGGTATCGGCCAATCTGGTGCTCAGTCAGCGCGCCATTTATGCGTTGGGGGGGGAAATTCGCAGCCGTCTCAACGGCTTGTTCATGGCAACATTCTTTGTCGGCGGAGCCACGGGCTCGGCACTTGGCGCGTGGATTTATGCCTATGGCGGTTGGCGCGCCACGTCCTTGCTCGGATTGGTGTTTCCGGCGCTGGCCTTGCTGTATTACTGCACCGAATTCAGCAATAAACTCAACCACAAACGCTGACCCGGTATCAGGACGCAGCAGCATTGCCGCTGCGTCGGATGAGTTTCCTCAGACGCCCCAGAGGATGTCGAAATTGCCTTTTTGGGCTTCGCGCAGCATATCCAGCAAAGGATAGACGCGTGCGGAGAAGGTCACCGGCTCGATTTTTTCATGGCCATGGTCATCGCCGTTGGCGTTGTGATGTTTGTGCACATCGCGTTCCAGAGCTTCGGCGGCATCGTGCGCCTTGCTGTTGTTGACCTGTTTTTCCAGCAAGGCGATCGCAGCGGCACTCTCGGCCGCGGTGATGACGCCGCGCGTGAGATCCTTGTGCAGCAGGTCAAGGATAGGTTTGGCGTGCGATTCATACATGACAACATCGGCAGCCGCTTTTGATTTGAACGTGACCAGCATATTTCCTCGGGGTATGAATGTGAATAAATGCGAACCTGCCATTGGAAGGCGAATTCGCTGACTGCAATAAAAAGGTCGAAATTGCGCCAATTTCGGCGTGATGGCCTGCCTACAGGATACCTCGGACAATATCGACTTGTCATCTGCAGCCGCTGGCAGGGCGCTTTGAGCGGCAGTTTAGCCGGGTTTGAACGAGCCGAAGAACATATCTGCGCGGTCCGCAGCAAAATTGCCGGGCGGGCCGATCATCAGGACCTGATAAAGCCGCTGGTCCTGGGTCAGCAAACGCGCCATCAGGCGCACGGGCCGACCATTGGCAGTGCCATCGGCAACCAGGTCAAGGCTGCTGGTAGTGGCGTTGTTGCGTCCAGGAATTGCGGTTGGCTGCGTAACGCCGGCGATATTATGGAGTAACGCCGTGCGCATCGCTGCCAATGCCTGCGGGGTTTGCGCTGCATGGTCTAGTTTGGCAGTGCCAACGGCAAAACTGACGCCGTCGACTTCTGCTGCAGTCATCGTCATGTCGACGGCGATGCCATCGAGGTCAATACGGCGCGTGAACGTCGTCGGTTTGGCGGGCAGCAATACGCTGAACGGCAAAGACTCGCCATGGTTTTCGCGCCAGTTGTACCGTGGCGAACAAGCGTTCAACAGCACGACCAAGCTAAGCAGCGCGAAGCGCCAGCGTCGCAATGACCGTGTCTTGCTGGCCAATGCAGTCATCAGCGGCACTCCCGATCAAACTGCGTCTCGAGTCGGACGCGCCGGCTATAGGCACTGCTGCCGGAGCGGCCGGTTAGACTGTTGCCGGCATCGACCTGCCAGCCTTCGGCTGGCGAGGTTGCTGGCCACGGTGACCGACCATACCGACCCGGACCCGGACCCGAGGGATAGCTGTCGCGCGGCATTTGTTGGGGCGTATAACGGGCGTTATCAATTGCGGCCAGCAACTGGCGGCAATGCTGGCTCATCGGTGGCGCCACCGGTGGTGCTGGTACCTTGGGGTGAGTATCTGCCGGTTGTGGTTGGTTCAAGTCTTTTTGTATGTCCGGCGGCAGCAGGTTCATCGCTTTGTCGATGTCGCTGGCACTGGCGACCGGTGCGGCGTGCGCGGCGCAGGCAATTGCGAGCAGTAAGGGGGCGACAGCAAATGAAGCGGACAGACGCATGAGGCTGGCGATGGTAATGAAGAGAGAGCCATCATAAAGGAGGATTGAAGTTGCTACGAGGTCTTTCATCTGGGGCGAAGATGTCAATAAATGTCAAAAAGGCAATAATTTTATTTTGGCAATAATTGCTTGTCGAGGCGGCTTGGTAAGACAATATCGAGAAAATGGAAAAGAAAATATCTGGCGCAGAGCAAGGGGCTGTATCAAGTCAGCACTGCATAGCGCTCGCCCATCGTGGATGCGGGTGGCTGAATTCAATTGCGGAGGGTATTGAGCGCGGATGGCGACAGCCAATCGACGTTGCAATTTGCGTTGAGTTTTGAGCGCCGATCTGTTGTGATGGATCTATTGCTCACGCAATGCCCGTCGATATTGAATCGCCTCAGCGATATGGGCTTTCCCGATGACCGGCTCACTCGCCAGATCGGCGATGGTTCGCGCTACTTTCAGCACCCGATGATAGGCGCGTGCCGACCAGTTGAGCCTTTGCATCGCAGCGAGCAATAATGCCTCCGCGTCGTCGTCCGGCTTGCAATGCAAATCGATTTCGGCTGTCGACAAGAGGTGATTACTTTTGTGTTGACGGCTTAACTGGCGCTGATAGGCGTGTTCCACCCGTACTGCAATTTGCAACGAGGTTTCGCCGGTACAGGCTTGTAATAACTCCTCGTGCGCAATGACGCCGACCTGGATTTGCAGATCGATGCGGTCGAGCAGCGGTCCGGAGATTTTGCCTTGATAACGGTTGATCTGATCTGGCGTGCAGCGACATTGGCGCTGGATTGCGCCAAAGTAGCCACAAGGACAGGGGTTCATCGCGGCGATCAATTGAAAGCAAGCTGGAAAATCAGCCTGTCGTGCGGCGCGCGAAATTGTGATGCGGCCTGATTCTAGCGGTTCTCGCAATACCTCCAATACCTTGCGGTCGAATTCGGGCAATTCATCCAAAAACAAAACGCCACGGTGCGCCAACGAGATTTCGCCCGGTCGCGGTGTGCCGCCGCCGCCCACCAGCGCGACGCCAGAAGCTGTATGGTGCGGCGAGCGATAGGGCCGTTTCTTCCAGCGCGTCGCGCAAAAGCTGCCTGTCAATGATGCCACGGCGGCGGCTTCTAGCGCTTCGTCGTCGTGCATGGGCGGCAAGATGCCGGGAAAACGCGCGGCCAGCATTGACTTTCCAGTGCCAGGTGGACCGAGCAACAAGACACTATGCTGGCCCGCTGCCGCCACTTCGAGCGCCCGCTTGGCCTGAAGCTGGCCTTTGACGTCGGCAAAGTCTGGATAATGCGGCGCCGCCGTGACGAGTGTGGGCTGATGACGGGTAAGCCTGGCGTCGGCATCGCTGGTGGCAAAATGCGTACATACCTGCAACAAGGAGTCGGCTGGATAAATGGCTGCGGCGCTGACCAATGCAGCTTCGTCAGCATTGGCGCGCGGCAGTATGAAGCTGCGTTGCCGCTGATCGGTGTTATGTGACTGGTGCATGGCATAGGTCATCGCCAGCGCACCACGGATCGGCCGCAACTCGCCAGACAGAGATAATTCACCCGCAAATTCATAGTCGTCCAACTGCTCACCTGGCATTTGCCCGGAGGCGGCCAGGATGCCAAGTGCAATTGGCAAGTCAAAGCGGCCCGATTCCTTTGGGAGATCGGCTGGTGCCAGGTTGACAGTAATGCGTCGGCTGGGGAATTCGAAGCGGGCATTTTGCAAAGCCGCGCGCACACGGTCCTTGGATTCCTTGACCTCGGTTTCCGGTAAGCCAACGATGGTGAACGAGGGCAGACCGTTGGCCAAGTGCACTTCAACCGTTACCTGTGGAGCTTGCATGCCGGCTAGGCCGCGGCTTTTGAGTATTGCCAGACTCATGGGGATTTAGGCCGGTCTGCGAGCAATTCGAAAGTTGCTACAGTGAGGCCGGTAGAAATAAGAGATCTGGCAAGCATGGCGCAGTCATACCGCGTCTTCAATGGGACAAAATCGCTAGCAGCAGTTTATTGTCGCTGGAGCTGCTTCTTTCATTCTGGCTCAACCGTGCGTTTCTGGGAAGGAGCGAGCCGCCTTGAGTGCTGCTCCGAAAAGGACGCGACCGCCAATGATGGTGGTCGCGTACAAAAAACAAGGTAATGGTCTGATGACGACCGCAGACTTGAGCAAATCTGATCAGGATGCCTTCTGTCGCGCTTCCAGTTCGATCACGCGCGCTTCTAACTCTTCAAGCTTGGCTCGGGTCTTGGCCAGTACTTGCGCTTGAATGTCGAATTCTTCGCGGGTAACCAGATCAAGTTTGGAAAAGCCTTGGCTCAACATCGCCTTGACGTTTTTTTCGATGTCCTTGGCGGGCGAGTTCTCGATGGCCTTATTAATCTTGGCTTGAATATCTTCAAAAAACTGTGGTTTGTCCATGATGGTTCCTTATCGTCGTGAGCGGCAATGACATTTCGGCAAGTGTACGCGTTCGTTGCCCCAAAGGAAATGGGAAAGACTGCCGAAGCTGTGCTGTTTGGTTGCGTCTACAACGCTTCGTTCAGTCGCATTATTTGTTTGGCAATGAATAAAGATACCGAGCCACACTGGGCAGCGCAAAGTTGGACCGGTGCGCACCAGAAAGGCCCATTTATTTCTCAGTGGCAATTGCTGGTTGTAAATTAGTCTGCATTTTTTTGGTGAGCATACGCATAAGTATGACATTTTCGCACTTATTTAGTGAAAAAATAAAAAATGCCGAGCGGGAATGTGTATTTGCACGAAAAAAAGTCGCGCAAATCAAAAGAATTGGGTTGGCATGGCTCCTGCTATATAGCTCATGCAGAACGAAAAATTTGTTGTTTAACAGAACCTAGAGGGACGCCATGAAAAAATTAATTCTTGCAACCGCAATCGCTGCATCGTTTGTTACCAGCTTCGCTCGCGCAGAAGACCCACCTAAGCCAGACAACGAAGTTACCTTCAATGCGGCCGTGGTCAGCGATTACCGTTACCGCGGTCTGACACAAACACGCTTCGACCCTGCACTGCAAGTTGGGGCAGACTACACAAATAATCCGACAGGCCTCTATGCCGGTACATGGATGAGCACTATCAAGTGGATCAAGGATGCTGGCACAGTGGCCGGCACCAATACCAAAGGTCCTGTTGAATGGGATTTGTATGCAGGTAAGCGCGGCGATATCGGTGCTGGTTTCACTTATGACGTCGGTGGCCTCTACTACTATTACCCTACCAATACGTTGGCAAATAGCGGCGTAAAGAATGCAAATACGTTTGAACTGTATGGTCAGGTCGGTTACGGTCCTGGTTACTTCAAGTATTCGCAATCGTTGACCAACCTGTTTGGAAATGTCGACAGCAAGAACAGCCAATATTTTGATCTGGGCGCGAACTTTGATACCTTCTATGGCACCGTTCTCGGTCTGCATGTTGGTCACCAAAGCATCAAAGGAAGCAATGCCGGTGTTTCCAACAGTCAATACAGCTACAGTGACTGGAAGGTCGGTCTGAGCAAGACATTTGACGACCTGGCAGGGATCACACTGGGTGTCGCTTACGTTGGTACCAACCTGAAGAAAGGCGTTCAAACAACGCCAGCGTCGGATGGTTTGAAGAGCGTCGGCCGTGCAGGTGTCGTAGTTTCCCTTAGCAAAACTTTCTAATTGAGGTTGGTATGAAACTGATTACAGCGATCATCAAACCATTCAAGCTTGACGAGGTGCGTGAAGCCTTGTCGGCAATTGGCGTACAAGGCATCACCGTGACGGAAGTCAAGGGTTTTGGCCGCCAAAAAGGCCACACCGAGTTGTATCGCGGTGCGGAATACGTCGTGGACTTCCTGCCGAAGACCAAGATCGAAGCAGCAGTTGATGACTCCATCGTCGAGCGCGCGCTCGAAGCGATCGAAGCAGCAGCTCGCACAGGAAAAATCGGCGACGGCAAAATCTTTGTACAAGATTTGCTGGACGTCATCCGCATTCGCACCGGCGAGACCGGCAAAGAAGCTCTTTAAGGGGGGAACAGTAATGAGTATCAAAAAATTGTTGTCGAGTGCGCTGGCAATGGGCGCTCTGTTGGTCGCAGTCGGTTTTGCTGCGCCGGCGCAGGCGCAAGATGCGCCTAAGCCAGAAGCAGCAGCGGCGGCACCAGCCGCTCCTGCGGCAGATGCACCCAAAGCGGAAGCGCCTGCACCTGCAGCAGCGCCAGCTCCAGCCGCCGCAGTCGCTGCTCCAGCAGCGCCAGCAGCAGCACCTGCTCCTGGTCCTGTCCCGAACAAGGGCGACACAGCATGGATGTTGATTTGTACTGCATTCGTGATTCTGATGACCTTGCCAGGCCTTGGCCTGTTCTACGGCGGCCTGGTCCGCAGCAAGAACATGCTGTCGGTGCTGATGCAATGTTTCGTGATCTTCTCGCTGATCTACATCCTGTGGTTCGTCTACGGCTACAGTATTGCGTTCACAGAAGGCGGTGCATTCTTCGGTGGCTTTGATCGTCTGTTCCTGCATGGTCTGACTGGTGATTCGAACACTGCAACTTTCAGCAAGGGTGTCGTGATTCCAGAGTTGTCGTTCGTGGCCTTCCAGGGCGCGTTCGCAGCGATCACTGTGGCGCTGATCATCGGTTCCTTCGCAGAGCGCGTGAAGTTCTCCGCTGTGATCGCTTTCTCGATCATCTGGTTTACTTTCTCGTACCTGCCTATGGCGCACATGGTCTGGTTCTGGCCTGGTCCAGATGCCTTCACCGACGCTGCTGCCGCTGAAAAAGCGACTGCGATCTCGGGCTGGTTGTTCCAAAAGGGCGCGCTGGACTTCGCCGGCGGTACCGTGGTGCATATCAATGCTGCGGTCGCAGGTCTGGTCGGTTCCTATGTGATTGGCAAGCGTCTGGGTTATGGCAAGGAAGCATTCAAGCCACATAGCTTGACATTGACCATGGTCGGCGCTTCGCTGCTGTGGTTCGGTTGGTTCGGTTTCAATGCCGGCTCCGGTCTGGAAGCTAATGGCGGCGCTGCACTGTCGTTCGTCAACACCATCCTGGCAACTGCTGCTGCAGTGCTGTCGTGGAGCTTTGGTGAATGGATTGGCAAGGGCAAGCCTTCGATGTTGGGTGCTGCTTCGGGTGCGGTTGCTGGCCTGGTGGTGATCACTCCTGCGGCTGGTTTCGTCGGTGTCTGCGGCGCTGTCGTGATGGGCTTGATCGGTGGTCTGCTGTGCTTGTGGGGTGTTACTGGCCTCAAGAAGATCCTCGGTTCGGACGATGCACTGGACGTCTTCGGTGTACACGGCGTGGGCGGTATCCTCGGCGCGCTCCTGACTGGCGTGTTTGCTGCGCCTAGCCTGGGTGGCACTGGTATCTATGACTACGTTGCCAACGCTGTTGCTCCTGATTACTCAATCGGCGGCCAAGTCTGGATTCAGTTCCAAGGCGTGCTGACCACAGTGATCTTGTCTGGTGTGGTTGCTTTCATCGCCTTCAAGCTGGTTGACATCGTCATTGGCCTGCGTGTGACGGAAGAAGAAGAGCGCGAAGGTCTGGACATCTCCAGCCATGGCGAATCTGCTTATCATTCCTGATTCGATGTAATTTGTTTTCCCGGGGCTGCGGCCCCATTTAAAAAGCGCTCCGATGCAGATCGGGGCGCTTTTTTTATGGTCCTTTAAAAAAAAGACAAGATCCCCACTTAACTAGCGTTCTCACCAGAATCCACTAGAAATTAATGGGTGGTGCTCAACGCAATATCAGGAATCCCGCTAAAATGGCCGGTTCTTATTGGATTCGTTATCGCTTTTGCGGCCACTATGCGGCCGCTATTTCGCCACCGCAGTTTGCTACCTCGCACGCGCAGAAGGTCTTATATGGTTCCGCATCTTGTCACCGCCCTCAACGGTCCGCTTCTGGATCTCGAGAAGAAAATCCTGGGCGCAACACCAGCCATCGAGCGCTGGTTCCGCATGGAGTGGCAGGAGCACACGCCGCCCTTCTATTGCGCGGTGGATTTGCGCAATGCCGGTTTCAAGCTGGCGCCGATGGAAACTAATCTGTTTCCGGGTGGCTTCAATAATTTGTCGCCGGAAATGTTGCCGCTGGCAGTGCAGGCTGCAATGGCGGCGATTGAAAAATATTGTCCGGATGCTAAGAATTTATTGTTGATTCCGGAAAACCATACGCGCAATAGTTTTTATCTGCAAAACATCGCAAGGCTGATGCAGATTTTCCGCCAGACCGGCCTCAATGTGCGGCTCGGTACCTTGTCGGAAGACATCAAGAAGCCCAAGAACATCGAGTTGCCCGACGGCAGCACGATTACGCTGGAACCGCTGGAGCGTTCGAAAAACGGTCGCAGATTGGGTTTGAAGAATTTTGATCCCTGTACGGTGTTGCTCAACAACGATCTGACTATCGGTATTCCCTCGGTGTTGGAAAACTTGGACGAACAAAATGTCTTACCGCCGTTGCATGCTGGCTGGGCAGTGCGGCGCAAGGGCAACCATTTTTCTGCCTATGACGAGGTTGTCAAGAAATTCGCCAAACTGGTCGATGTCGATCCGTGGATGTTGAATCCTCTGTATGCCAAATGTGAAGGTATTGATCTGCAGCAAGCGGGTGGTATTGACGCCTTGGCCGACAATGTCAGCAGCCTGTTGTCCAAGATCCGCAAAAAATACAAGGAATATGGCATCAAGGAGCAGCCGTTTGTGTGCGTCAAGGCCAATGCTGGTACCTCTGGTCGCGGCATCATGACAGTCAAGGATGCCAGCGAAGTGCGGGATCTGAACCGCAAGCAGCACGACAAAATCATCTTGGGTCAGGATGGCCAGGACATTGGCGAAGTGATCATCCAGGAAGGGGTGCACTCTTTCGAGCGGATCAACGAAGCAGTTGCCGAACCGGTGGTCTACATGATCGACCGCTATGTGGTCGGTGGTTTTTATCGCGTGCATGCCGACCGTGACGTCAATGAAAACCTCAATGCGCCTGGCGCGCATTTTGTGCCACTGGCGTTTGCGCAGCAACATGCCTTGCCTGATATGCATGCCAAGCCAGGCACGGTTGCGCCGAATCGTTTCTATATGTACGGCGTAGTGGCGCGTCTGGCGCTGCTGGCGGCGTCACTGGAAATGGAAAAGACCGATCCGAACCCGGAAGTCTATTAATTTATCTGTGACGGACAAATCATGAAAATCGCTTTTCTCGCCGATCCGCTCGACACCTTCAAGATTTACAAGGATTCGACTTTCGCCATGATGCGCGAAGCGGCCAAACGTGGTCATGCCATCTATGCTTTCGAGCAGGGCGATATCGTCTTGGAAAGCGGTCTGGTCACCGCCAATGTTGCCAAGATCACGCTGACCGGCGAAGCCGACGCTTGGTATCGCGCCGATGCGGCCACATCGACTTTCCTGTCGGAATTTGACGCCATCGTGATCCGCAAGGATCCGCCGTTCGACATGGAATACATCTACACCACCTATTTGCTGGAGTTGGCTGAAAAGCAGGGTGCGCGCGTATTCAACAAGCCGGAAGCGATTCGCAGCCACAATGAAAAATTGGCGATTGCACAATTTCCACAATATACCGCGCCGACCCTGGTCACCCGCGATGGCAAGCGTCTGCGCGCCTTCCACGCCGAGCATAAGGATGTGATACTCAAGCCGCTCGATGGGATGGGTGGCATGGGTATCTTTCGGGTAGGCCAGGATGGCATGAATCTCGGGTCCATCATCGAAACCTTGACCGACAATGGCGCCCGAACCATCATGGCGCAACGTTTCATTCCGGAAATTTCCCTTGGCGACAAACGGATCTTGCTGATCGGCGGTAAAGTGGTGCCGCATGTGCTGGCACGCATTCCTCAGGGGGGGGAAGTACGCGGCAATCTGGCCGCAGGTGGTCTGGGCGTGGCGCAGCCGATTTCGGCGCGTGAGCGCGAGATTGCTGAGGCGCTGGCACCGATTTTGGTGCAACGCGGGCTGTTGCTGGTAGGATTGGACGCCATCGGCAGCTATTTGACGGAAATCAATGTCACCAGCCCGACTTGCTTCCAGGAAATCACGGAGCAAAGCGGTTTCGATGTCGCCGCCATGTTTGTCGACGCGCTGGAAACAGCGGTTGCGACGCATTGAGGTGAGCGTCACGCGTCGGGTGTCTTGATGTTGAGCGTAATCAATTAAAAAGAATTTCATGGTCGGTATCCTCCTTCTTACGCATGCCCCGCTGGGTCAAGCTTTCATTGCAGCGGCCACGCATGTCTTTCGTGGCTTGCCGGAGCGCATCGAAGCCATTGACGTGATCGCCGATCAGAATCCCGCGGAAGTGCAGAGATTGGCAGCCGAGGCAGTACGCCGGCTCGATGATGGCAGCGGTGTGCTGGTGATTACCGATGTCATGGGCGGTACACCGTCGAACTGTACCGGCTATCTATGTGCGATTGACAATGTCGAGGTGATTGCCGGCATCAGCCTGCCGATGCTGCTGCGTGCCTTGACCTATCGCAACGATACCCTCGATGTGGTGATGCAAATGGCATTAGCTGGTGGCCAAAGCGGTGCCGTACGGATTGAAAATCGGATTCGTGTTTCTTCTCAATAAAAGCAAGGAAAGAAATTTTCATGATTCAAAAAGAACTTGAGATCATCAACAAGCTCGGCTTGCATGCGCGTGCGTCGGCCAAATTCACTCAGCTTGCTTCAAAGCACAAATGTGAAGTCTGGATGACGTTCAACAAACGCCGGGTCAATGCCAAATCCATCATGGGCGTCATGATGCTTGCCGCTGGCAAGGGCAGCATGATTTTGCTGGAAACCGATGGAGAAGGCGAACAGGATTGCTTTAATGCACTGGAAGCCTTGATCCTGGACCGTTTTGGCGAAGGCCAATAGGCGGCGTTGCCGGGTTTGACTCAGGCATGCGGATCGACCCATTGCTGCTGATTCGACTTCTTCTGATACACCGTGCGATTGCCAAAACAGGCATAGTCCGGTAAGGTTTTGATAGCTACCGCGAACATGAAAGCACAAGCTTAACAAAATAACGCAGGAGACCAACGCGATGGCATCTTTTACCTTACACGGCATCCCGGTTTCCAAAGGGATTGCTATTGGCCGCGCCCATCTTTTGGCGCCGGCCGCGCTCGACGTCAAACATTACCTGATCCCCAACGATCAGGTCGAGGCTGAAATATTGCGCTTGAAGAACGCAATCGCCACCGTTCATCAAGAATTGCAAACGATCCGCAATGAGTTGCCAAAAGAAGCGCCGCCTGAACTGGGCGCCTTCATTGATGTGCATGCCCTGATTTTGTCCGATCCAATGCTGGCCGAAGTACCGCTCAACATCATCCGTCACCGCTATTACAACGCCGAATGGGCGCTGGTGACGCAGATCGATGGCTTGTCAGCACAATTCGATGAAATTGAAGATGCCTATCTGCGCGAACGTAAAGCGGATATTCAACAAGTCGGCGACCGCGTGCTCAAGGTTTTGACGGGCACGGCGATCAATTTGCCGCCGGCCGAAGGTGGCGACGGTGCGACGGCCAACATCATCGTAGTTGCTCACGATATTTCGCCGGCTGACATGCTGCAATTCCGCGATGGCGCGTTTGGCGGCTTTGTCACCGATCTTGGCGGCCAGAATTCGCATACGGCGATTGTGGCGCGTAGTCTGGATATTCCGGCAGCTGTGGGCATGAACAATGCATCGGTGCTGGTCAAACAAGACGATGTGCTGATCATCGACGGCGATGCCGGCGTTGCCATCGTCAATCCTTCACCGTTGGTCCTGGCGCAATATCGCGCGCGTCAAGAACGCATGTTGCGTGATCGCAAGAAGCTCGGGCGCCTGAAAAAGACGCCGGCGATTACCCAGGATGGTGCCGAAATCACCTTGTTGGCCAACATCGAATTGCCGGCGGACTGTGCCGCTGCACTCGAAGCCGGTGCCAATGGCGTTGGTCTGTTCCGTTCTGAATTCCTCTTCATGGGGCGTGCTGGTCACCTGGACAAATTTCCATCGGAAGATGAGCAGTTCGAGTCGTATCGGCAAACCGTGGTGGCCATGAAGGGCCGTCATGTGACCATTCGCACACTTGATGTCGGCGCCGACAAACCGCTCGATGAAGATGAGCAGACCGCACTCAACCCCGCGCTGGGATTGCGGGCGATTCGCTATTGTCTGAGTGAGCCGCAGATGTTCTTGACGCAATTGCGGGCGATTCTGCGCGCTTCCGCGTTCGGGCCGATCCGCTTGCTGATCCCGATGATGGCGCACGCGTTTGAAGTCGATCAAACCTTGGCGTTGATTAAACAGGCGAAAGAGCAACTTGTTCAGCGCAAGCAGAAATTTGATGACGATATCCAAGTCGGAGCGATGATTGAAATCCCGGCTGCAGCGCTGGCGTTGCCGATTTTTATCAAGCGCCTCGATTTTTTGTCGATCGGCACCAATGACTTGATTCAATACACGTTGGCGATTGACCGTGTCGATCACGAAGTGGCGCATCTCTACGACCCCTTGCATCCGGCAGTGTTATTTTTGCTCTCGAGCGTGATTGCGATGGCGCGCAAGGCCGACATTCCGGTCGCGGTGTGCGGCGAGATGGCGGGCGACGTGAAGTGGACACGCCTGTTGCTTGGCATGGGTTTGCTGGAGTTCTCGATGCATCCGTCTCAGTTGCTGTCGGTCAAGCAAGAAATCCTCAACAGCGACCTCAGTCTGCTCGAACCGCAGGTGAAGAAAGTATTGCGTGCCACCGAGCCAGCAGCAATCGAAGCGGCGATGGTGCAATTGCGCGCGTTGGCCGGCGAACCGGAGGTCAAGGCAGTACGCCGCCGTTAGTTGTCATCCCGGCCATGTAGTCAGCTTGGTTTGACGGCATGGCCTGACTTGGTTATTCTTACATCACTGCGCCGATTTGAATGGTTTCACCAACCTCAGCTTGCGGGCGCCGGAACTCAGGTTCCATCTAAATACGGCTAAAGCGAGCTTGGAGTTGGAGTACAAGCCCAGAATTAGCCCGTGAGCCTTAGCGCTTCCGGGCTTTTTTGTTTTCAGGGCCAGGTACTGCGCTTATTGTGCTTACTCAAGGACAACACATAACATCATGTCGATTGGAATCGTAGCGCCGCAAGTCATGCATTTCCCGGAACCGTTGCCCCTGCAAAGCGGCATGGCATTGGCGGATTACGTCTTGATGTATGAAACCTACGGCATGCTCAATGCCGATAAATCCAATGCCGTCCTGGTATGTCATGCCTTGAATGCCTCCCATCACGTCGCTGGTGTGTATGAGGATCAGCCCGACAATGTCGGTTGGTGGGACAACATGGTCGGCCCTGGCAAATCGCTCGACACTGACAAATTCTTTGTGATCGGCATTAACAATCTCGGCTCCTGTTTTGGCTCGACCGGCCCGATGCATACCAATCCGGCGACCGGCAAGCCATATGGGGCCAGTTTCCCAGTGGTGACGGTGGAAGACTGGGTCAGCGCCCAGGCGCGCCTGGCTGATGCGTTGGGTATTCGTCAGTTTGCAGCGGTCATGGGTGGTTCGCTCGGGGGCATGCAGGCGTTGGCCTGGAGCATGATGTTTCCGGATCGCTTGCGTCATTGCATCGTGGTGGCTTCGACGCCAAAGTTGTCGGCACAGAACATTGCTTTCAACGACGTCGCGCGGCAGGCGATCCTGACCGATCCCGATTACCATGGCGGCGATTTCTACGCGTATGGCGTGGTTCCCAAGAATGGTTTGCGCGTGGCGCGCATGGTGGGACACATCACTTATCTGTCGGACGACGACATGGCCGAGAAATTTGGCCGCGAGTTGCGCTCGGGGGCTTATCAGTTCGGGTATGGCATCGATTTTGAGATCGAATCCTATCTGCGCTATCAGGGCGACAAGTTTTCGACCTACTTTGATGCCAACACCTATTTGCTGATTACCAAGGCTTTGGATTATTTTGACCCGGCCAAGGACTTTGGCGGCGATCTTGCCAAGGCGTTTGCCAATACCAAGGCGCAATTCCTGCTGGCGTCGTTTACCACCGACTGGCGCTTCTCGCCGGAGCGCAGCCGAGAAATGGTACAGGCGCTGGTCGCCAACAAACGCCGCGTCAGCTATGCAGAAATCGATGCGCCGCATGGCCACGACGCCTTCCTGCTCGACGATGCCCGTTACATGAAATTGCTGCGCGAATATTATCAGCGCGTATGGGCCGAGATTGCCCTGGAGGAGAGCGTATGAATTTCCCTGAATTGAGCATTTTGCGACCTGATCTGGCCTTCATTGCCCACTGGATACGCGCCGGCTCACAGGTGCTCGACGTCGGCTGTGGCGATGGCGTGATGTTGGACTACCTGCAAACCGACAAGGCCTGCAGCGGCTATGGCATCGAGATCGACGATGCGCGCATTCCCGAATGTGTGGCGCGCGATGTATCGGTGATCCAGCAGGATCTGGAAGGTGGCTTGGCAATGTTCGAGGACAATGCCTTTGATACCGTGTTGTGCCTATCTGCCTTGCAAATGGTCAAGGATGTCGAAGGCATTCTGCGCGAGATTGCACGGGTCGGGCGTGAGGCGACAGTGTCGTTTCCCAACTTTGCCTACTGGTCGCATCGGCTGGCGTTGTTGCGCGGTCGCATGCCGGTATCGAAGTCACTGCCTTACGAATGGTATGACACGCCAAATCTACGCTGCGCCACGATCAAGGATTTCGAAGCGCTGGCCAATGATGTCGGGCTGGAAGTGCTTGAGTGCGTCGCCCTGCACGATGGTAAGCCAGTGACCTTTTTGCCTAACTGGCGCGGCAGCTTAGCGGTATTCCGGCTGAAGAAAAAGTAAGAAATAAGCAAGCCGGGCAGCGTACGCAGCGGTTGCTGCCTAGCAAAAAAGCAGACCGGCCGACGCAAATTCCTTATACTCCGCACACATCTCGGCGTGTGCCTGGTCGCGCGCCGCTGATGGCGGGCGCGCGTGCGTCAGACTTCTCTCAGCCACTTCGCCTATGACCGATACACGTATTTCCTGGCACGACTACCTCAACCGGCGCATGCTCATTTGCGTATTCCTTGGTTTCACTTCCGGCTTGCCCTTATTCATCTTGCTCAGTCTGTTACAAGCCTGGCTAGCCAAGTCCGGTCTGAACATCAAGGCGCTCGGCTTATTTGCGTTGCTGATGTTTCCCTATACCTGGAAATTTGTCTGGTCGCCGTTGATGGACCGCTTCCATTTCGGTCGCATGGGGAGGCGACGTGGCTGGATGTTATTGACCCAGGTTGGCTTGTTTCTCGGCATCGGCAGTATGGGCATGCTCGACCCAGCCACACAGTTGGGCATGATTGCGGTTCTGGCCTCCGTGGTAGCGTTTTTGTCGGCTAGTCAGGATATCGTCATCGATGCCTACCGCCGTGAAATCCTGAGCGATGATGAACTCGGCCTGGGTAGCGCGATTCACGTCAATGCCTACAAATTGTCTGGCATGGTGCCGGGAGCATTGTCGCTGGTGCTGGCAGACCTCATGCCATGGCAGAGCGTCTTCTGGATCACGGCGGCGTTCATGTTGCCGGGTTTGTTGTGCACGCTGGCAATCAAAGAGCCAGTGGTCTATGGCGTGCCGCCACGCAATTTGCGTGAAGCCGTGCTGCTGCCGTTTCAGGAATTCATCAAGCGGGGCGGATGGGGCAGTGCCTTGTGGGTGCTGGGCTTCATTTTCCTGTACAAGCTCGGCGATAGCATGGCGACTGCGCTGGCGACCAAGTTTTATATTGATCTGGGCTTTTCGATGACTCAGATCGGTGTGGTGTCGAAAACTACCAGTCTGTGGGCCAGCGTTGCGGGCGGCGTGGTGGGCGGCATCTGGATGATTCGTCTGGGCATCAATCGGGCCCTGTGGGTGTTCGGCGTGGTGCAGGCGGTGACCATCCTCGGCTTCGCCTGGCTGGCGCAAATCGGCGCCAGTACCGCAGTGTTGGCAGTAGTGATCGGTGCTGAAGCTTTTGGTGTTGGTTTGGGCACGGCGGCCTTTGTGGCCTACATCATGCGCGAAACCGACCCGCGTTATACCGCCACCCAATATGCTTTGTTCACCAGTCTGGCGGCGGTGCCGCGTACCTTTGTCAATTCCTCGGTCGGGTATATCGTGGCCGAGGTTGGCTGGTTCCACTTTTTTGTGCTGTGTTTCGTGCTGGCATTGCCCGGAATGCTTATGCTATTCAAGATTGCCCCGTGGAATCCTGTTGCAAGAACCACCACAGATGCTGTATAACGCATCTCTCCGCTTCAAATTCCAGGTTTTTTAATAAAAGCCTGGGTCAAATACAAAAATATCGATATGTTTTTCGTATTTTGGTTGACAGGGGTTAAGTGTTCGTCTATAGTTTTGAGTTCCCTGCGCGGAGAGGTGGCCGAGTGGTTAATGGCAGCAGACTGTAAATCTGCCCTCTTACGAGTACGCTGGTTCGAATCCAGCCCTCTCCACCATTTTGGGAACGGTCAGTAGTAGATTGTGCGGCTGTGAAGTGTTTAAAAGTTTCGATTGTAGTTCCTCGCGGGTGTAGCTCAATGGTAGAGCT
Source organism: Duganella sp. (assembly GCA_026225475.1). Taxonomy (GTDB): domain Bacteria; phylum Pseudomonadota; class Gammaproteobacteria; order Burkholderiales; family Burkholderiaceae_D; genus Herbaspirillum. The sequence goes on from JAMFSU010000002.1 coordinate 41,862, forward strand.
GAAGCCTTCCAAGCTTATGACGAGGGTTCGATTCCCTTCACCCGCTCCAGTTTTTTTGCTGATTGCACTGTTTGGTTGTTGGTGCAATAAGTAGGTAAGCCCTTGTA
>JAMFSU010000063.1 GCA_026225475.1 Duganella sp.
AAAAGTAAGCGGCTGCCGGGCCGCACCCGGCTAGGTAGTCCGAAGAAAACCCAGCATCAGCAACCAAGCAACCAAGCAACCAAGCAACCAAGCAACCAAGCAACCAACGACAGGTGTTTCTTAAGTGAACAGCATTAGTCAAGTCTGTCACTGCATGGCGTGCTGTTGGCAATAGGCGATGAAGGCGGTGGCCGGCATCGCCTTGGCAAAGAGCCAGCCCTGCGCAAAATCGACTTGATGATTGCGCAGATAATCGGCCTGGATGGCGGTTTCGACGCCTTCGGCAACGATCTTCAGGCCGAGCGTCTTGGCCATGCCGATGATGTGCGGCGTGACACTGCTGGTGGCGCTGCCGGTACCAATAGTATCGACGAAAGATTTGTCGATCTTGAGCGCATCCAGCGGCAGCGTTTGCAAATGCGACAGACTCGAATAGCCGGTGCCGAAATCGTCGATCGAGACTGCATGACCAGTCTTGCGTGCACGGTCCAGCGTATTGCGCGCTGAATTGACATCCATGAAGCCGCGTTCAGTTGCCTCCAGCCAGATTTGTGCAGTGGCGATACCGGTACCTGCCAGCGCCTGATCAATCACGCCCAGTGCACGGCCACTTTTGATATCTGCAGCACTGAGGTTGATCGCAATGTGTAGCGTGCGATTTGCAACCAGCAATGCGCCCAGTTCAGCGACCACGTGATCAATGACTTGATCGGTAATCGGCAGCACCAGTCCGCTCTCTTCGGCCAACGGAATGAACAGGTCCGGGCGCACCATGCTGCCATCGGGGCGTTGCCAGCGCACCAAGGCTTCGGCGCCGACGCAATGGCCGCTGTTGAGATCGAGAATAGGTTGGTAGTGCACTACAAATTCGCGCTTCCTGACCGCGCGTGCCAACTCGCCCAGTGGCGACAGGCGCCGCCGTACTGCCCAGACCAAGAGCGTGATCAAGCCCGCAGCGATCATCAGGCCGACCGGTACCAGCATTAGTTGTTCACGGTGCAAGTGCTCGCTGAGTCGCGCGCGCGGTGCCAGTGCCATGGCCAGCACGCCGTTGTGATGCGCCACGCCGATTACATACTCGTCGTCAATCTGGTTCACCGGCCGCGACAGCAAGGCGCGCACGGTGTCGGCTGCAGGTGCGTTGAGCTGACCCAGCAGATGGCCATCGTCGGTGGCAATGATCAGCGCAAGATCGGGGTCGACGATCACATCGACGAAGCGCTCTGGCACCGTCAGTGCATTGTGTGCACGGTATTGGAACCCCACCATCACGTTACCTTTGCTGGCAATCGCCGGGACCCGCAAGCGCACCTGCAAACCGTCGACCATGGTGAAGTCGACCGGCGGTTGCTGGACGTGCTTGCTATTGCGTCCCCATGAGGAGCATTGCAGTTGATCGTGGTCGAAATAGCCGATCTCTTCGATCGAGCGCGTATTGACGGTCAACTGCCGCATGCGGGCGATATGCTGGTCGGAGCAGGGCGTCAGCGTGAGCGGATCGAGTGTCCGCAAGGTGTTGCTGATTTCGGCGAGTGAATTGCTGGTGCGCTGTGCGGCAGTCAACGCGGAGGCCGTCAGTTTGGCCTGCTCGCCGCTGACTGCACGCAACCAGGCCAAATACAGCATGCCGCTCAGCGGTAAGCTCATGGCCAGCACGGCCAGCAGCACCGTCACGGCGATAATGGAATGGGAACGCTTCATGGCAGATTTTTCGCGATGGCGAATGCCATCCAGTTTGCCAGTGTAGAGGCAATTATTGTTTTTGGCAGCCTGATTCCGTACTTGCCAGTCTGAATGCGGGGCAAATCCAACAACCTGCTCCCGCCGTCTTAAGCCAGTGTGGTGGTGACTTCGGTGGTGACGCTGGTCATCAGCTTTTGCACCGGGCATTTCTCGGCTACGGCCAGCAATTCCTGCCGTTGCGCATCGCTGAGATCGCCGCTGAGGTGAATCGTCGCTGCCAGCCGATAGCTGCCCTGGCGTTCGGCGCTGGCATCGCGTTCTATGCTGACCTGGATATCTTCGACTGGAATGTTCTTGCGTTTGGCATACCACACCAGCGTGAGCGCCTTGCAGGCGCCTAGTGCCGCGTCGTACAGATCGTGTGGACTGGGGCCGGCATCGGCGCCGCCTTCCTCGACGGCAGCGTCAACCGAAATCAAATGATTGCGGATATGGACGATGTGGCGCATGGCTTGCGATTGATCGCGCTTGACCTGGATCGACATGGTTTTCCTTGCAACGGGGAGAGGCGTTTAATGTAACGCGTTTTACGCCGCATTGCGCGGCTGTTGTTGGCTTGCAAGAGCGGGTCCAATCTTTGCTTCGGTTACCATTCTTGCCAAGTCCACTAATTCAACTTGAAACCTGACCATGACGACTGATCAAACCGCCATCCTGTCGAGCACCGATTTGCGCCTGTTGCGCCAGACCATTGACTTGTCGGAACAATCCAAACAGGCGGGCCGCCATCCCTTTGCTGCGCTGGTGGCAGATGAAGACGGCAATGTCATTGCCACTGCGGGCAACAACTCGATGCCACCCTTGGGCGACCCGACCCAGCATGCCGAACTGGCGGCGGTGGCCAAGGCTGCCAAGTTGCGCACGCCCGAACAACTGCTCAATTGCACGCTCTACACCAGCGCCGAGCCTTGCTGCATGTGCGCCGGCGCGGTCTATTGGTGCAATATCGGCAGGGTGGTGTATGCACTATCGGAACACCGGCTGCTTGGGTTGACCGGCGACCATCCGGAAAATCCGACTTTTTCGTTGCCGTGCCGCGAGGTATTCATGCGCGGTCAGCGTCGCATCGAAGTGCTGGGGCCTGCACTGGAAGAGGAAGCTGCACAACCGCATGTGGGATTCTGGGGCTAGCGCGCATTGCATCAATCATAGGCGTTAGCGGGTTCTCTTTAAAAACGGCGCTGGCGTTTTGCCAGGCTTGGCCGATTGCATGCGAGCGGGAAATGCGCGGGCCGAGCTCGACACGCCATCCACCATGGCTGACCAAGGTAGAAGGTGGTTGCGAGCGCAGCCGCAAGATTGCTTGATGCGAACTAACTACGCAATGCTGACCTCAGGCTACTTGCCGAATTAAGCACCAGTGTAGAGGCTGTTGTCGGTAGCCGCCTTTGATTGGCTGGCGACTTCGCTGTGCGACAGGTGGCTGCGAGTCTGAACGACGATAGGATAATTGTTGTCGTTCGCCATCAGGCCTTTTGCCTGAGCTTGTTGCAGTTCTGCAATCACCTGAGCGCGAGTCATGGTGGACACGAACTTGGTTTCTGGTGGATATGGCGACTCAGCCATAGCGGTGCCGGCAGCGGCAAACAGGACGATAGCGGCAGTGATGTTCTTGGTGTTCATGGTCATTCTCCTTAAAACAGTAAATGAATTTGTCCATCGGTGAACAGGCAATTGCGCTTGTGGCTGCTTGCTCCTCATCGATGAAGCTAGTTTATCTATTGCTTTAATTAAGAAAAATGGGGAATGTGACAATGCACTATTTCTAATTGAGAAATAATCTGTGGTTTGAAAATCGCTTGTTTGCACGCAATGAACGTGTTTGCCAAGGTAGAGGAGCGGAGCGGGGCTTTGAATTGCTAAAGGTTGATGGTTGCCAATTTGCAATTCTCTTGCAGTAGTATTTTGTGCGCGTCCACAACCGGGCAGGAACGGGCTTTTGCATTGTTAATGATGACCACCGATAATCTTGATTTTCTTTTCTTCGTAGCATCCATGGCTTGTCCGAGTAAATTTTGGTTTGCTTCGCTTCCCTGCGATCGATCCAGTAAGCCTATTTGTGGGATACAGAAATAACGATGCCGGGCTGGCCCCGGCTAGCTCGTCCGAAGAAAACAACACATCAGCAACCAAGAAAAACACGCCGGCCTTTTCTTGACTGAACAGCATGACTCCGGCCGCAGAGCCTTTGGGATAGTGGCGTAGGGCAGCGGGGCTTGAACCCGCCACGACTGCAATACGTTCAGACGAGAACACCACCGCCGTCGATTACGACGGTCTGTCCGGTGACAAACGTGTTGTTCATCAAATAGAGGTAGGCCTGGGCAATCTCGTCGGCCTCGCCGACGCGCCCGACCAACAAGCTCGAACCAGCATGTTGGTACATCGCTTCTCGATCATCGTCTGGCATGTTTGACCACAAAGGTGTACGAACAAAACCCGGACTGACAATATTGACCCGCAGCGGTGCAAGTTCGACCGCGAGTGCGCGCGTCAAACCTTCCATGGCACTGCAAATGCTGGCGCCGATTGTCAAGCCTTTGGGCGCCCGGGAACTGGCGATACCGCTGGTGAGCACGATTGAACCGCCTTGTCGTATATAGGGCAGAGCCGCCTTGAGCGCAGCAATCGCACCAAACACACGCACGTCGAATGCCTTGCGAACTGCGTTCATGTCAATACCATCCAGATTGCCGAATAGCAGACTTTCACCAGCCGTATAAACCAGATGGTCGAAATAACCAATTTCTTTAAATAAACGCCCTACAGATTCGGCGTTATTCACGTCTGCCACCACGCCATTTGCACGCGCTCCCAATGTAGCGATCGACGTTTCGACCTTTTCCTTTTTTGAAGATGACACAACGACTTCTGCTCCCTGTGCTAATGCTGCTAGTGCAGTTGCAAAGCCAATACCAGATGTTCCACCTAATATGACGATTTTCTTATGTTGCAGATTCATATCCATTAACTCCCTATATGTCGCACCAGACGGCGTAGTGGGGATTGTGATTGCATCGATTTTTTTAATAAACTATGATTCTTTTATTACATTCATAATCAGAGCTTTCGAATGGATCGTTTCGTTAGCATGTCGATCTTCACCCGGGTGGTCGAACGCGGCAGTTTTGTTGCGGCGGCGGAAGGCAGCGGGATGACCGCAACCATGGTCGGCAACCACATCCGCGCACTGGAAGATCGGCTCGGTGCGCGTTTGCTGAACCGCACTACGCGCCAGCAGAGCTTGACCGATACAGGCCGCAATTACTACGAACAGTGTGTCAACATCTTGGCGCAAGTTCGGGTGGCGGAAGGCGATGCTCGCGATATCCGTGAACGGCCACGCGGTCGCCTGCGAGTGAGTGTGCCTGTGATGTACGGCACGATGAAGCTTGTGCCGGCAATCGGCGAATATCTTGAAGCCAATTCAGACGTGCAAGTGGAGTTGGCACTGAATGATCGATTTGTTGATCTTGCCGACGAAGGCTTTGAAGCAGCAATCCGCATTGGAGAGCTTCCCGATTCAAACCTGATCGCACGGCCATTGGGCCGCTCGTCGCTCGTCGCCTGCGCATCGCCTGCGTATCTTGCACGACATGGGACACCCGCAACGCCAATGGATCTGCAAAAACATCAGTGCATTGCGATCGGCTTTGTCAGCGGCCTGAAACGTGACTGGCGCTTTACCCTGGTGGATGATTCGAAACAGATCGTACACGTACCTGGCCGCCTTGATATCAGCGGCAGTGGTATTGCTCTGCGTGAAGCCGCACTCGCCGGCCTTGGTGTCATTTTCCAACCTGAGATGATGGTCGATCAAGATATCATCGCAGGAAGATTGATCAGGCTATTTCCTGACTTACCCTCACCGTCAAATCCCGTCCATCTTGTGTATCTGCCCGAACGTAAGCTGACGGCAAAGCTAGCCAGTTTCATCAACTTCATGATTGAACGATTCGGTCCGGAAACCGCTCCGTGAAAACGGAGTTTGAACAATACAATCGGCAGATTTAATGACGCTGAAACAGATGTTTTGTGAGCGCATTTACGGTGGCATCTCCCTTTGATGCAAGCGTTGATGGTTCGCAAGCGGACAGAAACGGACTGTTTATTAAAATCTTGAGAAATCAAGATAACTAGAAAACCGATGTGGTTCTTAAAGAAACGACCAGGCCCCTTGCCTGCCTGTACACATTCCACTAGCGGTCAGACGGCACTTCGTCCAGGGCGACGGCACAGCGTTTGAGCAACTCGCAAAGGAGCCGGGCCTCTTCCGTTGATAGCCTGGAGAGCATCTGTCGTTCTACCGCATCGGCAGCTTTCGCGCCGTCGGTAACGGCTTTTTGACCGGCCGTCGTCAGCTCAGTCATGATGACCCGGCCATGCTCCGGATGCGGGTTCCGCACGATCAGGCCTCCTCGTTCTAGATTGACGAGGATTCCTTGCATGGTCTGCGGCGTCACGAACGCCGCGCGCGCTAGCTCGGCATTTGAGATGCGCGGATTGCCAGCGACAGCAAGCAGGACTGCGTTCTGTGGTGCGGTGATGCCAAGTCGCGCGAGTTCGGCATCCAGGCGTTGCCTCAAACGATGCTGCGTGATCTTGAGGTTGTAGCCGATCCAGTCGACTCCGCTCCGGGGTGCTGGTTTTGCTGTTGACATATCAGGGGCCTTACACTAATATCAGTGTCCTGATATTACTTGAAAGGAGCTAGCATGACAACCCCAATCGGCCCCGACTTCATCGCCTTGCAAGTGCGCGACCTCGCCGCATCCAGCAAGTTCTATGTCGAGATCTTCGGTTTCGAAACCTCGGCGCACTGTCCTCCCGGAGCGGTCATTTTCAAAACTAGCCGATTCCCTTGGCGCTACGAGAGCCTCTGCGTGCGCTTCCCGCCGCCGGGCCGCTCGGTGTGGGAATGGCGCTCTGGATTGCGTGCCCCGACGCCGATGTGCTGCACGACCTCATTGTCGAACGGGGAGGCGAAATTCTCAGCACTCTCGCCGACGGGCCTTTCGGTCGCTTCTTCGTCACTGCTGATCCGGACGGCTACGCGATTACCTTTCATACGGCGCGGCGCTGAACGCAATCGGTCAAAATGGGTATCGAGAAGATGACGAACAACAGCCGTTCAAGAAAAGACTAACTTTATTAGCTAGGCTGTCACCGGCGTCTGACTCGCGCTGGACTTCATGATGCAACGAAATACACGGGCTTCGATGGCCCGCATCTCCCGATCTTAATTCGAGACTTACTTGGAACGAGCGTAAGTCGCTGTGAAGCTGGCTTTGCCGAGTACCGCCGAGCCGAGGCCGCGATTGAGCACAAAGCCATACAACGCCGGAGTTCCGCCAATCGGGACGCCCGCTGCCACTGCGATTTTATCGACAGCGAGTGCGTACAGCGAAAATACGTAGTGATGTGGTGCGTCACCTACCGGCGGACAGGGGCCGCCATAGTTGCCATTGGTGCCGTTCACGCCAGTGTCCTGGAAGTCGTTGTTGCCGCCGCGAGCGCCTGAGGGCAATCTGGATGCGTCATTACCTGCGCCACGGGCAAGGCCGGTAGTGCCAGCAGGGATGTCATAGACAGCCCAGTGCCAGAATCCGCTGCCGGACGGTGCATCCTCGTCGTGTACGAGCAGCACCAGAGAACGCGTTCCCGCCGGCACGCCACGCCATTCCAGCGCGGGCGAAATATTCTCCCCAGCACAGCCGAACCCATTGAGAACCTGTTGGTGGTTGAAGCTGCCCTGGTTTAGATCGACGCTGCTCAGCGTGAACACAGGGACAGGGGGAGCTGCATTTGCCGAGCTGCCGAGCACCAGCATGCTACTGAAGATTGCGAGGCCAATTGCGGGAAGTTTGAAAGCCATGACGACTCCTTAGTGACGGGAGCTGTCATGCTAAGCAAAGGGAGATCCTAACGTTTGTCTACGGCGCGCCTTTTCTGCTCTCTGACGATCAAGCTGCAATATTGTCTGGATGTCGCAGTTGCGTCGGCGTAATGCCAAAGCGTTTTTTGAAGAGCCGGCTGAAATGGGCATGGTTGACGAAGCCGGCATTGAGTGCGACCTCACCGACGTAATCGTCGCTGGATTGCAGCAGCGTCATCGCATAACTGAGGCGCACTTCCAGCAATAGCGTACTCATGGTCCAGTGTTCACGCGCCAAACGGCGGCGCAGGGTAGCCTCACTGACATTTAGTGCCGCCGCGGCAAGCACCGCATTCCATGGCGCTTCCGGTGTACGTGCGAGTACCGCGCGCAGGCGCTCGACGAATGACTCCTGCCGTATTGGCGCAAAACAATTGCCCGTGACTTGCATCCAGGTCAATACCTCCGTTGTGGCGTGGCGCACGATGGCAGGCGGTGCTGAACCCTCTTGCATCAGTTGATTCGCACGCAGTACCGCGTGACGAAAACCGGTCTCGATCTGAGGCAGTACACGTGCATGGAGCACGGGTGCGAACGAAGAAACGGAAATGGACGTGTCCTGCAGCAATGCTGGCGCAATGAAGAGTGCCATTGCTTCATAGGCGCCGCACTCTGTGGCTTCATTGAACACGCCGTAAGTTGAACCCTGTGGCAACAACATAATGTCGCCAGCGCCCGCTGTGCTATACCCTTCGTCACCATAGACGGTCTTGCGTCCGGCAAGCACCAGCACGACAGTCGGTTGACCAATATGCAGCCGGGAAGCAAGAAGGCTTCTGGCCTGAATCAGATGGGCACTCGCACCAATGCCATTGAGGATGGACAGCTTGCGTGGCGTAGTGGAAGTGGCAATTTGCATGGAAATATTTTACTTCCAACGGGTGAATGGTGAGTTGACTAAAGAAGAAGATTCTTTGGGCGACGTCTGTCATCGGCCGAGGCTGCGTAAAAATGCCAATTTGCAAAAATAAGCGGACGTCAAAGATCGATAGTGAGGCTTCATTTTTCGATGCAGAAAATTATCGGTTTCATTGCCTCTGGCATGACATATTACCTGCCAGGTAATTGCAGTGATTCGAAGGATAAAAGAAGATGACTTCACGGTAATCAACCGCCGTTCTAACTCAATCAACGAAGAGGTCATCATGCAAAATTTTCCACTCCATACTCTCCAATCCGCGCCAGATCAATCTAAGCCATCGCTCGAGCAACTGAATAGCTCGTTCGGTGTTATTCCAAACATCGCTGCTGCTATGGCAACGTCGCCGGTATTGATCGGTTCACTCGTCGTCTTATTCCAAAAGGTACACACCGGCAGCTTCAATGAAGAACAAATCCAGACGGTATTGTTGACCAATGCCGTGACAAACGCATGCACATGGGCTGTAGCATTTCACAGCTATCTCGCTTTGCAGAACGGTGTTCATGCCGATGACGTTGAAGCAATTCGTCATAAACGGCTGCCAAAAGAAGCAAAGAACGCAGCCCTGTCCAATCTGGCACGTACGTTAATTGAAAAGCGTGGGCAGTTGTCGGAAGTAGACATTGACAGCTTTATCAATGCCGGTTTCACGCAATCGTTACTGCTAGAAGTCATCTCGATCGTTGCCGCATCCACGATCACCAACTACACCGGTAGCGTCACCAAGCCGGCGCTAGAATCGACATTCGCGCCATACGCGTGGACTGCCTGATCCAATTGGCAAGACGACAAGAGAGGCTATGCATCGAAAGCTGCGTAGTCTTTTTTGAGAGCGTGGTATTTAGAATAACTTCCACTCAATTATTTAAATTGTTAGCCATCAGCTTCAAGTGATGTGCTTCCGTGATTTCATCGAGCGGAAACATGGACTCGATGCGCAGTTCTTGTGCAGCTATCGCCATAGGCGTACCAACGGTTGAAATGATGGAAAAATAATTGAGCGTCACGCCATCTTTTACGAAGCTCAGTGGTACGACCGGAGAGCCTTGATCCGACAAAGTTATATCAGATTTACCTTTGATTTCTCTATCATCGATGTCTGGATAAGCCTTAAGAGAATCAATTAATTCGCTGGTTTTTTCATCCAAAAAATGGCCAACGGCTTCACGGTGAATGCGCTCAATTAGCGTTGCTGAGGTTATAGGCCAATTCGCAATAAAAGGACGCATGCCGGCGGGATCGAACATCAAATGCAAAATGTTTCTTGGTTTAGGGCGCGCATCAAGATTGACAAACATGTTGAAGAATCGTGGTGCCGACTCATTTACCATCACGACGTTCCAATAGCGGTCCATCACTACAGCGGGAAACGGATCATGCTGTGCAAGCATGCGCGTTAGAGCACGTACCAATACTTCCATTTGACCGCCCTGCAAAGATTCGTCTGAATATACGGGCGCAAAGCCACCGGCGAGGAGCAAATGGTTGCGATCTATCAGCGGCACATTAAGTGATTCGGCAATCGTCAAAATAGCTTGCCTGCTAGGCGAACTTCTACCGCTCTCCAAGAAACTTAAATGTCGCTGAGAGAGACCTGTATCCAGCGACAAATCGAGTTGGCTTTTCCTCCGACGTGTGCGCCAGGTCTTCAGCAGGTCGCCGATTTGTGTACTGCTGTTGGTTCGTAACGTTCTATTCATGTGTCCACACTGTTCGGGATAATCACAATCTGCTAAGAAGCGAAGGCGCGCAATTACTTGTGAAGTAATTACAATAATTCCGGCATGAAATTTGGCTGCTATCGGTCGTCCTCAACGGGCTTTGTCTTGATGCAAACTGAAGTGCTTTACAGCTGTACGATATCGAACAATCTAATCGCTATTAAATGAATCACGGCCGAGGCTGTGTAAAAACATCAGCAAGCAGTCTAATATATTTAGCGCTGAAGTAACCGAATTGAGCAGACTCTGGTCACCTGAAGAGATCGTTCTATTCGAGGTGCCGTTATGAAACGCTTCATCGAAGGTCGAGACCGGACACAAAACACCTTGCTTCCTGAGCAACTAAATGACTAAGTTGCCGACAGCAATCCAGTGCGGATAGTCGCTAACCGTTGTTGCTGATCGAGGTTACTTCAAAGGTGAAGAAATCCTCGCGTGCACACAGGCTGGTATCGATGTGATCGTGCCCAAGAACGTGACCTCCAATGCCACTGCCGAAGGTCGATTTGGCAAAGCGGATTTCGTCTATGACGTTGCTGCCAATGAATATCCATGTCCGGCCGGAGAGCGCTCGATCTGGCGTTTTGCCAAAACCCAGGCTTGTGTAATACTTGCGAATTGAACACCGCGAAAAACGGTCTCTGCATGGGTTGGGTTAGTAAGTCAATCGATCGGATATCCGCATATACGTCGACTAGAACTTGTGGTCGGCCAGCGTTTCCCCCGACATCCGTCGGATTTTATTGCGAGCAGTCGTGCTGTCGCCCGACTTGCCGTATTTATCGGAACGCGCCATGCATCTACCTCTCAGCTTGCCGACATCATCTGTCAATTCCCACATCTCCATCGTAGGCGCCGGCCTCGGCGGGTTGACCCTCGCACGGGTTCTGCACCTCCATGGAATCCCCGCAACAATATATGAAGCAGAGGCCTCGCCGCATGCGCGTGCCCAGGGCGGATTGCTTGATATCCACGACTACAACGGCCAGCTCGGGCTAAAGGCAGCGGGGCTCTATGAGCAGTTCCTCGCGCTGGTTCTGCCGAGTGAGGATGCCAAACGGGTAGTCGATAAGTTCGGCAACATCCTGCTCGATAAGCCCGGCCAGACAAGCACTGCCAAGCCGGAAGTGGATCGAGGTGCGCTACGCCAGCTGCTCATCGCGTCTCTACCTGCGGGCACCATCAAGTGGGGCCACAAAGTCACGAACGTGACGCCTCTGGATCGAGGACAACATCAGCTGGAATTCGTCGACGGCGCTTCGGTAACCGCGAATCTTTTGGTTGGCGCCGATGGTGCCTGGTCAAGAGTTCGACCACTGGTCTCTGCCGCAAAGCCGACGTACATCGGTACTACGTTCATAGAAACCTGCCTGTTCGATGGCGACACGCGGCATAAAGCAAGCGCGAACGCGATTGGACTGGGTACGCTGATGGCCGTTGAACCGGGCAAAGGTATCTTGGCGCACCGTTACGCGAATGGAACCTTGCACGCCTATATTGCGTTGAATAGGCCGGAAGCATGGATCAGCGCGATTGATTTCAGTCAGCCGTCAATGGCTCTTGAACGCATCGCCGACGAATTTGCCGGCTGGGCACCGCAACTGCGGGCGCTCATTACCGATGGCGAGACTGCGCCAATTGTCAGACCGATATACGCGCTACCAATCGACCACCGTTGGCAGCGCGTGGCTGGCGTCACCCTGCTGGGTGATGCCGCGCACTTGATGTCGCCATTTGCGGGTGAAGGCGCTAACCTGGCAATCTATGATGGCGCAGAACTGGGTAAAGCGATCAGTGCAAATCCCGATGATAGTGAGGCCGCATTGGTTGCGTATGAGCGGGCATTATTTCCTCGCAGCGAAGCCGCGGCCGAGCAAACGTACAGGAACCATCGGCACTTTTTTGGCGCAAACGCGCCACAGAGTGTGGTGGCGCTTTTTTCTGGACATTAAGTCTGCTCACCTCGCAGCACAAACAGACGTCCCTGAGTGGTCGCCAGATGATAATCACGTATCGGCCTTACAATATCTGCCTCTATCAACACTACCTGACAACAGGTGTCACGCCATGAGGGTTCGATCATGAATAACGCTTTGAAAATCGATTTCGTCTCCGACATCGTATGCCCCTGGTGTGCCATCGGGCTGGCAGGTCTCAATACCGCACTCGAACGCATCGGTCCGGCCACGCACATCGACCTCACCATCCATCCCTTCGAGCTCAATCCCAGCATGCCTGCGGCTGGCCAGCTTCACCTTGAACACATCACCAAAAAATATGGCATCAGCGCTGACGAGGCGCGTGCCAACGGTGAAAAGATCCGCGCCAGAGCCGCCGCGGTCGGCTTCACCATGAACCGTGATGACGCCAGCCTCGTCTACAACACCTTCGACGCCCATCGCCTGCTTGCCTGGGCGAAGGAGAAAAATGCCCAGCCGACGCTGAAACTGGCCTTACTCAAAGCTTATTTCACCGATGGGAAGAACATTGCGGACAGGGAAGTGTTGGTAGCGCTGGCCAGGCAGGTCGGCCTGGACGGCACCGAGGCAAGCGAAATGCTGGCATCGGATCGGTTCGCACAGGAAGTGAAGGAGGAAGAGGCACTGTGGGCCCAGCGCGGCATCAGCAGCGTACCGGCAGTCGTCGTGAACGACCGCTACCTGATCTCGGGCGGCCAGCCGCCGGAAGTATTTGAAGAACAACTTCGGGCGATCCTGGCGGGTAACGACCTGGAGTGATGATCGTGGGATGCTCGCAGATGGCCGCCAATTGAGAATTGCGTAGATGAAAATTCTTCAAGACAGTGATTCGTGCCGACACCGCCGGTTTTAGCTCGATGGCTTACCGCTCTCTGAAAATACTTGCCGATTGCGAATGGACCCGCCCACGGCACGCATCTTCAGGACACCAGAAGCGGCATCAATGATGCATACCAATTAGATAAGCAGGTAGGCATACCCTATCAAAAAAAGGATAAGACATGCGGTGCATACACACCAAGATGCTAGGATTTTTCTTCTGCACATCTTTGGCGCACCTTGCCGCTGCGGCCGAAATCGACGTTGTTAACCGCCCGGTACCGGTGGTGCTGCAAGACCGCCTGAACGTGCAAACCGCAGCCGGCGTAGGTGAGGTGCCAATACGCGTCTCGCGTAATTGGAAAGTTGAGCAACCCGATATTACGAGAGCCGTTATCATCATTCATGGCTGGCCGCGTCGCGACATTGACGCAGACGAAGACCTGCAACAGCGCGCCGGCACCCTGGCAGCAGACACGCTCTTCGTCACGCCGCAATTCCTTACGGAAGTCGATGTCGAGGCACATCACCTGTCTCCTATGATATTGCGCTGGCGACCAAGCGACTGGCTGCAGGGCTACGATGCCAGATCGCCTGCCCCAATCAGCGCGTTTTCAGTCATAGACCAGATTTTTACAAGGCTTGCCGACCGAAGGCTCTTTCCGCATCTAAAAGATGTTGTGTTGGCGGGCCATTCTGCTGGAGGCCAGTTCGTGCAGCGCTATGCGGTGGTAGGTCATGGCTTGCAGGAGATTGTTGCTTCCCATATCCATGTCCGTTACGTCGTCGCCAATCCAGCGGCGTATTTGTACTTTGACGACAGGCGTGCGCAAGCAGACGGTAGTTTTGCTGATGTTAGCGCGCATTGCCCCACGGCAGGCACATGGAACAATGGTCTCTCCGCCAGACTGCCCGCTTACGTGCAGCAACCAGTGGTACCCGCCATGCTTGAAAAAGACTATTTGCAGCGCGACGTCGTCTACTTGCTTGGCACCGCGGACAATGATCCCAACGCAGACGCTGTCGGTCAGTCCTGCACGTATAAAAGCCAGGGCGCAACGCGCCTGGAACGCGGGCATGCCTACTTCCGCTACGTGACGGCCGCCGCCGAAGCTGCGCATCTGCCGCAACGGCATCGTTTGTTCGAAGTGCCAGGTGTGGCACATCGAACGTTCGCCATGTATCACTCGGCATGCGGCTTGGCGGCGGTGTTCGACAAATCCGGTTGTGAGGATGCGTTGCATTAAATGCCGAAGAGAATTCGGAAGACTGTTGCGCAATTAACTCCGTACGAAACCGGAAAGAAAATGGCGGTGCTTGCGCGAGAGATGGGACATCCGAGGGAACAACTTCAGTTAAAACCGTTGAGAAGCGGCGGAGCCAACCAAAACGGGGGCAGACCAAAGCTAAGTTGATCTGTCTCTGTCGCAGAGACCACGCGCACGCTCTGATGCCGTGTGATGGGAATGTTATGATCGAAGTCAGATTCGACGATGATTTGAACAAAAAATGAAGCTACTGAAGCAGCGTTTTAAGGTAGTGCTCCTCACAATAGATAGTGTCAAGTAATAGCCTGGAAATATTCAAAATGATTGATTGGATTCCTATAGTTTTCGTTATATTCAAGGTTCTCGTGCTCGGCACGGGCATGTTCTTTGCCATCAAGTGGCATTACGATCAAGGGAAGAAGGTGACGGAGAAGGAGAAGCGTGCGGTGCTACGCGCGGGCGGCAAGGTGGCCGTAGTCTTCGTGCTATTGCTCCTGGGCCTGGGGCTCGTCACCTTCGTCCTTGCCAGGACGCTCGGTTTGGATTTGACTTTCCCATGATGGCAAAGAATAGTCGGCCGATATCCAGTGATGCGGCAGCTATTCGCGCTTATTTGAAATTGGTTTCTGCCAGCATATCTATCGGGCGAATTTTGTGGTGCGGCGTTATTAGCTTAGTGATTGTGCCACCTAAAAATATTCAGCAATCCAGCCGCAGACATTCGCGATCACACGAAACGGCGCATGCCATGTACAAAATAATGTGTCATGCGGACCACGCCAACTCGGTTCACGGGCAGATTGTGAAAACGGCAAAGACAATGCAAAGCGTCAGCGATTTCTGAAACCAATAGTTTGTGGATCATCAAAGGTTTCTGAGTAGGGCAGACCATGGAGCCGGAGCGAAAATTGCTACATGCACACCATCACAAACGCACCAGCACTTGCAAGATGTTTGCGGGCATCGCCATGTGCATTGTCAGCATTGGATTCGCCTGCGCTGCGTCAATAACACCCTTATCTCCCCGCGACGATGGTGATGGTACTACCATCGCCTTTGCGTCAGTCACGCCTAAACGGGTCAAGGATTTTGTCGAGCGCAGCATCGACAACAAGGTCACCATTACAGGAAAATTGCGCTTTCCTGAAACGATGAAATCACCCGTTCCGGCGGTAATCATCCTGCACGGAAGCAGCGGTGTTAATCCCGGCGAGCTGGTCTGGGCGCAACGCTTGAACGCGATGGGATTTGCCAGTTTTGTCGTCGACAGTTTTACGGGCCGAGGCGTCACCAATACCGAAGCAGACCAAACTCAGTTGTCGATGACCACTGGCATAGCAGACGCCTACCTGGCGCTACGCCTGCTGGCGGCTGATCCACGTATCGACAAAACAAAAATCAGCGTCATGGGCTTTTCGCGTGGAGCGATTGCCGCGCTTTATTCGGCACTGGAGCCGTTTCGCCGTGCCCTGATTGAAGACGATCTGCACTTTGCCGCACATATCGCCTTCTATCCCGGATGCGGCATACATTACACGTCGATGCATCTGGATGGCGCGCCGATACTGATGCTGCTTGGAGCCAAGGACAACTACACTCCGGCGGCACCGTGTGTGACGTACGCCAACGAATTACGCAGGCAAGGCGCACAGGTCACGGTAAAGACTTACCCCGATGCTTATCATGGATTTGACCGGCCGACCCGACTGCATGTCATCAAGTCAGCAACAAGTGCACGCGATTGCCATGGCACCTACGACCTTGATACAAACAAATTCACGATGCAAAAAGATGACAATACGGTGTCGGGTGCAGAGGCCACTGCGGAATCGAAACGCTGCCTCAGCTATGGTGTGATGCTTGGTGGCGATACCCTGGGGCGCGAGCAATCGCCGCTTGATGTCAGCGCGTTTCTTAACTCGGTATTCAATACGCAACCATGACTTCTTCTAGGCCATGTGGGCTGGCGATATGGCAGCAGCTTATCGCTGACATTGACTCAAGCAAAACCAGCGCTTGCACAATACCGCTCAGATTCCCAGTACTCCGCAAAAAAATGGCGCACATTGCTGTGCGCCGCTGCGTTATTTACAAGTCCGCCACCAGCCGCTGGCGCAGGGTATCGAACGTCTGAGTCCACTCCCGCCGCCATTGCTGGCGCAAGTCATCGGCGATCCAGGCGGCATCGAGACCGTTGAGCATGAACTGGCGCATGTCGTCGACGTCGAAACCGAACTGCGTCATCATCATCCAGGCACCAGTCGGGGTGACCAGATGCAAGGTCGGGTCATCGGTATTGGGGTGCACGCGCAGGCCGGCACGCACCATCGCGCGAATCGGATGATCGAGCGCCCAGCGTTGTGGTGTCAGTGTGCGCAGGTAGTAGGAATTGGTCGGCACCACCGTGAAAATCATGTCGCGTGCAATGCATTGCTGCAACAGCGCGGGGTTGTCGATCACGGTATAGCCATGATCAATGCGATCGACCTTGAGCAGTTCGATGGCCGTGTTGATGTTGTGCCAGGGCATGCCGAATTCACCAGCATGCGCGGTGGTCTTGAAGCCAGCCGCGCGGGCCAGTGCATAGGCTTCTTCAAATAATTCCGGCGGGCGGTCATTTTCGCGGTAATCGATGCCGATGCCGATCACTTCTGTCTGGCGGTGCTGGCACATCCATTGCACCATCGTCACCGCTTCCTCAGGACTGGCTTCGCGGTCGATGCTGGGCAACAACCTGCCAATGACACCAAAGTCGCGCTGGGCATCGCGAATCGCCAGAACGATGGCGGCCTGCGCCGAGGCATAGCTGATGCCGGAGACGCGCACGGTGCCGGTCGGGTTCCAGAAAAATTCGCTATAGCGCACGCCATGGCTGTGCACGTCCTGCAAATATTCGTAGGTAATTCGATGCAAGTCACTGGGGCCTTGGATCAGATGGGCATCGAGCGCACGCAGCACGCGCAAGACGCCGACCGGTTTTTCGCCACGGGTATAGAAGGCGTCGATTTCGTCGCGCGAGACGCGGTTGCCCGAGGCTGCGGCCAGATCGATGAAGGTTTGCCGGCGCACCGAGCCGAATAGGTGGCAATGCAATTCCATTTTCGGCATGGCGTGCACGAATTGTTCGAGCGTCATGCGATCTGACGATGCGTCTTGCTGCGGCTTCATAGGTTGATGCATAAGGCTGGTCGTTGATTGTTGGTACAGCGGCGGCATGCGGATCAGGTTCAGGACAGGGTGCCCAGCAATTCCTGCATCATGCATTCCATCGCCCGTGGTCCATCGACCGTCATCGCTACTTCGGCATTGGCGACGGCACGACGCGGCACGCGGAATTCGCACACCGTCATGCCGCGCGTGAGGCGGCCCTGCAATTCGATGTCTACGTGCGCGGGTGCGAAGCTGAACAGTTCCGGGCGCTTGAGCCAGATTGCCACGGCCGGGTCATACATCGGCATCGGCACTGAGCCGTCCGCGCTGCGGATGCGCAGATAGGCTTCAAAATAACCGGCCAGCCATTTGGCGCGCAGCGTGCCAAGTGCGCGCACTTGCTGCACTTCGGCGGCGGTGACCAGCAATTGACGGCACAGGTTGAGGCCGAACATGCGCAAGGCAATACCGGCGCGAAAGACGATGTCGGCGGCTTCCGGATCGGCAAAGATGTTGAACTCAGCGGCCGCAGTGTGATTACCCTGGTCGGCCGAGCCGCCCATGAGAATGATTTCCTTGATCAGCGGTGCAATCTCGGGTGCGCGTTGCAGTGCGGTGGCGATATTGGTCAGCGGCGCGATGCACATCAGTGTGATCTCGCCAGCATGGGCACGCACCGCTTCGATCAAGGCATCGACCGCATGCGGCAAGGGGCTGCGTTGTTCCTGCGCGGCCTGTGCCGCTTCGGCGGCGGCAATGTCGACGCTGGGCAAGGCTTCGCCGGTAGTATTCATGCCGCTGTCGCCGAGAATGCATTGCGCGGTTTCGACCGCACCGGCCAACGGTGCATCGCAACCGGGGTACACCGGCACGTCGAGGTGATAGTGCTTCTTGATGCGCAAGGCATTGTCGTAAGTGGTCGCCAGCGGCGCATTGCCTGCCACCACCGACACGCCCAGCCAGGTCACGTCGAGGTTGGCCGACAGCATCAGCATGGCGAGCCAGTCGTCAAAGCCGGGGTCGGTATCGAGCCAGATTTTATGCATAAAATTCTCTTTATTGTTCTTGGTAAAGATGGATGACTGGCTCAAGCTGGCAGCAGCAAGACGCTGGCCGCTGGCAGGCTGAACTTGACGCTGTCGCCTTCGCGCCAGCTGGCAGCACTGGCCGGCGCCACGCCTTTGATGTCGCCAATCGGGGTACACAGCACGTATTCCACGCTGTCGCCGAGGAAGCCGCGCGAGCGCACGGTGCCGTAGTACTGACCGTCGCCGACCTTGACTTGCTCAGGACGCCAGCCGGCGCAGGCAAACTGGCCTGGTGCCGTGACGACAAACGGCAGGCGCTGGCCGTTGCCGAGCAGATGGCCCTCCTGATAGTCGAACAGGTTTTCGTAACCCATGAAGTTGGCAACGAAGCGCGTGCGTGGTGCACTGAACAATTGTTCCGGTGTATCCAGTTGCTCGATCTTGCCGCCGTGCATGACCACGATGCGGTCCGACAAGGCCAGCGCTTCTTCCTGGTCATGCGTGACGTACAGCATGGTGATGCCGAGTTCGCGCTGGATGCGGCGCAGTTCAGCGCGCATTTGCACGCGCAGTTTGGCGTCCAGATTGGACAACGGTTCATCGAGCAACAACAACTTGGGTTCAATGACGATGGCACGTGCCAGCGCCACGCGCTGTTGCTGGCCACCCGACATCTGCGCTGGCAGACGCGCTTCGAAGCCGCTCAGTCCAACCGCCGCGATGACTTTTTCCACGCGCTTGCGCAGGTTGTTGTTGTCGACCTTGCGCAGGCGCAGACCGAAGGCAATGTTGTCGAACACATTCAGATGCGGAAACAGTGCATACGACTGGAACACCATGCCGATGTTGCGCTTGTTGGGCGGCAGGCGGCCGATGTCACGGCCGTCCAGTGTAATGCTGCCGGCACGCAGATCGATCAGGCCGGCAATGGCGCGCATGGTGGTGGTCTTGCCGCAGCCGCTTGGGCCCAGCAGGGAAATCAGTTCGCCTTGTGCGACGTCGAGGTCGAGTTGGTCCACGGCCGTTTTGCTGTTGCCGTAACCGATGGCTAATTGTTGCAGTTTCAGATAACTCATTGCAATCTCATTCACATGTATTTGGAAATGCCCAGCACCTTCTCGGTCACCAGCACGAAGGCCATGGTGAACAAGACCAGCAAGGTCGACAGTGCGGCAATCGATGGATCGAAGCTGTTTTCCATATGGCCCAGCATTTCAATCGGCAAGGTACTGATGCCGGGACCGGTCAGGAACAAAGACACCGGCACCTGATTGAATGAGGTGACGAACGCCAGGAAAAATGCGGCGATCACGGCGCTGCGGATATTGGGCAGCACGATCAGCCGGAAGGTCTGTGCGCGTGAGGCGCCGAGCGTGATGGCGGCTTCTTCGATATCGACGCGCAGATTGATCAGGCTGGCGTAGACCACCCGCACGGCATAGGGAGTCAGCAGGCCGATGTGGCCGATCAGCAGACCGAGGAAGACCGGCGCATCGACTAGCAGTACGAAATGACGCAGCAGTCCCAGACCGACCAGCATGGCCGGAATGATCAGTGGCGAAGTCAGGATCTGCTTGATCGCACCCATGCCCGGCGGCGGCATGCGCGACATGGCATAGGCCACCGGCACGCCCAGCAACAGCGCGATGACGGTCGCCAGCAAGCCGATTTGCAGGCTGGTCAGGAATGCTTGCTGGAATTCTTCCGCGGCGACGACTTCAAGGATCCAGCGCAGTGAATACGCGGTCGGCGGAAACGCCAATGTTTCACCGGCGCTGAAACCGGCCAGGAACACGATCACGAATGGTCCCAGCAGGAACAGGAACACCAGCCACAAAATGGTGCGCGAAAACAGGCCGGGTTGTTGCAGCAGCGATTTCATTTCACGCTCCCGGCAAGGCTGGAGCGCCGGGGCGCGGAGATACGTTTGAGACCGGCATTGACGGCCAGCGTCATGGCCACCAGGATCACGGCGATGACATTGGCGCTGCTGAAGTCGCTTTCGACGCTGACCTTTTGGTATAGCAGGGTTTCCAGCATCAAGACCTTGGGCCCGCCCAATAGCGCCGGCGTGACATAGGCCGTGACGCAGCCGGTAAACACCAGCGTGCCGCCGACGATCAGACCTTCCTGGGTCAGCGGCAGGGTCACGCGGGTAAACACTTGCCAGGCATTGGCACCCAATGTGGAGGCGGCCAGTGCAATATCGCGCGAGAGGTTTTCCATCGAGCTGACCAGCGACATCAGCATCAAGGGCAGCAGCAATTGCAGCAAGCCGACGAAAACCGCCATTTCAGAAAACAGCAAGCGTTGCGGCGCATCGGCCAGACCCAGATGCAGCAGTACCGCATTGATGGCGCCGTTGCGGCCGAACAGCACGATCCAGGCATACGTACGGGCAATCGGCGACACCATCAGCGGCAAAATCATCATGCCCAGCACCAGGCCGCGCCAGGACGGCGAGACCCGCACAATCGCCTGTGCTGCCGGGTACGACAGCAAGGCCGCGCACAAGGTGACCAGCGCAGCAATGCGCAGCGTGCGCAGGAACACCTGACGGTTGAGCGGCTCGGCAAAGAAATCGATGAAGCGGCTGATGCCCCAATGCAGCGTGCCGCTGTCGAGCGAGCCGACGCGAAAGGCATCGAGCAGCAATGCCAGCACGGGCAGTAAAAAGCACACGACGGTGAAGATCAGGGCTGGCGTCACCAACAAGATGCCGAGCCGGGTTTTATGTTGTGCAACCATGTGTTGCGACTCCGTTTTGTTACTTTGATAACTTACTTGCCGAGCGCAGATGCATCAACCCGGAATGGCAGCTGAGCGCGATTCCGGGTCAAGACGGCTTGCGATAGGGCTTAGTTGCTGATGCCCTTGTTCCATTGCGCCAGCCATTCGGCGCGATGTTTGAGCAGGGTTTCGGGTTTGACGAACTTGAGCGATGCGATGTGTTCGCCACCATAGGTATTGAATTCGGCCTTATCCTTGGGCAGCACCACCAGCGTATTGACCGGCGAATCGACCAGCTCCATCGCCAGTGCGGTCTGCACGTCCTTGGACAACCAGAAGTCCATCAGTGCATACGCCAGGTCGGCGTTCTTCGATTTGGCGACAATGCCCATCACGTTCATGCCGGCGGCCTGGCCTTCGGCGGGAATGACCCATTTCAACGGCATGCCGGTCTTCATCAATTGCGACCAGGTGAAGCGCGCTACCGGCGCGGCCCAGATTTCATCCTGGGCGAACAATGACGACAATTGCGCGCTGTTCTTGGAGAAGGTCACGACATTGTTCTTGATAGCCAGGATCTTTTGCATGCCGGTGGCGAAGTTTTCATTCTTGCCGCCCCAGGCGATGTCAGCCATCTGCAACGCCAGCGGACCCTGTGTGGTGCTGACGTCAGGCAGCGCAATGCGGCCCTTCATGTCATTGCTCCACAGGTCTTTCCACGAGGTCAGCGACTTGATCTTGTCGGTGCGATAGACCAGGCCAACGGAATAAATGGTGTAGCCGACTGCATAGTTGCCGCCGATCGGGTTGCGCGCAAACGGATAGATCTGGCTGTAGTTCTTCAGCTTGCTGTAATCGAGCGGTTGCACCAGTGCCTTGCGGGCGGCTTCCAGCATGCCGAAATCCGACAGCAACACCAGATCGACCACCGGATTATTGCGTCGGGCATCCAGTTTGGCGATACGGTCGGCGTTGTTGCCGGTTTCTACCACGATCTCGCAGCCGCACTTTTCCTTGAACGGTGCATACACATACTTATTGAACAGCGGTTGCGCGATCGGGTAGGCGGACAATACCAAGGTACGTTTCTCGGCGTGGGCTGGGGAAGCTGCCAGCGAAAGGGATCCCGCCAGCAGACCCGCACCGAGCAGGGAAAGTATGTCCGCCAAACTTGCTTTTTTCAACATAGTGTTCCTTTGCATAGACATCAAATAAATGTCTATTTTAGGCCTGTCGCGACGGCCAGTTCAGCTCGCCGCGACAGGCCCGGTTTTTACCGACAGAGTTAAAACACGTGACGCATGCCGATCATCAGGATGCCTTGCTTCTTGTCACTCGATGCCGAGAAACCGAAGATGTTGGCATACTTGGCATCGCCAGCGGCGATCTGGTAGCTGTAAGTAATGGCGACGTCGGTGCGCTTGGACAGGAAGTAGTCCGCCTGCAGGTTGAACTGGTGCCACTTTGGATTAGTGTTGATGGTGTCGTACTTGCCGGTGGTGTAGAAGTACGATGCGCCCAGGTTCAATGCTGGCGTGTAGTGATTGACCAGGTTGATGTCGAAGTTTTGCAGCGTCAGTTTGCTGTTGTCCAGATACTGATACTTGACGTTGCTGTACATCGCGCCGAAGTCGGTGTCGCCGACGGTGTAGAAACCACCAGTACCGGCGATGCGTTGACGTTGTACGCCCGAAGTGCCATTGACGCCGCTCTTGTTGAAGATCAGCAGCGAGCTGGCGTAATCGTTGCCGATGGCGCCGTCAGATGCCGCCGCATTGTTGGGGGTGTCCATTTGCGTGAAGGCAGCCGACCAGCGGAAATTGCCGCCCTTGTAACCGGAGCCAATACTCATGACGCGGTTCAGGCTGGCATTGCCGGCGGCTTCGCCGAAACCGTACAGCGTGGTGACGGTGAAATCGCTGAACACCGGGCTGATGTACTTGACCGAGTTTTGTGCGCGCAAGTCGTTGTAACCGTTGTCGTTGTCGCCGATGTGCACGCCGTTACTGGCGATCACGACCGGGCCGAGGTAGTCTTTGACCGCTTCATATTGACGGCCCAGGGTAACCGTACCGAGGGTTTTGCTGCTAAGCCCGACGTAAGACAAACGACCAAACAGACGACCGTTTTGCGCTGCTGCACCGGTCATCATGTTGAAACCGTTTTCCAGGTTGAAGATGGCCTTGTCGCCGCCGCCCAGGTCTTCCTGACCGCGGAAACCGATACGTGGATTTTGATTAGTGCCGCTCAGCGCTTCCAGATTATGTGGGCCGCCTTGATTGGTCAGGTAGCCAACGCCACCGGAGATCAAACCATAAATTTCCACCGTGCTTTGTGCATGTGCTTGTACACCAGCCAGCATTGCAGGTATCGCGATCGTACCAATCATCCATTGCTTCATCACCACCCCTTTTACGGCCTTGCGGCCACCTATATATATGTAAAAACCTACTAACAAGGCTGGAGAATAGAATAAGCAGTGAGATAATATAATTTGTTTATTTTTATAAATTCATAAGCTAAAGTTATAACCAGCCGACCTCGGACCGGGAATAACGCAGCCTGTCATGATCAAACTCAACCAAAAAGTCACCTTGCGCCATTTGCAAGCGCTGGTCACGCTGGCCGCCACCAATAGTTTCAGCAAGGCCGCTGATCTATTGGCGGTGACGCAACCGGCCTTGAGCGCGACCATCAAACAGCTCGAAAACCAGCTTGGGATCAAGCTTTTCGACCGTACTACCCATCAAATCGGGCTGACCGCGCAAGGTGCCGTGGTGTTGGAATATGCCAAACATTTGCTCAATACAGCGACCAATACCTTTGCCGATATCGAGCATGTCATCGGGACCGGACGCCATCGCATCCGTATCGGTGCAATCCCGTCGGCAGTGACCTTGACGGCAGCGGTGATTGCCCGTTACAACGCTGTGCACGATCAGCATGTGGAAATTTTGCTACAGGATATGCCCAACGATGCCTTATTGGCGGCATTGCATACCGGCAAGCTAGACCTGTGCGTGGGCATCAAACCACCCGACTCCGCCTCGCTCGATACCGTGACCTTGTTTGAGGATGAACTGGTCTTGATCGTCTCGAACCAGCACGCGCTGGCCGGCGCCAAGGAAGTCCACTGGCGGCAGATGGCCGGCGAGGAAATCGTCTTGTTTACCCAGGGCAGTATTTGGGAGTTTGCATCAGCGGCGCTGCTGCAACACGGGCTGGCTTCATCGCGGCGCTACCAGGTAGTGCACAGCGAATCCCTGTATGGCGTGGTGCGCGCCGGCATCGCCATTGGCATCATGCCCAGTCTGTACACAAGCTATCTGCGTGACGATAGCTTGCATGTAGCGCCGCTGCGCTTTCCCACGCTCAAGCGCAAGATTGTGCTGATGCGGCGTAATGAGGTCAGTCGCAGCGAATGGACCGATCACTGTTTCCGCGAAATGCGCAATGATCTGAAGCAGGCCAATCACTGGTTTTGACGCATCGATCAGTCTATGTCGGCTTCGCTTCATCCTTGACCGGGCCCAGCGGCGCGTAGTGCTGGCCGTAGTTGATCAGCAACTCGGTAGCGGACAAGCGGTTAAAGAAAAAAGAGGGGATTTTACTGCCATCAGGGCGGCGCTCGCCTGCGCGTCGCCCACGCCGGAAACGGCTTGGGCCTTCCATGCGCCAGCTTTTGCAGATGGGCATGATTGAGCACCGGGCAGTAAGAACGTAGTTACTGGCGATAATCGGGCTGCTGGTTGTCGACCAGGCGCAGCGCCGATTGCCAGGCCAGATCCATGATGCCGCTGGCATTGTCGCCGGCAAATTGTTGCGCCGTGCGCAGTCGCACCGTTTCCGGCGGCAAGCGCAGCGTCTGGCCGCCAGCGCCGGCGGCTACCTGGGCCTGGCAGGCGCGTTCGAGGAAATAGATCTCGTGGAAGGCTTCGGCGGCGCTGCCACCGGCGGCCAGCAAACCATGATTGCGCAGGATCATGGCCTTGTGGCTGCCGAGATTGGCGACCAGCCGTTCGCGTTCGGCCAGGTCCAGCGCAATACCTTCATAGTCGTGATAGCCGAGCTTGCCGTAGAACTTCATCGCATGCTGACTGATGGGTAGCAAGCCATGTTCTTGCGCGGCCACGGCGATACCGGCGCTGGTGTGGGTATGAATCACAAAATGCAGGTCGGGGCGCGCATGATGCACCGCCGAGTGAATCGTGAAGCCGGCGACGTTGACGCGCTGTCCGCTGGGGGCGTCGTTGCCGGTGCGCAGGGTGCGCCCGGCGTAGTCGACCTTGACCAGGTCACTGGCGCGCATTTCATGAAACAGCACCCCGTAGCGGTTGATCAGGAATTGATCGGGCTGGTCCGGCACGCGCGCTGAAATGTGCGTGTCGATCAGATCGGTCATGCGGAAATACGCCGCCAGCCGGTACAAGGCCGCCAACTCGCAACGCGTCTGCCATTCGGCGTGAGGAATCTGCTCGTCGGCGTTGTGCATGCTTATTTTCCTTGATTGAGTGCCGCTGGCATGGAGGACGATTGCAGCTTGTACTTGGCCAGCAGTTTGTCGTAGGTGCCGTTGCGCTGCAGGGTTTGCAGCGCGCCCAGCACGGCCGCACGCAATACCGGTTCCGTCTTGGAGACGGGAATGCCGGTTTCCTGTTCGAACAAAGGTTTGCCGAGCAAGACATAAGTATTGGCTTCCATGGTCTGGAAGTAGGGCAGGGTTTCATTACCCTGCACGGCGACATCGATGCGGCCGGTCTTGAGCTGGGTACGCGCATCGACCGAACCTTCGGTGCCGAGCACGGTGATTGCCGGCTTACCCTTGGCCACACAATTGTCATTGCTCCAGGCGGCAATCTGGGTCGGCCAGTTGGTATTGCGGCTGGCGCCAACCTTGGTACCGCAGACATCGGCGATGCTCTTGATCTTGGCGGCATTGGTTTGCAGCGTGAAGAATTGCGGACCGGTCTTCATGTAATCGATGAAGTCGGCCACCTTTTGCCGCTCGGGTGTGTCGCTGATGGCGACCATGGCAATGTCGACGCGGCCAGTCGCCAGCGAGCTGAACACCTGGGCGAACGAGGTTTCCTGGTATTCCACCTTTAGGCCCAGTTCCTTGGCGATGGCGGCACCGAGTTCAATATCGAGGCCCAGCAATTCGCCGGTTTCCGGATTTTTGTAGGCGATCGGCGGATAGTTGGCCTGGGTCGCGATGACCAGCTTGCCAGCCTTCTTGATGCGCTCCGGCAAATCGGCGGCATGGACGCCGACCGCGCTCACGGCGGCTACGGCCAGCAATATCAGGTTGAGGCCGAACACGGCTTTGCTGAGCAGATGTCGACTGGCGATCGTGTTTTGATTCAGTTTCACTTGGTTTCCCCTTATTGAAAAATCCGGCTAGGACAGAATTGCCGCTATAAATTCTTTGGTGCGCGCATGCTGAGGATGATTCAAGACTTCAGCAGGGGTGCCGCTTTCCAGCACCTCGCCCTGATCCATGAAGACCACCCGGTTCGACACTTCGCGCGCAAAACCCAGTTCGTGGGTCACCACGATCATGGTCATGCCTGACAGTGCCAGATCCTTCATCACCATCAGCACTTCGCCGACCAGTTCTGGGTCCAGCGCGGACGTCGGCTCATCGAACAGCATCAGTTTGGGCCGCATCGCCAATGCCCGCGCAATCGCCACGCGCTGTTGCTGGCCACCGGACAGTTCGCTCGGATAGGCACCCGCCTTGTCGGCCAGGCCGACCCGTTGCAGCAATGCTTCGGCTTCGGCGCGCACCTCGCTGCGTTTGCGTCCTTGCACCACCAGTGGGCCTTCCATGATGTTTTGCAAGGCGCTCATGTGGCCGAACAGGTTGAAGCGCTGGAACACCATGCCACTGGACAGCCGTTGACGGGCGATGTCGTTGTCACTCAGTGCACGCAAACGATCGCCTTTTTGACGATAGCCGCACAGTTCGCCATCGACCCAGATGGCACCGCTATGGAGGCGTTCGAGCTGGTTGATGCAGCGCAGGAAGGTGCTTTTTCCGGAGCCGGATGGGCCCACCATGCACAGCACTTCACCGGCAGCCACTTCCAGGTTGATGCCTTTGAGCGCGTGATAGTTGTCGTAATACTTGTGCACATCGTGTGCCACTACCATCGGCGCACTCACGCTTGCACTCCGGCAGGCACCGCAGCAGGACGGGCTTTGACGTTACGCCGTTGACTGCGGGCGAAGGTCTTTTCCAAAAAGTACTGGCCAATCGAAAACACGGTCACCACGGCCAGATACCAGACCGTCGCCACAATCAGCAATTCGATCACACGCGCATTGGCGAAATAAATCGTCTGGGCGTTATGCAGGATTTCCGAAAACTGGATCACGCTGGCTACCGAAGTCAGCTTGACCATGCTGATGACTTCATTGCCGACCGGTGGAATGATCACGCGCATGGCTTGCGGCAGGATAATGCGGCGCAGCGCGGTCAAGCGTGTCATGCCGACCGCCTTTGCTGCTTCGGTCTGGCCGTTGTCGACCGACAGAATGCCGCTGCGCACCACTTCCGCCGTATAGGCACCCTGGCCGATACCCAGGCCAAGCAGGCTGGCGATGAACGGCGTGATCAGATCCACGGTGCGCGCTTCGAACACGCCCGGTATGCCCATCATCGGAAACACCAGCGCCAGGTTGAACCACAACAGCATCTGCAACAGCAGTGGCACGCCGCGGAAGAACCAGATATAAAAACCGGCAATCGCGCGCAGCATCGGATTGGGCGACATCACCATGACCGCGAAGATCACCCCCAGCACGATGCCGATGGTCATCGCATAGATGCTCATCAGGATCGTGTTGAGCAGGCCCTGCATGATGACCTTGGCGGTCATGAATTGCGCCACTACTTTCCACTCGATCTGGCCATGCGCGAAGGCGTTGATGATGAAGGCCATGATCAACAGAATCAGCGCGGCGGACAACCAGCGGCCGTAAAAGCGGCGCGGCACCACTTTCAGATGGGCGACCGCGAACGGCGACACTGGCGTCGTCATGCCGCACCTGTCTTGCGCTGGCACCAGCTACGCTGAGCGGCCACGGTCTGTTGCAGCCGCTGCAATTGCGCCGTCACCTGCGCCGGTGCTGTGCCGTTGTAGCCACTACGGGCACCCACGGCAGCTTCCGGCGTCAATACTGTGCGCACTTTGGGTAACAGTAGCGGGCTGATCATCTGCATCTCGTCATCGCTCAACTGATGCAGTTCGCATGGTTTGTCTTCACACAGTTTGACCATGGCACCGGTGATTTCATGCGCCTTGGAAAACGGCACGCCGCGGCGCGCCAGCCAGTCGGCCACTTCGGTGGCCAGCGTAAAGCCCTGGGTGGCAGCCGGCAGCATATTAACTGGCTTGACGCGCATGGTGCGGATCATGCCGGTCATGGCGGGTAATACCTTGTGCAATACATCGACCGCTTCAAAAGCGGCGAACTTGTCTTCGGCCAGATCGCGGTTGTAGGAAAACGGCAAGCCCTTGAGCGCGACCAGCATGGTCGTCAAGGTGCCGATCAGGCGCGCTGCGCGCCCGCGTGTCAGCTCGGCGATATCGGGATTTTTCTTTTGCGGCATGATGGAGCTGCCAGTCGAAAAACTGTCATCGAGTTCCACCCACTGGAACTGACGTGAGACCCACAGCGTGACTTCTTCCGACAGGCGCGACAGATGTACGCCCAGCATGGCCGTCACAAACAGAAACTCAGCCACATGGTCGCGACTGCCGACGGCGTCGATCGAGTTTTCGCAAGGGCCGTCGTAACCGAGTTCGGCGGCCGACAGTTCCGGTTGCAGCGTGATCGCAGAACCAGCCATGGCCGCCGCCCCCAGCGGTGACAGCGCACTGCGTTTATCCCAGTCCATGAAGCGCGACATATCGCGGCTGAAAGTTTGCGCATGGGCCAGCAATTGATGCGCGAACACGATCGGTTGCGCCGCCTGCAAATGGGTAAAGCCGGGTGCCAAGGTGTGCAGATGCTGGCCAGCCTGCGCCATCAACGCATCTTGGAGTTCCAGCAGCAGGCTGCCCAGTGCACGGCTTTCGGCGCGCAGATACAGTTTCAGATTATTGGCGGCCTGGTCATTGCGCGAGCGGCCGGCGCGCAGTTTGGCGCCGGTGTCGCCGAGCGCGTCGACCAGGATGCGTTCCATGAAGGTATGCACATCTTCATCGGCCAGCGAGGGCGTGATGTCGCCGCGTTCGATGGCGCTGTCGAATTCGCTGAGCTTATCGACGATGGCGTCGCATTCGGTCTGGCTCAGCAATTGCGCACGCAGCAATTCGCGCGCATGCGCCTGCGACGACACGATGTCGAAATGCGTCAGGCGAAAATGCGCCATGCCGCCGCGCGACAGGTTCATCAGCGCGTCATCAGGAGCGCAGCGAAAACGCGCGCCCCACAATCGGGTTTCACTCATCTGACTTCCTTAGAGACAATGCAACTTAACTACGGTATTTCACGCCGGGAAACACACATAGCATTTCATAGGCCAGATTGGCCGCCACCAGCGCGGTGGTGCCGGCCGGGTCGTAAGGCGGTGAGACTTCTACAATATCTGCCGAAGCAATATTCAGGCCTTTGGCGCCGCGAATGATCTCCAGGCCTTGCTGTACCGTCAGGCCGCCGATCTCCGGCGTACCGGTACCTGGCGCAAAAGCCGGGTCGAGGCCGTCAATGTCGAAGGTCAGATAGACCGGGCCGTCGCCCATTTGTGCGCGCACTTCGGCCATCAATGGCGCGAGCGACTTGTGCCAGCATTCTTCTGCTTGCACCACACGGAAACCCTGGGCCCGGCACCAGTCGAAATCGTCGGCGTGATAGCCGGTACCGCGCAAGCCGATCTGCACCACCCGCGGCGCATCGAGCAAACCTTCTTCAAAGGCGCGCCGGAATGGCGTGCCGTGGGCGATCTTTTCACCGTTCATGGTGTCGTTGACGTCGGCATGGGCGTCGACATGGATTAGGCCGACCTTGCCATAGGTCTTGTAGAGCGAGCGCAGGATCGGCAGCGTCATCGTATGGTCGCCGCCCATGCTGATGGTTTTGCAGCCGGTGGCGTAAATGCGGTCGTAGCCTTCTTCGATCATGCGCACCGAATCCAGCAGGCTGTAGGGGTTTAACGCCACATCGCCAATGTCGGCGACCTTCAGCGAATCAAACGGCGCGGCCCGTGTCGCCATGTTGTAGGGGCGCAGCAGCACCGATTCGGTGCGAATCTGGCGCGGCCCGAAGCGCGTGCCGGGCCGGTTGGAAGTACCGATATCCAGCGGCACGCCGACGAATCCGACGTCCAGACCACTTGGATCTTCGACATACGGCAGTCGCATCATGGTGGCAATACCCCCAAAACGGGGCATCACATTGCCCCCCATGGGCTGATAAAGTGCATGTTCCATCGATGCTTGTCCTTGTAATAGCGCTTGATATTTCCGATTGTATCGAGGCAAAATCGATTGAAATATGCTTAACTTGCGGCGTTTACATCGATATTTATCAATGTATCTGCCTTGACGGAAATTCATGCTCAACAATGTCTTCGATCTCGACATCCGCCTGATCCGCGTGTTTCTGGCGGTGGTGGATGCGCACGGTATTTCGGCCGCGCAATCCAAGCTCAACGTCGGCCAATCGACCATCAGTGCCCAGCTCAATGTGTTGGAGACGCGCCTCGGCTATCGTTTGTGCGAACGTGGGCGGGCCGGTTTCCGGCTCACCGCCAAGGGCGAAAAGTTTGCCGTCTCGGCGCGGCGCATGATCGAGGCGCTATTGGAATTCGGCATGGAAGCGCGCAATCTCGACAAGAAACTGGTCGGCACACTCAGCATCGGCTTGATCGGCCATACGCCAACCCATCAAAACACCCGGCTGTCCGAAGTGATCCGGCGCTTCCGTCAGCGTGACGAAGCGGTGCGGCTCGACATCGTCGTGCGCACGCCGAGTGAGCTGGAAGAAATGCTGCTCAATGGCAGCATCCAGGTTGCCATCGGATATTTCTGGCGGCGTGTGACGGCGCTGCACTATACGCAATTGTTGCTGGAGCGCCAGGTGGCCTATTGCGCGCCGCCGCATCCCTTGTTTTATAAAGAACAGGTCATCGAGCCGGAAGAGGCCGCCAGCTATAGCTGGGCCTGGCGCGACTATCCGGTGCCGCCCGGCCATGTGCCTATCCATCGGCGCAATATCATGGCCATGACCGGCAACATGGAAGCTATGTCGATCCTGATTTTGTCAGGCCAGCATCTAGGGTATTTGCCGGACGAAATGGGGCGGGAATACGTCGCGCGCGGTGCCATGAAGGCGATCAACCGCAACGCGCTGTCGTATGAAGTGGCCATCAGCGTAGTCACCAACCGGGCCCATGCGGGCGAACCGATACTGGCGGCCTTTCTGGACGATCTCAAATCGGTGCAACTGTAAATAAGAACAAAAAAATGGCCGTTGCACCGGCAACGGCCATTTCGCATGCAAAGCACAGGCTCTTAGAAGGTTTCCCAATCGTCGCCACTGATCGCTGCCGGTTTTGGCAGTGGCGCTGCGCCACTGCTCAGTGCCGGTGCCTTGGCAGGCTTGGCTGCTGCCAGTGGTTTGGCGGGTGCTTTCTTGATGACTGGGGTTGAGCGCATCGCCGGTTTGGCCGACATCGCTGGTGCATAGTTGGAGTTGGTCTGGCTGCGGGTTTCGCCATTGATGCGGAAGATCGAGACCGCATCCTTGAGCGACAAGGCCTGTTGCTCAAGCGATTTGGCGGCGGCGCTGGCTTGCTCGACCAGTGCAGCATTTTGCTGGGTCGCTTCATCCATTTGCGATACCGCGCGCGAGACCTGGTCGATGCCCGAGCTTTGTTCGCTCGACGCCGACGAGATTTCCCCCATGATATCGGTCACCCGTTGCACCGCACCGATGATGTCACTCATCGTGGTACCGGCCTGGGTGGCCAGTGTGGAACCGATTTTCACGCGGTCCACCGACAACATGATCAAGTCCTTGATTTCCTTGGCAGCGCTGGACGAGCGTTGCGCCAGAGCGCGCACTTCGCTGGCGACCACGGCAAAGCCACGGCCTTGTTCACCGGCGCGGGCTGCTTCGACTGCGGCATTCAATGCCAGAATATTGGTCTGGAAGGCGATGCCATCGATGATGCCGACGATTTCGGTGATCTTGGCCGAGCTGTCCTTGATTTCATCCATGGTGCTGACCACGCGGCTGACCACGTCATTGCCGGCGCTGGCGATTTGCGACGCGTTGACCGCCAGGGTAGAGGCTTGCCGTGCATTGTCGGCATTGTGTTTGACGGTGCTGGTCAGTTCTTCCATGCTGGAAGCGGTTTCTTCCAGCGAGGCAGCCTGTTGCTCGGTACGTGAGGACAGATCCAGATTGCCTGCGCTGATTTCCTTGGTGGCGATGGCGATGGCATCGCTGCCGGTGCGCACGGTGCTGACGGTCTTGGTCAGGTTCTCCTGCATTTTTGCCAGGCCGCTCAGCAACTGGCCCATTTCATCACGCGATTGCACCACCACGCGTTGGGTCAGGTCGCCTTCGGCGATATCGTCGAAGTGCTTGAGCGCCTGTTCGATCGGACGCGAAATCGCACGGCGCAGCGAGAACCAGCTATAACCCGCCAGCAGCAGGCCGATCACGATGGCGGCGATCGACATCATGCGGAAGTCCTCGTATTGGCTCAGAGAGTCTTCATAGTTGTCGCGTGCGGCCTTGGTTTCATATTCATTGAGCAAGCTGCCGCTCTTTTGCATGGCGGTGTAAATAGTACCAACAGCTTTTGCCGTATCGGCAATCTGTTGGCGGTCGCCACCCTTGATGGCATTGCGGAAGTCATCCAGCGACTTTTCGGTCTTGGTGATGCCATCCGTGACTTCCTGCACCATCTTCTTGGCTTCTTCAGTTTGCGGCAGGGCGGTGTATTTCGCCCACCAATCCAGCGCCTGCTTGCCGACTTCGGCTTCGGTCTTGAACATCCGGTCGGCCCAAGCCGGGTCAGTCGTCAATGCGGCTTGATCGAGCGAAGTGCGTTGGCGGCCGATCCACAGCAAGGTATTGTCGGCGGCCACGGTCTTCGGCATGCGGACTTGATATAACTCTTTGTTGATCTTGACGACAGAGGACATGCCGATCAGGCCGGTAACGCCAATGGCCAGCAATAAAACGGAAAGAACAACCATGGCAAGCGTGAGTCGCGACTTGATGGTGAGTTTGGTAGAAATCATATGGGTGGCCTTAGATGAGGAAAACCAGCGTTGTCATTTACGTCGAATACAGTAATCGACAGTTTTTCCGACATCATCGGGCATGCCTTGATAAAGCAAACCGAATGGGAGTCAGGATGGTCAATGTTGCAAATACAGCATGTCGCATTGCATGTTTAACGGCAGCAACTTGCTTGTTCTGAAGCGTGCTCGCATTGATAAAGGGAATTTTTTTGCATCAAAATCTGTAACATTGAGAGCAATTCTCAATATCCCATCAATGACTTGCCAATAAGGAAAGGTTGCGGAGCCGATCTTCGGCGACCCTGGGTAAAGAGAGGGCGATTGAGATTGGCGTAGATGGATCAGGTGATGCAGCAAAATGCGGCGTTGCGGGAACAAGCCACAGTCACATTGCGAGCTGACACTGGAGTTGCGCGTTGCTACTTTGGCAACCTTCGACTAACTTACCGTTTCGATTTTTTGTGGATACCAATATGACGTTGAACTATAGCGCTACCGACCCTTCTTTCCGCTGGACCGGACGCGCCCCATCGCCTGCTTGGAATCAGCGACAGGCAAGCCTGCGACTGTGATTCTGAGGGCCGATTTCGACGATAACGGTCGCAGTGGTAGTGAAGCCGAACCTGAAGTGATTTACGATCCCGCCCATGCCAGACTATGCCTCAGTTGGGGGCCGGCGCACAGTTGGTATGCGCTAACGCCTAATGTGGCCGTTGGTGTCAGTGTCGATCATCGCTTGATGCAAATTCGCCTTGCCAATGTTGCTATTGCTTTGCAGGAATGGCGCAAATAAATCCAAGCGTCCTGCTACACAATGACAGCGGCGTGATTGCTTGCGCTATCAAGTCGGCGGTGTCTCGTCATACACATAACCCACCCCATAAATCGCCTGAATCGCATTGCGCCCGGGGAAAAAAGGATCAAGCTTGCGGCGCAGGTTCTTGATATGCGTGTCGACCGCACGGTCGGTGACGGAGCGGTATTCGTCATGCAAATGATTGAGCAACTGTTCGCGCGAAAACACCTGGCCTGGTGCTGCCGCAAACGTCTTGAGCAGGCGGAATTCCAGTGGCGTCAGCAGCAAAGGATTGCCGTCGATACTGACTTGATAACGGCTATCGTCAATGTGCACACGCGAGGGCGGCGTGTTTTCGGTCTGCGCCGTAGCGATGTCGCGCTCGCGCCCGCGCCGCCGCAGCATGGCTTTGACACGCGCGACGATTTCGCGCGGGCTGAATGGCGTCTTGCTGATGTAATCATCGGCACCCAGTTCCAGACCGCGCAGGCGATCTTCTTCTTCGGCGCGCGCCGTCAGCATCAGCACCGGTACATCGGTGAAACGGCGCAAGGCCTGGCAGATCTGCCAGCCATCGGCACCCGGTAACATGACGTCGAGCAGCACCAGATCCGGCATCTGCGCCTGCACGGCGGCTAACGCATGGTCGCCGTGCGCGACATGGCGTGAGGTGTAACCGGCCGCGGCCAGATACTTTTGCAGCAGCTCGGCCATCTTCGGCTCATCTTCTACAATCAAGATGTCGGCTACCGTCGGGGCCTTGTATTCAAACGTGTCGGCGTTCAAACGAGCGCTCCTTTGGTGTTTACGCGGTTGTTGCTCATATCGGCTGTGGGCAGGCTGATCACCACACGCAGGCCACCCAATGGCGATGCCTCGGCATGAATCCGGCCTTGATGCGCATCGACGATGCGGCGGCAGATCGCCAGGCCCAAACCGGCACCGCCGCTGGCGCGATTGCGTGACGCCTCGACCCGGAAGAAGCGTTCAAACAAGCGTGCCAACGCCGCGCCATCGACGCCGGGCGCAGTGTCATCGAGTTGCACGATCCAGTATTGCTCTTGCGGATCATGCTGGCAACTCACCACCAGCTTGCCGGTGCCATTGGCATTGACTGCATCGGTATAGCGCAGACTGTTTTCGCACAAATTGTTGAACAATTGTTGTAGCCGGCCAGGGTCGGCCAGCACCGGCATGTGCTCGGGCAGGTCTATGCCGTCGAGTTGCAGGCCGCGTTTGCGGAAACGTTCATCATAGATATGCAGCGTGGTTTGCAGCAAGGCACGCAAGTCGATCTCGGATTTGCGGTAGGTCAGTGCGCCAGCGTCCGCCAAGGACAAATCATACAAGTCATTGACCAGTTTGTTGAGATGCCCGACTTCGCCCTTGAGCGAACCAATGGTGGCCGCATCGGCTTGCATCACGCCGTC
Organism: Duganella sp.; assembly: GCA_026225475.1. GTDB lineage: Bacteria > Pseudomonadota > Gammaproteobacteria > Burkholderiales > Burkholderiaceae_D > Herbaspirillum. The sequence continues at coordinate 35,788 of JAMFSU010000063.1, forward strand.
TTCCAGCGCTTCCAGCTGGCCGTTGAGAATGCCCAGCGGTGTGCGCAATTCGTGCGAGACATCGGCCATGAAGTCGCGCCGCAGCTTTTCATTGCGTTCCAGCGTCGAGGCCAGTTGATTGAAGTCGCGCGCCAATCGGCCGACTTCGTCTTCACTGCCGCCCGGTACGCGGATTGCGTAGTCGCCGCCGGCCAGTTTATGGGTGGCGTAAGCGACCCGCACCAAGGGTTTGAGCAATACGTTGACGATACGGATGACGATGATGCTGACCACCAGCAATGCGATCAGGCCGATCACCAACTGTGCCAGCAACTGGCTGCGCAGAAAGCGCACGTCGAGCGAACCGATGACGTTTTCGAACGGGGTTTGGGCGATCCAGCCGACGATGTCATTGTCGAGCATGATGGGGCGCAGGCGCGCGGCCGGGCCGATGTAGGGAAAGCCGATGATCAGATTGCGTTTCGCATCAAGCAGGGAAAACCGTAACGTGGCGCCGGTCAGATCGGAGGTTGGCAGCATCTGGGTTGGCGAGACACTATCGATGCCGCCATGTTCGGCCAGTACCGGTCGCATCATCTTGAACCATTCGCGCGGATCGCCGCGGATGAAGTCCCAATTGCCGTTGGCGCGATAGGCTTGCTCTAGCCGCGGCACCAGATCTTCCATGCGCTGCTGCGCCTGTTCATTGAGATAGCCGAGAAAGTCGCGGTTGAAGATGTAATGGGTGGCAGCACCCATGGCGCAGATCAGCAGCACCACCAGTCCCAGCATGGCATAGAACAGTTTGAGGCGGATGCTGGCGCGCACGAACAGGCGGTGATAGAGACTGGCAAGCGGGGCAGGGGTCGATGGGCGCACGTTATTCTTTCTATCCTGACAACCGGTCGTGACAGGCAATATGAGCGCTAGGTTAGCAAGTTCGCGGCCATCAGTGGCGATATTTTGCCATCTTCGCATTCCTCAAATTTCCACCACATTTGTTATTTATGATCGGGGTTCCGATAGCTCATTGCGCCCGCAATTCGCCTGCATCAACGGCGGAGACGGGGCCGAAAGTCACCATGAATTCACATATCAAGATGCGCGCTGCTTCCCGTTCCCTGCTCAAACCGGCTGCCTGCGGTCTGTTGCTGGCATTGGCGCTGGCAGCATGTTCCAAGCAAAATACGGCACCGCAAGGCGCTACCGCCGAAGTCGGTTACCTCGTCGTACAACCGCAACATCAATCCTTGTCGACGGAATTGCCTGGTCGCACTACAGCGTTCCTGACCGCCGATATTCGCCCACAGATCGGCGGCATCATCCAGAAGCGTCTGTTTAAAGAAGGCGCGATGGTCAAGGAAGGCCAGGCCTTGTATCAGATCGATCCCGCCACCTACCAGGCTGCCTATGATAGCGCCAAGGCAGCGCTGCTGAAGACCCAAGCGACGCTGGCCTCGGCCACGCTCAAGGCGCAACGGTATACCGAATTGGCCAAGATCGATGCCGTTGCCAAGCAAGACAACGACGACATGCAAAGCACCTTGCGTCAGGATCAGGCCGATGTTGAAGTGGCCCGCGCAGCGTTGCAGACCGCCAAGATCAATCTCGATTTCACCCACATCATGTCGCCGATTTCCGGCCGCATCGAACAATCGACAGTGACGCCTGGCGCGCTGGTGGTGGCAGCGCAGACGACGGCGCTGACCACAGTGCAAAAAATCGACCCGATCTATGTTGACGTCACGCAGTCCAGTGTCGATCTGCTGCGCCTGCGCAAGGAACTGGCCAGCGGCAAGATCAAGAAGAGTGGCGACAATGCCGCCACCGTCCAGATTTTGCTGGAAGACGGTTCTACCTATGCGCAAACCGGCAAGCTGGAATTCTCCGGCCTGAGCGTCGATACTGGCACCGGCATGATCACGCTGCGGGCGGTGGTGCCGAATCCGGACGGCATCCTGTTGCCGGGCGCTTATGTGCGCGCGGTGCTGGAAGAGGGCGTTGATGACAATGCCATCCTGGTGCCACAAAAGGCCGTCAGCCGTGATGCCGCCGGTGGCGCCAATGCGCTGGTGATCAACGATGCCGGCAAGGTCGAACAACGCACCCTGACCGTAGCACGCGCCGTCGGCAATAACTGGTGGGTCACTGCCGGTCTGAAGGCCGGTGACAAGGTCATCGTCGACGGTCTGCAAAAGGTCAATGCCGGCGATACCCCGAATGGCGTCGACATGACCGCCACGCTCAACAAAACTGCGCTGGCCTCCACGCCAGCGGCGAAGTAAGGGGGGCACATGGCACGTTTCTTCATAGACCGGCCCATCTTTGCATGGGTCATCGCCATCGTGATCATGCTGGGCGGCATACTGGCCATTCGCGGCCTGTCGCTTGAGCAGTATCCCGATATCGCACCGCCCAAGGTCAATATTTCCGCGACCTATACCGGCGCTTCGGCCAAGACCCTGGAAGACTCGGTGACTCAGATCATCGAGCAACAAATGAAGGGCCTGGATAACCTCGAATACATGTCGGCCAGTAGCAGCTCGGCCGGTAGCGCCACCGTCACGCTGACCTTCAAGGCCGGCACCGACGATGATGTCGCGCAGATGCAGGTGCAAAACAAGCTGCAACAGGTCACCTCGCGTCTGCCGACCGAAGTGCAAAGCAATGGCGTGACTGTGACCAAGGCCTCCACCGATATTCTGATGGTGATGGCGCTGACCTCGGGTGACCCTACGGTGACCGCCACCGACATCGGCGACTTCATCAGCAGCACCTTGACCGACCAGATCAGCCGTGTGCCAGGTGTCGGCGATGTCACCGCCTTCGGTACCAATTACGCGATGCGTATCTGGCTCGATCCGGCCAAGCTGCAAAAATATGCCTTGATGCCCTCCGACATCACCAGCGCACTGGAAGCGCAAAATACCGAAGTCTCGGCCGGCCAGTTGGGTGCCCTGCCTGCGGTGCCCGGTCAGCAGATCAATGCCACCATTACGGCGCGCAGCAAGCTGACTACGGTTGAGCAATTCCGCAACATCATCGTCAAGTCGTCCAGCAATGGTGCGGTGGTCAAGTTGTCCGATGTGGCGCGTGTGGAACTGGGCGGCGAAAGCTATCAGGTCGCGTCGCAACAGAACGGCAAGCCGTCCTCGGCGCTGGCGATCCAGTTGCAATCGGGCGCCAATGCGCTGGCGACCTCGAAGCTGGTGCAAGCCAAGATGGCCGAACTGGAGCCGTATTTCCCGGCGTCGATGAAGCTCAAAACCAGTATCGCCTATGACACCACGCCGTTCGTGCGCGTGTCGATCGAAGAAGTAGTCAAGACACTGATCGAAGCGGTGGTGCTGGTGGTGCTGATCATGTACCTGTTTCTGCAAAACGTGCGTGCCACCTTCATCCCGGCCATTACCGTGCCGGTGGTGTTGCTGGGTACCTTCGGCGTGCTGTCCATCTTCGGTTACTCGATCAATACCTTGACCATGTTCGGCATGGTGCTGGCGATCGGGCTCTTGGTCGATGATGCGATTGTGGTGGTGGAAAACGTCGAGCGGCTGATGAGCGAGGAAAAGCTCAGCGCCAAGGAAGCCACCCGCAAGTCGATGCAGGAAATCACCGGCGCATTGGTCGGGATTGCACTGGTGCTGTCGGGCGTATTCATTCCGATGGCTTTTTTCGGTGGTTCGACCGGGGTGATTTATCGTCAGTTCTCGATCACCATCGTCTCGGCCATGACCTTGTCGGTGCTGGTGGCGTTGACCCTGACACCGGCCTTGTGCGCCACTTTGCTCAAGCCGCACGATGAAGAGCATGCCCCGAAGGGCCGTTTCTTCACCTGGTTCAATCGTACCTTTGATCGCAATGCTGGCCGCTATCGCAAAGGCGTTGGTGGCATCCTGACGCGCGGCAAGCGTGGCCTGCTGATCTATGGCGTGCTGGTAGTGGTGATGGGGGTGGCGTTCATGCGTCTGCCGACGTCGTTCCTGCCGGAAGAAGATCAGGGCGTGCTGATGGCGCAGATTCAATTGCCAACCGGTGCCACCGCAGAGCAGACTGCCGCAATCATGAAGACCGTGCAGGATTACTTCATCAGCAAGCCGGAAGTGGTTGACTCGGTGCTGTCGATTGTCGGTGCCGGTATCGGCGGCAACAGCCAGAATGGCGCGCGTGCATTTATCCGCCTCAAGGCATGGGATGAGCGCAGCGGCACCGTCACGTCGGCCACCGATCTGGTGCGTCGCGCCAATGCCGATCTCAGCAAGATCCGTGGCGCCCGCATCTTCCTGATGAATCCACCAGCGGTACGCGGTCTCGGTCAGAGTTCGGGCTTCGATCTGGAACTCAAGGATGTCGGCGGCGTCGGGCATGATGCCTTGCTCAAGGCGCGCGACCAGTTTCTCAAGCTGGCCCGCGCCAATCCGGTGCTGGCCAATGTGCGCACCACCGGTCTTGACGACACGCCACAGTTGCAAGTCACCATCGACGACCGCAAGGCCACGGCGCTGAGCCTGGCCAGCAGCGATATCAACAGCACCATGAATGCCGCCATGGGGGGCACCTATGTCAACGACTTCCTCAACAATGGCCGGGTCAAGAAGGTATACATCCAGGGCGATGCACAGTACCGCATGCAAACCGAAGACATCAACAAATGGTTTGTGCGCAACAGCGCCAGCGAGATGGTGCCATTCTCGGCGTTCACCACCAGCCAGTGGACCTTCGGTCCGTCCTTGCTGGAGCGTTACAACGGTGTCTCTTCGTTCGAAATCGTCGGTGAACCGGCTGCTGGCGTGAGCTCCGGCACGGCCATGGCAGAAGTGCAAAAAATCGTCGCGCAACTGCCGGCCGGTGTTGGCTTCGAATGGACTGGTGCTTCCTATCAGGAGCGCTTGTCCGGCAATCAGGCACCCGCCCTGTATGCCATTTCGATCCTGTTCGTGTTCCTGTGCCTGGCAGCGTTGTATGAAAGCTGGTCGGTGCCGTTCGCGGTGATCATGGCGGTGCCACTGGGCATTATCGGTACCGTGGCCTTGACCGGTCTGGTGGGCTTGACCAACGACGTCTACTTCCAGGTCGGCTTGTTGACCACGGTGGGCTTGTCGGCCAAGAACGCGATTCTGATCGTGGAATTCGCCAAGCAATTGCATGAATCCGGCAAGTCGCTGCGCGACGCCACGCTGGAAGCGGTGCAACTGCGTCTGCGACCGATTCTGATGACGTCGCTGGCCTTCATGTTCGGTGTGCTGCCGCTGGCGGTTGCCAGTGGTGCCGGTTCCGCCAGCCGCCGTGCCATCGGTACCGGAGTGCTGGGCGGGATGGCGTCGGCCACCTTGCTGGGCATCTTCTTCGTGCCACTGTTTTATTACCTGATTGGTTTGCTGATGGAAAAACGCAATCAAAAACGCCAGCGCGTCGCCACCAATGGCACGCCTGCGCATGGAAAGGAAGGCGTCTGATGCGCTCCAACCTGAAACTCAAAGCCGCGCCGGCACCGTTGTTGGCGCTCACCCTGGCGCTGTTGCTCAGCGGTTGCGTTAACCTGGCGCCGACTTATCAGCAACCGGCCGCGCCCGTGGCCAGCAATTGGAATCAATCCACGGCTGCCCAGGACAGTAGCAAGGGCAGCCAGAACGCGGTTGCCGCCGACAGCATCAACTGGCGCAACTTTTTTCTTGATGAACGCTTGCGCAGCGTCATCGCGCAATCCTTGACGAACAACCGCGACCTGCGTGTTGCCGCGCTCAACATCGAGCATGCACGTGCCGAGTATCGCATCACCGATGCGGCCCGTTATCCGGCCATCAGTGCCACCGGTACCAGCACCGCGTCGCGCACGCCAGCCAGCACCTCAACGACCGGTAGTGCCGTGACCTCGCATACCGACAGCGTATCGCTGGGGGTGTCTTCGTATGAACTGGATTTCTTCGGTCGTCTGAAAAATCTCAGCGATACGGCGCTTGAAACCTACAAGTACCAGGTCGAGACGCGCCGCACCACCCAGATCAGTCTGGTGGCGCAAGTTGCCACGGCCTGGCTGACGGTGGCCTCGGATCGTGAATTGTTGAAGTTGGCGCAGGATACCTTGGCCAGCCAGACGCATACCTACGAACTGGGCTTGCGTACGCATGAAATCGGCACTACCTCCGGCGTCGATCTGGCGACCCTGGAGGCCAGTGTCGAATCGGCGCGCGCCGACGTTGGCCTGTACACCAGCCAGGTGGCGCAAGACATCAATGCCTTGACCTTACTGGTGGGCGCACCGGTGGATACGGCCTTGCTGCCGGACAGTTTGCCGAAGACCGCCGCGGTGCTGCTTGATCCGCCCGCCGGGTTGCCATCGGAAACACTGTTGCGCCGTCCCGACGTGCTGGCCGCCGAACATACCCTGATCGGCGCCAATGCCGACATCGGTGCGGCACGTGCGGCATTTTTCCCGAGTATCACGCTGACCGCGACCGGTGGTACTGCCAGCAGCACACTGGGTGGCTTGTTCAAGGCCGGCACCGGCGCCTGGACTTTTGCACCATCGATCAATCTGCCGATCTTCAATGCCGGCAGTAACCGCGCCACGCTGGATGCGGCCAAGATCACGCGTGACATCGACGTGGCAACCTACGAGAAGGCCATTCAAACTGCGTTCCAGGAAGTCGCCGATGCACTGGCCGTACGCGGCACGCTGGAGCAACGTTTGGATGCCCAGCAGAAGGCGACGGCGGCGTATGAGAAAAGCTATCGCTTGTCGGATGCGCGGTATCGCAATGGCATCGATAGCTATCTGACCTCGCTGGTGACGCAACGCTCGATGTACAGTTCGCAGCAGACGCTGATTTCCCTGCGCCTGACCGAGCAGAGCAACCGCATCACCCTGTACAAGGTCCTGGGTGGTGGTTGGAACGAGTAAGCGGCACCATTGTGTCGCGGTAAACGCAGCGGGGGCGTTGTCTTTATGACAACCCCCCGCTGCATTTGGGAGTGACTGCGCTGATCGACGGTGAGCCGCCCAGTGCTTTACTTACCCGACAACTTAGTCTTGCTTGACGCCTTCAGCCTGGATATGCAGCTTGGTTGCCATCAGGAAACCATAGGCCTTGCCGAAGTCGATGCCGAAATCGTCACGATTGAAGGTACCGCTGGCTTCGGTGCCGCACACTTCGCGCTTGATCATCGGGTTGGTGAAGCACTTGAAGGTTTCCAGCTTCAGTGTCACTGGCTTGGTGATGCCATGCAGGGTCAGCGTGCCTTGCACTTCAGTCGGCACATCACCGTTGAAGGCCGAGAACGTACCCTTGTAGACCGCAGTCGGGAATTTTTCGGTGTCGAAGAACTTGGACGTCTTCAATTCAGTATCCAGCACGGTATTACCGATGGCCACCGACGTCATGTCGATAGTGGCTTCAACGGTGCCGGTCTTGGCTGCGCGATCAAGCACGACCTTGCCGCTGCTCTTGTTGAACTTGCCGCGCCAGGTCGAGACACCACCGAAGTGATCAGTCTCAAAGCTTGGGTACAGATGGGTAGGATCGAGCTGATACGTGGCAGGGGCAGCCATGGCCGAGAATGAAGTAGCGGCAGCCAGCAGGCCCAGGGCGATCAACAGTGGTTTTTTCATGTGTTTCTCCGTAATGGCGACGCTGCGGAAGATCCGCCTGGCGTCGTAGTTAAAAGCGGTTTTGCGACATCGTGATTGCTCAATCGCGACAAACAGCGCGACCGGCCACTGTATCAGGTCCAAAATCAATCGCACAGTTCATTAATTGGATGACATTCGTCCGTTAATGGCGCAATGCGCACAATGGCCGCAGCCGTGATTGTCGCTGATTGGCAAAAAAGCGTCGGGTCGCCGGCCAAATTGCCTCATTTTTTCCTGGCAGCAAGCTCGCCGGGTTGCAGGCACGCCACCGTAACGTGATCGATAGTCAAATGCGTTGCTTGATTGTTAATTCCGGAAGGCTAAATTGCCACCTCCAATGTTCATGGGCATAATCAAGCAACAACTATAAAAATATCGGCCCAGCCGTCTGGTTCGCACTCACGCCTATTGATGAAATGAGTTCTAAATGCGCCATAGGAAAACACATGCGTAGGGCTAAGGGGAGTCCGCATTATTTTATGGCGCAATTCCTGCCGTTGGCAGTGATGGTGCTGGTGGCGGGTATTTTTCTGTACTTCAGTCGCGTCGATGCGGAATTCAACCGGCTGCAACTGGAGCAGCGCGAGCGTGTGTCACTGGGTGCGGCTTCCCTGCTCAATGATATGGAAGCGCCGTTGCGCCATCTCAATATTTTGATGCACGAAGCGGCCGTGACCCGCACCATCAATAATCCATCGACCTTGAACCAGGCATTGATGGCGGAAGACTTCAGCACCTTGATGTTGCGCAATCCCTTTTACGACCAGGTACGCTGGATCGATGAAACCGGCATGGAAAAAGTACGCGTCAACATGGGTGTGACCGGACCCGAGACTGTCATCGAACGCGAGTTGCAGAACAAGGGTACGCGCCCCTATTTCACTGACACAATGGCCTTGCAGCCAGGTGAAATGCTGGTGTCGCCAATGGATCTGAATATTGAAAATGGCCACATCGAAACGCCGCAAAAACCGACCGTGCGTATCGCAGTGCAGTTGGCCGATGCAAACGGCAAGCCGCGCGGCATATTGATCATCAATCTGTTGATGGCGCCGCTGCTGGAGCGCTTTGCCAATCAGGTCGAACGCGGTACCAGTCGTGCCATGCTGCTCAATGCCGACGGCTATTGGCTCTACAGTACCAATACTGGTGACGAATGGGCCTTCATGTTCAAGCGCG